>DATARR010000096.1:0-22011 GCA_036264085.1 Thermoanaerobaculia bacterium | reverse complement strand
CGGCGCGGCCCCGGGGAGTGGGGTGGGGTCAGAGCCTTAGCCGGCCGGCTTGGAGGCCGGAGGCGCGGCGGGCTTCGGGGTGTCGGTCGTGGAGGTCGTGGGGTGCGTCGAGGCCGCGGCCGCCGGGGGGTTCACGACCGGGCCGCTCTTGACCTTGCGGCTGCGGCTGCGGATGGGCGCCACTCCGAACTGGGTCAGGTGCTCGCTCTTCGCGCCGAGCTCGACCTTGACCTGGTTACGGAGATTGCGCGCCACGTCCCGGCCAGCCTGCACCAACTGCTGCAGGCGCTGGGTCACGGCCTTGCGGTTGCCCTCCAGGTTCTCCTGCTGGAGCTTGAGGTCCCTCGCCTCCGTGAGGATGGACTCCAGCTCGGGCCGGATGGTCTCCGACTTGGGGACGAGGGTGGCGTTCTGGGCACAGGCGCCGGAAACGCCCTCCCAGTCGCGGAAGAGGGGGCCGTACGCGGTGATCTTGGGCATCGTCCTTCTCCTTTCTGTCGTTACAGCGTGGTTTGGGTTCGCCTGGCTGCTCGTCAGCCGAGGCGTCGGGCAAAATCCAGCACGGCGTCGGTCACGGTGCCGAGGCGGCCGTGGTTGTGCCGGGCGTGCAGAGTCACCATCACCTGTCCGCCCGAGACGCTCACGGTCGCGGGCAGGGACAACGCCCCCGCGAAGCCGGTCACGAAGGCGCTGTAGAGGCTGGCGACCGCGGGCGTGGGGAGCTCCCTGGCGCGGTTGAGCGCCTTGGCGTCCACGGTCAGCTCCCAGCCCGGCAGCGCCTTGAGGAGCTCCTCGGCGTGCTCCCGCCGGAGCCTCGCCTGCACCGCTGCCGGTCGCAGGGGAATCGCGGCGGCGGCCAGGGCCGCCCCCTTTTGGACCCTTTCGGGCTTGAGCGGGTTGTCGCCGCCGGGCAGGTCCAGGGTGGTCTGGGTCTTTTCCATGAGTTTCTCCTTGTCTGAAACCCCGGGGCCGCCATGGCCCCGGGAGGCCGAGCTTCGAATCGCTTCAGGACGGATGGAGCTCCCGCGTCATCCCCTCGAAGACGAGCAGCGGATTGCGCCGGTAGCGGCGCAGGGTTTTGACGGCGGAGGCCACGACGTCCCCCAGCTCGGCGCGCCGGCCGCGCAGGAGCGCCGACTCGACGGTGCCCAGCACGCGCAGGACGCCCACCTGGCCCACGTCGGGCCGGAAGCCGTCGACGACGTCCTCAATGAGGAACTGGAGGCTCTCCAGCCGGCCCACCTGCGCCAGCACGGCGGCGAGGTCGAGACCGGCGAAGGCGGCGTCGTAGAGCCGCCTTTCCCGGACGAAGGCTTTGCAGGCGGTCTCGAGCAGCCCCGGGGCGTCTTCCAGGTTGTCGGTGAAAGCCGCCACCTTGCCTTCCATCCAGGTCACGTGTGCCAACTGCCGGGAGGAGTCGGAGACGCGGTCGTACATCGTGCGGGCGGTCTTGAGGACCCGCTGCGCCTTGTCCGCTTCGCCGAGCCGGGCATGACAGACGGCCAGGGCCAGCCGGGCGAGGACCGTGAGGGAAGCGTCGCGATGCAGGTCGAGCACCTCGCAGGCGCGAGTCAGCGGCAGGACGGCGCGGTAGACCTGGTCGTCGGCCACGAAGAGGAAACCCAGCTCGGCCAGACAGGCGCCCTCTTCCAGCAGGTCCGAGCCCTCGTTGTAGACCAGCGCCGCGCGCCAGAGCAGGCCGGCGGCCTCGTCGTCGCGCCCCTGGTCCCGGCGCAGGGCTGCGAGCTGCTGGCAGTAGAAGGCCCGCTCCAGGGAATCCGGCGGGCAGGTGAGGTGGACGACGGCGCGGCGGAAGGCCTCCTCGGCACCCGGCCGGTCGCCCGCCAGCCGCCGGGCGGCGCCGATCAGCACACAGGCGTGCGCCTTGGCGTCGTCCACCCGGCTGGCGAGCGCCGGCTCGTAGCGCTGCGCGGCCACCTGGTAGGCCAGACCGGCCAGGTCCTCGGACAGCAGCGGCTCCTCCGGCTGCAGCTCCAGGCTCTCCTCCAGCAGCAGGTCCGCCAGACGCAGGCTGCGGAACTCCTCGCTGACCGCCAGGGCCGGCCGCTGGTCCGCTTCCGCCGCCATCAGCCGGTCAAAGAGCCGCCGGGCCTCCGTCTTCTGCTCCTCCAGCCGCTTCAACAGGCCGGGCGTGCGGCTCTCCAGCGAATCGAAGAGCTCGTCGTACGCCCCTGCCGCCGTCCAGCCCCTGACGGTCTCGGGCTCAAACCGGAAGTCCTGGCTTCCTTCCTCAAAATCCTCTGCCTCCATCACGGCTGTCTCCTTGGGCGAGCTCTCCGCCCGGTCATTACATCCTGGGTTGGCGATTCCTGCCCACCTGCTTCGGCAGTTGTACTCTCTTTCTGCCGCCCAACGTCGTCCGTTACTGCTGCATAGGAGTCTACGGTAGACAGCCACCGTCCGTCTAGTCTCCTGGAGAACGAGAATCGATTCCGAGAGTTGACGGATTCAGAGGCACAGGAGCAGATCTCGTCAGGGGATGACGGCGAGGGCGTTTTGGCATACATTCGAGGAATCGGGCGTCCGATGGGAGGAACAACCGGCAAATCTCGGAACAAATCCTGCCGCGGCATGCCAGGCGAAGGTCTGGACCCGGGTGGGACGAGGAGGAGGAGATGACTCAAACGTGCATCCGGCGCGTGGCCGCCGCCGTCGCTCTCGCCACGGCTCTCACCTTCGCCGCTCCTGCTCAGGCCGCCGGTTGGCAGACCTGGAGAACGGAGCCCGGCTGGTTCCAGGCCGCCATCCACTGGATGGTCCGGCTGTGGACGGGGAAGGACACGATCGATCCCAACAGGGGCGATCGGGGGCACGGCATCGACCCGGAAGGCGTCATCACGACGACCCCGCCGCCCGGGGGCGATCGGGGAAGCGGGATCGACCCGGACGGCTAGGGCTCAGAGCCGCGCCGGAGCGGCTTCCGGGGACCGCTCCTGGGCTTTGGGCAGGGCTTCCCTTCAGGAAAGGCGATGAGGTTTCGTCGGGTCGCGTTTCTTGGCGGTCGCCTTTGCTTCCCGATCGTGTCACAATCCGGGCCTCCAAAAGGAGGAGGCCTTGAGCGATCATCCGCGTCGTGATGAGCTGGCGGCTCTCAGCCGGGGAGGCCTGCGGCGCCGGCGGGCCCAGGCGCAGGCGGCCGTGGCAGCGCTGAAACAGGGGGGCCTGGAGGCGGTGCAGAACCTCCCGCGCACGATCGGGGATCTCGCGCGCATGGAGGCCTTCCTGGAGCACGCCTGGCAGCTCCGCCACGAGGACCCGCGGCGGATGGTCCAGTTCTCCTGGCTCGCCGCCCAGGTCTCCCTCAAGCTCGACCCCCGGCGGCACGGCCCGGCGCAGGTCTCAGACCTCCAGGCTCGGGCCCACGCAGAGCTCGGCAACGCCTACCGTGTGGCGGATCAGCTCCATGAGGCCGGCGACATCCTGACCCGCGCTCGCGGATTCTTCGAGCGGGGAACCCACGACGAGGCTCTGGAGGCGCGCCTGCTGGAGCTCGAAGCGACCCTGGCTGCCGATTGCCGGCAGTTTGGGCGAGCGGCTATGGATTTCCTGAAAGTCTTCAAGTTCCATAACCGGCATCGCGACTTCCATCTCTCCGGCCGAGTTCTGATAAAGATGGGCCTCTGCGCTGGCTATGCGGGCGATACGGAGAAGGCGATCCGGCTTCTGGGTCAAGCCTTGACCCTCGTGGATGGGAACCGCGACCCGGGCCTCGAATACGCAGCCCGGCACAACCAGGTCACCTTTCTCGTCGACAGCGGCCAGTTTCGCGAAGCCGAGAAGAAACTCTTCCTTCTGCGGCCCCTCTGCCAGCACGCGGGCGGCAGGCTCAACCTTCTCCGGTTCCGCTGGGAGGAGGGCCGGATTGCCGCCGGGCTGCAACGGTTCAGCCGTGCCGAAGCCGCTTTTCGCGCCCTGAAGCCGGAATTCGAAGAGGTCGAGCGCCCCTACGACGGGGCCCTCGTTTCGCTCCATCTCGCCGCCGCTCTCCTCGCTCAGGGCAAGGCGGCAGAGGCAACAAGGGTGGTGTACGAAGCCGCCGAGACCTTCAAGGCCCTGCAGATCCAGCGCGAGGCCCTACAGGCCGTGATCCTGTTGCGGGAAGCCTTCCAGGTGCAGGGGGGGACGCTGGCGATGGTGGAGGAGGTGACGGGGTTCCTGCGGCGGATCGAGATCGATCCGGCTCTGCGCTTCGAAGGGCGTTCCTGGGAGGACCCCGGCCGGTAGGCCCGCGCCCGGGCCGTCCGCCTACTTCTCGATCGCCTCCATGCCGGCGAACATCTTCTTGAACGTCCTCGCCACGATGCGCTCGAGCTCCCTTTCCAGCGCGGAGCCCTCGAGGGAGCCGTCGCCCGGCGGCGGCGCCACGGGCTCGGCACCGCCGAGCGACTCCCGCAGACGTTGGACCTCCGGAGTGGCAGGCCGCTTCGTGGGCGGATAGGCGAGGCGGAAGATCTCTTCCGGCTCGATGCCCATCGCTTCGGCGATTTCGGAGACATGATCGAACCGCAGGTCCATGACACCCGAAAACAGCCGCGTCAGGTAGCCGCGGGAGACCCCGAGCCGGCGCTCGATCTCACGGTTGGTGAAGCCGAGCCCACGGACGGTGGCCTTGAGCACCGTGATCATGTGCTGGGTCTGAGCCTTCATACACAGAAGGTTACACGACGCGAGCCCAGGAAGGCAAATTCAGCGCACCTGGCGCCGGAGGTTGACGATTCTCGCAGGCAGGGCACCCCAATGGAGTTAGTCCGCATCGATCCTCCTCCTCGCCGAGGATGGTGCGAGTGGTGGAGGGCATGTCATGGCTCCCAATCCGGCAGGGAGTACCTCGCTCCTCCCTTGATGCCGGTGCTGACCAATCGGCCAAAGCTGCTGAGAACCTGCAACCGCTTCCGCAGAGCCACGGGCTTCCTGTTCAGGCGGGCTGCCAGTTGGCCGGTGCTCGCGCTCCCTCCAAGCTCTTGAATGGCGGCCATCAAGGCTTGATCCAACGGATCGATCAAGGGTGGAGGCTCGCCGGTCTTGGGCTTCAAGACGGCGACGAATCCCAAAGACAACCCCATGCCTGCCGCCACTGCTTGAAGCTCGACCAGGGTCAACAACCGCGCTTCGAGGTCGATCACGGCCTCGCCTCCCTTTTCCTGGAGCTGTTCGGCGATGGCTTGCGTCGCCATCATCAGCCTGTCCTCGTCTGCCATGGGCACTTCATAGAGCCACCAACTCTTGAACCTGGAGGTTACGCCTCCGGCTGCTTCTCGAAGGTTCGAGAGGGCCTCGTTCAAGCTCCCCAGACTCATTCGTTCTCCACCCACCAGCGGCAGTATCCTGCTCAACACCTTCTCCTCTTCGGGCACGATCAAGAAAGCACTCATCTCTTCTCCTCGTGATGCGTGGCGCGACCTCTCGGGCAATAAACCCTCGCTCCGAGTCGCTTCTCGGTGATCGTGGATACCAGCCCTCTGGCCACCCGTTCCGACGGGCACGTCACCACGGCGCGGCGGTGCTCTCGAAGCTCTTCGATGATTCCGAAAAGTGAGTCCCGAGCCTCACAGACCCAGGGAGCGCCATATCTGATTCGATCGTAATCCGTTATCTCATCCCTACTCGGAGTAAAGAGTAGCAGGATGCACCAACAGTTCAAGGGATCGTCGATGGCGTGACGAAGAAGGTCCTCGCAAGAAACGAAGCGCAAGCCTTCCAGGGGTGCCGTCCCTGCCAGCTCCGACCAGGTCGACGCGTAGGCTGCCCGGCGCCGCCATGCTCTCAGGTGGCCTTCGGAGGCGCCGCTCGTCTCCGTTTCTATGCGTTGTCGTTCGCCGTCCCCCAGAACCTCGAGAGCCAGGCCGGCGACGATTCGAGCCAGCCTCTGCCGCCGCGCTTCCTCCTTTTTCTCCTTCCTCTTTCTGGCTTCGTTCGCCTCCCAGGCCGGAATGCCTGGGCGTTCGACGATGCCCCAAGTCGCAGTCTTTTCTTCACCCTTCAACTCGCTCATTCCAGTTTCATTCTGAAACGGACGCTGGTTCCATCGGGATCCATGGCCAGTCTCTCGCGGCCATACTCTCCGCTCGCCAGAACGTCACGCACCCGGAGAAGAAATCGGTCTACGGCAGGAGCATAGGCGGCCGGACTGGCGGGGCGTAGCCGTGCCTGGACCCTGGTCAGACAGATGGGGCAACGGGAAAGAAGGTGGCGAACCATCAGCCGGGCTTCCTCTTGAGGAAGCTTGCCGGCGAGGAAGCTGCCGGCGATCTCATGGGAGACGTGGTCCATGGAGTTGCGCTCAAGGCTTGGTGAGGGTTTCGGACACTTCACGGCCAAGTTGGGCAGAAAAAGAGGCCGGCCTGGCGGCCGGCCTTGGAAGTCGACGTGCCGTAGGCACGCCGCTCACGACCGTTGGTATGGGTAGTTGCGCTGATCAAGACAAGAAGATGCCGGTTAAATCTCCGAACATCCTCGGCAAAGTCCATCGTCAACAATAATTTGTAATCCAAGCGCCGATCCATAGAATTGGCAGGCTTACCCTTTGTAGGAACGAAGCACAAACTGTCCGCAGCGGAGGCCGGCGCTTGTCTTTCGTCCACAGAGAAAGCGTAAGGGAGGATGAGCCCCGCTTTGTACGGGCTCACCGGATTTTCTTACCCTATGTGGAGAGAGTTCACGATTCTCCGTGTCACGAAAAAGGGTCCTCCGGCAACCTTATCTAGTGGAGACACTTTGTGGAGGCATCGCATGACGGAAAAGATCCCTTCGCCCCTGGGCCTGGCGCTGAGCTGGCTGCGCTTGGCTCGCGGCTGGTCCAAACAGCGGCTGGCCGCGGCACTACGCATTTCGCTCTCGCTTCTCGCGCGCTACGAGCGGGGCGACGAGCTCTCCCACGAGAACCTTGAGCCAGCCCTTGCCCCCCTCGACTTTCCGGCGGAGGCCGTCGACGTGCTGCTCTTCGCCCATCGCCTGATCTTCCACGAGCTGAAGGAAGAGCCGGCCTCCACCCTGGCCCTCACCGCGGAGGAGCGCCGGCGGATCGTTCGCGCCGCCCTCGCCGCGGGCTGGACCGCCGCCGAGGTGACCTGCGACGAATTGATCCGCCGCAAACGCCAGGAGAAGCTGGAGGCAGCGCGCCGCGAGGCCCAGGAGGCGTGGGAGCGCCTAAAGGCGGCGACTCCCGAGGAGCGCCGCGATCTGATCGCGACGTTCCCGGAATTCCGCACCGTGGCCCTGGTGACGCACGTGTGCGAGGCAAGCGTGCGGGCCGCGGCCCACAGAGTTGACATCGCCAGGGAGCGGGCACAATTGGCTCTCCAGATCGCCGAGCAGGTGCCGGCAGAGGCGCGCTTGCGAGCGCAGGGCTATAGCTGGGGTCACATCGGAAATGCTCGCCGGGTAGCGACGGACTTCGATTCGGCTGACGAGGCGTTCGTCCAGGCTTGGAAGCTCTGGTCCAACAGCGCTGAAACCGAGCCTGAGCTACTCCCGGAGTGGCGGCTCCTGGACCTTGAAGCATCTCTCCGGCGGGCTCAGCACTACTTTCCCGAAGCTCTGGCCCTGCTTGAACGGGCCCGGGCCGCCAGTGACGGTACTCCGATGACCGTCGGCCGTATTCTCTTGAACAAAGAGCATGTCTTCAGCCAGATGGGAGACGCCATGGGTGCACTCGCGGCACTCAAACAGGCAGAGTCATTCGTCGAGTCTACAGGAGATCCGCATCTCCTCTTTGCGCTCCGCTTCAATCAGGCCGATCACCTGTGCCGCGCGAAACAGTGGGGGCAAGCGGCGAAGCTCTTGCCGAAGGTATGCGAGATGGCGGTCGAGCGTGGCAACGCGCTTGAGCTGATCCGCGTAGGCTGGTTGCAAGCCAAAGTGGCAGCCGGCCAGGGTCTCGCCGAAGACGCAATCTCCCGTCTGGAAAAGGTGAGTGAGGACTTCACGGCCCACGGATTGCCCTATGAGGCGGGCCTCTCTTCGCTCGATCTGGCCGTTCTTTGGTTGAAGGCTGGGCGGAACGCGGAGGTTGCGCAGCTTGCGGTGGCCATGAAATGGATCTTCGATGCCAAAGGGATTGATGACGCGGCCCTGGAAGCGCTCAGCCTGTTCTGCGCAGCCGCAAGGCAGGAGGCGGCAACGGTGGAGCTTGCTCAGCGGGTGATCGCCGAGTTGGAGAAAGCAGAGCGCTCGGCTCCTTCCTCGGTCAGGGGAAGAGGCCGAGCTTGACGGGCTACGACCGGCAACGGCCGTCCGGGTCGATCTGGCAGCCTGTATCCGTCTGGAGCGTAGTAGCCGGCTTCGGAGCCGGGCTGGATACACAGAGACCGTTCGGATCGATATGGCAACCTTCCTGGCTCCAGAGGAGTTGGAGGGTGCTCCAGACCTGGTTGACGAGATCGAGCCCCGCCCGTTGGAGGGCCTGCGCCGGCCGCGCGCTCCCGGCGGTCCGAGGCCCAGCGGCCCAGGTACACGGTGTGGCGCAGACGGCAACCAGCAGGAGAAGGATCGTCGTGCGACGGAAGGACCTGGTATTCATGGCGGCTCCCTGAAGAGCGCTCCGCCGTAGCCGGCATGGCCGCGGGGGCAGCTCCTCCGGGAAAAGTGAACCAAACAAACATCGCCTATGTCCAATTCAGGAGGAATTCAGGTATGGCGAAGCGAGGTGATCCGAGAGTTCTGAGGCTGGTCGTGCGCTTCCTGCGGGATCATGCCAACCTCTCGCAGGCGGAATTCGGGAAGGCGTGCCGAGTGGACCAGGCCCAGATTTCCCGGTATGAGACGAACGAGCCCGTGCCGGAGGAGGTGCTGCGCCGCATGGCCACGGTGGCGCGGGTGGACTGGTGGTTCGTGGTGGCGCTCCGCCGTCTCTACGCCGCGATCCTCACCTCCGCTCGCCGTCGCGGAATGGCACAGGCTGAGCCGCTCGAACTGGAGATCCTGGAGCCGGCGCTGCTGGCCGTGACCCCCTACCTGGTCGAAGAGGATGCCACGCGGTCACGGCCTCAGCCGGTCGAGGAGGCCCGCCGCGAGGCGGAGGTGGTGTGGGCGGCGCTGGAGCGCTTCCCGATTCCCGATCGCCGTCGGCTGCTCGAGCTGTCCCTCCGGCCCGGCCGTAGCATAGCCCTGGCGGCGCTGGCCTGCGCCTCGAGCGTGCGGGCCGCGGCTCACAGAGTGGAGGACGCGCTCGAATTGGCGGAGCTCGCACTGTTCATCGCCGAGCAGGCTCCGGAGGACCGGCGCTCCCGAGCCCGGGGCTATTGCTGGGCCTACATCGGCAACGCCCGCCGGGTGGCGACGGATTTCGCCGCGGCCGACGAGGACTTTGCCCGGTCGTGGAGTCTCCGGCGGGTCGCGGCGGATTCCGATCTCGAGCTGCTCCCGGAGTGGCGATTGCTCGACCTCGAAGCCTCGCTGCGACGGGCACAGCGTCGTTTGCCCATGTCCTTGGAGCTACTCGACAGGGCCAGGGCTGCCAGTGGCGGCGATCCAGTAGCGGCGGCTCGCATCCTTTTAAATAAGGAGCACGTCCTGAACCTCATGGGTAATTTCGAGGGCGCGCTGGCGACCCTCTCGGAGGCTGTTCCTTTCGTCGAAGCCTCTGGCGATCCCCACCTGCTCTTCGCGCTCCGCTTCAATTTGACGGACGAGCTGAGCCACCTGGAGCGCTGGGAGGAAGCGGCCAAGCTGCTTCCGGGAGTGACCGCGATGGCGACCGAGCAGGGCAACGCGCTGGACCTCATTCGGCTCGCCTGGTTGCAGGCGAAGGTCGCTGGCGGGCAGGACCGGGCCGAGGAGGCGATCGCCAAGCTGGAAAAAGTGAGCAGCGACTTCACGGACCGCCGGCTCCCGTACGAAGCGGCGCTCTCCTCCCTCGACCTCGCACTCCTCTGGCTCAAGGCTGGTCGGAGCTCTGAAGTGGCGCTGCTCGCGGTGGGCATGAAGTGGATTTTCGAGGCCAAGGGGATTGCAAGGGAAGCGCTGGCGGCGCTGCGCCTGTTCTGCGACGCCGCGGAGCGCGAGGCGGCAACGGTCGATCTCACACGGCGCGTGATTGCCGACCTGGAAAAAGCGGAACGCTCGGCCCCTCCACAGCGCAGCGGAAGAGGCCGAGCTTGAAGGGCTACGAACGACAACCGCCGCTCGGGTCGATGCCACAACCCTCGTCCGTTTGGAGCGTAGTGGTCGGCTGCGGAGCCGGGCTGGACACACAGAGACCGCTCGGATCGATATGGCAACCTTCCTGGCTCCAGAGGCGCTGGAGGGTGCTCCAGGCCTGGTTGAGAAGATCGAGCCCTGCCCGTTGGAGGGTATGCGCCGGCCGCGCGCTCCCGGCGGTCCGAGGCCCAGCGGCCCAGGCACATGGTGTAGCGCAGACGGCAACCAGCAGGAGAAGGATCGTCGTACGACGGAAGGACCTGGTATTCATGGCGGCTCCCTGGAGAGCGCTCCGCCGCGGCCGGCATGGCCGCGGGGGCAGCTCCTCAGGGAGGATTGTGAACCAATCGACCATGGCCAATGTCCAGATGAACCTCGTCAACGCAGAAACGACGGTCTTCGTAGGGTGCGCTGTGCGCACCGTAACCGCTCCTGGTGCGCACAGCGCACCCTACGGATCAAGCACAATCCCGCGTTGACAGACCACTCGCGGCCGATGACCGTGGCACTTATTCTGGTCCACCTATTCTGGCGAGGCTTGCGGTCGGGCCCGCCGTCCCCAAGCGGATCCACGAGGTGTACCTCGACGGAGGCTTGGTTCACTGAGGGTGCGGCCCCGCTCTGCCTTCTCTGGCCCGATTTGTTCAGCGATTTGAATCGTGCTATCGTTTGAAACGACCGATTGGCGACAGCCGTCGGACCCTTGACTCGGTACGTCGGCAACGGCACTCACCAGAGAGAAGGAGCACAGATGCAAAGAACCCCTCTTCTACTTCTTCTGTTTTCCGGTATCCTGTATGTCATGTTTTCGCGATCAGTCATGGCCCAGGTCGTGTATGATGGCGCGATCTTGGACCGAGTGGGCAAATGGGACAGCTACCCTTCGCATCTCTTTTACGGAGGGAAGCACCACATCTGGTGGTGTTCACGGTCGAGCGTCCAAGGCAGTCTCTCGACATTTGTCGATGGCATTTTTCACGCCGTCAAGACCGGTTCGCTCGGTACTGGGGGCTTGGGGGGGTGGACGGGTTATACAGAAGTCTTCAATCACACACAAAGCCCATGGTCGAGCAATCATACCTGCGACCCTTCGGTGGTCCTTGGCACATTTTCCTACAACGGAAAAACTTATTCGATGGCGATGTATTGGACCTCCGACACAAACATGGTTACGGCTGGAGTAGACAACGCAGTTGGAGTAGCGTTTTCTAACGACGGCATCGCTTGGACACCTTACCCTTTCCCCGTCATTACTACTTATAATTCTCCCAACGGCACATACGGCGCAGGCGCCGGAAGCGTGAACTTTGATCCCACGACAGGGAGGCTCGTGTACGCTTACGATGATACGACCTTGAGCCCAGTCTCCAGACTTAAACAAACTACCGATGGCATCTCTTTTGTCCCTACGCCTCCCTATGCGACACAGCTATCGGCAGCTGGGCCTGGCCAAGGTAGCGCTCCGGACATCGCGTACAATCCCCAAAACCTGCGGTGGTATGCCGTCGTTCAGGTGCTCGATCAAGAAATTCTTGTATTGCGTGCTAGTAACCAGAACGACCTCTTTGGTCCTTGGGATTTGATTGGTGTCTTCGATTCAACTATAACGAGGAATGCTAGCAACAACAACCCTGGCCTCGGAAAGATTGCTAACGGAACCCTTTACATAGACGCCCAAGGGTGGGCCTATGCATTCTTCGGCACGGGTACGTCAAATGCGTCGACCTGGCAAGTGGCACAAGGCCGCTTTCGGCCATAACAGAGATAGCTCCGCAATGTCCCTGAAGTCTATTAGGAGATTAGGGCAGAAGGGCCGCAACGCGGCCCGTCGCGTGCTTTGCGGGCTACCCCTGCACGCCGAGAACGTCTCCCCCGAGGTGCCCAACGATCTTTTCCAGGCGCATCTCTCGATCTACTGGTTTTTCGCCCGTTTCGTGCCAGGACGGCGGGTGCTGGACCTCGGCAGCGGTACCGGCTACGGCGCCGCGCACCTCCGGCAGGCCGGAGCTCAAGAGGTAGTGGGAGTGGACCTGGACCAGAAAGCCGTGGCCTATGCCATCTCCCATTATAGCCAGCCGGGCCTTCGGTTCCTCGTCGCAGACGCGCAGGAGTTGCCGCCTGAGCTCGGGGTTTTCGACGTTATCGTCTCGTCAAATGCCTTCGAACATCTGGACGACCCGGCACGGGCGCTCCGGCAGATGCGGCAGCACCTACGGCCAGACGGTCAGTTCCTCCTGGTCGTACCACCGATCGTGGATGAGGCATCCCTGGCGGCCAACCGCAAGATCGTGTTTCACAAGTCGAACCTATTCGTGTGGCAGTGGACCGATCTGCTATGTCATTTCTTCGGCCAGGTCCGCGCCTTTCGCCATCTTCCTGCTGCTGGCCGGCAACCCGATTTCTCTGATCCTTTCCCATCAACGCTCACGCCTGCCGAGTTCGAGTTCCACGAGTCGCCGGTCTCTGAGCTGGGAGCCGTGTTCACGCTGGGAGCGATCTTCATCTGCTCCGAGTGAAACCAGATACCGCTTCTCTTCGATTCTCCTGTCCGCCCGCTTCGAGAATGACCAGCTTCATCTGTGGAGACTGTTGCGGGTCCTGATTCTATTTGTCAGCTTGCCTGAAGTCTGGGCCTGGTGGCTTGGATCCAAACGGCTGAGCTCCCGGTATTCCTGATTGTCGCGCGGCTTCCGCCGGTGCTGGCGAGAGATCCGCCGGTGTTGGCGAGAGATCCGCCAGCAGCGGCGAGTGTTCCGCCAGTGTTGGCGAGCGTTCCGCCAGCAGTGGCGAGCCGTCTTTCGCCGGCGGCGCGTCGTCTGCCGGTGTCGGCGAAGCGTCCGCCACTGCCGGCACGTCCTCCGCCAACGCTGGCGAAGCGTCCGCCAACATCGGCGAAGCCTCGGCCATAACCGGCAAGGGGTCCGCCAACGCGGGCGAGGCGTCCGCCCCGACCGGCGAGTCGTCCGCCGATACCGGCGAAGCTCCCGCCAGCATCGGCGCCAGAACAGGTTCCAGGAATAAGTGCCAGACTCCTGGTGAAGGAAGCAGCCTGGAAGTGACCGAAGCCGGGGACTCCAATCGACCCTCCCGGGTCTCCCCGCGCTATGCTCGCGCCGGTGAGACGCATCGTCCTCTATGGGCTGGCAGGTGGGGTGCTCCTCGCGCTGCTCAAGGTCCTCGAATACCAGTACTTCGTCCGCGCCTATCCCGGCGAGGTCTATGGCGGCCTGGTGGCGGTGATCTTCTCCGCCGTGGGCATCTACTTCGGGCTGCACTGGGCGCGGTCCCGGGAGGTGGTGGTGATCAAGGAGGTCCGCGTGCCGGAGGGCGGGCCTTTCGTCCTCGACGCCGAGAAGCTCAAGCAGCTCGGGATCACCCCGCGGGAGCACGAAATCCTCGGGCTGATCGCGGAAGGGCTGAGCAATCGGGAGATCGGCGAGCGGCTCTTCGTCTCCGAGAACACGGTCAAGACCCACTCCTCCCGTCTGTTCGACAAGCTGGGGGTCAACCGCCGGGTCCAGGCCGTCCTGAAGGGGCGGGAGCTCGGCCTGATCCCCTGATTGCGGGGTCGATTACGGGGTTGATTGCGGGGTCGATCGGCGGTCAACCGGGGTCAACGAAAGGATGATTTCGGGGTTCGAGACCGAGAATCACCCGAACGGAGGACGACCGGCGCCGCAGTGGGACCCTAGGATGAGGCCAACATAGGAGGAAACGGCAATGCAAAGAATCGTGCTCCGCTTCGGTCTCGCGTCGGGTGCCATCCTGGTGGCCCTGGCGTCGGTGATGATGCCTCTGTGCATGAAGGGAATCATCGACGTCGACCACAGCGAGATCCTCGGCTACAGTTCCATGGTCCTTTCGTTCCTGCTGGTCTTCTTCGGCATCCGGTCGTACCGGGACGACGTCGCCGGCGGTGCCATCGGCTTCGGCAAGGCCTTCCAGGTCGGCATTCTCATCACCCTGGTCACCTGCGCGATGTACGTCATCGCCTGGGAGATCGCCTACTTCAATTTCTTCCCCAACTTCCTCGACCAATACAGCGCGCATGTCATCGCGAAGATGCGCTCGTCGGGAGCGAGCGACGCCGCCATCCTGGAGACGACCCGGAAGATGGCCGACCTCGCGAAGCACTACACGAATCCCCTCTACAACTCCGCCATTACCTTCATGGAGGTGTTCCCGGTCGGGCTCATCGTGACGCTGGTCTCGGCCGCGATCCTGCGCCGGAAGCCCCGTCAGGATGCGCCGGCGTCGGCCGTGCCGGCCTGACGGCTGGGTCTCTCTCAGCCGCGCGTCGAAGGAGTCCCGGCGCCGTGATGACGCTCGACCACCTGGGCGAGGAGGCGCTGGAACTCCTCGTCCTGGCGCAGGCCGGCGAAGGCGTCCCGGTCCAGCGCGGCGGGATCGGCGAGCCCTTTGTCCACGGCGGTGTGCAGGGACTCCAGGACCTTCTTGCGCCCGGCCTTCCCCTTGCGCGCATAGACCGATGCGATGTCCACCCACACGCCCGGATCGTCGGGTCGGATCTCGGCGCCCAGGGTCATCACGAAGGCGGCGCGGTCGTACTCTTTTTTTTCCAGGTAGGACTGGGGCAGGTAGAAAAACATCTGCCCCAGGTAGGTGTTGAGGATCCGCTTGGCGGCAAGGCTCTCCTCGACGTCGTCGGACGCGGCGCGCTTCCGGAGCTCCGGGATCTTGAGCTCGGCCGCGATCTGCGCCACGGTCACCGGCTCGTTGCCCGGATTGGCGCGCGCCAGGATCCCCGGCGCTCTGGCGAGGAGGTCCTTGTCGCGGCGGTCCCGCTCCCCCCGCGCGCGCAGCTCCTGCTTGCAGGCCGGCGAGGCGGCGAGGGCCGCGGCCTCGCGCTCGGCCTCGGCAAGCTCCGCAATATTGCGCAACCCGGCGTAGTCCACGGCCATCGCGGACCAGATGTGGAGAGCGTCCGCGGGATGGGCGGCGGCGCGCGCCCGGGCCCGGTCGCGAGCCCATTCCGTCTCGACGAGCGCGGGGCTCTTCTCCCGCTTCCCGCTTTTCATCGCCTGCAGCTCCATCCAGCCGACCGCCTGGGTGGCGAGGTCGGCCGGCGGCCAGTCGTGAGGGCCGGAGAAATGCTCGATGCGGTGCGGGAGGCCGAGGGCTTTCATCGCCTCGTCGAGGTCGTTCATCTCGTAATAATTGAAGTCGCGATCGCCGACCGTACCGAAAAAGGCGAATGGATTGTCTTTCTTCGGCGGGGTGCCGAAGGGGAAGCCGGCGCCGGCGCCGATGACGCCGGCGATCGTCCCTGGCGCGGTGAGGGCGAGGATGCAGGCGAAGCGCACGGTGCCGGAGTGGCCCGCGGCGTAGACGCGGGAGTCGTCGATGGCGAAACGGGCATGGGTGTCGGCCCACAGCGCGTGCATGGCGGTGAAGTTGGGCGCCATCGGCCCATCGCTCGCCGTGTTCCACGAGCTGACCACGATCCAGCCATAGGTCTCGGCGGCGGTCTGGAAGAGCTCGGCGACCCGCCGGCCGTCGCCGCGGGCGTCGAAGGCGTAGAGGATGGGCCAGCGGCGGTCCGGCGTGTAGGTGGAGGGAAGATAGAGAGCGTAGGCCTGATCCGGCTGGCCGGCGCAGGTCACTCTCTCGACCAGCACGCCACGTGGCAGCTCGGCGGGCCGGGTCCCTGGAGCGGGAGCGGGTGCTGCCGCAAGACTCAAGACCGTGAAGGCGAGCCCGCCAGCCAGAGCGATCCAGGGAGCTCGGTTGCGAAGGATGTTGGCGGGCATCGGTGTCGCGGCCTCCGTGTCTGGATTCTATCGCGATCTGGATGAGCAAGCCTGGGCCGCCTCCCGGAGGCTTGCCGAAGCTGGTATGATAGAGACGTGTCCGAAGTGTATTCGTATGGCGGCGCAAGGAGGACAAATTTCGTGGCCCCGACATCTCCACGACCCCGATATAGTAAAGAGGAGTTCGCCCAGCGCGGCGACGAGCTCTATGAGCGCGAGGTGCTGCCAAGCCTCACCTCTGAAGATGAGGGAAAATATGCTCTGATTGACATCGAAACAGGAGACTATGAGATCGACCGTGATGAGATAGCGGCTTCGGATCGGCTCTTCGCCCGGAGACCGGACGCGCAGGTTTGGTTTCGGCAGATAGGCTCCCGCTACGCTCGTCGATTCGGGCCACGCTTCAAGACTACAGCGGCTTGAAAACGAGATGATCACCGGTCGGGTCAACGCAAGTCTCGAAGCAACCGTACGCCTCTCCCTGCGCAGTCGCCAGGGTGACGAAACGGTCGTTGAGGCGGTGGTCGATACCGGGTTCAGTGGTTTCCTCACCTTACCTCCCGACCTGGTGGGAGAACTGGATCTCAAATTCCACAAGCGCGGCCAGGCTGTGCTCGGAGACGGCAGCACTGTCATCTTTGACACGTACGAGGCGGTCGTTCTTTGGAACGGGCGTGTACGCCGCATCGCCATTGATGCGGCCGAAGTCGACCCTCTGCTCGGTGTACGCCTGCTTTACGGCCATGAGCTCAGCGTCGAGTTCATCGAGGACGGCGATGTCGTCATCCAAGCCTTGCCTGTATCCTGACCGCCACCGAGGGAGCGCTCTGCTCCCCGATACGACTGAGAAGCCCGCCGCTACTCGCCCCCGGGGTAGGTGGCGGAGCCGCTGACGAGGTCGCTCAGCGAGCGGCGGCCGGAGACGAGGGCGGGCAGCCCGAGCAGGGCGGCGGTCACCAGCCCTGTCAGCCAGCGGCGGGCGGTCTGGTCGAAGGTGAGGGGCTCGCCGTCGCGGTTCCTGGAGGTGATGTTGGTCCAGGCCATGCCGAGGGTCTGGCCCCAGAAGGCCAGGGGCAACACCGTGTAGAGGAACGAGAACGAGAGCAGGAAAACGGCGAGCGCCGGCCAGTCCCGGACGGGGTCCGGTTTCACGCCCATCCAGCGGGTGCCGAGCAGGGCCCCGACGAGGACGGCCGCGTGCACCAGCAGGTCCGCCAGACCCGCCCCCAGCCGCCGGCCGCGTCCGGCGAATTCGCTGGCCGGCTTGGCCGAGGGTCTGCCGGCTTTCTCGTCCGGCTCGGGATCGGGCACTGGGACCGGGCCGCTGCGTGTCGCCGCCGGCCCTGCCGCGGGACTCCGCCCCTCCCGGGCCGGCCGCTCCGGTTGTTTTCTGCGCGCGGGCGGCGGCGGCTCGGGCTCCCGCTCCGGACCGCCGAGGGGCAGGTCGAAGAGGAGGGGCTCGTCCGGCGGGTCCGGCTTGTCGGGGCGTCGCATCAGCGGTATGGCAGGTATTTGACGTAAATCCGGTAGAGCAGGTCTTTGTTTCGATCCTTGTACGTCTGAGCGAACTGGAGATGGCGGCGGACAGTGGGGTCGTCCTGGAGCTCCACCACCTGCTGGAGCTTTTCCACGGCCTTCGGCGCGTCGTTGCGCTGCAGGTCGCGCACGGCCAGGTTGTAGTAGGAGTCGGCAAGGAGCTGGGTGACGTCGCGGTTGGCCGGCTCGGCCTCGTGCCGGGTCCACATCTCGCGCGCCACGAACTCCCACTCGTGCTGGCGGAACAGGTCGATGTTCTTGGCCAGGGGCGTCAGCTTCTGTTTGGTGTCGGCGAGGAGCTTGGCGTCGTCGCCGTCGAGCTTGGCGACGGCGCCCGCCGCCTCCAGCCGGTTGAGGGCCTTGAGGTAGGTCCGCTCCGCGTAGGCTTGGCGGGCCTCGGCCAGCAGCCCGTTGCGCTTGTCCGCTCCCTCCGGGCTGACGGCGGCCGGCGGCCCAGGCGTTCCCGAGGTTCCCGAGATCCCCGGCGTTTCGGTTGGAGAAATTGCGCCCGGAGCCGTCGCGGCCGTGGCGGGCGTGGTGGCCGCTGCCGGGGTGCCGGCGGCGCCGCTCCATTGGGCGATCAGCTTCTGGGCCTCGCCGTAGTGAGGATCGGACGGCGGGATGCGGCGGAGCTGATTGACGGCGATGGCGGTCTTGCCGGCCTTGTTCAGCCGCTGGGCGCGAGCGATGGGGTCCGTGGACAGGGCGGGAGTGGCCGTCACCTCCGGCTGGGAGTTGGGGAAGAGCTGGTCCTTTTTCTGGAAGACGAACCAGGCGGCACCCACCGCGACCAGCAGCACGAGGCCGCCCACCACGAGGAAGAGGCGGCGAGCCCGCCCCGGGTCCCGGCGGGCGGCGGCCGGCTTGCGGACCGGGCGGCGCACGGGTGTCTCCTCGGGCGGCTCGGGGGGGACCAGGATCTCCTCTTTGAGATCGCGGTCGACCGGCAGCGGCGTCGGCACCGGCATCAGGGGCTCGGCCTCGCGGTTGCCGGCCGGCCGGGGACGGGGCACGCTCCCCGCGTCGAGCTGCTGCAGGTACTCGCGCGCCGCGAAGTAGCCGGGCTGGATTTCCAGCACCCGCTCGAACGCCTGGCGGGCCGCGCCGAGGTCGCCGGCCTCCAGGCGGGCCAGGCCGTCGTGGAAGATCTCCTCCACCTGGCGTTCGGACTCGGCCTTGAGCTTGCGCGCCGCCTCGATGCGCCGGGAGGCCTCCTGGTGATCGATGTCGATCAGGAAGATGCGCGACCAGGCGTCGATGGCACCCTGCGGGTCGCCGGCGTCGAACGCGGTCTGGCCCTCGGCGAGGAGCTCGCGGATGCGGCGGTCGCTCTCGGAGTCGCCGCCGCCGGAGGCGAGGCTGGTGGGCATGGCCGAGGTCTGGAGGGGCGGCGGAATGACCATCGCCGGCATTGCCGGAATGGCCTGAGTCACCGGGCTCGCGCCCCGAGCCTGCTCCAGCTCGGCGATGCCCGGATGGGTGGGATCGAGCGCCCGCGCCTTGTCGAGCAGGCGGCCGGCCTCGTCGGTCTGGCCTGACCTGAGGGCCTGCCGGGCGGAGCCCAGGAACTTGAGGACGTACGGCTCCGCCTCCAGCTTCTCCTGAGCCGTGCCGGCGATGCGCTGGAGCTCGGGATCGGCCGCGATGGCCGCCTGCTCGCTCTGCGCCCGGGTCATCAGCTCCTGGAAGCGGCGCTGGTCGAGCAGGGACTGGAGCTCGGCACGCAGAGCGCCGGGCGCCCCGGGAGCGCCGGAAATCCCGGGAAGATGGGCGGGGAGCAGGTCGGGCAGATCGAGGCTCAGGCTGTCGAGGTCGGCGAAGGGGTCGTCGTCGGCCACGGCGGCAGCCGCTGCCGAGGCCGGGTGCAGGTCCTGGACCGGCACCGGCCCGCTGCTCGACCGCAGCCGCTCCTGGAGCACGTGGGCGGGCTCGAACTGCGGGTCCATGCGCAGCACGAAGTCGCAACCCAGCAGCGCCTCCTGGCGGTTGCCATCCCGCGCCAGCTCGAGCGTCTGCTCAAACGTGCTGAGGATGCGCTGCTTGACGTCGGAGGAGAGGGAGGAGTTCCCAGAGTAGTTCATCGGCGGGCTGGCTTCAGGCTTACTTTGAAAGCGGGCGTATCCTAGCAGAGGATTGCTATACTTCGCCAGCCGTGCCGCCGCTCGAGTGCGTCCCCAACGTCAGCGAGGGCTGCCGCCCTGACGTCGTGGCGCGGCTGGCGGCCGCCGCCGCGTCGCCGCCGGGCGTGCGGCTGCTCGACGTCTCCTCCGATCCGGATCACAACCGCTCGGTGCTGACCCTCGCCGGCGAGCCGGAGGGGCTGGTCCAGGGGCTCCTGGCGCTCTACGAGGTGGCGCTCGCCGAAATCGACCTGACCCGCCACCAGGGGGTCCACCCGCGGGTGGGGGCGGTGGACGTCGTGCCCTTCGTCCCCTTGGGGGAGACGCCCATGGCGGTGGCGGTGGCGGCGGCCGAGCGGCTCGCGCCGGAGGTGGCGCGGCGCTTCGACCTGCCGGTCTATCTCTATGAACAGGCGGCGCGGGTGCCCGCGCGGGCGGCCCTGGCCACGATCCGGCGCGGCCAGTTCGAGGGCTTCCCGGCCAAGCTCCAGGACCCGCTGTGGGTGCCGGACTTCGGGCCGGCCGGGCCGGCGCGGGTGCACCCCACGGCCGGCGTCACCGTCATCGGCGCCCGCTTCTTCCTCATCGCCTTCAACGCCGTGCTCGACACGCCCGACGTGGCCGTCGCCCGCACCGTCGCCCGCCGGGTGCGGGAGTCGGGGGGCGGGCTGCCGGCCGTGCGCGCCATGGGCGTCCACCTGGCGAGCCGGGGCCGGGCCCAGGTGAGCCTGAACCTCGTGGACTTCCGCCGCACGCCGGTCCTCGACGCCCTGGAGCGGGTGCGGGCGGAGGCCGCGGCCCTGGGGGCGCGAGTGGTGGAGTGCGAGCTGATCGGGCTGATGCCGGAGGAGGCGGCCCGGGAGGTGGTCCGCGGCGCGCTCCAGCTCCCGGAGCCCCCCGCCCTCATCGAGGATCGCTTGCGAGAGATTCCGGGGACAATTCCCTGAGCGCCGCCAGCAGGCGGTGGGGCATGCCCTCGAACGAGCCCGAGGACATGGTCACCAGCACGCTCCCCTCCCGCGCCTCCGCGAGAGCCCTGTGCAGCAGCTCGGCATTGTCCGCCGCGACCTCGGCGGGCACCCCGGCCGCGGAGAGCTCGCGGGCGAGGGCGGCGAAGTCCAGCCGCTCCTCGGGCGCCAGCCGGCCGTTGTGGAAGATGGGAGCGAAGAGCACCCGGTCGGCGCCGGCGAAGGCCTGGCGGTAGGGCGCGAAGAAGAAGCCGCGCCCGGCCGTGAGGCTGCGGGGCTCGAAGAGCGTCACCACCCGCCGCCCCGGGTAGCGCTGGCGCAGGGCGCCCAGGGTCTTCTCCACGGCCGTGGGGTGGTGGGCGAAGTCGTCGACGACGGTGACGCCGCGCGCCGTGCCCAGCTCCTCGAGGCGGCGCTGGACGCCGTGGAAGCGCGCCAGGGCGGCGGCCACGTCGGCCGCCGGCAGGCCGTCGCGGCGGGCCGCCGCCCACACCGCCAGGCAGTTGGCGACGTTGTGGTCGCCGGCCAGGGGGAGGGTGATCTCGACCTCCTCTCCCGACTCCACGTCGCGGACGCGGAACCGGCTCCCCTCCGGCAGCGCCTCGATCTCCCCGAGAGGGGAGAGGTCGTTGCCCGGCTCCAGCCCGTAGAAGATCGTGCGGCAGCGGGCGCCGGCCGCCAGCTCACGGACTTTTTCGCAATCACCGCTGTCGCCGCAGGCGACCAGCAGGCCGTCCGCGGGGAGCAGGGCGAGGAGGCGGGCGTAGGCCTTCCAGAGCGACTCGGGGGTGGCGTAGAGGTCGGCATGGTCGTACTCGGCGCTGGTCAGCAGCAGGGTCTCAGGTCTGTAATGGAGGAACTTGGCCCCGCGGTCGAAGTATGCGGCGTTGTACTCGTCCCCCTCGACGATGAAGCGGTCGCCGGCGCCGGCGTGGAAGCTGGCGGAGAGGTCGCAGGGCGCGCCGCCGATCAGGTACCCGGGGTCCCGGCCGCAGTCGGCCCAGACCCAGGCGGCCATCGCCGTGGTCGTCGTCTTGCCGTGCGTCCCGGCCACCACCAGCGACCGGTGGCCGGCCAGGAAGAAGCGCGCCAGGGCCTGCGGCATCGAGAGGATGGGCATCCCGAGCCGCTCGGCCGCCTGCGCCTCCGGGTTGTCGCGGTGGATGGCGTTGCCGATGATCACCAGGTCGGGACGCGGCTCCAGATGCTCGAGACGGCCGGCGTCGTACCCCGTGAGGGGGTGGATGCCGGCCCGCTCGAGCAGCGTGCTCATGGGGGGGTAGAGGGGGCCGTCGGTGCCTTGGACGCGGTGGCCCTGCTCTTGCAGGAGGCAGGCGAGCGGTGCCATCCCCGTCCCCCCGATCGCCAGGCAGTAGATGTCGAGTTTGGCAGGCGTCACGGGTAGAGTTTCTCGTTTTCGGGCGGGGAGTGTAGCATCTCTGGAGCTTTCATCCACAC
>DATARR010000108.1:0-57627 GCA_036264085.1 Thermoanaerobaculia bacterium | reverse complement strand
GTCGGTGGCGCGATGAGCTGGCTGCAGGGAGTGGCTCGGCGTTTCCGGGCAAGGGTCATCAGAAGCCCGAGCAGGAAGAACTGCACCGGTTGCAGCGCGAGATCGAGCGACTGCGTCAAGAGCGTGAAATTCTAAAAAAAGCGTTGGCGATCTTCTCGGCCCCGACAGCTCGCCTCGATTGAGGTATGGGTTCATTGCGCAGCATGCCAGGGAGTATCCGGTGCGATTGATGTGCGAGGTGTTGGAGGTGTCTCGCAGCGGTTACTACTCTTGGCGTGGCCGGCCGTAGAGCCGGCGTCGCCGGGAAGATCGCCGTCTGGGCGTTGCGGTGCGCACAGTCTTCGAGCAGGGCCGCGGTCAGTACGGCAGCCCGCGTGTGCATAGGCGCTTCGTCAGCAAGGAGTGCGTTGCAGCCGCAAGCGCGTCGAGCGGCTGATGCGCCAGCAAGGAATGCAATCGCGTCGTCGTCGAGGCTTTCGCGCCGGACGACGCGTTCGGTGCCGGGTCGTGCTGTGGTCCTGGCGCACAATCCCTGGCACCTTTCCCTTTGCTCTGCCGTTCGTAGCGGGATAGTCCCTCGCATGTGCTCTTTGCCAGCCGCACCGCCCGCCGGAGGACCAACTTTGCGAGTTTCGAGCTCGCGTGGGAGAGGTGTGTCCAGACCAGCCGGTACGGCTTTGCGAAAGATGTCTCGGACCCGCTCCGCGTCGCTCCAGAGCAGTGCGGAGGGTCAGCGTACTGATCTTTGCCATGACCCTGGCACCTTACCTCCCGGCACTTTACCTCTAGGCGACCAGAGGCTCTCCAATGTGGTGCAGCTTCAGGTTAATCATTCAAACACCTGCGACGGCAGCAACGCTCTGAAGGTGAGCGGCGGCACCGCACGATAGGGCGGTCCGTCCGCTCGACCGTAGTGTTGGACACCAATACATGGGCCCTCATTCACGACGTGGGGCCAAGCGAGAACCAGTGTACACCGGCGTCGCGGCCTGAGGCATCGATCGCGTGTTCTGTCCTGAATATGAGAGTCGCAGGACTTATTATAGCAACAGAATACCTGGACCCGGGTGAAGAGGCTACGACCCATTGGAGCACATGTTCTCCTTCGACAACTTGTGCGGCCAGCTCGCCCGGACCAATGGCAACTTCGCGGCCGTCAAGAAAGAGGCGGAATACGCCAGTCGCAGGAGTATAAATCCGGAACCTGAGTGCCAATTTTGCACTCCCCGGCGCGACGGAACGCCGCAGCTCGGTGGCAGTCTTGCGTGCGAGCGAGAGGTCCGCTTCCTGAGCGGTTCGTTCCGCGATATGAGCAGTGGTCTTGGCCGGATTAAGGGATACTAGCTGGAAGAAGATGCCAAGTGCTCCTACGACGAGCTCGACGATTAGGACCTGGAAAAGGCGCTTCTGCTGATTCTGGCTTGCAAAGCGCACCACACCGACGAGAGAGAGGCACGTGACGATGACCGTAAAGACAAAGGCACCGACGAGAGTATAGCCAATAATTAGCTTGAAAATCTCTGGATGATCCATTTGCACCTCCCTTCTCCACCCAACGGCTCTGCCGATGAGCAGCGGCTTGCCGTCCGCTCGATCGGCCGGGTTCTGCGCTCACCCGACTGCCTACTCAAACTGCCCCAGCACCTGAGGCTCCAGTTCCCCTCGCTGCACCAGTGCTTCTACCACACGCCGATACTTTTTGAAATCAGAATCCGTGGCTCCAGACGGACGTGATTTATGGCGCATGAAGTATAAGAACGCGCCGATCCTTTCTACGTCTCCACGACCGCCACTCTGCCGGCGCTTAACCACACTCCTAATTGCCCTCGTTGAGCGCTCGATGCTGCTGGCCACGCGATCGGCCTCGCGGAAAATCTCCGCATAGCTGAGTCGGGCCATCCGGTCGAGAAATTGGTCAAAGTCAAACATATTGGTCTATGAATAAGCCCTGGAGTCTTGCAGCTCTTCATCGCAGCGCTGATGTATCAATTGGGTGTTTTCCAGCGTATAGCCAGCCATAGCTTGAATGCGATCTAGAACTACATATTTCTCGGGCAGTGGCCTTCGGCAGATGGCGCAGAGACCGTTCTGCTGCTCTCTCTTCTTCTCCTTGAGGCGCTGACGGTGTATTGGCTTGCCACGCTCATCGTAGGTCAGCTCCTTGTAAACCTTTCGCCGAAGCACCCACAGCAGGCCCTCGTCTCCACCACTAAGTCTGGCTAAGTCTTCGCGAATCCTGGCCAGCAGCCCGTTCGCGATAGTGAGTTCGTCCTGCGTTAGATTGCGATTAGCCATGTTAGACCTTGCCTTCATACCTTAGCCGCAGAACGAGATCGCTCCTCAGCGGCGCCGCCAGGCGTCCGTTGCAGGGGCGGGTTCGGCGTGTCCTAATTATGCTTTAGCTTTCTCTGCTCACCATCCACGTCGTGGTGGCAGCATAGACTGGTCTCCTTTCTGACTAAATGACCTATATAGATCCATGAACTCCCTTGAGGCGGCAGTACCGAGTTCTTGCCCGATCATCTTCGCCATTTCCAGCTGAGGAGGCTGGGGGAGTTTCTTGATTCCCCCCCGAGGAGGCTCCTTAGTCGCAGCCTCCTTAGCAGCAGCCCGCTTAGCAGCTGCAGCCTGTTTAACCGCAACCCGTTTAGCGGCAACAGCCTCCTTAGTAGCAGCCTGCTCATTGGCAGCCTGCGCTGTCAATGCATCGCTCAGTTTGCTGAGGAAGGCGGCAAATTCAAGCAATGGATAGCACACAACGCCGTCGGCATCGAGGGCTTGCTTGACGGCGGCCGAAAGATAGTCCGCATCTCTAAATACTAAGATGAATCGGTTTCTTGGAGATAGAGATTTTATCGTTCGAATCCGATGCGCAATATCTTGAGAGCTTTTGGTCCGGCTCTGACATTCGATCAGGCGCCGATCTATTTGGTGAGGAAATGTGCAGGTCAATTCGAAGTCCGGGATGACAAAGGTTCCGTTCTGAAGGTCAAGGTGTGGGTGGTGCTTGACTTCAACGGTCTTCGGATGCCGAGATATAAGTAGGCCCAGGCAACCGGCCACCAAATCCTCAAACTCCTTGCCGCGCTGGTTCGCCTCGTTGGGTATCAATCGCTTCTCTGGGGCCCCAAGGCAGCACTTCTTGTATTTCTTCCCGCTGCCGCAAGGACAGGGATCATTTCTTCCAGGCATAGCGTCCCTCACCCATAAAGGATTACTCTAGCCTTATTCTCTCAGACGCCCTGACGCCGAACCTCGTTCTGAACTTAGCCCCAGAGTCCTTAGCGAATCGCCACAGTTCCGGTCCGGGTAACCTTCGGGTTCATGTATCTCCCTCATTCTTCGGATTGTGGGAATCATACGCCGGTTCCTAAACCTCGTCAATACCCCCGTGCCGAGGGATGAGCATGCGCAGGTGGGGCGATTTCGGAGTCACCCTGCCGGCGACGCGGCTCAACTCGGGGCCAGGACGTATCTGGTTGGAGGAACGGGAGTTGGCAGGGGTAGGCCGGCCCTCGGCGTTCGTATAAGCTTTAAGCGTCTATCTGAAGTCCTCCCTGCAAGATCGCCGATGTCCTCTACCGGTTCCGGGAGGATTTCAGATAGACGCTTAAAGCTTATACGGTTGGCGGCTTATACGTCGTGGCAGAGGCGCCATGCTGGCGAGGGCCTGCAGCCGCATCCATGGGGGCCGTTCTAGGGGGCTGCGGCCGGCCGGAGGTCCATCCCGCCGGGGGCGAGGGTCGGTCGCCCCTGACGGGGCTCGGGGGAGCTTGATCGTGTCGCACGGTTCCCAGGGGCTGACGCCTGGGGCTATTAAAGTCTGCCGCCCTCCGGGCTCGCGGTTCCGGCGTGCGAAGAGACGTGCCAAGCACCGTGCCCGCCTTTCGCCACGAACCCGGCGGAGCGGGCGTCACAACCGGGAGATGCGGCAAGAAGATCCGGAGTCGTGAGCCTCACCCCCGGCCTTTGCGTTACGACGCGCCCGCCCGGCGCTTCCTCCAGGCCGCAGTACGTCGCCGCCAGGCGCCCGGGTGTCGCCGCCTTCAGGGATGGCGTCACTGCCATCCTCCTGTGCGTCATCGCCAACCTGATTCCCGGGACGCGCATCTCGTGGTGCGTCACTAACTTCGAGAGATGCGTCACCGCAATCTGGTTGTGCGTCACCAGCTTCGCGGTTTGCGTCGCTGCATCCGCGGATTGAGTTGCGCAACTCGCGGTGTGCGTCACTAAATTCAGGTTGTTAGTGACGCAATTCGCCTGATGCGTCACTACAACCGGGAATTGCGTCACGCCATCCGCGGAGTGCGTCACTGCCATCCCGGATTGCGCCACGCATTCCGAATTCGCCGTGATGCACAACGAGATGCGCGTGACGCGCGAGTCTTCCGTCGTGTCTCACGAATCGGCTGCGGGCCTCGCCCACCGCCGCGGCGCGTCACTCAGCGACCGTGGCGTCGCTCGAAAACGTCTTCCTGTAGCGCGTCGGCAGTCTGCCGTAGCCGACCTCCTCGACGGCGAGGACGCCTTCCTGCTTCAACTCCAAGAAGGTGCGGTACAGGGAGCCGCGATCCGGCTCGTAGCCGAGCGCGCGGCAGACGTCGTTGCGGTCGAAGAGCTCGGGGACCTCGGCGAGCACGGTCTGGACGTCGTTGTAGAGCGCCCAGGCGCCTCGCCGGGCGGGCTGGGGGGGCTCCGTCGGCGCGGAGAGGGCAGGCACGGCCGGAGGGGTCTCCATCGCCGCAGTCGCCACCACCGGCGGCGGGATCTCCACCCCTTCGCCACCCGTGGCAGCCCAGACGAGTTGCAGGGCGCGGAGCTGGTGGCGGTGGGCCGTCTCCAGGAGCTCGACCCCGGCGCGCAGCTCCTCCTCCAGGCGCCGCTTGCGCTGCTCGTATTCGTCGTGTGTCATGACGCAGAGGATTGCATCACAAGGGGTGGGGAGTGGGCAAGGGTGGCGCCGCCAATCAGGCGTCCTCAGCGGCGACAAGATTCAGGACCTTGGCCTGTACCCCCTCCAAGATGGAATCTCTTACGAAGGAGCTGGCCTGAAGGATCTCGATCCCGATGAGCTCGCCCTTCTCATTCAGCTCCGCTGTGATGTTGGGGCTCAGCTCGATGCTGTTTGCTTCTTCATCCTCGGCAATCACGAGATGCAGAATATCCTCTTGGGAGAAATACGACATCCTCGGCTTTAGCATGCTCTGAATCTCCCTGTGCGTAGCCGAAAATTGATTTGTTGGCGGGTCGTGGCATGAACTGTGACAGGAGTTACGGTCTCGCCGTCTTCTTCGTATGGCACCAGGACCAACCCGCCTCGGTGTCCTCCAATGGCTATCACGCGCAGCGTTGCGGTATCGAAGTACCGCTCTTCAGAGATCGCACGATCTGCTCTAGGATGGCAAGGTCATAGCCTCGCAGGTGCGCCCGGTGTCTGAGATAGTCGGTCCAGATCACGTCCACGCTCGCCCCTCCTCGCCGCCCGTGGCAGCCCGGACGAGCTGCAGGGCCCGGAGTTGGTGGCGGTACGCAGAGGATTGCATCACAACCACCCAGGCCGAGCAAGACCGGCGCCTCCCTCGGAACCGAGAGCCCGGAGGGCGGCGTTCCCGTAGCCCCGGGTGCAACCCGGGGATGGGGGGCCGGGGAAACGGGCGGGCCGGGGAAACGGGTGGCGACCGGGAAACGGGCGGCGACCGGGAAACGGGCGTGGCCGGGGAACCGGGTGCGACCAGGGAACGGACCCCGGGAAAACGGGTGCGACCCGGAAACGGGGTGCGACCGGGGCCGGCGTGATGCCTGAACGCGGGCCGGTGGCGGATGATCCGCCCCTCATTCCCCGGGCCGTCCCCGTTCCCGGGCCGTCCCCATTCCCCGGTCACACCCGTTTTCCCGGCCCCACCTCCCCCACCCCGGGTTGCACCCGGGGCTACGGGAACGCCGCCCTCCGGGCTCTCGGTGTTGGGCGATGAAAGCCCTCACCCCGCATAGATCTGCAGCTCCCGCAGCTCGCGGATCTGGTCGCGCAGGGTCGCCGCCTCTTCGAATTCCAGGCGCTTGGCGGCGGCTCGCATCTCTTTTTCCAGGCGGCTGATGCGCTCGGCGAGGGGGAGGTCGACGTCGCCGGCCAGCTCGGAGAGGCGGGTGGGACCGGCGGAGTAGAGGTCGAGGTTGCTCATTGCCACCAGCGGGTTGTGGATGTCCTTCAGGATGGTCGCGGGCTCGATGCCGTGCTCCTGGTTGTAGAGGTCCTGGCGCACGCGGCGGCGCTCGGTTTCGTCGATCGCCCTTTTCATCGAGTCGGTGAGGTGGTCGGCATAGAAGATCACCCGGCCGTGGACGTTGCGGGCGGCGCGGCCCGAGGTCTGGATGAGCGAGGTCTCGCTGCGCAGGAAGCCCTCCTTGTCGGCGTCCAGAATGGTCACCAGCGAGACCTCGGGCAGGTCCAGACCCTCGCGCAGCAGGTTGATCCCCACCAGCACGTCGAACTCGCCGCGGCGCAGGCCGGTGATGATCTCCACCCGCTCCAGGGTCTCGATGTCGCTGTGCATGTAGCGCACTTTCATCCCCAGCTCGGCCAGGTACTGGGTCAGCTCCTCGGCCATGCGCTTGGTGAGGGTGGTCACCAGCACCCGCTCTTTGTTCGCCACGATCTTGCGCACCTCGGCCATGAGGTCGTCCACCTGGCCCTGGGCGGGGCGGATCTCGATCACCGGGTCGAGCAGACCGGTGGGGCGGATGAGCTGCTCGACGATGACGCCCCCCGTGCGCTCCAGCTCCCAGGGCGCCGGCGTGGCCGAGACGTAGATGCGCTGCCCCATGCGGGCGTCGAACTCCTCCCAGGTCAAGGGGCGGTTGTCGAGCGCCGAGGGGAGGCGGAAGCCGAAGTCCACCAGCGTCTGCTTGCGCGAGCGGTCGCCGTGATACATGCCCCGCACCTGCGGGATCGTCTGGTGGCTCTCGTCGACCACCAGCAGGAAGTCGTCCGGCAGGTAGTCGAAGAGGGTCGGCGGCGGCTGCCCCGGGGCGCGGCCGGAGAGGTGGCGCGAGTAGTTCTCGATGCCGTGGCAGTAGCCGATCTCCTTCAGCATCTCGAGGTCGAAACGGGTGCGCTGTTCCAGCCGCTGGCGCTCCAGCAGCTTGCCCTCGGCCTCCAGCACGGCGAGGCGCTCGGCGAGCTCGATCCGGATCCCCTCGACGGCCGACTCCAGGCGGTCCTTGGGAGTGACGTAGTGCGTCTTGGGGTAGACGGCGATGCGGTCCACCTCCTGGAGGACGCTGCCGCGCAGGACGTCGAAGCGGGTGATGCGCTCGATCTCGTCGCCGAAGTACTCGACCCGGATCCCCAGGTCCTCATAGGCGGGGAGGATCTCCAGCACGTCGCCGCGCACCCGGAAGCTGCCGTGGAAGAGGTCGAGCTGGGTGCGCTGGTACTGCATGTTGACCAGCCGCTGGAGGGCCGGCTCCATGCCCTCGGCGTCGCCGCGGCTGAAGAACTGGAGCATGCCGAAGAACGCCTCGGGCGCGCCGAGGCCGTAGATGCAGGAGACGGAGGCGACGATGATCACGTCGCGACGCTCGAACAGCACCTTGGTCGCCCGCAGACGGAGACGGTCGATCTCCTCGTTGATGCTGGTCTCTTTCTCGATGTAGGTGTCGGTGGCCGGGACGTAGGCCTCCGGCTGGTAGTAGTCGTAGTAGGAGACGAAATACTCGACGGCGTTGTGGGGAAAGAAGCTGCGGAACTCCTGGAAGAGCTGCGCGGCGAGGGTCTTGTTGTGAGAGAGGATCAGGGTGGGCCGGTTCACCGCCTCGATGACTTTGGCGATGGTGAACGTCTTGCCCGACCCGGTCACCCCCAGCAGCACCTGCTCGTGGTCCCCCCGCTCCAGCCCCTCGACGAGCTGGCGGATGGCCTCGGGCTGGTCCCCCTGGGGGGTGAAACGCGAAACGATCTCGAATCCGGCCATGCGGCGATTGTATACGCGGGACCGCGTCTTCCCCCGCCCCGGCCCTCACTCCTGTCCCCGGGGCGCCCCCTACGCCGACACCGCGCGGACGTGCGCCCGTCCCTCCCGGGGATGGGGCGTGAAGCCCAGGACCCGGGTGACCGGCGGCGTGCTGCGGATCTCCACCGTCTCCAGGTTGTAGCGCAGGACGACGGACGAGCCGTCGGCCAGCAGGAATCTCAGGTCCGAGTAGCGGGTCAGCAGGGCCCGGCCCTGGGGGCTGTGGGCGTCCAGGAGGGTCTCCGGCGTCTTCCACTCCAGCCCGCGCTGCACCCAGCCCGCATCCGTCCACACGAACTTGCGCCCGGCCACCTCGCTGGTGGTGGGTAGCACGGACGGCGGCTCGCCCATGAAGGTCTCCACCTCCGGGCGCGGCCGGGGCTCGTCGCGCAGGAAGCCGTCGCCCACGCCGTGATTGGCGGCGAACAGGGCCACCATCAGGGCGAGCCCCATGGCGGCGGAGGTGCGCAGGGTGGGGCCGACCGGGAACAGCAGGACGCGCAGCCACTCCAGCGCCGGCCGCAGCCCGCGGGCCGGCGGCGCCGTCTGCACCTGCCGCCGGATCTGCTGGCGCAGGGCGGCCGGCAGCTCGGCGCGCCGGGCGCCGCCGAGGCCGTGGGCCACCCGCCGCAGCGAGGAGAGACGCGCGCCGCACTCGGCGCACGCCGCGCAATGAGCTTCGAGCGGCCGGACCTCGGCGAGCCCGAGCTCGGAGTCGAGGTAGGCCGATAGGTCCTCAGTGGAAACGTGACTAGTCATAGCCCTTTCTCCAGGAGGTGCCGAAGCTGCTCTCGGCCGCGTGCGATCCGTGAACGGACCGTGCCCACCCGGACTCCCAGAACTTCAGCAATCTCCTCATAGGATAAACCCTCGAGGTCCCGCAACACCACCGCCTCGCGAAAAACCTGCGGCAGCCGGGAGAGTCCCGCCGTGACCCGGCGGCCCTCGTCCGCGGCGACCGCCATCTCCTCCGGCCCGCGGGCCGGATCGGCGAGCGTCACGCCTCCCCCTTCGGGGTCCCCGTCGATCGACTGCACAGGGACATGGCGCGACAGCCGGTCGCGGCAGTGGTTGATGGCGATGCGGAACACCCAGGTCTTGAGTGTCGAGCGGCCCCCGAAGCTGCCGAGGTGCCGGTAGATGCGCAGGAAGACCTCCTGCGTGAGGTCGGCGGCCTCCTCGCGGTTGCCCGCGAGGCGCAGCGACAGGTTGTACACCATCTCCGCGAAGCGTCCATAGACCTCGTCGAACGCCTGGAAGTCGCCGCACCGATGCCGCTCGACCAGCTCGACGTCGAGCGCCACGTCCTGATGCAGGGGGTAAACCGTTGCGACGCCCACCGTCTCCTCCCAGGGCTGATTCACCTGCGCCCTGTTCTGATAGACGTCCGGAGGCGGCGAAAAGTTCCCGAAGAGCTTCAAGGAGACGAGGGTAGCACCGTTTGGATCGTCCGGGGGCTCTCCGGTCCTCCGAAGGGGGGTCCCCCCATCCCTCTCGTCTCCTGCTAGGCTTCCCCCCCAATCCCAGGAGACGCGCTCATGACCGAAACCCTCGCCCGGCCTGCCAATGACGTCACGTCCGACGGCCGGGACCATCCGCTGGAGCTGGACACGGCCGCGATGCGCGGGCTGGTGGAGGCGGCGCTGGAGCGGATCGTGGCCCACATCTCGTCCCTCCCTCGCCAGCCGGTGTGCGACACCCGGGGCGGCGCGGAGCTGGCGCGCACGCTGGCCGAGCCCCTGCCCGAGACGGGCACACCCCTCTCCGAGCTGCTGGACCTCCTCTTCGACCGCGCCGTCAAGCCCACCTACAACACGGCGAGCCCCGGCTATCTGGCCTACATCCCGGGGGGCGGCCTGTTCCAGTCCGCGGTGGCGGACTTGATCGCCGACTCGGTGAACCGCTACACGTCCATTTTCACCACGGCCCCCGCCCTGTCCCGCCTGGAGGCCAACGTCATCGACTGGTTCTGCCAGCTCGCCGGCTTCCCCAGGGAGGCCCGGGGGACGCTCACGACGGGCGGCTCGCTCGCCAATTTCACGGCCCTCTTCACGGCCCGCCGCGAGCGCCTGCCCGACGACTTCCTCTCCGGCGTGATCTACGCCTCCCGGGAGGTCCATCACTCGGTGGCCAAGGGCGCTCTCCTCGCCGGCTTCCCGGAGCGGAACATCCGCGCCATCCCCGTCGACGAGCGCTTCCGCCTGCGCGTGGACGCCCTGGAGGCGGCCATCGCCGGGGACCGCGCCCGCGGGCTCACCCCGTTCCTCGTCGTCGCCAGCGCCGGCACCACCAACACCGGCGCCGTCGATCCGCTGGAGGAGCTGGCGGAGATCTCCGCCCGGGAGAAGCTGTGGCTGCACGTGGATGCCGCCTATGGCGGATTTTTCCTCCTGACGGAAGAGGGGAAGCGGACGCTGCGGGGAATCGAGCGGGCGGACTCCATCGTCCTCGATCCCCACAAGGGGCTGTTCCTCCCCTACGGCACGGGCGCCGTGCTGGTGCGGGACGGCCAGGCCCTGCGCCGGGCCCACGCCCTGACGGCCGACTACATGCCCCACATGCAGAGCGATCCCGACCTCGTGGACTTCTGCCTCTATTCGCCGGAGCTGTCGCGGCCGTTCCGGGGCCTGCGGGTATGGCTGCCGTTCAAGATGCACGGCGCCGCCGCCTTCCGTGAGCAGCTCGCGGAGAAGCTCGCCCTCGCCCGCCTGGCCGCGGACCGCATCCGCGCCATGGCGGGGATGGAGATCCTCGCCGAGCCCCAGCTCTCCCTGCTCGCCTTCCGCCTGGTGCCGCCGGGCGTGGACGATCCAGCCGATCCGGAGGAGCTCAACCGTCTCAACCGGCGGCTGATGGAGCGGGTCAACGCCCGCCAGCGGGTGTTCCTGACCGGCACCATGCTCGGGGACCGCTTCGCCCTGCGCATCTGCGTCCTCTCCTTCCGCACCCACCGCGACCGGATGGAGGAGGGGCTGGAGGACCTGGAAGCGGCGCGGCGGGAGGTGCTGGGCGTCAGCGGAGGACCGCCGCCTTGATCATCCCCAGCACGCCGGCCCGGATCATCGCGACCGAGATGGCGGCCAGAAAGAGGCTGGCCACCTTGGCGATGGCGCGGGAGACGGCCGGACCAGCGAAGCGGCCGACGTGCGGGCTCGCCAGCAGCGTCAGCAGGACGAGGAGCATGTTGACGGTCAGCGACAGCAGGGTCGGCACATAGCCGAAGGCCTCGCGGGAGACGAGGATGGAGGTGATGGCCGCCGGTCCCATGATCAGCGGGATGCCAATGGGGACGATGCCCACCGAGGCGGGGTCGTCCTCGCCGCCGCCCGTGGGGTCCCGGCGCCGGAAGTCGCCGAAGATCAGGTTGGAGATGCTGAGCACCAGCAGGATCAGCCCGCCACCCACGCGCAGGTCGTTGACGGTGATGCCGAGCAGCGAAAAAATCAGTTGGCCGGCAAAGAGGATCAGCACGGCGATCACCAGCGCCGTGACCATGGCCTGCAGCATCAGCCGCTGGCGCTCCGGACCGGTGAGGTTCTCGGTGACGCTCAGGTAGATGGGGATGATGCCGGGAGCGTTGATCGCCACGAAGAGCGGCAGGAAGCTTTCGATATAGGGGTTCATGGGCGGGGTCGGTCCCCGCAAGCATATCGCGAGAGGGCGCTCCCAGCTCTCAAGCTCCCGACGGATGCGCTCCCGGCACCTCGGTCGGCGGGGGCGGTTTCTCGCCTGCGACCTGGATCACGTTCACCACCGACTTCACGCCGTCGGTGTGGACGGCGAGCCTCTCGGCGGTGGCGCGCTCGGCGTCGGACGAGACCTTGCCGCTGAGGGTCACGCGGCCGTCGACCGTGGCCACGCTGATATGGAGGGATTTCACCTCGGGGTCGGCCACCAGCTTGGCCTGAACCCGGGCGGTGATGCCGGCGTCGTTCAGGGCCTCGCGGGCGATCGGACCGACCTTGGCGTTCACCTTTTCGGCGCCGCGCTGGATCTCGCCGCCCACCTGATTGGCTCCCTGCGCGAGCTCGTGGCCGGCGACCTTCAGATCCTGCTGGGCCTGCTCGACCTTCTGATCGACCTTCTTGCCGTCGACGTGGATCTCGGGGTTTCCCTGCGCGTCGCGCCGGGTGGTGACGGCACTGTCCGGCTGATTGCAGCCGGCCAGCGGGATCAGGACCAGGGACGCGGCGAACAGGATCGTGGCTCTCTTCGTCATGGCGGATCTCCTTGGAGAGGTTTGCTCTCCCACCCCGGGGAGCGTGCAAGTCTTGCACCCGGTTTCGGAGAGGGCCGAAGGGAGGGCCAGAGCCAAAAAAAGGGGGAGGCGACTGATCTCTCAGATTCAGGACGCCTCCCCTTCAGGGAGGGGCCGCGAAAGGCTGTTTCGCGCCGTACTGCGTTGGCTCCCGGGGTGCCTTTCCCCGGGGCTGCCGGCCGCTGCGAAACGACCGGCTGCGTCCTGAAAGATTTTGCAGATTTTGTGCCACAGGCGCGGGAAGACCCTCATCACCCCGGCCCTCTTCTCCCAGCCTCCCCCCCCGTCCGCCGGGACAAGAGGGAGACAGCAACAAAGGTTCGCATTGCGTTCCCTCTCCCGGCGAGGGGAGGTTGGTCCCGCCTTCAGATCTTCACCTTCCGGCTCACCAGCACCTGATTGCCGTCCTGGATGGGGACGGCATCCTTCGGCCACGCCGCGAGCAGCGGCTGGGCGCTGGGCGGCAGTCCGAAGGAGCGGTCGAACACATACCAATCCTGAGGCTCCGTCGCGCCGAGCACGACCTCCACCTCGGAGCCTCCGGGCGGCAGGGTGAAGTTGGAAAAAAAGCGCCAGGGGGGAGGAGGGCCGCCCGCTTGCCGGCGGTCGAGCGCGGGGAAGTCGTGACCGTCGATCTTCACGGACTCGAGGCGGGCCTCGCGCGGGACGACGAAGCTGCCCACCTGCGCTCCGCGCGGCGAGGTCAGGCGCAGGCGCAGGTGTCGCCGGCCTTCGACGATCGTGCTCTCCAGCACGGTCAGCTCGGGCCCGGGGAGGTTGAGGGCCGGGGCCGGAGCGGCGAAGGCTCGCACCATGGGCGGCGACCAGGGGTAGGGCGGCGCCGGAGGCTGGCTGAAGGCCGCCACCTGGCGCATGGCCGGGGGGAGCGGCGACGCACCGCGCACCACCCAGCGGCTCTCGCCGGTGCCGGCGTCCTCATGGGCGTCCACCGTCATGGTGCGTGGCACCTCCGGAGAATTGGTCGGCGTGACCAGGGTCAGCACGGCGCCGAGCACGGCGCCGGCCGCGGCGGCGAGGGGCAGCCATCGCCGGCCAAGGGCGCCGGACGGGCCCACCAGGGGGATCAGGGTGCTGAAGACGAAGGCCAGCGCCACCGCGGTCACCAGCAACCCGAGGAGACCGAGCCCCAGGTAGAGGGAGGAGCTCAGGAAGGGGAACCAGAGCAGCGCCACCACCAGGGCAGGCAGGAGGACCGCCGCCAGCCGTCCCGCGGCCGAGCCGCCGCCGGCGTAGACGGCCACGCCCACGATCCCCGCCACCAGCGCCGCCGGCAGGAACAGGTAGCTCACTCCGGGCAGGAGGATGCCGGTGACCAGCCCGAGCAGAGACCAGCCGGTCCACACCCCGGCCCAGATCCCCGCGGATCCGGACCGCCGGCCCAGGATCCCCCCCACGGCCAGCGTGACGGCGAGGCTCGCCAGCCAGAACGCCACGCTGACGGGCAGCGGCTGGGCGATCCAGGCCGAATGGAAGGCACGGCCCACGACCACCACCAGCCCATAGGCCACCCCGAAGCAGAGGACGGCGGCGAGCAGCGGCGCCACCACGCCCAGCACCACGGCGCCCCAGGTGGCGAGGCCCCGGCGGCGGGCCAGCCACGCCGCGGCCAGGCACAGGACCAGCGCCAGGATGCCGAGCAGCGGGCTCAAGCCCGTGCGCCAGCGCACCACGGTGAGGTGCAGCAGGTCGAAGAACACGGCATTGCCCGCCGGCGGGGTGACGAGGTTTCCTGAGGCCAGGCCGCGCACCGCCGCCAGAGCATTGTCGCCCTGGTGCTGCAGGGTGGCCGCCGAAGAGTGCGCCAGATCGTCCAGGGACGTGTGGTAATGGCTCGGCCCGTCGATGAAGGCGAAGTTCAGGCCCGGCAGACCGCGTTGCAGGAACACCGTCAGATCGGTGTCGTTGGGCATGAACCGGTAGATGGTGGAGAACAGCGAGCTGGTGAACGGCCGCGGCGCCCGGGAGGCGAAGGCGTCGATCAGCCACGCGTCCTGGCCGCTGGTCTGGAACATCAGACTGGGACCGCCGGTGCCGCGGGCCTCCAGGTTCACCATCGCGCCCACCGACCCCGCGTCCGGGCTGCTCTCGGAGAAGGCCCGGGCTCCCAGGAGCCCCTGCTCCTCGCCGTCGTCGAGCAGGAGGAGGACAGGGTTGCGCAACGGCGGACCGGTCTTGAGCACGCGGGCGATCTCGAGGATCGCGGCCACGCTCGTCAGGTCGTCGCTCGCCCCCGGACCGGCGGGCACCGAGTCGTAGTGCGCGGTGAGCATCACGGCCTTGCCCGCCTCCTGACCCGGCAGGCGCGCCAGCACGTTCCACACCTTGGCGCAGCCCCATCCGGCCCGGCAGACGAAGCCCTCCTGGACCTCCGGCGTGTAGCCCACGGCCCGGAGCTGAGCCAACACCCGCTCACGCACCTGGGCGTTGGCCGCCGAGCCCACCGGATGGGGCGCCCCGTCGCCCAGCAGCGTGCGGAGGACGTCCTCGGCGCGACCGCCCGAGAACTCCGCCGCTGGCGCATCCTTCGGCTTCGGCTGCGGCGGCCTGCCCAGCGCGGTCACCAGCAGCAGCGCCAGGGCGAGCATCACCAGCCCTGCGATCAGCGCCCCGCCGCCCCGCGGCTCCCCCGGTCCGACGACACCTCTGGTTCCACCCTGCTCGGCCATGGACGATCTCCCGCGGCATGCCGCCGCTAGTCAAAGGAATTTCTTGCCGGGCGATTCTAGCAGCCCCGGACAAACCCGGGCCCTCTCCGGTCTCCCCGGCCTCTTCTCTCACTCTCCCTTTCCCCAGGGACAAGACGGAGGAAGACAGCCGGTTGTTTCGACCTGCTCCCTGCTTGCCCCCTGGTTGCCCTCTGATGGAGATTGACGCGCAAGGCCCGCCTTCAATACCCTCCCCTCCACATGACCTCCGGCGCAGACGACCTCCTCTTCGGGCGCATCGCCCTGCACTACAAGCTCGTCACCCGCGAGCAGCTCGTCGCTGCGGCCGAGTGGCAGGCGCGAGAGGGGAGCGCACGCCGGCTGGGCGAGATCCTCGTCGAGCGGGGAGCCCTGACGACGCAGCAGCTCGAGCAGCTCCTCGAAGTGCAGCGCGAGTACGTGGCCAAACAGCAGACCCAGGCCGCCGCGGTCGCCGCCGTCGCCGCCACGCCTGCAGAGCCCGCCGCGCCCAGGGCGACCTCCCTGCGCGACTTCGCCCTCGACTCCCCGCGCGGTCTGGACCGCCTCCTCGCCCACACCCTGCGCAGCGGCGCGAGCGACCTCCACGTCCACAGCGCCGCCGCCGTCAAGCTGCGCACCCACGGCCGGCTCGCCGACCTCGCTCCCGAGACCGTGGATGCTGCGACCGCCGAGAGGCTGGTGCTGGAGATCCTCGATCCCGGCCAGACCGCGGCCCTGCGCGAGAAGGGTCAGGTGGACTTCGCCTACGAGCTGGCGGACGTCGGCCGCTTCCGCGGCAGCGCCTACCGCCAGCAGCGGGGAGTGGACGCCGTCTTCCGGGCCATCCCGCCCCGGCCGCCGACCCTGGAGGAGCTCGGCCTGCCCACCTCGCTCGCCCGCTTCGCCAACTTCCATCAGGGCATGGTGCTGCTCACCGGCCCGGCCGGCTGCGGCAAGTCGTCGACGCTCGCCGCCCTGCTCAACATCATCAACGGCGAGCGGCGCGACCACATCATCACCATCGAGGACCCCATCGAGTACATCCACCCCTCGCAGCAGTGCGTGGTCAACCAGCGCCAGGTGGGTCCCCATACCAGCTCCTTCGCCCGCGCCCTGCGCGGCGCCCTGCGCGAGGACCCGGACATCATCGCCATCGGCGAGCTGCGCGACCTCGAAACCATCTCCCTGGCGCTGACCGCGGCCGAGACGGGCCATCTCGTCCTCGCCACCCTGCACACCAACAACGCCATCCGCACCATCAACCGCATCCTCGGCGTCTTCCCGCCGTCGCAGCAGGACCAGATCCGCACCATGGTCTCCGAGTCGCTGCGCGCCGTCGTCTCCCAGCGCCTAGTGCCGCGGGCGGACGGCAACGGCCGGGTGCCGGCCCTCGAGGTCCTGGTGGTCAACAAGGCGGTGGGCAACCTGATCCGCGAGAACAAGACCTTCCAGATCAAGTCCGTGCTCCAGACCGGCGCCTCGCACGGCATGTGCCTGCTCGACGCCTCGCTCGCCGACCTGGTCAAGAAGGGCTCCATCCACCGCGAAGAGGCGATGAAGCAGGCGGACGAGCCGCAGAAATTCGCCGGGTGATCGCGACGGAAAAGACGTTTCGACAAGAACATCCGTCGATCCGATGCCGGGATCGTGAGGGCCTCCCATCGAGAGACGACCCGACGTCCCACGCCGGGATCGTTGAGGGCCTCCCATCGAGAGACGACCCGCCGTCCCCGTGGTATGCGGGAGGGTATCGTATCGGGTCTGGGTCGTCTCTACGGACCGATATCGCGTTGCCGGACGGTATCGATTCCGAAGGGTTATGAGGATTTGATTTTCCAGCGCCGGGGGTTGTCGAGAATGTAGGCGCGGACCTGATCCAATTCCTTGAAATCGTTGAGGACGGTGTCGTGGAACCGCTCCTGCCAGGCGAAGTCGTCATGGCCGAGCCCGTAGGATCTTTGTCGTCTTGGATTTGAACTGACCGATGATTCCTCCGATGGACAGAGATTCTTGACCGCCCAATATCAAGAGACCGTGCAGGTGGTCGGGCATTACGATGAAAGCATCGAGGGTCACCTGCGGATGTCTGCACGGGATCTGGCTCCATTCCCGGGCAACGACCTCACCACAGGGAGAGAGAACCGTTCTGTCCTCGATCACCTCGCTCAGGCACCGGGCTCTCCACTGGACGCAGATCGTCACGTGGTAGAACCCAGGGCGACGGTAATCCCACCGACTCCACCGGGCAGGCGAAATCCGGTACCGGTTTCGGAACAACGAATCGCGATCGGACGTCATTTCAACCCGGATCCTATACCAAACCCTGAGGAAAGACGCCGGTCGCCAACGCGATACCCGCCCGTAGAGACGACCCAGACCCGATACGATACCCTCCCGCATACCACGGGGACGGCGGGTCGTCTCTGGATGGGAGGCCCTCAACGATCCCCCCACGCGACGGCGGGGTCGTCTCTGGATGCCATACCCCGACGCGACGGCGGGTCGTCTCCGGATCGGCCGGCTTTCCTACGTTTCCACCCGAGCCGGGATGGCCGTGAGGTCAAGAGGATATAGAATGCCTGCCATCACTCCGGACGAGAGGCGCCCATGGCCCGCATCGACGAGCTGTTCCACTATCTTCGCGACAACAAGGGGTCCGACCTGCACCTCGCGGCGGGTCTCGAGCCGCGCATCCGCGTCCACGGCTCCCTCGAAGCCGTCCGCGGCTGGAGCGTGCTGACGGACGATGCGCTGCTCTCTCTGCTGCAGGAGATCGCCTCCGACGCCCAGTGGGAGGACTACCAAGCGTGCGGCGACCTCGACTTCGCCTACGGCCTCGAAGGCGTCGCCCGCTTCCGCGCCAACTTCCTGCGCCAGGAGAACGGCTGCGGCGCCGTCTTCCGCATCATCCCGGAGACCATCGTGCCGCTGGAGGAGCTCAACCTGCCCCGGGCCATCGAGAGCCTGGCCCACCTCAAGCAGGGTCTGGTGCTGGTCACCGGCCCCACCGGCTCGGGCAAGTCCACCACCCTGGCGGCGATCATCGACCGCATCAACACCACCTACCAGAAGCACATCGTCACCATCGAGGACCCGGTGGAGTTCGTCCACAAGGACAAGCTCTCCGTCTTCTCCCAGCGCGAGGTGGGGACCGACACCGAGAGCTTCGGCGCCGCCCTGCGCGCCGCCATCCGCCAGGACGCCGACGTCATCCTGGTGGGCGAGATGCGGGACCTGGAGACGATCGCGCTGGCCATCACCGCCGCCGAGATGGGCGCCCTGGTCTTCGGCACGCTGCACACGAACGGCGCGGCCAACACCGTCGACCGGCTGATCGACGCCTTCCCCGCCGAAGAGCAGTCGCAGATCCGCACCACCCTCGCCGAGTCGATCGCCGGCATCGTCTCGCAGCTCCTGCTGAAGACCGCGGACGGCAAGGGCCGCTGCGCCGTCAACGAGATCCTCCTGAAGACCCCCGGCCTGCCCAACGTCATCCGCGAAGGCAACACCCCGATGATCACCTCCATCATCCAGGGCGGCCGCTCGTCGGGAATGCAACTGATGGACGACGCCCTCATGGCCCTCGTCGAGCAGCAGCGGATCACCCCGCGCGAGGCGTACATGAAGGCCACGAACAAGGCGAAGTTCGAGGAGATGATCGAGGGGGAGTAGGAGATCTTCCTCCCAGGGCGGGTCGAGCCCCCAACCTGCCGTCCAGACCCGCCCCTACCCTAAACAACACGGACAGGCAGAGCGGACTGGCATACAATTATGGCAGGAGGACCGCCATGCCAGCCCTTGCCAATTTCCATCTCCCCCTGCCCTCCGAGCTCCACGCGATGCTTCACGCCGAGGCCGAGCGCTCGGGGCAGCCCGCAACGGCCCTCGCAAGAGAGGCACTGCAGAGCTGGCTGGTCCAGCGGCGAAGGCAGCGTCTCCATGAAGAGATCGCCGTCTGGGCGGCCGAGCATGCGGGAACCAGCCTGGGCCTGGACAGGGACATGGAGCAGGCGGGGCTCGAGGCCCGTTGAACATTCGTGACCAGGTCCAATCCCGGCGGCTGGTCTGCCCAAAGACCCATCGCCCCTTGGTGCTGTCGGGCGAGTTGCTGACCACTGAGGATGGCGCTTGTTCATACCCGCTGGTCCACGGCGTCCCCATCTTGTTGCCGGATCCGCAGAAGATCTCTGCCTATCTCGCGGCAGACTCAGGCCGCATGGTTGCCGAGTATGAGCGTCCCCCGCGTTTCCTACAATCCGCCTTCCAAAAAGCAACCCTGGCCTTTGGGGACATGCGGACTCGGGAATCTGAAGACGCCTTCCGCTCAAGTCTCGCGGGACTCCCGGACGATGCTCTTTGCGTTTCGGTCGGAGGTGGACCTGCGCGCGTTCATCCCACCCTAGTCAATCTCAATATCGGGGCGTTTCCCAACGTCGATGTCGTGGCGGACGCCTATTCCCTTCCCTACGCCGAGAGCTCGGTCGACGCCTTTCATTGCGAAGCGGTGCTGGAGCACCTGGAATTTCCTCAAGACGCCGTAGCCGAGATGTATCGGGCCTTGCGGCCGGGGTGCCAGGCGTTCATCGCCACACCGTTTCTTCAAGTCTTCCACGGCTATCCCAACCACTTTCAGAACTTCACGCTGACCGGTCACCGGCGCTTGTTTGAACGGGCCGGTTTTGCGGTGGTCTCGGCAGGGACCTGCGTAGGCCCGACCTTCATGCTCCGCGACCTTATGGCCAACTACCTGGCCAGCGTGCTTCCTGGGGGACCTGTTGGCAGGGTGCTCAGCCGTCTCGTCTCGCTCGTGACGCTGCCTCTCCTCTGGATCGATCGGGTTGCAAACCGACGACCGCTGTCGTACCATCTTGCTTCCACGACCTTCTTGTTGGTTCGCAAGCCGCTCTCGTGATGGTTTCGTGAGCTCCGAAGGCCATATTCGAAGGAGAACAGAATGAACAGACTAAAGTCCACCCTCCTGTGCCTCGCGTTGTTGGTTTCTTTGTCTGGCGCTCCTGCGTCCGCCGGATGCGGGGCGACTACTTTTCAGCCCATCAGTCCCTTCGTTCCGCGAGGAACTACCCACAATGCCTACTCCTTATCTGACCCCGCAGGGCAGCAGACGGCAATATTCGACATCCAGTGGGGTGGAGCTCTCGCTTCTCTGAAGCTGAGCGGCGTTGAGATGGTGTGGGGGAATGCAACTGGAGGCATGGTCCAGCCTGCCCTTCACACTTTTCCCGTCACCAGCAGCCAGGACTACAATCCTACTCAAGCGGGCGACAACAAGAACCTGGGTTCGACTGTGGTGGGTGTCAACTGCATCGACTCCAATGATCTGATGATCATAACAGGAGGAGTGCTCGACTACAATTTGGGAAGAGGTGGGTACATCGTGGCGAACGCTGTCAAGAATAACAGCGTAAGCACGGGCTCGTACGCCACTCCCTACACAGTCGTTACGGTGGCCAGCTTCGTGGCCAATCCGGGGGGCTCTCCGAGTTATTATCTAAGGCTCCAGCAAACGATTGCGAACATCTCCTCCTCTGAGAGCTTCCCGTGGGGATTTGAGCTTGCAGGTTATGTGCCCTACAACTTCACGAACTTCGTTCGTTTTCCGGCGAACTGCACGGATACTACGTTCTGCTCCTCGGGAAGCACACCGCAATTAGTCGGAGGCCTTTATCCGAACTCCGGCCTGACGGGCGGTACAGCCTTCTACATTTCACCACAAACCTACTGGGTGAGCACGACTGGGACCTTCGTTAGCTTCGGGACGGATGACATCAACAAGAATCAGAGCACCCACCTTTTTGATGATTCCTGGGGGCTTGGGCCGGGCACGTCGCGCACATTCGCCTGGTACGTGATGGTTGGAAGCTGGAGCCAGGCGCTGGCGTTTGCGCAGACGCACTGAAGAGCCGGGCACTCTTTAGTGTTCTTTAATCGCTGCACAGCGACAGAACTACCAAGTGCTGTCGCTGTGTGTCTATTGTACGGTGCGGAAGGCAGTCACACCAAGCGCCCTCGAGCTCCATGCCGGCACCGGGCTCTCGGCCGCAAGATTGACGGCAAGGCCGCTGCGCCAGTCCGGGCACGAACACTGCACAGCGGTATTCCCCATGGACCGCCCGGGGCGCCACCCGCTCGTCCTCGCCGCCTGGCTTCAGGGGATCTACTTCTTGGGGACGGGCCTCTGGCCTCTCCTCCACATGCCGAGCTTTCTGGCGGTCACCGGGCCCAAGGTCGATCTCTGGCTGGTGAAGACAGTGGGCGTGCTGATCGCCGTGATCGGCGTCACTCTGCTGGCCGGCGCCCGGCGGCGGACGGTCGGCCCGGAGCTGATCCTGCTCGCGGTGGGGAGCGTGGCCAGCCTCGCCGGAGTCGACCTCGTCTATGCGCTGGCCGGCCGCATCTCGGGTGTCTATCTGCTCGACGCGGTGGCAGAGGCCAGTCTGATCGTACTCTGGGGGATTGCGGGTCTGGCTTTCCGGCGAGGCCGCTGAATTCATTACGGCAGCCACGGCAGCCACGACCGCTGGAGAGCCAGCGGCGACTGCCAGGGCTGCCGGAGGGTCCCCGGCAAAAAGCGCCAGCCCCAGCCTTCCCCCACGTCGCAGCCCCCCACCCCGACGACACCCATCCCAACACCAACGGGTAGCCCCGCTTTTCTGATCCGCTTGGAGGGCGTGCGCCGGCACGCCCTCTTTTTTTGCCGCCGCGAGCCCGACGGATCGAGACGTCGCCTCATCTCTTCAGACGACGGGCGGTCGTATCGACACAACGAGCCGTCGTATCCTTACGATGGGCGGTTGTCTCGATCCGACGGCTTGCCGTTCGCTACGACGGTCCGCCGTAGCCATAGGATGGGCCGTCGTATCCATACGATGGCGCGCCGTATCCTTACAACGGCCATTTTCTCGATCCAAGCGGGCGTCGTATCGTTATGGCGGTCCGCCGATGCTTACAACGCGCCGTCGTATCGATACGACAGCCCGCCGTTCCATCCAACGGACCGTCGTAAGGATACGGCGAGCCGTTGGATCCTTACGACGGCCCGCCGACGCTTATGGCGGGCCGTCGTATCCATACGACGAGACATCGTATCCATACGACAGCCGTTTTCTCCATCCAACGGGGCGTCGTGTCCTTACGACAGCTCGCCGTATCCTTACCACGGCCGTTGGATCGATACGACGGGCCGTTGGATCGATCCGACGGCCCGCCGATGTTTACGGCGAGCCGTTGGATGGATAGGATGAGCCGTTGGATGCGGACGATCGCCCGTCGTATCCTTACAATGGGCCGTCGTAGCGAAAACGCTGAAGAGTAGATCCTGCCGGCGGGACGAACCTTGTCAGGGTCATTCCGCCGGGCCGAACCACTGTCAAGCTCTCCCAAGGAGGTCCGAACGTGCGCAAATTGTTTCTGGTGTTGATCCTGGCCCTGGCCGGCTCCGCCGCCGGTCTCTTCTCTCCGGCTCCGGCGAAGGCGCTGGTTGGCGGCGGCAATTGCGTGAGCTACTGCAACACCGATGCATGTGGCTTCACCTGCTGCTCCGAGATCTGCTGCAACGGCCGCTGCTTCTTTCCCGACTGCGCTCCGCCGCCGCCGTGCGACGGCGGCCCCGACTGAAGCGACCGCCTCTCCCACGAGCTCACCTTAAGGAGGTCTGAAAATGCGCAAACTGATGTTGGTACTGACGCTTGCCCTGGCCGGCTCCGCGGCCGGTCTCTTCTCTCCGGCGCCCGCGAAGGCGGCCAGCGGCTGCATCACCTATTGCTCCGCCCCGGATGCGTGCGGCCACTTCTGCTGTTACAGGGAGTGCTGCAACGGCCACTGCTTCATCCTCGACTGCGCCCCGCCGCCGCCGTGCGGCGGCAGCAACAACTGAAGGACGGCTGGAAGGGTTCGGCTGGGCGGGGCTCGGCCGAACCTCCTGCTCTCTACACTTCAGGCGCCTCCTCGATCCGCTCCGCGAGCCACGCCGGGATGGGCACCGACCGCAGCCCCTGCGGACCCTCCAGCTCGCAGCAGGCGCAGGTGGTGCGCCCCCGGGCCACGGGCTCGCCGGCGCGCGTGATCTCGAAACCGTAGGTCAACGACTTCCCCCCCTTGCGCAACACCCGCAGATGGACCTCCAGCTCGTCGCCGAAGCGGGCGGGAGCCAGGTACTCGCAGGCGACCGCCACCCGCGGGAAGGTCATCTCGCGCTCTCCCTCCCGCCACTGCACGCGGGTGCCCAGGGCCTCCAGGAAGGCGTGCTCGGTGTTCTCCATGAAGATCAGGTAGCGGGAGAAGTGCATGATCCCGCTCATGTCGGTGTCCACGTACTCCACTCTCCGGCGAAAACGGATCTCGTGCATGGGACCTCCGGCGGGGATTCTATTCGCCGGCCCTCTGCTAGTCTCCCCGGATGCCCCGTCCCCGTCCGCCGATCTCGAGCGTCGCCGTCTTCGCCCTGCTCTCCCTCCTCGCCGTGGCCGTGGCCTGGAGCTTCTGGGGATATTCCTACGACGACGCCTTCATCACCTACCGCTACGCCCGCCACTGGGCGGCGACGGGCCATCTCGAGTACAACCCCGGCGCGGCGGTGCTCGGCACCTCGGCACCGGGCTATGCCCTGCTGCTCGGGCTGCTGTCGAAGCTGACCTGGCTCTCCGTTCCCGACTGGGGGACGCTCCTCGCAGTGCTCTCCACCCTGACCGCCGCCCTAGTGACGCGGCTGGCCCTCGGCGAGTCGCCGCCCGTGATCCGCGACGGCGTGCCCCTCCTCTTCGGCGCCGGCGCGCTCCTGCTGCGCTGGAACGTCGAGATGTTCGGCGCCGAGCAGCTCCCCATCCTGGCCCTGGGTGCGGCCGCGGCGTACCTCGCGTTGCGAAGCGGACGGCCGGTCGCCGCCGGGCTCGTGGCATCGGCGGCGATGATCTGCCGGCTGGACGCCGCCCTGCTGGCAGGCGTCCTCGGCCTCGCCCTGTGGATCAGGGAGCGGCGCTTCCCCTTGAAATTCGCCGTGGCGGGGCTCCTGCCGATCGCCCTCTTCCTTCTCTATATGTACGGGGCGTTCGGGTCGATCATCCCCAATACCATGGCCGCCAAGCAGTCGGAGCTCGGCGCGGCCCGGGTCTCCTACACCCTTGAGGAGTGGGCGTGGCTGCGGCGCGAGCTCCCCCTGGCGAGCTGCCTCATCCTCCTCGTCCTGGCCGGCTGGGGAGCGGTCGAGGGGGTCCTCGCCTCCCGCCGGCGAGGCTTGCCGGCCATGGCTCTGGGATGGGTGGCAGCCTTTTGGATCATCGCGCACGAGATCGCCTACCGCCTGCTGCGGGTGCCGTTCGCCCCGTGGTATCAGATCTACCTGATCAACGGCCTGCTCCTGCTGGCTGCCTGCGGCGCCGCCAGGCTGGCCGCGCGAGCTCCCCGCCCGGTCCAGCTCCCCCTGGCAGCGGTCCTGCTCCTGCCGGTCCTCGTCCCCTCGGCGCTCTTCGTCCGCGACTTCTGGCGCCGCCCTCCCGACCCTCGCTGGGACGGCTACGTGGCGGCGGGACGCTTCATCCGCGAGCACCGGGGGAGGTCCGTGGCGGCCGTGGAGATCGGCTTCCTCGGCTGGGAATCGGAGGCCCCGGTCCTCGACCTCATGGGCCTGGTGCGGCCGGACGCCCTGGCCGCCCGCAAGCGCGGGGACCTCCCCGCCCTCGTCGCCCACGAGCAGCCCGAGTACCTCGTCGACGCCACCCTGTTCCGCGATCCCTGGCTGAACCCCATCCTGGCCCACCCCGCGATCGCCGCCGGCTATCGCGAGGTGGCGAGCTTTCCGGATGGGCGGGACCCGGGGTTGCGGGTGCGGTTGCTGCGGCGGGTGGGCCCGGGCGGCGTATAGTCCTCCCCCATGCCCCACGTCCTCGCCCTCGACCAGGGGACCACCAGCTCGCGGGCCATCGTCTTCGACGACGCCGGGTCGGAGGTGGCCATGGCCCAGCGCGAATTCCGGCAGATCTTCCCGCGCCCCGGCTGGGTGGAGCACGATCCGCGGGAGATCTGGGAGTCGCAGCTCGCCGTGGCGCGGGAGGCCCTGGCGCGGGCCGGGCTCGCCGCGGCGGACGTGGCGGCGCTCGGGATCACCAATCAGCGCGAGACGACGATCGTCTGGGATCGCAGGACCGGCGAGCCGGTCGCCAACGCCATCGTCTGGCAGGACCGGCGCACGGCCGGCGCCTGCGACCGGCTGAAGCGCGCCGGCCTCGAGCCGCTGTTCCGCGAGCGCACGGGGCTGGTGCTCGACCCCTCCTTCTCCGGCACCAAGCTCGCCTGGCTCCTCGACGAGGTCCCCGGCGTCCGCGCGGCAGCCGAGGCCGGGCGCCTCGCCTTCGGCACCGTCGACTCCTGGCTGCTCTGGAACCTGACCGGCGGCCCGGCCGGCGGGCGGCACGCGACGGACGTCACCAACGCCTCGCGCACCCTGCTCTGGAACATCCACAGGGAAGAGTGGGACGGGGAGCTGCTGGCTGCCCTCGGCATCCCCCGCGAGCTTCTCCCGGAGGTCCTCTCCTCCAGCGAGGTCTATGGCGAGACCGTCCCCGGGCTCTTCGGTGGGCCGATCCCCATCGCGGGGATCGCCGGCGACCAGCAGGCCGCCCTCTTCGGCCAGGCCTGCCTCGTCCCCGGCATGGTGAAGAACACCTACGGCACCGGCTGCTTCCTCCTGATGAACACCGGCGAGCGGCCCACTCCGTCGCGCCATGAGCTGATCACCACGCCGGCCTGGCGGCGGGCCGGTCGCACGGCCTATGCCCTGGAGGGGAGCGTCTTCGTGGCCGGCGCCGTGGTGCAGTGGCTGCGCGATGGCCTGGGGCTCATTCGCTCGGCGGCGGAGGTCGAGGCGCTGGCCGCCAGCGTGCCCGATGCCGGCGGCGTCGTGCTGGTGCCCGCCTTCACCGGCCTCGGCGCGCCGCACTGGGATGCCTACGCTCGCGGCGCCCTGCTGGGAATCACCCGCGGCACCACCGCCGCCCACCTCGCCCGGGCGGCCCTGGAGGGGATCGCCTTCCAGGTGGCGGACGTGCTCGCCGCCATGGAGGCGGACTCGGGGCTCCCCACCGCCGAGCTGCGGGTGGACGGCGGCGCCACGGTCAACGACCTGCTGATGCAGATCCAGGCCGATCTCGTGGGCGTGCCCGTCGTTCGGCCGCGGGTGCAGGAGACGACGGCCCTGGGCGCCGCCTATCTTGCCGGGCTAGCCACGGGGGTGTGGCTGGATACGGACGAGATCTCCGCCCGCTGGCAGGTGGAACGCACCTTCGAGCCGGCCCTCGATCCCGGCCGGGCGGCGGAGCGGCGGGCCCGCTGGAGCCGGGCAGTGGAACGGGCGCGGGGCTGGGAAGAGACGGAGGGGGGAGCGTGAACCGCGACGCCATGCTCTCCCGGCTCCTCGACCCCGGCGCGGACTGGGAGGTGCTGGTGATCGGCGGCGGGGCCACGGGGCTGGGGACGGCCGTGGATGCCGCGGCCCGCGGCTATCGCACGGCCCTGGTGGAAGGCGAGGACTTCGCCAAGGGGAGCTCCAGCCGCAGCACCAAGCTGATCCACGGCGGCGTGCGCTACCTTCAGCAGGGGCACCTGCCGCTGGTCTTCGAGGCCCTCCACGAGCGCGCGCTGCTGCTGCGCAACGCGCCCCACCTGGTGCGCGAGCTGTCGTTCGTGGTGCCGACGTACGACTGGTGGGAGGGTCCCTACTACGGCCTGGGGCTCAAGCTCTACGACCTGCTGGCCCGGGGCGGACTGGGGGCGTCGCACCTGCTCTCCCGCGAGGAGGCCCTGGACCGGCTCCCCACTCTGGAGCCCAAAGGGCTGCGGAGCGGCATCTCCTATCAGGACGCCCAGTTCGACGACGCCCGTCTGGCTCTGGCCCTGGCGCAGACCGCGGCGGACCTCGGCGGCGTGGTGGTGAACCACCTGCCGGTCACCGGCTTGATCAAAGAAGGAGACCGGGTGCGGGGGGTGCGCGTGCGCGACGCCGAAACGGGTGCCGAGCACGAGGTGCGCGCGCACGGGGTGGTCAACGCCACGGGCGTCTTCGCCGACGGCGTGCGGCGGATGGACGATCCCGGCAGCGACCGTCTGCTGGCGCCCAGCCAGGGGGTGCACCTGGTGCTGGACCGCCGCTTCCAGCCGGGGGAGAGCGCTCTCCTCGTCCCCCACACCGACGACGGCCGGGTGCTCTTCGCCGTGCCCTGGCACGACCGGGTGATCGTGGGCACGACGGACACGCCGGTCGAGAGTCCCTCCCTGGAGCCCCGGCCGCAGGCGCAGGAGGTGGAGTTCCTCCTCGCCCACGCCCGGCGCTATCTCATCCACGACCCCGGCCCCGGCGACGTCCTCGCCTGCTTCGCCGGGCTACGCCCCCTGGTGGGGAAATTGGGGCACGACTCGGCGAAGACGGCTGCCCTCTCCCGCGACCACACCCTCCTCGTCTCCCCGTCCTGTCTGGTCACCGTCGCCGGCGGCAAGTGGACCACCTACCGGCGCATGGCCGCGGACACGGTCGATCAGGTCGCGCAGGTGGTGGGCCTCGAAAAGCGCCCCTCGACCACCGCGGAGCTCCCTCTTCACGGCCCGGACGCCGCCGGCCTGGCGTCCGTCGCCGCCGAGCGCCCCGGCTGGAACGAGCCGCTCCACCTCAACCTCCCCTACCGCGTCTGCGACGTGGTCTGGGCCGCGCGCCACGAGATGGCCCGCACGGTCGAGGACGTCCTCGCCCGCCGCACCCGCTCTCTCCTTCTCGACGCCCGTGCCAGCGAAGAGGTCGCCCCCGCCGTGACCGCCCTGCTCGCCGCCGAGCTCGGGCGGGACGAAGCCTGGCAGCAGGCGCAGGTGGCGGAGTACCGGGAGCTGGCGCGAGGATACCTGCTGGAGGGAACAAAAGAGCGAAACCAAGAATGGTCTTGACACCGGAGAGGTGATCCGTGGTAGCCTGTCGCTTGTTGAAACGACCGACTCTGGGAGCCCAACTATGGATCAGGAGCTGATCTCCTATTTCGAAGCGCACTTCCGCGAGAGTTCGCAACAGATCGCGGCCTTCCGCGAAGAGACGAAGAATAGGTTTGAGCAGATGGGCGGCGAGATCAAGCACATGGGCGGCCGGATCGATGAGATGGGCGGCCGGATCACGCAGATGGAGACCCGCCTCGACCGGGTCGAGGAGGGGGTCCGGCACAATGGGGTCCAGATCGAGGGATTGCGCGACCAGGTTCAACTCGTCGCGGAGGGGTATAGCGGCATTGAAGAGAGGCTGCAAACTCTTCGCGTGGACATGGAAGCAGGGTTCAAGGAGGTCCGGGCGAGCGTTCGCCTGCCCTTTGAGCACCTGGACGGCCGCCTCCGCGTCCTCGAAGACCTGTCCCGCGTCCGCGGGAACCTCGGCGAGAACCCCCTCTAGGCTCAGTCGTCTGGCTCGGTCGCCTCACTGCCCCTTCACATCCCCCAGGTGCTCCGCCTTCCACCGCATCGCCATCAGGATGCGGTTCCTCCCGCTGGGGTGGTCGAAGAAGATCCACTCCTCCACCGGTCCGGGTGAGATTTTCCGGTACTCGCTGAGCATCAGGGCCACCTCGGCGGCGCCGTCGGGCTCGCGGGCGGCGTTCAAGCCGAAGATGTCCGCCTCGGCCTCGTCGGTGCGGATGAACGTGTTGTTGACCGGCGTCAGCACGAAGAAGAAGACCGCGAGGATGGCCGCCAGCAGCGGCAGCCCCGCCGGATCGGCCACGCCGCGGATGCCCCAGCGCTCCCCCCGGCGCGCCACGAGCCGTTCGAACGCCCACTTCAGGAAGGCGAAACCGGTGACCAGCACGATGATCAGGTAGAGGATCGCCTTGTACGCATGGTCGAGCACGTAGTGCCCCATCTCGTGCCCCATCACCGCCTTGATCCCCGCCGGCGAGACCCGCCGCAGCAGGTTGTCGTTCAAGGCGATGCGCATGGAACCGAACATGCCGGCGACGTTGGCGCTGACCCGTTTCGTCTGCCGCGAGGCGTCCACCACGTAGACGTGCTTCGTCTCGATGCCGTTCGCCCGCGCCAGGGAGAGGATGGGCTCGCGCAACGCCGGGTCCTTGAGCTCCGTATAGTTGTTGAACACCGGCTCGATGAACACCGGGCCGAGGGCGATGAGGGCCACCCCGATCAGCACCGACACCACGGCCCCCCAGATCCACCACGTCCGCGGCTTCCACCGCAGCACGGCGTAGAGGAGGGTCAGCGCCAGGCCTCCCAGGACCAGCCCCAGCGCCAGCCCCTTGAGCTGGTCCAGCAGCCAGGCCGGGAAGTCCTGGGTGGCCATGCCGTACTGGTGCTCGCGGACGAAGTCCGTATAGACCGCCCAGGGGAAGCCGAGAAGGGCTGTGACCAGGACGTACTGGACGACGTAGAGGAAGGTCTGCAGCGGCCGCAAGCGCGTCAGCCGCTCGGCGAGATCGCGCATGCGGGCCGACAGCCGGGTGCCCAGCAGAAGCCAGGCGATGCCCAGGCCGTAGAGGAAGGACCAGAGGGTGATCCAGTAGCCGCCCTCGAAGTAGGCGTCGGACTTGGCCCGCTGCGCCGGGCTGAGCCGCGCAAGGTAAGCCTCCGTGGCCTTCTCGGGATCGAAGTGCTCGGCGCGCGGCGCTCCGGTCCCCTCGCCCCCTGCGGCGACGGGCGCGGCCTGAGCAGCGGCCGGGCTCGCCGCGGTTCCCCCGAGAAGCCCAGGCAGTCCGAGCAGCAGAGCGAGCGCGATCCCTGCGAGACTCCGGTCGATGATCCGGCGTTGCATCCTCGTCCCTCCTGGTGAAGGTCCCGAGTCTAGAACAGATCCGCGCGCGCGGGTGGGCGCGGTCCTTGCACCTCTCGCCGGCTGAAGCTTGCTCCCGCCGGAGCAGGGAGGGACAACGGGAAAAGGAGGCGCACCGTGGCGGAGATTCGGGTCGAACGCAGACAGAGCCAGACCGTGCCGTGGATCGTCGGGCTGATCGTGCTGGCCCTCGTGATCCTCTGGAGTCTGAGGGTCGTATCCGCCCACGATCACAGGGCCGGGCTGCACCGGGGGACCTCGGCCGTGAACACCTTCCAGGACCCCACTCCGCTCCCCCGGCGCCAGTTCGCCCAGGCGCCCGTCGCCGGCGGCCTGGGCTCGCGGGCCGCCTGAAGCCGGCTCCCCTCCCCGCCCGTTCCCACCCCCTCATCGCGAGAAGAGATGAGGGGGTGGTGGATTTTGGCGTGGCAATATGCTAAAAACATCCTCAACTTCCGACGTCGATTGCCAGGCACGACGGGGAGGCGTCTTCCGGCGCTCGGCTCAAGGCCGGTTCAGGTAGGCGCTTGCCGGCTGGCGGAGACCCCCTGCGGGGGCTCCTCTGGAGTGCGTGGCCTCGGACCGCCGGTCTCATCACGACCTCGTGATTGGAGCGCCCGTGGAGCAAGAGCTACCTATCATCCAGATCCGTAACTGCCTCCTGGTGAGCATCCAGACCGAGCTGCACGACCGGCTCGCCCTGGACCTCCAGGCGTCGCTGATGGAGCGCGTGCGCACCGTCAACGCCCGGGGGGTGATCCTGGACGTCTCGGCCGTAGAGGTGATCGACAGCTACATCACCCGTATCCTCAATGACATCGGCAAGTCGGTGCGGTTCATGGGGGCCGAGTGCTACATCGTCGGCATCCGGCCGGCGGTGGCCATGACCCTCATCGAGATGGGGGTCGAGCTCGACTCGGTCAACACCGCGCTCAGCCTGGACCTCGCCCTGGAGAGGCTCGAGCTGCTGTGAAAACGGTCGAGAAAGAGGTCGGAGCGATCCTCGCCGGGACGATCTCGTCGATCACCCAGCGGAGCATCTTCAACCGCCTGGGCGGCCTCGCCACGACCCCCATCCAGCAGCTCACCGCGGCCGACCGGGCGACCATCCTCTCCGAGCTCGAGAACTCGGTGCGCCTGTTCGCCCGCAGCAACAGCTCGCAGCTCATCGCCTCGATCGCCAAGGCGCTGAGCGCGGAGAGCGGCGCCTCCCCGGGGGGAGCAGGGGCAGGCAGCGCCGGCCCGGCGACCCTGGCGGCGCCCAAGAAGCTCCCCATCGAGCAGGAGAAGGACATTGCCACCGCGCGTCTGGAGGCGTGGAGCGAGGCGGTGCGCATCGGCCTCTCCAAGTTCGCCTCGGTGAAGGTGGCGACGGCGGTCTCCGAGCTCGCCCGCAACATCGTCTTCTATGCCGGCCAGGGCACCGTCGAGCTGCGCTCGCTCAAGGACGACCGGGGCGTGGTCGGCCTGCAGATCGTCGCCACCGACCAGGGGCCGGGCATCCCGGCCGCGAAGCTCGACGAGATCTGGGCCGGCACCTACAAATCGCAGCGCGGCATGGGCAAGGGGCTGGTCGCGGTCAAGAAGCTGGTCGACGAGTTCCAGCTCGACACCCGGCCCGGCGTGGGGACCACCGTGACCTGCATCTTCCGGGGGGAACGTTGAAAACCGGTGGTTTCAGCCGCCCGTACAAGGGGCTTTCGATCTGTGGCGACAGCTTCGTCATCGAGGAGCGCGAAGGGGCCGTGCTGGCGGCCGTGGTCGACGGGCTCGGCCATGGCTACGAGTCATCGGTGGCCGCCGAGCGGGCCTCGGAAGTCATTCGCGAGCTCGCGGACCAGTCCGTGGACACCATCCTCAGGCGCTGTCACCAGGAGCTGCGCGTCACCCGTGGCGCCGCCGTCGGCCTGCTCAAGGTCGACGCCGCGGGCGACGGCGAGTTCTGCGGCATCGGCAACATCGAAGTGCAGGCGCTCAACGGCTTGGCGCCGAGCGTCTTCTGCCTGGCCGGCATCGTGGGGCACAACATGCGCTCCTCCAAGGTGATGCGCGTGACCATGAAGCCGGGCGACATCTACTGCCTGATGAGCGACGGCGTCTCGACACGGGGCAACCTGAAGTCGTGCCTGCCCGGGCCGCCGGAGACCGTGGCGCGGCGCATCGTCGAGCACTGGGGACGGGACCACGACGACGCCACCGCCCTCATCGTCGGCTTCGGCGAGGCGGAGCTGCTCGCCGACCAGCCCGGCCGCCCCTGGGCGGCCAGGCCCAACGAAGCCAGGGCGAAGTGAATTCATGGAGCTTTATCTCTTCTGATTGGAGGTCTTATGGCAATCCTGCGCGATGAAAGCACCAACCCGGCAAACCTGATCGCCGGCAAGCACGTCACCTACTTCGAGGAACCGGACATCATCTTCCTGCGCTTCGGCGGCAGCGCCACCACCGAGGACTCCCTCGAGCTGCTCCGGCGCCAGATCGACATGTCCAAGGGCAAGAGCATTCTCTTCTTCCTCATCGACGCCGAGAAGCTCGACAACATCGCTCCCGAGGGGCGCCGGGCGGTGGCCGAAACCCTCAAGGAGATCCCCCTGCGCGGCATGGCCGTGATCAAGGCGCCGCTCAAGGCCAAGGTGGTCACCAAGCTGGTCATCACCGCGATCAACCTGTTCCGGCGCGACGCAAACCTCAACCCGATTGCATTCTTCGATAGCGAGGAAGAGGGCCGTGAATGGATCTCTTCCCGGCGCGCGATGTTTGCGAAATGACGGCTGGAAATAGAACGGAAATGGCGAGGAAAAAAGGTATGGCTCAAACCGATGTACCCCACGTCAGCGTTGCATCCGAGCGGCTCCAGTTGGTGATCGAGGCGCTCTCCTACGCGAGCGTCGACGAATTCGACTCCTGCCTCTCCCTGCTGCAGCGCAGCAACGAAAAGGACGAGTTCTCCGAGCTGGAGACGGCCTTCTCCATCTTCGTCCGCGAGCTCGGCGAGGCCAAAGCCGAGCTCAACCGGGCGCTCGCCCAGCAGGAGGCCGCCAACCGCGAGCTGGAGGCCAAGCTCGAGACGATCGAGATGCAGCAGGCCGCCATCCGCGAGCTCTCCACTCCCATCATCGAAGTCTGGGCCGGGGTCCTCTGCCTGCCCGTGGTGGGCGTCGTGGACAGCCAGCGCAGCGCCGAAATGACCGAGACGCTGCTCGAAACCATCGTCGCCAAACAGGCCCGCATGGCCATCGTGGACATCACCGGCATCGACGTGATGGACACCAAGACGGCCGACCACTTCATCAAGATGGCCCGCGCCGTGCGCCTGCTGGGCGCCGAGTGCATCGTCAGCGGCATCAATCCGGGGATCGCGCAGACCCTCACCCACATCGGCGTCGACCTCACGGGAGTGCGCACCCTGCGCAGCCTGCGCGACGCCCTGCAGCTCTATCTGCGGGAGACCGAGCAGCTCGTCGTGCAGCAGAAATCGCACCTCGCCCGCCGCGACAGTGAGATCTAGCGGGTGCTGCTGGAGCCCTCCCGGAGCGCCGAGGCGGCTGATTGAGCACGAAGACGTTCCCCATCCGGGGGCGCAGCGAGGTCGTGACGGTGAGCAGTCACGCCGGCCGGCTGGCTCGCGAGCTCGGGCTCGACGCCAGGCGCGCGGGGGAGCTTGCCATCGTGGTCTCCGAGCTGGCCTCGAACATCGTCAAACACGGGATCCAAGGAGAGATCATCCTCACCTTCGATCCCCAGTGGCCTCCCCAGGGTGAGATCACCGTCGAAGCCCACGACATCGGCCCGCCCATCCGCGACCTCGCGCTGGCGATGATCGACGGCAACGACGACCAGGGCCCCATTGATCCCGCCCTCATCCTGCGCCGCGGCGGCCTGGGCACCGGCCTCGGCGCCGTCGCCCGCCTCGCCGACCGCGTCGAGTACCGCGAGGAGGAGGACGGGAGCAAGACGATCACGGCGCGGTTCCACCGGCAATAACCTTTCTGCGGTGAAAACGCGTATATTGGAAGCATGCTGTTCAGACTCCTGTCGGTCCGGGGCCGTAGCCTCTGCGGACTCGCAGCTCTCGTCCTCTCCATCCTCCCCGCCGCGCTCGCCGCGCCAACGCCGGCCGAGGCTCCGCGTCCCGCGGAGACCCTGACGCTCGGCAAGGAGACCCAGGAGCACCCCATCAAGGCGGGCGAGGCCCACGCCTGGCAGGTCGGTGTGGCACCGGGCACCGCCGTGCTGGTGACGATCGACCAGCACAGCATAGGCCTGGTCGCGGAGGTCCGGAGGCCGGGAGTCGCGGCCCCGGTGGTGTTCGGCGCGGGGAACGACAACTGGGGGCCGGTCGTCCTGCTGCTCGAGGCCGCCGGCGAGCACCGGATCGAGGTCCGCCCCCGGGACAAGGCGCCCTGGCCGGGACGGTACACGATGCGCGCCGAAGCCGTGCCTTCGGCGGGCGCGAGGCACGACGCCCTGGCTCTGATGAGCCTCGCCGGCCGCGAGGCCGTGCCGGGCATCCCAAAATTCCGGAAGCAGGCGACCGCCACCTACAGCCAGGCCCTGGCGGCCTGGCGGGCCTTGGGCGAGCGCGGGTGGGAGGCGGAGGCCCTGACCTGCGTCGCCATTCTGGAGGACCGATCCGGGGATTTCAAACCGGCGGCAAGGGACTTTGAGGCGGCACTGGCGCTCTGGAGGGAGCTCGCGGATTCCCGTCGTGAAGCCGAATCCTTGAACTGGCTGGCAAACCTCTATCTTGGATCGCAAGGGCCTGCCAAGACCCGCAAGACCTGGGAGAACGCCCTCGCTCTGTGGCAGGGCCTCGGAGAAAGCATCGAGGAGGCGCACATCCAGAGCAACCTATGCGCTCTCGACCGTCAGGTCGGGGAGTTGGAAACGGCTCTCGCCTGCTTCCAAAAAAACCTCCCGTTGTTTCAGCAGATCGGCGCCGTCGCACAGGAGGCGGCGATCCTGAGTTACCTCGGCGGCATCTATGACGATCTGGACCGGCTCGACGAGGCCCAGGCCTCCTATCAACAGGCGCTCGATCTATGGCGCTCCATGGGCGACCGGGACGGAGAGGCCAGCATGCTGAACAACCTGGGCACGATCCATCGCGAGTTGGGTGAATGGCAGGAGGCGCTACACTTCTACAACCAGTCCTGGGAGATCCTGATCGACCTCGACGACCGTTCCCTGACAGGCACCGTGCTCAACAATCTCGGTGTCGCTTACAACGTCCTGGGAAAGCAGCAGCGGGCGCTGGTCTTTCTCCAGAGCGCCCTGAAGCTGTATCGCGACGCAGATCTCCGTTCTCGACAGATCGTCACCTTGAACAATCTCGGCACCGCCTGGCGCGGTCTGGGAAATTGGGAGAAGGCGCTCGTGTTTCACCAGCAAGCCTTCGAGCTTGCCAGGTCCCTGAGCGACGTCCAGCAACAGGCGAACAGCCGGGCACGTCTCGCCGAGGTGCATCTCGATCGTGGAGATCCAACCGCGGCGCTCCGCGAGCTCGACGCGGTCGTCCTCCTCCTGGGGGAGAAAGGCAGCCACAGCCTTCGCATCAAGACCCTGCATCTCCGCGGGCGAGCGCTGACGCTCGCAGACCATGCCCGCGAGGCGCTGCCGGCGCTTCAGCAGGCCTTGAAAGGACGACGAGAGTTGCACGATCCCGCTGGCGAAGCGGAAACGCTCGACGCGCTGGCGGAGGCGGAGCGGTCTCTCGGACTTACCGCGGACGCGCTCTCGCACACCCAAGAAGCCGTAGACCTCGTCGAGCAGATGCGGAGCGCCTTCCTCGGCGCCCCGGACCTGAGAGCCTCGTTCCTGGCGGCGCGGCGGCGATCCTTTTCGTTGCTCATCGACCTGCTGATGGCCCGCCACACCGCCGACCCCGGAAAAGGTTACGACCAGGCGGCATTCCAGATCAGCGAGCGCGCCCGCGCCCGCAGCCTGCTGGACGCGCTACGCGCGGGAGGCGCCGGTCCCACCGCGAGCACGGCATCTCCCTCGTCGCTGGCGCAGCGGAGCGCCCTACTCCACCGCCTGAGCGTCACCGCCTACCAGCGAAGGCAGGCGAGCGGCGGCGCCGCGGAGGCGCTCGAGAAAGAGATCGATCAGACCCTCACCGAAATCGACAATGTGGAAGGGGAGATCCGCCAAAGCGATCCGCACTTCAAAGCCCTCAGCGCGCCGCCACCGGTCTCCCCCGAGGAGGTCGCCGGCGATCTGGAGCCCGGCACGATGCTGCTCGAATACTCCCTGGGAGAGGAGCGCAGCTTCCTCTGGGCGATCGAGGCCGGCCGGATCCGCTCCTACGTCCTCCCTTCCCAGGCGAAGATCGAGCCCCTGGCCCGCCGGGCCTATCAGGAAATGAGCGCGGTCGAATCCGGGAGCGTCCATCGGGGTGAGGCCCTGACAGCCCTGAGCCGGATTCTGCTCCGCCAAGTCTGGAGCGATCGGACGAACGGATCACAGCCGCTTCGCCGGCTGGTGGTGGTGCCCGACGGAGCGCTCGCCCTGCTCCCATTCGCCACCTTACCGGTCCCCAATCCCGGCCGGCGTTGGGAAGCTCCAGGAGACCGGAAACCGCTGCTGGAGCGCGTCGAGGTGGTCTCTATTCCTTCGGCAACCACCCTCACCGCCCAACGCCGACTGCTGCGAGACCGGGCGCCCGCTCCCCAACTGGCGACGGTCTTCGCCGATCCGGTGTTCGCCGCGGACGATCCGCGCCTGCCGCACCGTGCCGCAGTCTCCGGGAAGAGACCCCGCAAGGTGATCGCGAACGGATCGCTGCTCCCAGGCGAGGACGCCCGGGGGCTACCCCGGAGCCTCCAGCGGCTACAGGCCACCCAAGGGGAGGCGGAAGCCATCAGGGATCTCGCCCCCGCCGGCAAGGTCCGGCTCGACCTCGGCTTGGACGCGAGCCGCGAGGCCGTGCTGGCCGGCGGACTCCGCGACTATCGCATCCTCCACTTCGCCACCCATGCGGTGGCCGACACGGAGAGCCCCGAGCTCTCGGGGCTGGTGCTCTCACAGGTGGACGCCGCTGGCCGCCCCCGCGAAGGGTTCCTCGGCCTCTCGGACATCTACGACCTCGACCTCGACGCCGATCTCGTGGTCCTCTCCGGCTGCCAGACCGCGCTGGGAAAGGAGGTCCGGGGCGAGGGGCTGATCGGGCTGACGCGCGGATTCCAGTTCGCCGGCGTGCCGCGGGTGGTGGCGAGCCTGTGGCGCGTGGAAGACCGGGCAACCGCGAAGCTGATGACCCGCTTCTACCAGGCGATGTGGCGTCGCCACCTCGCGCCGGCGGCGGCCCTGCGGGAGGCCCAGCTCTGGCTCCGCCGAGACCCACGCTACAAGAACCCCCACTCCTGGGCCGGCTTCGTCCTGCAAGGCGAATGGCGCTGAAAAAAAGGGTGAGATAACCGGCAGGCCCGCGACAGATACACGGAGGAACGGACACGGGCGCCCATGAAGCCCAAACGAAAGGAAATCCGCAATGCCCACCAATCAGAGCACGAGCAACTCGAACACGGCTATCCCGGCTTGGATGAGCCAGTCCTGGCACATGATTCCGACCTCGGGGACCGTGGTCTCCAATTCCGTCTCATACAACGTGACGTTCGATACGTCGAACCCTCTGGACATGACGATCGCGCTCTACGGCGCGACCTGGGGCCATTTGGACTCGAGCTCGGTCGCCGCCGTGGCCTCATCCTCTGGCGCGGTGACTACGATTACAGGCTCGACGATCTTCGGTCAGCCATTTTCTATCGATTACTCCGACGGGGTGCTGAAGTGCTACATGAACGATCCCAGCTCGCAACGCCGCTGGCTCGCCGTGGGGTTGGGGGTGATCGCCGGCACTCTGCTCGGTTGGGTGACCGGCTTCGCCGCCGGCTCTCGGCTGTTGGGCGCAGCGGCGGGCCTGATCGCCGCCACGACCGGCTCACTGGTCACGGCCCGAGGCATTCCCCAACGACTCCCCGATCCCGTCCAGGACGGCGGCTCGACTCCCATCTGGGTCGCGAACGATGGGAGCAAGGGTGGAAACCGAGAGCCGGGGCAGGGGCATGGAGGACAAGGGACTGGCCCGCATCCACTGAAAGCGGTGAGCGCCTGAAGTCGCGCTGATCGTCCAGGAGACCCCCGCCGTGCGCGCGGCCCTGACGCCGAGCCCCGATCCCCGGGATATGATGTACGTCGTTCACGGGAGATCTGGAGCACGACCGGCCGGGCGGCCCTTCAGCCCGGGTGGAGGCACGGTGGGCGTCGACAGCACCGAGGCAGGACCAGAGCCGGACGAGGCGGCGGTCGCCGCCAGCCTCGTCCGGCGGATCGCGGCGGGAGATCAGGCCGCTGAGGGGGAGCTCGTCCAACGCTATCGGCGCGGCCTCCTCTATCTGCTGCACCGTCTCGGGGCCCTGCCGGACCTCGCCGACGACCTCCAGCAGGAGGCCTTCCGCATCGTCATCGAACGACTGCGCAAGGAGGGCCTCGCGGACCCGGCCGGTCTCGCCCCCTTCCTCCGCGGCACGGCCCGCAAGCTGCTCCTCGCCGAACGGCGCAAGACGGCCCGCCGGCGCACCTGGGGGGACACCGGCGAGCTCGCGGAGGCCGTGGCGCCGGCGCCGAGCCAGCTTCAATCCGTCCTCCTGGACGAGGAGGCCGAGATGGTACGAAGATTGATCGGCGAGCTCCCCACCGACCGCGACCGCCAGCTCCTGCTGCGCTTCTACGTCGGCGAGGAGGACAAGGACAGGATCTGCGCCGACCTCGGGCTCGACAGTCTCCACTTCAACCGCGTCCTCTTCCGAGCCCGCCAGCGCTTCAAGGAGCTCCTGGAGCGCTTCGAGAAACGGCAGGGAGCCGCAGGAAGGGCAGGTTGACCATGGACCATACCTACATCGAAGAAAACCAGATCGCCGACCGCTACGTGATGGGCACCCTCCCGGCGGAAGAGGTGGAGCGATTCGAGGACCACTATCTCTCCTGTCCCGAGTGCCTCGACCGCCTGGAGCTCGCCGAGCCCATCCAGCGGGGCTTCAAACGGATGGCGGGGCAGGACGCGGCGAAGCTCTCAGCCGCCCGCCAGCTCGGGCAACTCGCGATCGTGGCCTGGCTCGCCCGCCTCGGCCGCTCGCGCCAGATCGGAGTCCTCCTCGCGGCCCTTCTCCTCGTCGCGGTCCTGCCCGCCGGCCTGGTCCTGCGCGGGACCGCCGAACGCGGACGGGAGCTGGCGCAGGCCCGCTCGTTCCTGGCGCAGGAGCGGCATCGCTCGGCTGCGGGCGCGCAGAGCGCGGCGGAGGCTGAGAGGCTGCGCTCGGAGCTGGCGGCCAGCCGCACCGGCGAGCGCGAAGCCAGGACGCAACTCGCCCAGGCCCTCAAGCCCCAGGGCAACGTCTCCTTCCTCAACCTCGACGTGGAACGCGGCGCCGGCCCGTCAGAGGGGGAGCCGACCCACAGCGTGCGCTTGCCGGCGGGATCGGGACCGGTCGTCCTCTCCCTGCCCATCGATCCTCCCTTCCGCCGGTCCTACGTCGCCGTCCTGCGGGACGCCCGCGGCCGTGAGCTCTCGCGCATCGCGGATCTCAGGAACCAGGGCGGAACCTTGACCCTCAGCCTCCCCGCCACCCTGCTGCCGCCCGGCAGCTATTCGGTGACCATCGAGCCCGCCGCCGGCCGCTTCACCTTCCGCGTCCTCCCCCCCGCCTGAGCAACAGAAACCTTTTCCGCTGTCTCACTTCGCGTGAGATAGTGCCCCCCCTGGCGACAGTCTCCTATCGAGCCTGGACAGGGCTCGAAAAAACGAACCAAGAATATAAACGTCCAACTGCAACAGGAGTCTGTCATGAAAACCAGAAATGTCGTGCGAATCCTTTTCGCTCCGCTGCTCATCGCGGCGGCCCTGCTCGGCGCGGGTCCCGCCTTCGCTCAGGCGCAGGAGAGAGCCGTCCCGGTAGAGGCGGAGGCCGTCGCCCTGGCGCGTCCCGCGGTCTGCCCCGCGCCCTTCAACGTGACGCTCAACGCGAACACGCCCTACGTGCTCCCCAGCGACGTGCCCCATGGCGTCAACTACCAGACGAGCCTCAATTACACGGGGGCCGACAAAGCCTATCTCCACACGTTCGTCTGGAAGCATGAGCAGCGGTGCTGCCAGGTCACCAGCGCCATATTGACCGTTCACATGAAGGCGAACCTTCCCGGCCAGTCGAACAGCGACGCGAGCAACGACGACATCTCGATCGTGCACGCAGGGCAGGTGGTGCAGCCCTACAATGAAAGGGTTTACAATGGCACCGGCATCCCCCATCCGTTCCCAGCGGGCCAGACGGCCACCAAGACCTGGACCCTGAACCCCACTGCTCTGGGCATCCTCAATTCGACCGGCATGCTGACCTTCTATGTGGAGGACGACACCAGTGTAACGTCGGCGACGCTGCAACTGAGCGGCTGCTGCCTGACCAACTGAAAAAAAATGGAAGTACGGTCGTTGCGGGCTGGCGCGGTCGACCTGCGCCAGCCCGGTGAACGAATCGACGGCCGCCTATTGCCGCCTCAGCACCACCACCGCCCGCCCTTCGACTTTCACTTCACCGCCAAGCGCGAAGGTCTCCTCCGTTTCGTGCACGCCATCCTGGGCCGTGTCGAAGACCTGCTGCCAGCGCTCACCCCAGTCGGGACGGGCGGGGAGGCGGAAGGCGAGGGGCTCGTGGTGCGCGTTGAAGAGGACGTAGAAGGTATCGTCCACCACCCGCTCGCCGCGGGGGTCGAGGCCGGGGATGGCGTCGCCGTTCAGGAACACGCCGAGCGACCGGGCGAAGCCGCTCTGCCAGTCCTCGTCCGTCATCAGCTCGCCGTCCGGGCGGAACCAGCCGACGTCGCGCACGCCTTCGCCGCGAATGGCTTTGCCCAGGAACCAGCCACGCCGGTGGAAGACCGGGTGCTCGCGCCGGAAGGCGATGAGGCGGGAGGTGAAGGCGATCAGGTGCTCGTCCGCCGACTCCCAGTCGAACCAGGAGATCTCGTCGTCCTGACAGTAGGCGTTGTTGTTCCCCCCTTGAGTGCGCCCCATCTCGTCTCCCCCGAGCAGCATGGGGATTCCCTGCGAGAGGAAGAGGGTGGCCAGGAAGTTGCGCTCCTGGCGGAACCGCAGGTTGTTGATCTGCGGATCGTCGGTGGGCCCCTCGGCGCCGCAGTTCCAGGAGCGGTTGTGATTCTCGCCGTCGCGGTTGTCCTCGCCGTTGGCCTCGTTGTGCTTCTCGTTGTAGGAGACGAGGTCGCGCAGGGTGAAGCCGTCATGGGCAGTGATGAAGTTGACACTGGCTGAAGGCCGCCGGCCGGTGGTGGCGTAGAGGTCGGGGCTGCCGGTGAAGCGATAGGCGAAGTCGCCCAGGGTCCGGGGCTCGCCCCGCCAGTAGTCGCGGACCGTGTCGCGATACTTGCCGTTCCACTCGGACCAGAGGGGCGGGAAGTTGCCGACCTGATATCCTCCCTCCCCCACGTCCCAGGGCTCGGCGATGAGCTTGACCTGGCTGATCACCGGGTCCTGCTGGATGATGTCGAAGAAGGCCGACAGGCGGTCCACGTCATGGAGCTCGCGGGCCAGGGTGGAGGCGAGGTCGAAACGGAAGCCGTCCACGTGCATGTCGAGCACCCAGTAGCGCAGCGAGTCCATGACGAGCTGCAGCACGTGGGGATGGCGCATGTTGAGGCTGTTGCCGGTGCCCGTGTAGTCCATGTAGTAGCGGCGGTCGCCGGGCACCAGGCGATAGTAGGCCGCGTTGTCGATCCCCTTCATCGAGAGGACGGGCCCCAGGTGGTTGCCCTCGGCCGTGTGGTTGTAGACGACGTCGAGGATGACCTCGATCCCCTCCTGATGGAGAGTCTTGACCATGTGCTTGAATTCCTGGACCTGCTGGCCCGTGGCGCCCCCCGCCGCCGCGTACTCGTTGTGCGTCGCGAGGTAGGCGATGGAGTTGTAGCCCCAGTAGTTGCGCAGACCGCGATCCAGCAGGTTCTTGTCGTGGACGAACTGGTGGACGGGGAGGAGCTCCACTGCCGTCACCCCCAGCCGCTTGAGGTGGGCGAGGGCCGCCGGATCGACGAGCGCCGAGTAGCTGCCTCGCGCCTCCTCGGGGACGGCCGGATGGCGCCGGGTGAACCCCTTGACGTGGACCTCGTAGATCACCGACTCGTGGGCCGGGCGGCCGGGAGGCCGGTCGTTCCCCCAATCGAAGAACGGGTTGACGATCACGCACCTGGGGCTGTAGGGAGCGCTGTCCAGGTCGTTGCGCGAGCCCTCCGGATCGTCGAAGTGGTAGGGGAACATGGCCTCGTGCCACTGCACCTGGCCGTCGATCGCCTTGGCATAGGGGTCGAGGAGGAGCTTGGCCGGGTTGCAGCGGTGCCCCTCGGCCGGGCTCCACGGCCCGTGGACGCGATAGCCGTAGCGCTGGCCGGGCACGACGTTGGGCAGATAGCCGTGCCAGCAGAAGGCGGTGACCTCGGGCAGCTCGATCCGCGTCTCCTGCCCCTGGCCGTCGAAGAGGCAGAGCTCGACCCGCTGCGCCACCTCCGAGAAGAGGGAAAAGTTGGTCCCGGCGCCACCATACGTCGCGCCCAGGGGAAACGGCGCTCCTGGATGGATCTTCATCAGCTCTCTCCCGCGCACCCGGTCGTGATTGCAGCGCGCAGGGAAAGTTGCAATTTGCGTGCACGGAATGGGCGCCAGCCGCTCCGGCGCGCGGCTGCCACGACCCGAGGCGGCAAGCCTTCAAGCTCTACTTATCTAACCACTTGGACCGTTTCTGATCTCTGCCCTCCCTTGTCCCTCCTTGGATCTCTGGGCGCACCCTTCAGGGTAAAGGTTTCCGCGCCCCTTCCGGGTAGGGACGATGGTGCAGCACGCCCTTGCAGAGCCTTGACAACGACTCCATTACCGGAAAATACACGTCTACGAGTCCGGAGGTCGCTACTTATGCCGCAACCACAGCTCTCCCTGAAGCCAAACCTCCTGTGCATCGTGCCGCCTTACCTGTCCAAGGGGGCTCCCCCCCTCGGGCCCGCGGCGCTGCTCGGGTATCTGAGGTCACAAGGTTGTAACGATTTCGACTTCCTGGACCTGCGGCTCTGGGTCCCCAACGCCTATGCCCCCACCTACAACCCTTGCGGCGTGTTCGGAGAGACCTATGTCCTCGACGTTCCGGACCTGCCCCTGGTCCTGAAGCTCCTGGACAACTTCACCCAGTCGCGGGAGCTCGCGCCGGAGATGGACGAGCGGTTCGAGCTGTACTGCCTCGAGCGCGGCATCAACCCCCACACCCTCTACAGCTACCTGCTGTCGATGAATCGCTTCATCGAGTCGTTCTTCGCGCAGCTCGGTCCCATCGACTTCATCGGGTTCACCGTCTGGAGCTCCAATTTCCTGGCCACGCTCATGGCCGCGGCCCACCTGAAGCGGCGCCGCAAGCCGCCACTGATCGTTTTCGGCGGACCGCAGACGACCGAAAGCAAGACCTCCGCCAAGCTCGCGCTGCGCGCCGGCCTCGCCGATTTCGTCGCGCTGGGAGAAGGCGAGGAGACCCTGCTGCGGCTTTACGAGGCCTTCCGCGAAGAGCGCAGCGTCCCCGCTCAGGCCATCCCGGGCACCATGCGCCTCGTCTCCTCGACCGGCGAGTTCCAGACCTCGGAGCGCCCCCTGCTCCGGCTCAACAACCTGCCCGTGCCGGCTTTCGATCAGATGTCGCTCCCCTCCTACTGGTCGAAAGAACACCGGCTGCGGACGGTGACCTACGAGCTCTCTCGCGGCTGCACCGACAAATGCACCTTCTGCAGTGAGTGGGTCTTCTGGAAACGGATGCGGCAGGGCAATACGCAGCACGTCGCCGACGGTTTCGAAGAGATTTCAAGCCGCTACAACGCCGAGCGGATCTGGTTCATGGATTCCCTTTTGAACGCCAAGCTGGATCCGCTCCGAGAGTTCGCGGAAGAGGTCATCCGGCGCAAGCTCAACGTCAAATGGGGCGGGTTCATGCGCGCCCAGATGGACATGGAGACCGCCAGCCTGCTGAAAAGGGCCGGCTGCGACTTCGTCTTCATCGGCGTCGAGTCGCTCTCGGACGAGACCCTCAAGCTGATGAACAAGCGGCGGACCGAGGCGGACAACATCAAAGCCCTGAAAGCTTTCCTCGGCGTGGGGATCCGCCACGTCGTCGCCGGCTTCATCCCCGGTTTTCCCGGCGACACGCGGGAGCGCTTCCTCAAGACCGCCCTGGTCCTCAGCGAGATCCGGCGGGAGTATCCGGAGACCTTCCGCGTCAACGTCGAGCCGTTCATCATCTCGCCCGGACAGCCGCTTTTCGCCGACCTCTCGGAAGCCGGCCTGGTGCCGCACAAGTGGGACGAGCGCTATCTGGACATCGCGCCGCAATTCCGCGACCTGACGAACGACGTCTTCTGCCACGTCACCGGCCCGAACCAGGGCATGGAACGGCTGGGCGAGTTTCAGATCGCCCGCTCCGTCACCGCGTCGCAAAAGCGCTCCAACTCGCCGGACGTATTCCTTTACGCGGACGGAGAGTCCTGGTCGGTGGCCAACCTGGAGATGAAGGAGATCGGAAAAGGGATCCATCTCGGGCGTGCGAAGAGCGAATCGGCCTTGGCCCATGGCTTCATCCTGACCGATGAGGAGAAGGCCGAGTACGAGGGCACGCTGGATTTCCTGACGCTCAATCTCGCGGATTCGGACGGCCATGCCGAGGCCTTCTTCAACCGCGACCAGCACGAAGCCTTCCTGCAGCAGCTCGAAGCCCGGCACATCTCATATCCCAGCCGGATGGAGCCCAAGGTCCGGCCGGGCTTCTACACCAACGACATCCACCAGGCCAGCGCGCTCTGCCTGTCGCCCTACACGGCCGCCCGCAGGGTCCTCCACGACGGCGTGGAGAGCATCCTGGCGGTGGACATCGTGACGATGAAGCATGCGTTCCTCCCCCTGGAAGCGGGCGCCGCGCTCTCGGCCCTGAGCTCGGCACCGTGCCTGGTGCGGGATCTCCCGGCACTCGGGTTGGCTCCCGAATTCCTGGAATCGCTCAAGGAGAACGGCATCCTAATGATCACCAGCCTTGCCGCTCCCCGGGTCCCCACGGCTGAAGCCGTGAGCGAAATCGCCGCTCCCACCCCGGAAGTGGCGCTCTCCTCGCCCGAAGCCGTTCCCGCCTGAGGCCGTACGACCGCCCGCTGCCGCGCTCCCGTGGGGAGCGCGGCAGCCTCGGGCTGATCCTCACCTGCCCAGGACCACGAGCACTTCATTGCCCTTCAGCGCGGCGATGACGAGGTCTCCCTTGCCATCGTGATTCAGATCGCCGATGGCGACCGCCTCCGGCCCACTCGCGGGGATCGTCGCGGTCGTCCGGTAGCCCCCGTTCGGCCCGCGCGCGAGGACGGTGACGGTATCTCCGGCCATGTTCGCCACCGCGATCTCCGGCACCCCGTCGCCGTTCAAGTCGCCTACCGCGACGGCCACAGGCGTGCGCCCTGCCGCGAAGGGCGAACCCGCGAGCAGCCGGAAAGCTCCCGCTCCATCGCCCAGGAGAACGCTGATACCATCCGCGGAGGGGTCGTCGGGTTGGCCGGAGAAGCCGCCGACCACGACGTCGAGCTTGCCGTCCCCGTTCACGTCCGCGATCACCTGGCAGAACGGGGAGCGTCCCGCGGGGAACGGAGAGCCCGGCGCGTTGGCGAAGCCGCCTTTGCCGTCTCCCAGGAGGACGCTCAGGCTGTTCCCCTCGAAGTTGGTGGTCAGGAGGTCCGGCTTGCCATCGCGATTGACGTCGGCGCTCCGGAGCCGCTGGTACGGCATCCGCCCGACCGGGAACGTCCGGCCGGGCGACGCGAAGCCGCCCTTGCCGTTGCCGAAGAGGACCTCGACCGCGTTGTCGCCCCAACTCTCGACCGCGAGATCGAGTCTGCGGTCGCCGTTGAAGTCGCCCGCGGCGACACCGTGCGGGTGCGGCCGGCTCGCGACCCTGACGGGCGAGCTGGCGGCTGGATGGAAAGCGCCCTTCCCGTCGCCGAGGAGCACGGTGACGCCGTGCGTGTCGTGGTTCGGCAGAGCGAGGTCGAGCATTCCGTTGCCGTCGAAGTCACCCACCGCGATGTCGTTCGGGTTCTTCCCCGCGGGAAAAGGCGAGCCCGCCGCTGGCGCAAAGCCGCCCTTGCCGTCGCCGAGAAGCACCGTCACGTCACTGCTCCCGCTGTTGGCGACGACGAGGTCGGGTTTCCCGTCGCGGTTGACGTCCGCGATGACGACGCTCGCCGGAGCCGCCCCGACCCGGAAGTGACGCGGCTCGCCAAGCCCGGGCGAGCTGAGGCGGGACGCCACGAAGGTGACCGTCGTGGCCAACAGGAGGATTGGAAGAAGGTGCCGAAGAGCCGTCACGCTGCGCGTCCCCGTAGCGTTTCAAGTTGTCACGGGTGAGGCAGACTACCACGGCACGGCGGCTCCAGCGTGCACCGGTGCGCCGCATTCGTCTAGAATGCCCTGGACACGCAACGTCCACAGGAGGCCGGACGATGATCGAGAAACTGAACCGTCGCGACTTCATCCGCGCGGGTGCCGCAGCCGGACTGACGGCGGCGGTCCCGCAGGCGTTGCTCGGACAGGCTCCGGGCGTGATCGCCCCGAAGAGCGCCCGGCCGGCCGTCATCTCCTCGGCCAACGGCAACGTCTTCAAGAACGGCGGCGACGTGACCGGCGTCCAGAAGGCCTTCACGATGATCACCCAGGGGTCCGACGTCCTGGAAGCCGTGGTCGCCGGCGTCAACATCCTCGAGCTCGACCCGCAAGAGGACAGCGTCGGGTATGGCGGCCTGCCGAACGCCGAAGGGGTCGTGCAGCTCGACTCGTCCTGCATGCACGGGCCGCGGCGCCAGGCCGGCGGGGTGGCGGCGCTCGAAGGGGTGCGCACGCCGTCGCTCGTCGCCAAGGCGGTCCTGGAGCAGACGGACCATCACCTGCTGGTGGGCAGGGGCGCGCAGGAGTTCGCCCGCAATCTGGGGTTCAAGATCGAGGACGACCTCAACACCGAGAAGTCCCGCCGCCTCTGGCTCGACTGGAAGCGCCGGATCGATCCGAGCCACTACCTCGATCCGCGGCAGCGCTCGGCCGCGGGCTTCGAGGCGGCGCTGCAGATGGTCCGCGAGGGGCTCATCCGCCAGGAGCACCTCTGGGGCACCATCAACTGCGACGGCGTCAACGCCAAGGGGGAGATCTGCGGCGTGACGACGACCAGCGGCCTCTCCTGGAAGATCCCGGGCCGCGTGGGCGATTCGCCGATCCTCGGCGCCGGCCTGTACGTCGACGGCGAGATCGGCGCCGCGGGCTCCACCGGCCGGGGCGAGGCCAACCTCTACAACCTCTCCTCCTTCCTCATCGTCGAGGCCATGCGCCGCGGCGCCCACCCCAAGGACGCCGGCATGGAGGCGCTCAAGCGCGTCGTCGCCAACACCGTCGAGAAGCGCCTGCTCAACGACCGCGGCCGGCCGGCCTTCGACCTGAATTTCTACATCTTGAACAAGAGAGGAGAGTACGCCGGCGTGTCGATGTACGCCTCCCACTACGCGGTGTGCACGGAGAAGGGGCCGGAGACGCTGCCGACGGAGGCGCTGTTCGAGGGGAAGGCGTAGGTCCCCGCGTCCACAAAATTGAACACCGGTATCCACCTCCTTGGACCAGAGCCCCTGGTCCTCCCCAGGGTTTATCTCCGGAATCCCCTGGAATCATCCTTGCTTAAACCTCCAATATGCTCCGGCTTCTCCTTCGATTCCTGCTGGGTATCGCTCTGCTCGCGTCGCCGTGCACCGCGGCCCGGGCTGCCGAGATCCCCGTCGAGGGCGAGGTCCTCGGCGTCGGCGGCACGAGCCTCCCGGGGGTGCGGGTAGAGCTGCGGCCGGCCCTTTCCCGATATGAGGCGGGGATGCTGGAGCTCGCTGGCGAGGAGCCGGCGCCGGTCGCGCAGGACGTCACCAGCGTCCTGGGCCGTTTCCGGCTGAGCGCTCCCCGGGCCGGCCTCTGGCGGCTGGTCGCCAGGGCGAACGGCTACGTCCCCATGGAGACCCCCGTCTTCTCGGTCTTCGAGGAGGAGGAGAGGAGCCTCCCGGCGGTCACGCTGCGACCGGACCGCGGTCTGCGGGTGCGTGTCGTGGAGTCGTATGGCAAGCCCATCCCCGGTGTCCGCGTGCTCGGTCAGACCGAGAAGGCGGCGTTGTGGGGGGCGTGGTGGCAGCCCTCCGCGCGGCAGGCGGTGAGCGGTCCGGATGGTGGTCTTCGCCTCTCGCGCGCCGCCGGCGAGCCTCTGCGCCTGTGGGCCGCGGGTCCAGCCTTTCCGGCGCAGGGCGACGTCGTCGCGGACAAGGGAGATGCCATCCTGCTGTTGCAGAGAGGGGAACAACGGTTCCTCATCGCCCGCGAGGCGGACGACCGCGCCGCTCCGGAGGCGCTGTTCCGTGATTCCAGGACCTCTCTCCTCCTCGGGCGCTTCGACGGCAAGCTGCCCCAGCCCCTGGCCCTGACAGCGCCGGCAACCGGGCTCTGGGACCTCAGGATAGACCTCGCCGACGGGCGGCAGGTGTTCCCCCGCATCGACGAAGCCCATCGACCGGCGGAGACGACCCTCATCCGGGTGATCTTGACGCCCGCGGCACCCGTGGCCGGCCGGATCGTCGACGCCTCCAGCCGGCGCCCCATCGCCGGCGCGCTCGTCTGGGCGTCCGACGATCCGGGCTTCGCCACTTGGACCGATGCCGCAGGAACCTACAAGCTCTCCGGCAGGGTCCCCGAGAGCCACTGGTGGCTCCAGGCCGTGGCCGCCGACTACGCGGCCAACTTTCTCCAGGTCGGTCCTCCCCTCGGATCTTCCGCCGGCCTCCCGAGGATCGCCGATCTGACCCTCGCCCCCGCCCCGGTCCCGGCGATCACGGGCGTGGTGGTGGACGAAGCCGCCAGGCCGGTGGGCGGCGCCGAGGTCGTCCTGGTCGACCCGGAGGCCTCTCCTCAGCAATGGCGGCGCGTCAGCACGTCGCCGGCCGGATCGTTCCGGATCCGCGGGCTTCAGGCAGGCGGCTCCTACACGTTGACGGCGAGCCGATCGGGCTTCGCGCCCGCAACTCTCCTGGCGACGGTGCCGCTCCCCACGCAGACCCAGGCCGCGATCCGTCTGACCTTGAGACGAGGCCGGACGGCTTCCGGCCTGGTCGTGGACCCGCGCCAGCGGCCGATCTCGGGAGCGGCGGTGAGGCTGACCACTGCCAAGTCCAAGTGGGCCTCAAGGGCCCGGCCTGAGCTGGGGCCCTTCCGCGCGGCGACCGATCCCGACGGCCGGTTCCGGATTCCCGACCTGCCCGCGGGTCTCTTCGAGCTGCGCATCGAAGGCCCGGAGCTGGCCCCGCTGCCGAAAAAGATGATCTCGGTGCCGGGAGGAAAGGGACCGCTGGACCTCGGGACCTTCACGCTGGAGAGCCGGGCGCGGATCGCGGGGTGGATCGTCGATCCCGGAGACCGCCCGGTGGAGAGCGTGGAGATCTGGGTGGTGCCCGAAGATTATGCCGAGATCACCCAGGCCACCCACCAGGCGGGTCCCGCCACCGTCAGCGGTCCGGACGGCCGCTTCGAGTTGCGCGAGCGGGCGGTGGGAGACCATGAAAGGCTGCGGGCCTGCCGCAAGGGCTACTCGCCGGCTGAATTTCCGGTGAAGAGGCCGGCATCCACGGAGCCGCGGATCGTGCTCACGCCTACCGTGCATCTCGCCGGACACGTCGTGGGCGCCGACGGCGAGCCTCTTCCCGGCGCGACCGTCTCCGCCTGGCCCACCGGCCAGGAAAGAGGCGACCTCATCATGCCGGACCCGCCGTGCCCCTCCTCCTTCTTCAGCTCGGCTCTCACCGACGCCAAGGGGGACTTCATCGTGGAGTTGGGAGGGGCCGGGCATTACGAAGTGGCCGCCAGCGGCGCGGGGCATCTCAGCACGCGCCTCGAGCGGCTCCACGTCCCCGCCGAGGGATTGGATGGATTGCAGGTCCGGATGGAGGCCGGGGTGACAGTGAACGGTCACGTCGCCGACCCGGAAGGCCAACCTGTCGTGGGTGCAGCGATCCGCCTCTCAGGAGGCAGGAGCTCCGTCGCGGCCGCCAGCGACGACGGCGGAGACTTCCTTCTGGAAGGGGTTGAGCCTGGGGAGAGGTCTGTCGACGTGAGGCATGACGATTTCGCCACGGAAGAGCGGAAGGTCCAGATTCGCCCGGAGGGGACACGGCTCGATCTCGTCCTGCATCCCGTTTCGCATCTCGAGATCCGCGGCCGGGTGATCGGACCGGACGGCGCGCCGGTCGCGGGGGCGCTCGTCACCAAAGATCGGTGTCAATGTCAATCGACCTCGACCCTGGCCGACGGCTCGTTCCTGCTGCCTGGGGACAAGGGAGCCCATGAGCTGGTGGCCGAGAAGGATGGGTTCGCCCCCACAGAGACCGGCGACATCACGGTGGAGAATCGGTCGATCGACGGCGTGGAGATCCGGCTCAGCTACGGGCTGACCCTGACCGGGCGTGTCCTCGGCATCGATCCCGCGGCCGTGAGCAAGATTTTGGTCCGCGTAGTGGCCGGCTCTCTGCGCGAAATCCAAGGCGCCATCGATTCCGAGGGCCGGTTCGAGGTCCCCCACCTTCCACCAGGAAAGTGGGATTTGTACGCCCAGGCCGGAGACCGCTACGCCTCGGTCGAGCTCACCCCACCCGCCGGGCTGACGGAGGTGGTGCACGACCTCCAGTTCCCTCCCGTCGCCGAAGTACGGGGGCGGGTCACCGGACCGGGAGGAGAGCCGATCGAGGGGGCAAGCCTCTGGTTCAGCGGAAATACCTACGCACACTTTCAGGCCCAAACTCTGGCGGATGGCTCGTTCGCGGTCGGCGTGACCGATGGGACCTACACCCTTTCTGTCTCGGCGGAGGGCTACTCCAGCCGGGAAGCGGAGCGGCCGATCGTGGTCGAGGGAGCGCCGGTCGAAGACGTCGAGATCCAACTAGGGCCGAACATCGTCCTCACCGGCCGGCTTCTGGGACTGGAGCCAGGCGAGACCGTCCATTTTCAAGCCGTAGGGCCTCCGAGCTACAGACCTGGCCCCTGTACGTCCGACGATGAAGGCCACTACCGCCAGACAGGACTCTGGCCCGGAGACTGGACGATCATCGCGGGCTACACATCGGGAACTCTACTCTATGGATCTCCAGAAAGACTGGCCACCGGGAAGGTCCACATTCCCTCCGGTACGACCGAGGCTACGCTTGACCTCGACTTCCGCATGGGGGACCTCACCCTCACGGTCCGCTCCGCGCATCCAAACGAGTCTTTCTTGGCCGCTCTCCTGAATGCCGACGGCAGTGCGCTCATCAAGAATGCGTTCGGCCAAGGCGGCGTTTCCAGCCAGGACGGCGTCGTCCGCTTCGAGCGCCTCCAGGCAGGAACTTACCGGCTGCGGATTCAAGATCAGCGCGGAAAGCAGATGCAGGACCAACCCATCGAGCTGACGGCCGACCGCGAGGTAGTGATCGATCCGGCCGTGCCTTGAGCGGTCAAAGCGGGCGTCGGAGTCGTTCCGACCGCGGTCGGAGTCATTCCAACCGCGGTCGTGCCGGCGAGGGATTCCCCACGAGGCAATCTCTACATTGGGGACACCATGAAGAACTCTCAGGCGCACCGCGCGCCGGGCACGAGGATCATCTGCTGGGCTTCAAGGACGAGGACCTGCGCCGGCGTGGCCAGCGCCGTATGGTCGATCTCCTGCTGGTGTCCGCGGTTGCGCAGCGACGAGATGGCCCAGACGATGACCGCGAGGACGATCAGGGCGACCAGGATCACCCAGACGGGAATGCCTTTCTTCCTCTCGACTCGGATCTCAGCCATGGAACGATCCTCCTTGGGGCCGGGCAGGGCGCGCCAAGACTGGGGCCCGGCTCCGGTCCCTGGGAGGTGGGGTGGTGCAAGGATTGGGCCGGGGGGCCCCTGGCGCAGATAGGCTCGTCTTGGTATCCAGCCTCTAGGGAAGATCCTCAACCCCGTACCAGACTGGTAGAGAGGGGTAATCAGATGGAAGATGCCCTCCGAAGGGGAAGTGGTTTATAATCAGCTCGCGATCCGCCCGCCATGTCTTCAGAGATCGAGCCAAGGAGGTACCAGAGTGGCTGAACAGGCTTTCATCATTGAATTCGAAGGTGTCTCCCAAGCTGATGCTAACCGCTACGCCAATGAGCTCCGCGACGAGCTACTGGATTCAGTGCCAGAATTGCGCATCCAGCAGCGGGCCGCGGACCCCAACTCTCAAGACTTCGGCAGCACGCTCATCCTAATATTAGGCGCGCCGGCGGTTGTCGCTGTAGCTAAGGGTGTCAGAGCCTGGCTTGAGCGCCGTAATATCGCCAGCCTCACGGTCAAGACTCCTAAAGGAGAGATCATCGCCCGTGGTCTCACCAGCAAAGATGCGGCGCTGCTCGCTGACCGCCTGCGTACCCGGTTGTAGAGGGAGACCCGAAGCCCGTGTCGGATCTCGGAACGCCCAGTCCACAGACTACTCTCGGCATCTTGCTGGGTGCAAGCGAGTGGCCAAAAGCTTCTTTTCAGGCATCAGAAGCCTTCGCCAACTCGGCCCGCGAAATCCGAAACTATTTGATGGGCTCTCTTGGAGTTTCCGCGGACAATTTCCTAGACCTCTTCGACACTGCTGACAGCCCAGACGCACTAGATCTCCGCATTGAAGACTTTCTCACAAAACGAGTTTCCTCGCTCAAGGAAAATGAGGATTCCGCGAAAGATCTTATCATCTACTTTATAGGCCACGGCGGCTTCACTCGACCAGACGACGAATTTTATCTAGCTATACGTAGTTCCCGAGAGACGAACTCAAGGGCGTCGAGCCTTCAAGTCAAGTCCCTAGCCCACACGATCAAAGAGAACGCCCGGCGGTTACGGCGTATAGTAATTCTCGATTGTTGCTTCGCAGCATCCGCCTACCACGCATTCCAGGCTGAAGGGCCCGAGGAAGTGGCAACTCGTCAGCTCATTGACGTTTTTGGAGCGGCTGGCCAGGCCACTAAACCCTCGGCATTGCCAGGCCCCGGGACAACCCTACTCTGCTCTTCTCCTCACACAAAGGCCTCTTATCTGGCCCCCGACGGCCAATACACGATGTTTTCTGAAGCTTTGATCCATGTCTTCCGCACTGGAAGTTTTCGTATGGGCGGCTCTCTCACACTACGTACCGTCGCCAACTTGGCATGGGGCTACCTGAAGGAACGTTATCCAGAAGGTGCTCCCAGACCCGAGATCCATTCTCCAGACCAACGGGAGGGAGACGTGGCTGATGTGCCATTCTTCCCCAACCCGACTCTAACTGAGGCGGCCCAGCCGAGAGACGTCTTCCAGTGGTTCGTCCCGACTGAAAGTGCAATCCAGTGCTATGTCGTGATCTCCGAGACGGAAGAGCGATCGAGCGGGCTGGCTCAAATCGTGAGCACCACCCTGAAGCACTACAAATCGGAGATCGAGAAAATCACAAAGAGCCGCCTCTTGGACAATCCTTATGTCATCAACGCTTCCGAGGTCATGCAATCTCCAGAAAGATATGGAAACGCCATCTTGGCTTCCTGCTGCGCTGAGATTGCCGTCTTCGACGTTACCAGCTACGAGCCAGCCGTCATGCTGATGCTCGGAGTTCGTTCGGTGGTCCGCCGAGGAGTTACTCTTTGCAGCGCAGGTGGAGAATACGTGACCGGGAGTCCGATCGAGTATCCCTTTAATCTCCGGGAGGTCAACATCCTCTCCCATTCGGAGAAACAATTTGAGCGAAAGTATAATCCCATCGAGCTCATTGGTGAGAAATTGAGGGCGGGGCTCGAACAGCTTTTCAAGTTTCCTGATTATCTTGACTTGCCAGCCTTTGAAGCTATTCGCAGGCTGCCGCTCGATCTAGCCAGCAGGACCCCCAAGGATTACACCGAGCAGGTGTTAGTCCTCTGTCCCTTTAAGCAAGAATATCAACGCAACAACTGGACTCGCTATCTTCAGATTAGCCTGCCCGCGTACATTCGTTATATCAGTGGAACCGACAAGACGCCAGAGATCATCCGCACTCTGGACATGAAGTCTCCACGCTTGGTATCCCAATCACTGTATGAGGCGATTCGGCTGACCTCGATGTGCATAGTTGACTGGACAGGTTGGCAGGCCAATGTTTTCTTCGAACTAGGCGTCCGCCTGGCCGTAAGCGAAATCGGTGCAGTTTGTATCCTAGAACACCAAGACACTGCCTCGAGATCAGCGGAAAACGAATCTCTGGAGGAGGTTCGTCTTAAGAACACTGTCCGTCAGCGTGCCCATTTATTGGACCGCTTTGCCCCCATTCTCTATCGAGCACCTTCTCCACACGACAGGGCGACGCTAGACATGGATGATTTCAGGAAAATGGTAGACTACCACAAGACACTAGTCAGCAGCCGGAGTGGCGATATTCCGATATTGGGTGACTTACCCCCCGACTTTACCTATACTGCAATTACCCAATCTATCGACTGGAGAGTCGAGGTCAGCGCAAAACCAGTCTATAAAGAGTTGATAGAATCCGCCGACCTGCTGAGTGAGCGAGAGTCCAAAGGCAAATCTCCTGTGCTCTATCCTGGGAACGCTCTACTGGTCGAGAAGGCAGCAGAAGGAGCGATCGAGAGGCGCTTGGCTGCCTGGTATTATCTCGATCAACGCTACGGCCTGGACGAGATCAAGAGTGATTCGGAATTGGCTAAGACATACGAGACCCTTGGAAACATCCTCGCAAGCACTCTCCTAGGTTCTCCAAGAACCGTCGATAAAGAATTGGCGCAGGCGATCCGCGAAAAAGTGAAGCCTCTGAGGAAACCAAGGAGGCGGGAAGATGGATGACGTCCTGGATAGGGTTCAAGACCTCAAGGATAGCGCGAAGACCAATCGTGACTTCGGAGATTTTGATGATGCGCTAGACGATCTTGAAGAGGCGATTGAAATCCTCAAGCAAGAACTGGCTGTAGTCGAGCAGTTCGGCCCTCCCAAAGAGGAGACCAAGGTTCTACTCCGTCAGAAACTCGGCAGCGAGCTCGCTGACTGTCACGGCATGGCCGGAGGAGTCTACCGGCGTCGAGGAGATCTTACTAGGTCATTCGCCATGTACAAGGCTGGCCGCGATTATGAACAGGATCCAGCTTACGGTGTCGTCGACTCCTACAATCTGACCAACTCGATCGTCGTCCAGATCCTTGCCAATGGCAGCAACATTTTTGCCCTACAACAAGAGATCTTGGAAGCCGCTGAAACAGTCGATAAACAGGTGGAAGAGAAGAGGCGCGAGCAGTGGTGGGCTTGGTGCGACGTTGGCGCTCTGGCCCTGCTGGCCGGAAACTCTGAGCGGGCTTGGGAGGCTTATAGACGATTCAAGGAGAAGGGGGCGCTGGCAAAGCACTTCGACAGCACGATCGAGGTCTTGGAGGGGCTCCGTGACGCCCTGAAGCCAGTCGAGCCCTCGATCTCTCACTCGATTTCTGATGCAATTGAGCTTCTAGGACGCGAACGACCCCTTCGATGACGTGAGGATAAGCCATGACCGAGCAGATCTCAGCCAGCTCGTTGGCGGGTGCTGACACAACTGTTAAGACAGGCCCATTCACGACCTCAGGGCCTCCCAAACCTCATCTGGTCATTCGCGTAGGCATTACGGGCCACCGCCGCGAGGCCCTACACGAGCTCCAAGCTGACGTCGCGAAGTTGTCTGAGATTGTAAATAACGTTCTTCGTACAATTCAAGCGGAAGTGGATAGGATGTTTGCCCTGAATGCAGACGCTTATGCCGGCCGTGGCCCAATCTTTCGCCTGATCTCTCCGCTCGCCGAGGGTTCTGACCGCATCGCGGCTAGGGAAGCGTTCGGGCTAGGCTTTGTTCTCGAATGTCCATTCCCCTTTCCCGAGGACGATTACAAGAACGACTTCAAGGACACTTCAGGATCTTTGGAGGAATTCTGCGAGCTCCGTCAATATGCTGGAGATGCGGTATTCGAGTTAGACGGAAAACGCAGCGCTGACAAGACCGCCGACAACGAGGCGTATGAGGCGGTTGGCCGAGTAGTCCTCCGTCAGGCCGATGTTCTCATTGCCATCTGGGACGGTGAACCACCTGGACCCGGGGGAACGGGACAAGTCGCACGCGAAGCTTTGGTCCGCAAAATCCCAGTGATCTGGGTTAAACCAAAAAACCCCAAGCCCTGCCTTCTCAAGCAGGTTTCGGAAACGGGAAAGGCAACTGAGTCAGAGGCATTCCATCTGGTCTGGGACCGCCTCAGAAACATTATCTCCCTTCCCTCCGAGAAGGAATTGGAAGCCCTTGATAGATTTCGCAAAGAGAAGCAACCCCGAAACAGATTCTGCTTCATCTTCCGGCTGTTCTGCAAAGCCTTTTATTGGAAATGGAAATTTCCGGGATTCACTGTAGCGAATTTCAGAGAGGGAACTTCTGCGGAATGGAAAAAAATTTGGACTGACCTCAACAACTCAGTTGGACAACAGATTGAGCAGAGTTTTAGACTTCCATTTGATTGGGCGGACGTGCTCGCTGATATCTACGCGGATCGCTATCGTAGCTCTTTTGTCTCCACCTATCTGCTTGGAGCTTTCGCTGTCTTCTCAGCATTCCTCGGATCGCGTGAGCACGGATTGCATGGGTGGTTCAAGGTCGAACTCGCGTTGATTGCTGGCATCCTAGCTCTCGTCTTGCTGAATCGATATCGGTATTGGCATGACCGCTGGATCGACTATCGGCTCCTCGCGGAAGGATTTCGCCAAATGAAGTTCCTGGCGCCCTTTGCGCGGGTGACTCCTGCTTTCGAAGCTCCTGCGTATCTGGGTGAAGCCGATCCGGGACCAACTTGGTTCAACTGGTACTTCCGCGCCATTCTTCGTGAAGCCGGACTCATAAAAGCGAAAGTTGACGACCAGTACCTGGGGGTCTGCCGAGAAGTTCTCAAAGCATCTATCAAACAGCAAGTAGAATACCATAAAGAAAACGCCGAGAAGCATCATCATCTCCATCATGAACTACACCTTCTAACGTTCATCCTGTTCGCGGCCACCGCCGGCGCTTGTATCCTTCACATTTTTCCCAAAGAGGTAGTTGAGTCAATCTTTGGCCAACACGCGGAGATGTTCTTGACAATCTGTGCGATCGTCTTGCCTGCTTTTGGCGCTGCAGTGGAAGGTATTAATCACCAAGGCGAGTTCGAACGAATCTCGCGTCGGTCCCGCGCCATCAAGTCTCGCCTTGATTCACTAGCCAGTCAGGTAACCGAGGAGAATCGACGGTTTACGTTCCGAGAACTGGGGCGCATGGCGGAATCTTTCTGTGGAATACAACTCAGCGAGCAGACCGATTGGCGAGCAGTCTTCATAACCAAGGAAGTCGGTCCAACCTAGAATCCAGTGCAACCAGAGTCGCTCCGGCAAGTCAGCTCTTCCGAAGCCGATCCAACTCTGCCTTCAGAGCCTGGACTTGCGTCTCGGCGACCCGCCGGGCGGCGGTCTCCTCCTGCCGGGCGGCCGCCTCCTCAGCGGCTCTCGCCTCCGCGGCCTGACGGGCAGCCGCCTCTTCAGCGGCTCTGGTCTCCGCGGCCGCCGAGTAGGCCAGGGGGCCTTACGGCCCCCCAGCCCCTCTAAGAACCGTACGTGCGAGTTTCCCCGCATACGGCTCAAGCACCTCAAAGGCCGATCGGAGATCGACCCGGCCGCCCTTACGGAACGACCTTTGC
>DATARR010000105.1:0-49332 GCA_036264085.1 Thermoanaerobaculia bacterium | reverse complement strand
GCACCAGCGCCGACTCGATCTCCCCCAGCTCGATACGGAAGCCGCGGATCTTCACCTGATGATCGATCCGCCCCAGGTACTCCAGATCGCCGTCTGGCAGGCGACGCGCCAGGTCGCCGCTCCTGTACAGCCGCGAGCCCGCCTCGCCGAACGGATTGGGCACGAACCGCTCCGCCGTCAGCTCCGGACGACCGAGATAGCCCTCGGCCAGACCGGCGCCGCTCACGTGCATCTCTCCGGGCACGCCCACCGGCACCGGCTGCAACGAGGAATCGAGCAGGTAGACCCCGAGGTCCGGGATCGGGCAGCCCACGGCGCTCACCGCCCGGCCCATGTCTGCCCGGCCCACTTCGCGCCAGGTCACGTGCACCGTCGTCTCGGTGATGCCGTACATGTTGATCAGCCGTGGACGCTCATCCCCATGCCGCTCGAACCAGGGTGCCAGGCCCGCCGGCTCCAACGCCTCGCCGCCGAAGATCACGTACCGCAAGGCGAGATCCGGCTCGGCTCCCGCGAGCGCCGTCTCCTCGGCCCAGATCAACTGCCGGAACGCCGAGGGCGTCTGGTTCAGGACGGTGACTCTCTCCGAGCGCAGCAGCTCATAGAAGGCCTCCGGCGAGCGGCTCACCCAGTAGGGCACCACCACCAGCCGGCCGCCGTGGAGCAGGGCGCCCCAGATCTCCCACACCGAGAAGTCGAAGGCGTAGGAGTGAAACAGCGTCCAGACGTCTTCGGGACCGAAGCCGAACCAACGCTCCGTCGCCGAGAACAGGCGCAGGGCATTGCCGTGCCGCACCACCACGCCCTTCGGCTGGCCGGTCGAGCCCGAGGTGTAGATGACGTAGGCCGGGTGCTCCGCCGAGACCGGGACCTTGGGAGCCGAAACGCGCTCGCGAGCCATCCGCTTCGCGTCGCGGTCGACGAAGACCACCCGCGTGCCCGCTCCGGGCTCCGGCAGGAGAGCAGCCAGAGACTCCTGGGTGAGCACCACCGGCGGCCGGCTGTCCGCCAGCAGGAAGGCCAGCCGCTCCTGCGGATACGCCGGATCGAGCGGCACGTAGGAAGCGCCCGCCTTGAGCACACCCAGGATGGCCACCGCCATCGCCACCGATCGCTCCAGGCACAGACCCACCCGGTCGCCCGGCAGCACACCCAAACGGATCAGGTAACGCGCGAGCCGGTTGGACCGGCGGTCGAGATCGCCATAGCTCAGCCGCTCGCCCTCGCAGACCACGGCCGTGGCCTCGGGAGAGCGGGCCGCCTGAAGGGCGAACCGCTCGTGCAACACGCCCGAGCCCAGGGATTCAGTTGGCGCTTCGTTCCACTCCCGTGCAAGCTGATGACGCTCCTCCGGCGAGAGCAGCGGCAGCTCGGAAAGACGCCGGGACGGCGCCGCCATCGCGCCCGCGAGCAGCGTCGCGAAGTGCCGGACGATCCGTGCCGCCGTCGCCGGCTCGAACAGGTCGGTGTTGTACTTCAACACCCCGGCGAAAATGGCTCCGGCTTCGTGGACGTTGAGCACGAGGTCGAACTTTGCCGTCTGCCCCCCGGCTCCCATGGGCCGCAGCTCCAGGCCCGGCAGCGCCACCGGCTCGGCGTCCATGGGTGCGTTCTGGAGCTGGAACAGCACCTGGAACAGCGGCGAGCGCGAGAGGTCCCGCTCCGGCTGCAGCTCCGCCACCAGCTTTTCGAACGGCAGGTCCTGATGAGCGTAAGCGCCCAGGGCCGATTCCCGGGCCCGCACCAGCAGCTCCAGAAAGGTGGGCTCACCAGAGAGGTCCGCACGCAGCGCCAGGGTGTTGATGAAGAAGCCGATCAGCCCTTCGAGTTCGCTGCGCGTCCGGTTGGCGATGGTCGAGCCCACGATCACATCGCTCTGCCCGGTGTAGCGCTGGAGCAGAGCCTCGAAGCCGGCCAGCAGGACCATGAACGGCGTCGCCCCCTGCTGGCGAGAGAGGGCCCGCACGCCCTCGATCACCTGCGAGGTCAGGAGGAAGGGCGCGTCCGCTCCGCGGTAGCCCTGAAGGGCCATCCGTGGCCGGTCGGTCGCGAGTTGAAGGACAGGAGCCTCGGCGAGCACGGCTCGCCAATAGGCGAGCTGTGTCTCCAGCGCCTCGCCTTGCAGCCAGCCGCGTTGCCAGACGGCGAAGTCCGCGTATTGCACGGGCAGCGCGGGCAGCGTTGAAGGCTCGCCCTGCGAGAACGACCGATAGAGGGCCACCATCTCCCGCACCAGCACCCCGGCGGACCACGCGTCCGAGGCGATGTGGTGCAGGGTCAGCAACAGCGCGTGCTCGTCTCCGGCCAGTCGCGCCAGCACGGCCCGCAGCAGCGGCGCCCGGCGCAGGTCGAAGGGCCGCAGCGCCTCCTCTGCCGTCAACGCGCGAACTTCGACCTCTCTCTGGCCGGGCTTCAGGCTCCCAAGGTCCACGACGGGGATGAGCAGATCCACAGCGGGCGCGATCCTCTGTACGGGCCGCCCGGAGCGCACGGCAAAGGCGGTGCGCAGCGACTCGTGGCGCCGCACGATCTCCCCGAGCGTCGCAGCCAGGGCTGCGACGTCGAGCCTCCCGGTCAGCCGCACGGCGACCGGCACGTTGTAGGCAGCCGAGCCCGGCTGGAGCTGGTCGAGGAACCAGAGACGCTCCTGGGCGAAGGACAGGGGTAGATCCCCCTCGCGCGACGCAGTCCGCAGCGGTGGCGCCTCGAAACCTCGCTCCCGCGACTGAAGGGCCTCGACCTCGGCCGCCAGGGCCGCGACGGTCGGCTTCTCGAATACCCTGCGCAACGGCAACTCCACCCCGAAGTCCTCGCGCATTCGCGAGACCATCTGGGTGGCCAGCAGCGAATGGCCGCCCAGATCGAAGAAGCTGTCCTCCAGGCCCACGGCCGCGATGCCCAGCACCCGCGCCCAGATCCCGATCAGCACCTCCTCAACGGGGGTGCGCGGCGCCGTGAGCTCCCTGGCCTCCTCCCTCGACCCGGGGACCGGCAGCGCCTTGCGGTCCACCTTGCCACTGGGCGTCAACGGCAGCTCCGCCAGGGACACCCAGACCGAGGGCACCATGTAGTCGGGCAGGCTCTGCCGCACCCAGGTGCGAAGGTCGGCCGAGTGATCCGCTCCGGCCCGCCGCGGCACCACATAGGCAGCCAGCCGACGGTCTCCCGAGGCCTCTTCCCGCGCCACCACGACTGCCGCCGACACCTCGGGGTGGCGGGCGAGCGCCGCTTCGATCTCGCCGAGCTCGATGCGGAAGCCCCGCACTTTCACCTGGTGGTCGATGCGGCCCAGGCACTCCAGAATGCCCTCCGGACGCCAGCGGGCGAGATCGCCCGTGCGGTACAGCCGCGAGCCCGGCTCGCCGAACGGATTGGGCACGAACTTTTCAGCCGTCAGCTCCGGCCGTCCCAGGTAGCCGCGAGCCAGACCCGCGCCGCCCAGCAGCAGCTCGCCGGGCACGCCCGCCGGTACCAGGTGGCCCCAGCCGTCGGCCACGTGGGCTTCGATATTGGCGATCGGCCGGCCGATGAGGATGGGCCCGTCGCCACGGATCTCCTCCACGGTCGACCAGACCGTGGTTTCGGTAGGACCGTAGACGTTCCACAGCGAGCTCACCCGCGCCAGCAGGGCCGCTGCCAGCACCGGCGACAGCGCCTCGGCCCCGCACAGCGCCTTGAGCCCCTCCCCACCCTGCCAGCCCGACTCCAGCAGCAGGCGCCAAGTGGCGGGCGTCGCCTGGAGCACCGTGGCGCCGGACTCCGCGATCAGCGCCTGGAGGCGCTGGCCGTCGGCCGCGTCTTCGCGGCTCGCCACCACCACCCGTCCTCCCATCAGCAGTGGGAGATAGAGCTCCAGGCCGGCGATGTCGAACGACAATGAGGCGAGGGCGAGGAGGGTGTCGCCAGACGTCAGCCCCGGCGTCTCGATCATCGAGGCCAGGAAATTCATCAGGCCGCCATGGGGGATCTGCACCCCCTTGGGACGCCCTGTCGAGCCCGAGGTGTAGATCACGTAGGCCAGGTTCAGGGGCCCCACGCCGCTCTCCGGCGCCCTGGCGCTCTCACCCGCCTCCGGCAGGGTTTCCTGCGACAGCAGGACCTTCACCCCGGCGTCCTCCCGCATGAACGCCAGGCGCTCCGCCGGATAGGAGGGATCGAGGGGCAGGTAGGAGCCGCCCGCCTTGAGCACGGCGAGGAGCCCCACCACCATCTCGAGCGAGCGCTCCAGGGCGATGCCCACCAGGACCTCGGGCCCTACGCCCAGACGCCGCAGGTGATCGGCCAGGAAGTTGGCCCGGCGGTCGAGCTCGCCGTAAGTCAACGAATCGCCGCCGCAGACGACCGCCACCGCCTCGGGCGTCCGCGCTGCCTGCGCCGCGATCATCTCGTGAACGCAGCGCTCCGGGGCCGCGCGGCGGGTGGCGTTCCAATTCACCAGGAGCTGGCGCTGCTCGAGGGCGGTCAGCAGCGGCAGCTCCGAGACCCGCGCGCCCGGACGTGACGCCAGACCTTGCAGCACGATCAGGAAGTGCCCCGCCAGCCGCTCGACCGTCGCGGCGTCGAACAGGTCCGTGCTGTACTCCCAGACCGTCGCCAGGCCATCGCCGGTCTCGCTGACGTAAACCTGCAAATCGAAAAGCGAGACCTCCGCTCCCAAATCGAGACCGGTGATCCTCAGGTCCCCCGGCTCGACCGCCGACTCCGGCGTGTTGAGCAGGTTGAACATGAGCTGGAACAGCGGGTTGCGCGATAGGTCGCGCTGCGGCTGGAGCTTCTCCACCAGGTACTCGAACGGCAGGTCCTGGTGGGCATAGGAGCCCAGCGCCGTCTCGCGTACCCGCGCCAGCAGCTCCGTGCCCACGGGATCGCCCCACAGGCCGGTGCGCATCACCAGAGAGTTGATGAAAAAGCCGATCAGCCCCTCGAGCTCGCTGTGCGTGCGGTTGGCGATGGGCGTGCCGACGACGACGTCCTCCAGGCCCGTGTACCGGTGCACCAGGACCTGGAAGGCGCCGAGCAGAGCCATGAAGAACGACACCCCGTGCTCTCGCGCCAAGGCCTCCACCGTTGCCAGCCGCTCGGCGGCAAGTCTCAGCGAATGCCTGGCGCCGCGGAAGCTCTGCACCGGCGGCCGCGGCCGGTCGGTGGGGAGCTCCACCACCGGCGCCCCGGCCAGCCGCTCGCGCCAATAGGCGAGCTGGCGCTCCAGAGCCTCCCCTTGCAGCCAGTCGCGCTGCCACAGCGCGAAGTCGGCGTACTGCACTGGCAGCTCCGGCAACGGCGAGGGCTCGCTGCCGACGAAGGCGCCGTAGAGCCGCGCCACTTCCGCCGTCAGCACGCCCATGGACCAGCGGTCCGAGACGATGTGGTGCAGGGAGAACAGCAGGACGTGCTCGTCCTTCTCCAGCCGCAGGAGGCTCACCCGCAGCAGGGGCGGTCGCGAGAGGTCGAACGGCCGCATCGCCAGCTCGGCGGCCAGCCGCCGCGTCCGGGCCTGCCGTTCGGCAGCGGGCAGAGCGCTCAGGTCCACCAACGGCAGGTCGAGCTCGACCGCCGGCGCGATCCGCTGCACGGGCCGGCCCTCTTCGCTGCCGAAGCCGGTGCGCAGCGAGCCATGGCGCCGCACGACCTCTCGCAGAGCGGCCGCCAGGGCATCGATCCGCAGCTCGCCCTCGATCCGCAGCGCCCCCGAGAGGTTGTAGAACGGATTGCCCGGCGCCAACTGGTCGAGAAGCCAGAGGCGCTGCTGGGCAAACGACAGCGGCAGGCTCCGGTCCGGGAACCGCGCCGTGACGGCGACCAGCGGCGCCTCCGGTCGCGAGGAGTGGGCGGCGTCGATGGCACCGGCGAGGCCGGCCAGCGTCGGGGTCTCGAAGAACCGGCGCAACGGCAGCTCCACGCCGAAGACTTTGCGGATGCGCGAGATCGCCTGCGTGGCCAGGAGGGAATGGCCGCCGAGATCGAAGAAGCTGTCGCCTGGGCTCATGTCGGCCACGCCCAGCACCGTGGCCAGGATGTCGGCCAGCGCTTCCTCGGTGGGAGTGCGGGGCGCCGCCGAAACGCGCTCGGCCTTCGCCGCCTCGGGGGCGGGCAGGGCCTTGCGGTCCACCTTGCCGTTGGGGGTGAGCGGCAGCTCCGCCAGGGACACCCAGACCGAGGGCACCATGTGCTCCGGCAGGCTCCGCCGCACCCAGGTGCGAAGCTCGGCGGAGAGATCCGCTCCGGCCCGCCGCGGCACCACGTAGGCGACCAGCCGCCGGTCTCCCGAAGCCTCGTCCCGCGCCACCACGACGGCTGCCGACACCTCGGGGTGACGGGCGAGCGCCGCTTCGACCTCTCCCAGCTCGATGCGGAATCCCCGCACTTTCACCTGGTAGTCGATGCGCCCCAGGCACTCCAGCGCGCCGCCATGGCGCCAGCGCGCCAGGTCCCCCGTCCGGTACAGCCGGGAGCCGGGCGCACCGAATGGGCTGGGAACGAACCTCTCCGCCGTCAGCTCCGGCCGCCCCAGATATCCGCGCGCCAGGCCCACGCCGCCCAGCAGCAGCTCGCCGGGGACCCCGACCGGCACCGGCTGGCCAACGTCGTCGAGCACGTCGAGCACGTAGGCCTCGGTGTTGGCGATGGGACGGCCGATGAGGATGGGACCGCCGCCTCGGACCTCCTCCAGCGTCGACCAGACCGTGGTCTCCGTGGGGCCATAGACGTTCCACAGCGACCCCACCCGCGCCTGCAGGGACGCCGCCAGCACCGGCGACAGCGCCTCGCCGCCGCACAGCGCCTTCAGGCCCTCGCCGCCCGGCCAGCCGGACTCCAGCAGCAGTCGCCAGGTGGCCGGCGTCGCCTGCAGCACCGTGGCGCCGGAGTCCGCGATCAGCCGCTGGAGCCGGCGGCCGTCCGCCGCCTCGTCGCGGCTCGCCAGCACGATGCGGCCGCCCACCAGCAGCGGCAGGTAGAGCTCGAGCCCCGCGATGTCGAACGACAGCGAGGTCACGGCGAGGAGACGGTCGGCGGCGGTGAGCCCCGGCGTCCCGGCCATCGAGGCCAGGAAATTCGTCAGGGCGCCGTGGGGGACCTGCACCCCCTTGGGCCGGCCCGTCGAGCCCGAGGTGTAGATCACATAGGCGAGGTTCTGCGGCCCCACGCCGCTGGCCGGCGCCACGTCGCTCTCCGGCAGGGCGCTGGAAAGAAGCTCCGGCGTCAGCACCGTCGCCAGCCCGGCGTCCTCCCGCATGAACGCCAGACGCTCCGCGGGATACGAAGGATCGAGCGGCACGTAGGCGCCACCCGCCTTGAGCACCGCCAGCAGCCCCACCACCATCTCCAGCGAGCGCTCCAGGGCGATGCCCACCCGCACCTCCGGTCCCACGCCCAGCCGTCGCAACTGGTGGGCCAGGCCGTTGGCCCGGCGTTCCAGCTTGCCGTAGGTCAGCGACTCGCCGCCGTAGACGACCGCCACAGCGTCCGGCGTGCGCGCCGCCTGGACCGCGATCTCTTCGTGCACGCACCCTACCGGGACCGTGCGCCCGGTGGCGTTCCACTCCACCAGGATCTGGTCGCGCTCTCCGGCCGTCAGCAGCGCCAGCTCCGAGAGCCGCGCCTCCGGCCGGGCGACGATCCCCTCCAGCACGGCGCCGAAGTGCCCCGCCAGCCGCTCGACGGTGGCCGCATCGAACAGGTCCGTGCTGTACTCCCAGGTCGTGCCGAGACCCGAGGCCGTATCGCTCAGATAGACCTGGAGGTCCAAGAGCGCCGTGCTCCCCTCCGCCGGCAGCGGCGCTATCACCAGCCCTCCCGATTCCACCCGCGACAACGGCGTGTTGAGCAGGTTGAACAGGAGCTGGAACAGCGGGTTACGCGACAGGTCGCGCTGCGGCTGGAGCTTCTCCACCAGATACTCGAACGGCAGGTCCTGATGGGCGTAGGCGCCCAGTGCTGTCTCCCGCACCCGCGCCAGCAGCTCCGTCAAGACCGGGTCGCCCCCCAGGCCGGTGCGCAGCACCAGGGTGTTGACGAAGAAGCCGATCAACCCTTCCAGCTCTCCCCGGGTGCGGTTGGCGATGGGCGTGCCCACCACCACGTCCTCCAGTCCCGTGTAGCGACGCACCACGACCAGGAAGGCTGCCAGCAGGACCATGTACGGCGAGAGCGCCTGCTGCCGGGCGAGGGCCGCGACGGCCGCCGACAGCTCGGCAGGGAAGACGGCCGAGTGGAGCGCACCGCGGAAGCTCTGCACCGGCGGCCGCGGCCGGTCGGCGGGGAACTCCACCACCGGCGCCCCGGCCAGCCGCTGGCGCCAATAGGCGAGCTGGCGCTCCAGCACCTCGCCTTGCAGCCAGCCGCGCTGCCACAGCGCGAAGTCGGCGTACTGCACCGCCAGCTCCGGCAGCGGCGAGGGCTCGCCCTTGACGAAGGCAGCGTAGAGCCGCGCCACCTCGGTCACCAGCACGCCCCGGGACCAGCCGTCCGAGACGATGTGGTGAATGCACCACAGCAGGACGTGCTCCGCCGCAGCCAGCCGCACGAGGCTCGCCCGCAGCAGCGGCGGACGCGAGAGGTCGAACGGCCGCCGCGACAGCTCGGCGGCCAGCCGCCGCACCCGGTCCTCCCGCTCTTCGACGGACAGAGCGCTCAGGTCGACGAGGTGCAGCCCGAACGGGACGGCAGCCGCGATGCGCTGGATCGGCCGGCCCTCCTGGCTGCCGAAGCCGGTGCGCAGCGTCTCGTGACGGCGCACCACCTCGCGCAGAGCCGCTTCCAGGGCGTCGACCCGCAGCTCACCCGCGATCCGCACCGCGGCCGAAAGGTTGTAGAACGGGTTGCCCGGCGCCAATTGGTCGAGCAGCCAGAGCCGCTGCTGGGAGAAGGAGAGGGGGAGGTCGCGGGGGCGCACACCGCGCACCAGGGGCGGCGCCTCCTGAAGCCACGGCTCCTCGCTCCCCGCAACGACGCGGTGCCGCTCGACGGCGGCGGCCAGCCGGGCGATCGTGCGCTCCTCGAAGAAGACGCGCAGCGCCAGCTCCACCCCGAGGGCCTCCCGCACCCGGGAGGCCATCCGGGTGATCAGGAGCGAGTGGCCGCCGAGGTCGTAGAAATCGTCGTCGCCGCCGATCTCGGCGATGCCGAACAGGTCCTGCCAGATCCCGGCGAGCGCAGCTTCGACCCGCCCTGAAGGCGGCACGTAGGCGGTGCGCAGGTTGGCCGGCCGCGGATGGAACGTCCGCTGCGGCCCAGCCGGCACGGCGGTCTCCGGCCTGGGATCGATCCAGTAACGCCGGCGCTCGAAGGGGTAGGCCGGCAGCGGCACCCGCCGGCGACGCTCGCCGGCGTAGTAGGCCCGCCAGTCAGGCCGGACACCGGCCAGCCAAAGGGAACCGAGGCTGCGCACCAGCCCTTTCGGGTCCGCTTCGGGCCCGACGTCCAGCAGCACGCCGTCGGCCGGCAAGGCCGCGAGCCCCTCTGAAGACGAGCCGGCGGCCGCCAGACCCCGCAGCCAGTACGCGGGGTAGGTGGCCTCGGCGGCGGTGATCCACCGCCCTGTCTCCCGGGAGACGAACGGCAGCGACGGCGCCTTCAGCTCGATCGTGCCGAGAGCCGCGGCGAAAGCCTCCGCGACGGCCGCCAGCGCCGCGGCGGGGAGCGCGGCGCCGGCCGGCAGATCCGCGAGCAGCCGGTCGTGGAGGACCGCCAGCCGCAGGGCCTCCGCGAGGGTGAGGACACCCGCCAGGCTTGCCGCCACCAGCTCGCCCACGCCTTGACCGAGCATCCCCTCTGGGCGGACGCCCCAGGCCATCCACAGCCGGGCGAGGGCGTGCTCCACCACGAAGAGCGGCGGTGGGGAGACGACCGGCCGGCCCAGCAGCTCCGCGCAGCGATCGACCTCCTGCCGGAAGACGGGCTCGCCGTCGTAGAGGGCGCGGAACGCCGCCGCGCCGGGAGCGCCCCCGGCGGCAAAAGCGAAGAAGACCGGCCGCTCGCGGTCCACCTCCGCGGCGGTGAGGACCCGTTCCGGGTCGCGCGACTCCAGGGCCTGCACGGCCTGCTCCAGCGACCCCGCGAGCACCACCCGGCGGTGGGCGAAGGCGCGGCGGCCGCGGTGCAGGGTGTGGGCCACGTCCGCGAGGCTCGCCTCGGGATGCGCGGCCAGGTGACCGGCGAGCCGGTCGGTCGCGGCTTCCAGGGCCGCCGGGGTGCGTGCCGAGAGGACCAGCATCTGCCAGGCCCGCGACGGGCCCGAGGGCGCCCTCTCCGGCGCCTCCTCCAGGATCACGTGGGCGTTGGTGCCACCCATGCCGAAGGCGTGGACGCCGGCGCGCCGGGGCCCGTCGCCGGCCTCCCAGGGCACGGGCGCGGCGTTGACGAAGAACGGGCTCGCCGCCAGGTCGATCTGCGGGTTGGGCCGCTCGAAGTGCAGGCTCGGCGGGATGGTCCGGTTCTCCAGGGCGAGCACGGCTTTGATCAGGCCGGCGACCCCCGCCGCGGCGTTGAGATGGCCGATGTTGGTCTTCACCGAGCCCAGGGCGCAGAAGCTCCGGCGGCTGGTGCCGGCGCGGAAGGCCTCGGTGAGGGCCGCGAGCTCGATGGGGTCGCCCAGGGGCGTGGCGGTGCCGTGGGCCTCGACGTAGCCGATGGAGCCGGGCTCGACCTCGGCCATGGCCTGGGCGGCGCGGACGACCTTGGCCTGCCCCTCCATGCGGGGCGCCGCGTAGGCCACCTTGGCGGCGCCGTCGTTGTTGATGGCCGAGCCCTTGATCACGGCGTGGATGGTGTCGCCGTCGGCCTCGGCGTCCTCCAGCCGCTTGAGGACGACGATGCCCACGCCATCGCCGAACACGGTGCCCGCCGCCGCCGCGTCGAAGGCGCGGCAATGGCCGTCCGGCGAGGACATCCCACCCTCGGTCCAGAGATAGCCGGAGCGCTGCGGGAAGCGCAGCGAGGAGCCGCCGGCGAGCGCCATGTCGCACTCGCCGTTGAGCAATCCCTGGGCCGCCAGGTGGACGGCGACCAGCGACGTCGAGCAGGCCGTCTGCACCGCCAGGCTCGGCCCCTCCAGGTTCAGCTTGTAGGAGACCAGCGTCGCCAGGTGGTCCTTGTCGGACCCCAGCAGGCTGCCGAGGAAGTCGATACGGTCGCGGTTGGACCAGACGTTGAGCAGCGTGTACGAGCTGAAGCTCACGCCCGCGTAGACGCCGATCGGCCGGCGGTAGGTCTCGGTGTCGTAGCCCGCCGCCTCCAGGGCCTCCCAGGCGCACTCCAGGAACAGCCGGTGCTGCGGATCGATGATCTCGGCCTCGCGCGGCGTCAGGCCGAAAAACTCGGCGTCGAGCAGGTCGGCCCCCTCGATCACCGTGCCCGCCTTGACGTATCGCGGGTTGGCGAGCAGCTCCCGAGAGACGCCGGCGGCGGCCAGCTCCTCGTCGCTGAAGCGCTGGATGGACTCCACTCCGCGACGCAGGTTCTCCCAGAGCTGCCGCAGGTCGTTCGCGCCGGGGAACCGGCCGGCGAGGCCGACGATGGCGATTTCGAGACCGTTGCGCTCGCTCATGGCGCGTCTCCGTCTCCGGCCCCGCGGCGCTTCTCCAGCCGCTGTCTGCGGCGCGCCTTGCCCTGCTCCAGCTCCTCGGCCCGGCTCGCCTCCATGGGCGCCGGCGCCGCGGTCGCCGTGCCTCGGCTGAGGTGCTGCGCCAGGGAGCTGACGTCGGGGTACTTGAACAGATCCATCATCGAAAGTTCCTGTCCGAAACGCTCCCGCAGCCGGGCGTGCACCCGGACGAGGAGCAGAGAGTGTCCGCCCAGATGGAAGAACTTGTCGTGGATGCCCACCCGCTCGACCTGTAGGACCTCCTGCCAGATCCCGGCGACCGCCTGCTCCACCTCGCCGCGGGGGGCCACGTACTCCTGGCCGAGGTCCGGCCGCGCCAGCTCCGGCTCGGGCAGGGCCTTGCGGTCCAGCTTGCCGTTGGGCGTCACCGGCAGCCTGGCGAGCTCCAGCCAGACCGGCGGCACCATGTGCTCGGGCAGGCGCTGGCGCAGGTAGTCCTGCAGCTCGGCGAAGCCGGGCAGCGGCGGCGCCGGCGCGCCCTGGGGGACGACGTAGGCCGCCAGCCGCTTCTCCCCCGAGCGGTCGGCGCGGGCCACGACCACCGCCTCGCGCACCGCCGGATGACGGGCCAGCGTCGCCTCGATCTCCCCCAGCTCGATGCGGAAACCGCGGATCTTCACCTGGTTGTCGGCCCGGGCCACGAATTCCACCTCGCCGTCCGGCCGGTAGCGGCCGAGATCGCCCGTGCGGTAGAGACGATCCTCGGGCGCCCCGGTGCCGAACGGGTTCGGCAGGAAGCGCTGACGGGTGAGCTCCGGATCGCCGAGATAGCCGGCCGCGAGATGCGGGCTGCGGATGGCGATCTCGCCCAACTCGCCGATCCCGGCCAGACGCTCGTCGCGAGTCAGCACCAGGAGCTGGACGTCGCGCATGCCGCGGCCCAGGGGGAGGACCTCCCGGCCCGCTTCCCCCGGCCGGTCCACGACGACGTGGTAGCCCACCGCGCGCTGGGTCTCGGTGGAGCCGTAGAAGTTGACGCAGGTCACCCGCGGCGCGAGCCGCCGCAGGCGCGCCACGTCGAGGCGGGTCAGCACGTCGCCCACCAGGAAGGCGTAGCGCAGCGAGGGGACCTCCACGGCCGGGGCGCCCGGCACGGCCTCGGTGAGGACCTGCCCCAGGGCCGGCGTCAGATGGGCGATGGTGACCTCCTGCCGCCGCATCCACTCCGCCATCCGGCCCGGCACGCCGATCTCCAGGGGCTCGGGGATGCAGATCGTGGCGCCGAGCTGGAACGGCGTGAACATGTCCCGCTGCAGGGGGTCGTGCGCCAGGCCGGAGAGCAGGGTGAAGCGGTCCGCCGCGCTCAGGCCGAGCTCCTGCTGCTGCCAGGGCGTGAAGTGGGTCAGCGGACCGTGGCGGCCGAGCACCCCCTTGGGCACGCCCGTCGAGCCCGAGGTGAAGGCGACGTAGGCGAGGTCGTCGGGCCACACCTCGACGCCGGGATCGCCGTCCGGCTGCCCGGCGAGCGGGTCGGCGGTCTCCATCTCGTGGCGCCGGCCGACGACGACGCGGCAGGGCAGGGCGCGGGCGGCGGCCTCCAGCTCGTCCGGCAGGGGCCCGGCGGCCGCGACCTGCACCAGGGCACGGGGTGCCGCCAGGTCCAGGCACTGGAGCTGGCGGAAGGGCGGGTAGGCCGGATCGAGGATGGTGAAGGCCGCCCCCGCCTTGAGCGCGCCCAGCACGGCCCAGACCAGCGGTGCGCTGCGATGGCCGTAGAGGGCGACCACGTCCCCCTTGGCGACACCCCCGGCGCGCAGGAAATGGGCGAGGCGATTGCTCTGGACGTCCAGCTCGCCGTAGGTCCAGCTCTCCTGCGGATCGACGACCGCCTGCCGCTCCGGTGCCCGCCGGGCCTGGCGCACGAAGAGCGCGGGGACGGAGCCGTGCCACGCCGCCGACAGCGGCTCGGTGGGCTGGGGCAGGCCCGCCGCCGCCTCGGCCGTCAGCAGCGACAGGCTCGCCAGACTCCGCTCCGGTGCCGCCGCGGCCTGGGCCAGGAGCCCGGCGAGTTGGCGCAGCATCTCCGCGCTCCGTGCCTCGTCGAACAGGGCGACGTTGTAGACCAGGTTGAGGTGCAGCTCCTCCCCCTGCTCGGCGGCGTAGAGGGTGAGGTCGAAGTTCGAGGACGCCGTGGCCGCTGGCCCGCCCCGCAGCTCCAGGCCGGAGATCCGGGCCTTCGCCTCGGGGACGTTGATCATGTTGAGGAAGACCTGGAACAGGGGAGTGCGCGACAGGTCGCGCTCCGGCCGCAACTCCTCGAGCAACTTCTCGAACGGCAGGTCCTGATGAGCGTAAGCCTCCAGGGTCAGGTCGCGGACATGGGCCAGCAGCTCCTGGAACGAGAGCGCCGCCGCGACGTCGGTGCGCAGCACGACGGTGTTCAGGAAGCAGCCGATCAGCCCCTCGACCTCGGAGCGGTTGCGGCCGGCGATGGGCGAGCCCACCAGCACGTCCTCCTGGCCGCTCAGGCGCGAGAGGAGGACGTCGAAGGCCGCGAGCAGGGTCATGAACAGCGTCGCGTTCGCTCGCCGGGAGAGGGCCTTGAGCCCCGCCGTGAGCTCGCGGGACAGGGTGAGGGCCCTGCCGGCGCCGCGGAAGGTGCGCACCAGCGGGCGCGGCCGGTCGGTGGGCAGCTCCAGCACCGGCGGCGCCCCCGCCAGCCGCTGCCGCCAGTACGCGGTCTGCTGTGCGAACAGCCGCTCTCCGGCGGCACCGCGCTGCCAGACCGCGAAGTCGGCGTACTGCACCGGCAGCGCGGGCAGCGGCGACGCCAGGCGGTGGGAGAACGCCTCGTAGAGCGCCACCACCTCGCCCAGCAGGATGCTCAGCGACCAGGCGTCGGCGATGACGTGGTGCACCTGGAGCAGCAGGAGGTGCTCCGCGGCGGCGAGCCGCAGCAGGGTGACCCGCAGCAGCGGCCCCTGGGCGAGGTCGAAAGGCCGGCCGGCCTCGCCGGCGGCGAGCCGCTCGGCCTCGGCCTCCCGGTGCGCCCCCGGGAGGTGCCCGAGGTCGACGACGGGCAACGGCAGGACGAGCTCGGAGCGGATCTCCTGGACCGGCCGCCCATCGACCGTGCGGAAGGTGGTGCGCAGCGTCTCGTGACGCCGCACCACCTCGGCCAGGGCCTGATGGAGCACGCCGGCGTCGAGGTCGCCCGCCAGGCGCAGGGCCGAGGGCATGACGTAGGTGCTGCGCCCGGGCTCGAGCTGCTCGAGGAACCAGAGCCTCTCCTGGGCGGCGGAGAGAGGCAGGAGCTGGTCTCGTGGCACCGGCACGACGGCGGCGATCCCCTCGTCCTGCCTGGCCTGCAGCACGGTCGCCCGCAGGCCGGCGATGGTGGGGCTCTCGAACAGGGCGCGCACCGGCAGGCTGACGCCGAAGGCTTTGCGCACCCGCGAGACGAGCTGAGTGGCGAGCAGGGAGTGGCCGCCGAGTTCGAAGAAGCTGTCGAAGACCCCCACCCGCTGGACCCCCAGCACCTCCTTCCAGATCTCGGCCAGCAGCTTCTCCTCGGGCGAGCGGGGAGCCGTCCACGCCTCTCCCGCTACCATCCCCGTCTCGGGCGCGGGGAGGGCCCTCCGGTCCACCTTGCCGTTGGGGGTCAGCGGCAGCGCCGCCAGGACAGACCAGGCCGCCGGCACCATGTGCTCGGGCAGGCGCTCGCGCAGCCAGGCGCGGAGCTCGCCTGCCAGGGCGGCGGCCGCCGCCTCGTCCCGCGGCACTATCCACGCCGTGAGGCGCAGGTCCCCGGCCGCCGACGCCCGCGCCATGACCACGGCCGCCGTCACTTGCGGATGGCGGGTCAGCAGCGCCTCGACCTCCCCAGGCTCGATGCGGAAGCCGCGGATCTTGACCTGGTGATCCAGGCGGCCCAGGAACTCGATCTCGCCGTCCGCACGATAGCGGGCCAGGTCGCCCGTGCAGTAGAGCCTGTCGCCCGGCTCGGGGCCGAACGGGTCGGGGATGAAGCGCTCGGCCGTCAGGTCCGGCCGCTCCAGGTAGCCGCGCGCCAGTCCCGCCCCGCCCAGACACAGCTCTCCGGCGACGCCCAGGGGCACCGGCCGCAGGTGCCGGTCCACGAGATAGATCCGGGTGTTGGCCACCGGCCGGCCGATCACGGGCTCGCCGGGCCCCGCCGGCGCCCAGGTCGAGTAGGTGGTGTCCTCGGACGGGCCATAGAGATTGAGCACCCGCCCCACGGTGCCGAGCGCCTCGATGCGGCGCACCAGGGCGCCGCGCAACGCCTCGCCCGCCAGGTTGACCGTGCGCACCGAGGGCGGCACGGCCTCCAGGCGCACCAGCTCCGCCATCGCCGACGGCACGGTGTTGATCAGCGTCACCTCGCCGCGCGCCGGCAGCTCCGGAAGCTCGAGGGCGTTCTCCGCCAGGATCACCGTGCCGCCCCAGGCGAGGGGGACGAAGAGCTCGAAGACCGACAGGTCGAAACAGATCGAAGTCGAGGCCAGCACCCCAGCCAGGTCCTCGGGCGGGAAGACCTCCGCCGCCCAGCGCACCATCTCGACGGCGCTGCGGTGCTCGATGGCCACCCCCTTGGGCCTGCCCGTCGAGCCCGAGGTGTAGATGAGGTAGGCCAGCCGCCGAGAGCGGCCGGGCGCCCTGTCGGCGGGCCACGCCGCCAGCCCGCCGTCCTCGCCGCCTTCGTCGGTGATGGGGACGGCGAGCCCGGGGAGGCCGGAAAGCCGGTCCGCGAGCCCCTGGCCCACCAGCACCACCGGAGCGCCGGCGTCGTCCAGGACGTCCACCAGCCGCCCCAGCGGGTACGCCGGATCGAGCGGCACGTAGGCGCCGCCCGCCTTGAGGATGCCGAGGGCGCCCGTCACCAGCTCCGGCGAGCGGCCGGCAAGCAGCCCCACGCGAACCTCCGGTCCAACGCCCAGGCGGCGCAGCCGGACGGCGAGGCGATCGGCCCGCCCGTCGAGCTCGCGATAGGAGATCCGTTCCTTGCCGTGAATCAGGGCCACGGCCTCCGGGCGCTCCGCCACGCGCGCCTCGAACAGCTCGTGAAGCAGGGCTTCCGGAGGGAGTGCGGCCGTCGTCGCGTTCCACTCCCGCAGGATCTGGTCCAGCTCGGCCGGGAGCAACAGCGGCAGCTCCGAAAGGCGCAGAGCGGGGTCGGCCGCGGCGCCCCGCAGCAGGATCTCCAGGTGGCCGAGCAGGCGCCGGATGGTCGCCCCGTCGAAGAGGTCGGCGCTGTACTTCATGCCGCCGGCGAGCTCGCCGCCGGTTTCCGTCAGGGAGAACGCCAGGTCGAACTTGGCGCTGCCTCCCTCCAGCTCGACGGGAGTCAGCCGGAGGCCCGGCAGCTCGAGGGGGGGCATCGGCGCGTTCTGCAGCACGAAGAGGACCTGGAACAAGGGGTTGCGGGTGAGGTCGCGCGCCGGCTGCAGCTCTGCAACCAGCTTCTCGAACGGCACGTCCTGATGAGCGTAGGCGGCCAGCGTGGTATCGCGCACCCGCTCCATCAGGGTGCGGAAGGCAGGGTCGCCGTCCAGCCTCGCCCGCAGCACGAGGGTGTTGACGAACATGCCGATCAGGCCTTCCGTCTCCAGCCGGCCGCGGTTGGCGATGGGCGAGCCCACGGCCAGGTCCTCGGCGCCGCTGTAGCGCCCGAGGAGGGCGTTGAAACCGGCCAGCACGGTCATGAACAGGGTCGTCCCCTGATGCCGGCCAAGCACCTTGAGCTCCTCCAGGAATGCCGCCGGCAAGGCGAAGCGCTGGAGGCCTCCGCGGCCGCTCCACACCGCCGGACGAGGGCGATCGAACGGCAGGTCCAGCCCGGCGGGGATCCCCGCCAGTTGCGACCGCCAGTGCTCGACCTCGGCGGCCAGGACCTCGCCCTGCAGCCACTCCCGCTGCCAGCGGGCGAAGTCTGCGTACTGCACGGGCAGCGCGGGCAGCGGCGACGGCCGGCCTGCGGCAAAGGCTTGGTAGAGGGCCGCGAGCTCGCGCACGAGCACTCCGGCCGACCAGCCGTCGGCCACGATGTGGTGCAGGCTCAGGAGCAGCACGGCTTCATCGTCGCCATGCCGCACCAGGGCGGCGCGCAGCAGCGGGCCCGCCGCGAGGTCGAAGGGCTGCAGTGCGTCCGCTGCCGCCAGCCGGCGGCCCTCCGCCTCGCGGGCCGCCGGGGGGAGCCCGGCCAGGTCCACCATCGGCAGGGTGAAGACCGGCGACGGCGCGATGCGCTGCACCGGCCGGCCGTCGACTTCGGGGAAGGTGGTGCGCAGCGCCTCGTGCCGCCAGATCACCTCGCGCAAAGCGACCGCAAGGGCCGGCGCATGGAGGCGACCCAGCAGGCGGACCGGGGCGGGGACGTTGTAGGCGGTGCCGCCCGGCGCGAGCTGATCGAGGAACCAGAGGCGCTCTTGGGCGAAGGACAGCGGCGGCTCGCCGTCGCGCGGGCCGGCGACGATGGAAGGGGCCGAGGGGCCGCCCGGGGAGTCCCGCCGCAGGAGCCCGGCCAGACCGGCGATCGTCGGAGCGTCGAACAGGGCCGCCAGCGGCACCTCCTGCCCGAAGGCCTGCCGGATCCGCGAGATGAGCTGAGTCGCCAGCAACGAATGCCCGCCCGCCGCGAAGAAGTCATCGAACACTCCCACCCGCGGCACGCCGAGCACCTCGGCAAAGAGGCCAGCGAGGATCTCTTCCACCGGCGTGCGGGGAGCGACGTAGGCAGCGCCGTCCCCGGCCGGGCCCTCGGGATCGGGGAGCGCCCGGCGGTCCACTTTGCCGTTGGCGGTGAGCGGCAGGGCCGGGAGGGGGACGAAGGCCACCGGCACCATGTAGTCGGGAAGCCGCGCCGCCAGGAAGGCCCGCAGCTCGCTCCCGCCCGGCGCCTGCGCCCCCGTCACGTAGGCCACCAGCCGGCGGTCTCCGAGCCTGGCCTCGCGGACCACCACGACGGCCTCCTCGACGGCCGGGTGGGTGGCCAGCGCCGCCTCGATCTCGCCCGGCTCGATGCGGAAGCCGCGGACCTTGACCTGGTGGTCGGCCCGCCCCAGGTACTCGAGGGTGCCGTCCGGCAGCCAGCGCACGACGTCGCCCGTGCGGTAGAGGCGCGAGCCCGCCGCGGCCTGGGGGCCGGGGAAGGGGTGGGGCACGAAGCGCTCGGCCGTGAGGTCCGGGCGGCGCCAGTAGCCGAACGCCAGGCCGTCGCCGCCGAGGTACAGCTCGCCGCGCGCCCCCGGAGCAGCGGGCTGCAGCCAGCGGTCCAGCACGTAGGCCGTGGTATTGGCGATGGGCCGCCCTATGGGCACGGAGACCGTCCCCTCCGGGACCGCCGTGACGAGGTGACAGACGGCGAAGGTCGTGCATTCCGTCGGCCCGTAGACGTTGAGCAGCCGCCCGGGGGTCCCCTTCTCCAGCACCTCCCGCAGCCAGCGGGGATCGACCGCCTCTCCCCCGACGAGCAGGTGGCGCACGCCGCGGAAGGACTCCGGGGCCTCGCGCACCACCTGGTTGAACAGGGCCACGGTGAGGAACATGACGGAGATCCGCAGGCGCTCCACCGCCGCCCCGAGCTGCCGCGGCGAGAGGACCACGTCGCGGGCGATCCCCACCACGCAGCCGCCGTGGAGGAGCGCGCCCCAGACCTCGAAGGTGGCGGCGTCGAACGCGACGTTGGAGACGTGGGCGACGCGGTCGTCCGGACCCAGGTCGACGTAGTCGGTCTCGAACAGCAGGCGAACGACGGCCCGCTGGGGGATGGCGGTGCCCTTGGGCCGGCCCGTCGAGCCCGAGGTGTACATGACGTAGGCCAGGCCGTCCGCGCTCCCCCGCCGCACCGGCCCGGCGCCGTCCAGGCTCGCGATGAGCGCCGCGTCGCCGTCCAGGCGGACGCGAGGGACGCGGACCTCCGTCAGCAACGGCTCCCAGGCTTCGCGGGTCACCACCGCCGACGCCCCGGCGTCCGCCAGCATCCACGCCAGGCGCTCCGCCGGGGAGGCCGGATCGAGAGGCAGGTACGCCGCTCCCGCCTTGACGATGGCCAGCAGCGTCACGATCAGCCCGGGCGAGCGCTCGAGGCAGACGCCCACCAGCTCGCCCGGCCGCACGCCCAGCGCGTCCAGGTGACGGGCGAGCTGGTTGGACCGCGCGTCGAGCTCGCCGTAGGTGAGGCCCTCCTCGCCGAAACGCAGCGCCTCGGCGGCGGGCGTGCGCTCGGCCCAGACCGCGAAGAGGCCGGCGAGAGTGGCTTCGCGGGGGTAGCGGCTGGCGGTATCGTTCCACGCCAGCAGCACCTGCCGGAGCTCGGCGGCGGGGAGCAGGGGGAGCTCGGAGAAACGCCGGCGGGGGTCGGTCACGATCCCCCACAGCAGGGTTTCGAAGCTGGCCGCCAGACGCTCGATCGTCGCGGCGTCGAAGAGGTCGGCGTTGAGCTCGAAGCCGGCGTCGAGCCCCTGCTCGTCTCCGGAGACCCCCAGCAGGAGGTCGAACTTGGCGAGCCCGCTCTCGATCTCGAGCGGCTCGGCGGCGAGGCCCGGGAACTGCGGCGTGCCGGCCGGAGCGTTCTGCAGCGCGAACATGACCTGGAACAGCGGTGTATAGCGGGCATCCCGCACCGGGGCCAGCTCCTCGACCAGCTTCTCGAAGGGCAGGTCCTGGTGCTCGGTGGCGCCCAGCATGGCGTCGCGGGCTTGGCGCAGGGCATCGTGGAACCCGGGGTGCCGGGAGAGGTCGAGACGCAGGACCAGCGTGTTGACGAAGAAGCCGATCAGCGGCTCCGTCTCCAGACGGTTGCGGTTGGCGACGGGGGAGCCCACGACGACGTCCTCCTGGCCGCTCCAGCGCGCCAGCAGCGCCTGGAAGGCGGCGAGCAGGACGGCGAACGGCGTCGCCGCCTCGCGGCGGGCCAGCTCCCACAGCTCCGCCGCGAGCCGGGCGGGAACGAGGAAGCGCCGGTGCGCGCCCCGCGAGCTGCGCAGGACCGGCCGCGGCCGGTCGGTGGGCAGCTCGAGCACGGGCGGAGCGCCGGCCAGGGCCTGGCGCCAGTACCCGAGCTGCCGCTCCAGCGCCTCGCCACGCAGCCACCGCCGCTGCCAGACCGCGAAGTCCGCGTACTGGACGACCAGCTCGGGCAGCGGCGACGGCAGCCCGGCGGCGAAGGCGGCGTAGAGCGCCGCCAGCTCGCGCAGGAAGACGCCGGTCGACCAGCCGTCGGCGGCGATGTGGTGGAAGGTGGCGAGCAGGAGGTGGTCGCTCGCCCCGAGGCGCAGCAGCGTCGTCCGCAGCATCCGCGACGTCCGCGACGTCCGCGGCGAGTCGCCGTCGCGCGCCGCCAGCACGAACGGCCGCAGCGCCTCCTCGTGGGCCAGCCGCCGGGCGGCCGCCTCGCGCCCGGCGGACGGCAGCGCCGACAGGTCGACCACCGCCAGGGGCTGTGGCCGCCAGGGGGCGATCACCTGCACCGGCCGGCGGTCCCGCCCCTCGGTGAAGCCGGTGCGCAGCGCCTCGTGCCGACGCACGATCTCGTCGATCGCGGCGCCGAACGCCACGGCGTCGAGATCGCCCCGCAGGCGGACCGCCGACGGCATGTTGTAGAGGGCGCCGGCCGGTTGCAGGCGGTCGAGGAACCAGAGCCGCTCCTGGGCGAAGGAGAGCGGCAGCTCGCCCTGCCGCGGCACCGGCACCAGCGGCGGCGGCGCGGCGGCGTCCGGCTCCACCCGCGGGACACTGGCCGGCGCCAGCTCCGCCGCCAGGGCCTCCACAGTGGGCGCCTCGAACAGCCGGCGGATCGCCAGCTCGACGCCGAAGGCGGCCCGGGCCCGGGAGACGACCTGGGTGGCGAGCAGCGAGTGCCCCCCCAGCTCGAAGAAGTTGTCGCGCACGCCGACCCGCTCCAGCCCCAGCACCTCGGCCCAGATCGCCGCCAGCGTCGCCTCGGCGGCGGTGCGCGGGGCCACCCACTCGCCCCGCACCTGGGCGGCGGGATCGGGGGCCGGCAGCGCCGCCTGGTCGAGCTTGCCGTTGGCGTTGAGCGGCAGGGCGTCGAGGACCATGAAGGCCGCCGGCACCATGTACTCGGGCAGCTTCTGCTTGAGGAAGCCGCGCAGCTCCTCGACCGTCTTCTCCCCTCGCTCCTCGAGCACCACGTAGGCCACCAGGCGCTTGCCGTCCTTCGCCGCCTGCGCCACCACCGCCGCGTCGCGCACCGCCGGGTGGCCCGCCAGCACCGTGTCGATCTCCCCCAGCTCGACGCGGAAGCCGCGGATCTTCACCTGGGTGTCGATGCGGCCGTGGTACTCGATGCGCCCGCCGGCGAGGTAGCGGGCCGAATCGCCCGTGCGATAGAGCCGCGACCCGGGCACCCCGGAGTAGGGATCCGGCACCATCTTCTGCGCCGTCAGCAGCGGGTCGTTGAGGTACCCCCGCGGCACGCAGGCGCCGCCGGCGTAGAGCTCGCCCGGCACGCCGATCGGCACCGGCTCGAGGTGGGGGTCGAGCAGGTGGATCTGCACGTTGACGATCGGCCGCCCGATCGACGGGATGGCCGGCCACCCCCCCGGGCTGCCGGCGAGGGTGAGGGCGGTCACCACGTGCGTCTCGGAGGCGCCGTACTGGTTGTGCAGCGAGCAGCCGGGGAGACGCTCGAACAGGCCGCGCACCGTGGGGTTGACCTGGAGCTGCTCGCCGGCGGTGATCACCTCCCGCAGGCGCGAGGGCAGCCGGGCCTGCCCCGCGGCGGCCTCCGCGAGATGCTTCAGCGCCGCGAACGGCAGGTAGAGCCGCTCGATCTCCTCGCCCTCCAGGAACCCGCCGAGCCCCTCGATGTCCCGCCGCACCATCTCGCTCGCCAGCACCAGGGCCCCGCCCGAGCACCACGAGGAGAAGGTCTCCTGGAAGGAGACGCAGAAGCCGAAGGTGGCGAACTGCACCGTGCGCGCGGCGCCGGCCAGAGGCGAGTGCCAGAGCTGCCAGGCGAGCAGGTTGGAGAACGCCCGGTGGGTGACCAGGATGCCCTTGGGCATGCCCGTCGAGCCCGAGGTGTAGATGGCATAGATCGGGTTGTCCAGCGCGACGCCGCTCTGCGGGTCCTCCCCGGGCTCGCCGGGGAACGGCTCGGCGTCCCCCTCCAGACAGAGGGCGATCCCCTCCTGGCCCGGGAAGTGCCGGAGCAGCGACTCCTGGGTGATCAGCACCCGCAGCCGGGCGTCGCGGATGATGAAGGCCAGCCGGTCCACGGGATAGGCCGGATCGAGGGCCACGACAGCGCCCCCCGCCTTCAGCACCGCCAGCATCGAGACCAGCATGCCGAGCGAGCGCTCGAGGCAGATCCCGACCAGCGACTCGGGGCCCACTCCCCGCCGGCGCAGGCCGTGCGCCATGCGGTTGGCCCGCAGGTTGAGCTCGCGGTAGGTGTAGCGCCGCCCCTCGAAGACGGCGGCCACGGCATCGGGCGCGCGCTCGACCTGCTCCTGCACCCAGTGGTGGACGCAGCGCCCCGACTCCCCCGCCGCCCGGGTCTCGTTCCACTCCACCAGCACCTGATGGCGCTCCGCCGGAGCGAGCAGCGCCAGCGCCGGAAAGGCCTGGTATGGCGCCGCCGCCGCAGCCCGCAGCAGCGCCTCGTAGTGCCGCGCCATGCGCCAGGCCGTCGCCGGATCGAACAGGTCGGTGTTGTACTCGAAGAGGCCGTGGAGCCGTCCCCCCTGCTCCTGCCAGAAGAAGGTGAGGTCGAACTTGGCCGTGGCGCTGTCCACGGGCAGCGGGCTCAGCACCAGGCCGTCGAGCTCGACAGGGGCCTGCGGCTGGTTCTGCAGCACGCACATGACCTGGAACAGCGGATTGCGGCTCATGTCCCGCTCGGGCTGGATCTCCCCCACCAGCTTCTCGAAGGGGAGCTCCTGATGGGCATAGGCCTCGAGCGCCAGCTCGCGCACCCGGCGCAGCAGACGGTCGAAACCGGGGCTGCCGCCGAGATCGGTGCGCAGCACCAGGGTGTTGGCAAAGAAGCCGATCAGCCCCTCGACCTCGGCGCGGTTGCGATTGGCGATCGGCGAGCCCACGGGCACGTCCACCTGGCCGGTGAGCCGGGAGAGCAGCGCCTGGAATCCCGCGAGCAGGGTCATGAACAGGGTCGCGCCCTGACCGCTGGAGAGGGCGTGGAGGTCCGCCGTCAGCCCGGCGTCGAGCGCGATCAGGTGGCGGGAGCCGCGGAAGGTCTCCACCGGTGGCCGCGGCCGGTCGAGGGGGAGGTCGAGCCCCGCCACCCCCTGGAGCTGCCGCCGCCAGTAGGCGAGCTCGCGGGCCAGCACCTCGCCCTGCAGCCAGCCGCGCTGCCAGACCGCGTAGTCCGGGTACTGGATGGGCAGCGGCGGCAGCGGCGAGGGCCGGCCGGCGGCGAACGCCACGTAGAGCGCCGCCAGCTCGCGGTTGAGGACCACGCTGGACCAGCCGTCGGAGACGATGTGGTGCAGGTTGAACAGCAGCGCATGGTGCTGCGGGGCGAGCCGCACCAGGGCGAAGCGGACCAGAGGGCCGCGCTCCAGGGCGAAGGAGCGGCGGGCGTCGTCGGTGGCGAGCTGGACCAGCGTCCCCTCCGCCGCCGCGGCCGGCAGCCCGGACAGGTCCACCAGCGCCAGCGCGAGGTCGAGGCGGGGCGCGACCTCCTGGAACGGCCGCCCGTCGAGATGGCCGAACGTGGTGCGCAGGGCCTCGTGGCGCTGCACGATGTGCTCCAGCGCCAGCGCCAGCACCGGCACGGCGAGCCGCCCCTCCAGGCGGATGGCGGCGGGGATGCTGTAGAAGGCCGAGCCGGGCTCGAGCTGCTCCAGGAACCAGAGCCGCTCTTGGGCGAAGGAGAGCGGCAGCGGCGCCTCCCCCGCCGCCAGGTCCGGGCGCGGCACCGGCACCAGGGGCGCCGCAGCCTCGCGGCCGGCGGTCGCCAGGGCCGCGGTCAGCCCGGCCACGGTGGGGGTCTCGAACAATGTCCGCAGCGACATCTCGCGGCCGAAGACCTGGCGCACCCGGGAGACGAGTTGGGTGGCCAGCAGCGAGTGCCCGCCCAGCTCGAAGAAGCTGTCGAAGACCCCGACCCGGTCGAGCCGCAGCACCTCCGCGAAGAGCCCCGCGAGGATCTCCTCCTCCGGATTGCGCGGCTCCATGCGCGGTCCCGAGCCGGCCGTGATCACCGGCGCCGGCAGAGCGCGGCGGTCCAGCTTGCCGCTGGTGTTGAGCGGCAACGCCTCCACCTCCATCCAGATGGTGGGGACCATGTGCTCGGGCAGGCGGGAGCGCAGATGGTCGCGCAGCTCGCCCGGGAAGCCGGCGAGGGCGTGCGCACGGCGCAATGCCACGTAGGCGACGAGGCGGGGGTCGCCGGGGCTCAGCTCGCGCACCACCACGGCGGCCCCCGCCACGGCCGGATGACTGGCCAGCGTCGCCTCGATCTCTCCCGGCTCGATGCGGAAGCCCCGGACCTTGACCTGCTGGTCGAGGCGGCCCAGGTAGTCGACGGAGCCGTCCGGCAGCCGCCGTACGAGGTCGCCCGTGCGGTACAGGCGACCGCCCGGGTCGCCGCCCAGGGCGTCGGGGACGAACCGGCCGGCGGTCAGGTCCGGCCGGCCGAGGTAGCCGCGGGAGAGGCCCGCGCCGCCGATGTACAGCTCGCCCGGCACGCCGATGGGCACGAGCCGCCCCTCGCGGTCGGCGACGTGGAGGACGATCCGCGGCAGCGGCCGGCCGATGCGCGAGGCCGTCACGCCGGGCGCCAGCAGCGCGGCCGTGTCGTCCACCGTGCACTCGGTGGGCCCGTAGACGTTCCAGTAGCGGATCCACGGCCGGGTGAGCGCCGCGTCGCGCAGCTCGGCGTCCATGGCCTCGCCGCCCACCAGCACGCGGGAGAGCGGAGCCTCCCCTTGGCCCTCTTTGCCGAGGCCGGCGGCGAGCAGCAGCCGGAGCTGCGACGGCGTGCAGTCGAGCACGTCGAGCCGCTGCCGGTGGATGTAATCCACCAGCGCCGCGGGGTCCTGCCGCAGCTCGGCGGTGAAGACGTGGAGACAGTGCCCCCAGGCGAGCTGCACGAGTTGCTGCACCGACGCGTCGAAGGAGAGGGAGGCGTTCAGGCTGACGCGCAGCGGCCCGCTCGCGCCCTCGTAGACCATATCGCGCAGGCCGCGCGCCAGGTTCACCACCGCGCCGTGGCGCACCACCACCCCCTTGGGCCGGCCCGTGGAGCCGGAGGTGTAGATGACGTAGGCCGGGTTCTCTGCACCGGCGCCCTCCCCGGCGGGTCCGGCGGCGCTCTCCGCGACCGTCTCGACGAGCACGGCCGCCACTGCCGGCGGCACGCGGCCGGCGAGGCCCGACGAGGTCACCACCACCGGCGCCCGGGAGTCCTCCAACAGCCACGACACCCGCTCCGCCGGATAGGCCGGATCGACCGGCACGTAGACCCCGCCCGCCTTGAGCACGCCCAGGACGGCCGCCACCGAGGCGACCGAACGCTCCAGCAGCAGGGCGACGGGCACCTCGGGGCCGACGCCCAGGGCGCGCAGCCGCAGCGCCAAGCCGTTGGCGAGCCGGTCGAGCCGGCCGTAGGTCAGCTCCTCGCCGTCGCAGACCGCCGCCGGCGCGTCCGGCATCGCCGCCGCCCGGGCCGCCACGAGCTCGTGCAGACAGGGGCCGTCCGGAGCCGGCGCCGGCGCCTCGCCCCACTCCACGGCGAGCTGGTGGGCCTCGGCCGCGGCGAGCAGCGGCAGCTCGCGCAGGCCGCGGTACGGGTCGGCCACGGCTCCGGCCAGCAGGACGGCGAGGTGACCGGCGATCCGCGCCGCGCTGGCGGGGTCGAATAGATCGCAGGCGAACTCCAGCGAGGCCGCGAGGCCGTCCCCCTCCTCCCGCGCGTTCAGCACCAGGTCGAACTTCGCCGCGCCCGACTCGAGCACCAGCGGCTCCAGCCGCAGACCGGCTACCTCGAGCGCCGGCGGCGGGGTGCTCTGGAAAGCCAGCATCACCTGGAACAGCGGCGAGTGGCGCAGGTCCCGCCGCGGCGCCAGCTCCTCCACCAGTCGCTCGAACGGCACCTCCTGATGGTCGTAGGCACCCAGCGTGGTCTCGCGCGCCCGGCGCAGCAGCTCGCAGAAGGCGGGATCGCCCGCGAGGCTGGTGCGCAGGACGAGAGTGTTGACGAAAAGGCCGATCAGCGCCTCGGTCTCGACGCGGGTGCGGCCGGCCACCGGCGAGCCCACCGGCGCCTCGTCCCCGCCGCTGTAACGGGCGAGGAGCGCCTGGAAGCCGGCGAGCAGCGTCATGAACAGCGTCGCCCCCGAGCGCCGGCCGAGGGCCCGCAGCCCGCCGGCGAGCGCCGCCGGCAGCCGCACCGGGACGCTGCCGCCGCGCTGGTCGCGCACCGTGCCGCGCGGGCGGTCCGTAGGCAGGTCGAGGACCTCGGGCAGACCCGCCAGCCGCTGGCGCCAATAGTCGACCTGGGCTTCCAGGCCTCCGTCTGCAAGAGCGACCTCGCGCTGCCAGCGGGCATAGTCCCCGTACTGCTGCGGCAACTCGGACAGGGGCGACGGCCGGCCGCTCACGGCCGCCGTGTAGAGGGCTGCCAGCTCGCGCATCAGCACCGCGGTCGACCAGGCGTCGAAGGCGATGTGATGGACGACCAGCACCAGGACGTGCTCTTCCTCTCCCAGCCGCAGCAGGGTGGTGCGCAGCAGCGGTCCGGCCGCCAAGTCGAACGGCCGGCGGGCCTCCACCGCCAGCAGCGCCGGGACCCCGCTCTCCGGCGACGGCAGAGCGCGCAGGTCGACCTCCCACAGCGGCACGCCGGAGTTCGGCCCCACCACCTGGACCGGCCGGCCCCCGTGCTCTAGGAAGCGGGTGCACAGCACCCGGTGACGGCGCACGATCTCGCGGAACGACGCGGCCAGGGCCGCCGGCCGGAGCGCTCCCGAGAAGCGCACGGCGGCGGGGATGTTGTAGGCCGGGCCGCCGCCCTCCAGCCGGTCGAGGAACCAGAACCGCTCCTGCGCGAAGGAGAGCGGCAGCAGCTCCTCGCCGGCGGCGATGGTGAAACGCGGCGGCGCCGGCCGGCCCTCGCCGCAGGCCGCCGCCACCACCGCGGCCAGGGCCGCCACCGTGGGGTGCTCGAACAGCCGCCGCAGGGGGAGCTCGACGCCGAACGCATCGCGCACCCGCGCCGCCACCTGGGCGCTCATCAGGGAGTGGCCGCCCAGCTCGAAGAAGTCGTCGTGGACGTCCACCCGGTCGCGGCCCAGGACCTCGCACCAGATCCCGGCGAGCAGCTCCTCGACTGGTCCCCGGGGCGCGGCCGTCCCGTCCCCCTGGGACCCGGCCTCGAGCGTCAGCGTCCCGAGAGCCCGGCGGTCCACCTTGCCGCTGGGGGTCTTCGGCAGTCGCCCCAGCCGGGAGAAGGATGCCGGCACCATGTGGGCGGGGAGCCTGCCCCTGAGGTGGTCCCGCAGCTCGGAGCTGCCGGGAGCATCGTCCGCCGGCGTCCAGAAGGCGGCCAGCCCCTCTCCGGACACCACCACCGCGCACTCGCGCACCCCCGGGTGGAGAGCCAGGGCCGCCTCGACCTCGCCGATCTCGATGCGGAAGCCCCGCAACTTGACCTGCTGGTCGATGCGGCCCAGGAAGTCGAGGGAGACATCGGGCAGCCAGCGGACGAGGTCGCCCGTGCGGTACAGGCGGGCGCCGGCGGCGCCGCCGAACGGATCGGGGACGAACCGCTCTGCGGTCAGGTCCGGCCGGTCGAGATAGCCGCGGGCGAGGCCTGCGCCACCGATGCACAGCTCACCCGGGACGCCGAGCGGCACGAGGCCCCCCTCGGGGTCGGTGACGTAGAGCGCGATCCCCGCCAGCGGCCCGCCGATGCGCGCGGCCGGCACGCCGGAGACCAGCAGCGCGGCCGTGGCGTCCACGGTGCACTCGGTGGGTCCATAGACGTTCCAGAAGCGGCTCCGCGGCCGCGCCAGCGCCGCGTCGCGCAGCGCGGCGTCCACGGCCTCGCCGCCCACCAGCACCAGCGCCGGCGCGGCGTCCCCCTCGCCGAGGCCGTCCGCGAGCAGCAGCCGGAGCTGCGAGGGCGTGCAGTCGAGCACGTCGAGGCGATGGCGGCGGACGTAGTCGACCAGCGCCCGGGGATCCTGCCGCACCTCGGTGGTGAGGACGTGGAGACAGTGCCCCCAGGCGAGCTGCACGATTTGCTTGACCGCGCCGTCGAAGGAGAACGAGGCGTTGACCCCCACCCGCAGCGGCCCCGCCGCGGCGCCGTAGACCGCCGTCCGCAGGGCACCGGCCAGGTTCATCACCGCGCCGTGGCGGACCACCACCCCCTTGGGCTGGCCCGTGGAGCCCGAAGTGTAGAGGACGTAGGCCGGGTGGTCCGGCCCGACGCCGCCCTTCGGGCGCGCCACGCTCTCCTCGGCCTGCTCGACGAGCACGGTGCGCACCCCGGCCGGCAGGCCGCTGGCGAGGGCCGCGGAGGTCACCGCTACGGGCGCCCCCGAATCCGCCAGCAGCCAGGCCACCCGCTCCGCCGGCAGGGCGGGATCGACGGGCACCCAGGCGCCTCCCGCCTTGAGCACGCCCAGCATCGCCACCACCGCCGCGACCGAGCGGTCGAGCAGCAGGGCGACCCTCACCTCGGGGCCGACGCCCAGGGCCCGCAGCCTCAGCGCCAGGCCGTTGGCGAGCCGGTCGAGGCGGCCGTAGGTCAGCTCCTCGCCGTCGCAGACCACGGCCGGCGCTTCCGGCGCCGCCGCGGCCCGCGCCGCCACGAGCTCGTGCAGCCGGGGTCCGCCCAGGGCCGGATGGGCCTCGCGCCAGCCCCCGCTCCATTCGTGCTGCAACTGGTGCCGCTCGGCGGCGGTAGCCAGCGGCAGGCCGGCGACCCGCGCCTCGGGGCGCTCCGCGATGGCCGCGAGCAGCACGCCGAGGTGCCGCCCCCAACGCCGGACCGTCGCCACGTCGAAGAGGTCGGAGCGGTAGACGAGATAGCCCTCCAGGCCGCCATCGGCAGCCGCCTCCAGCGCCAGGGAGAGGTCGAACTTGGCCCTGGCGGGGAAGGCCGGCGCCACCCGGGCGATCAGGTCCGGCCCGAGGGCCAACTCGCGCCGGAAGACCCCCTGGAAGCTGAAGAAGACCTGGAAGATCGGATTGCGGGAGAAGTCGCGCACGGGCGCCAGCTCCTCGACCAGCCGCTCATAGGGGAGGTCCTGGTGGGCGTAGGCCTCGAGCGACCGGTCGCGCAGCCGTCCCAGAACCTCGCGGAAGGTGGGGTCCCCGGCGAGGTCGGCCCGCAGCACCAGGGTGTTGACCAGGAACCCGATCACGCCCTCCAGCTCCGGCAGGGAGCGGTTGGAGACCGGCGTCCCCACCAGCACCTCCTGCCGTCCCGCCAGCCGGGCGAGCAGGACGCTCCAGGCCGCGAGCAGGGTCATGAAGAAGGTGGCACCCTCGTCCCGGCCCAGCCGCTTCAGCCTCGCGGCGAGGGCGGGCGGGACGTCCAGGTGCTCGACGGCGCCGCGGAAGCTCTGCTGGAGAGGCCGGGGATGGTCGGAGGGGAGATCGATCGGCGGGGGGTTGTCGCCCAGCCGCTGCCGCCAGTAGGAGAGCTGCCGCGCCAGGAGCTGGCCCTGGAAGCTCGCCCGCTGCCAGAGCGCCACGTCGGCATACTGCAGGGAGGGTGCCGCCAGCGGCGAGGGCTCGCCGGCCGCGAAGGCGCGGTAGAGCCGCGACAGCTCGTCGAGGAAGACGTCGATCGAGCCGCCGTCGAAGACGATGTGGTGGAGGTTCAGCAGCAGGTGGTGACGCGATGCCTCGAGGCGCAGCAGCCGCGCGCGCAGCAGCGGTCCGCGCACCAGGTCGAACGGGCGCGACGCCTCCTCGTCCGCCAGTCTGCGGGCCTCCGCCTCGCGCTCCAGCCGCGGCAGGCCCTCGAGGTCGACGAGCGGCAGGGGCACCGCGGCCGGGGCGCCGATCCGCTGCACCGGCCGGCCGTCCTGCTCGGGGAAGACGGTGCGCAGCGCCTCGTGCCGGCGGACGACCTCGCTCAGCGCCGCGGCCAGGGCCGCCGGATCGAGCCGCCCCGCCGGCCCAGCCTCGATCCGCACCGCGGCCGGGACGTTGTAGGCGGTGCTCCCCGGCTCCAGGCGGTCGAGGAACCAGAGCCGCTCCTGGGAGAAGGAGAGGGGCAGCCCAGCATCCCCCTCCCCCCCCTGGGAGCGCGGCGCCGGCGGCGCGCTGCGCAGGAGGCCCTCGCCGCGCGCCGCCGCCAGCCGGGCCGCCAGCCCGGCCAGGGTGGGCGCCTCGAACAGGGCGCGCAGCGGCAGCTCGACGCCGAAGGCGCGGCCCGCCCGCGCCACCACCTGGGTGGCCAGCAGGGAGTGGCCGCCGAGCGCGAAGAAGTCGTCGAAGGCACCCACCTCGCCCACTCCCAGCAGCGTCTGCCAGATGCCGGCGAGCAGCTCCTCCTCGGGCGTGCGCGGCGGCGTCCGGCCGTCCGCCGTCGCCGGTGTCGCCAGCTCCGACGGTACCGGCAGCGCCCTGCGGTCCACCTTGCCGTTGGGCGTCAGCGGCAGGAAGGGCAGGGTGACCCAGGCGGTGGGCACCATGTAGTCCGGGAGCTTCGCCCGCAGATGCCGGCGCAGCTCGGCCGGGAAGCCGGGGAGGGCCTCCGGCTCGCGCGGCACCACGTAGGCCACCAGCCGCAGGTCGCGGGCCTCGGCGTGCGCCGCCTCGTCGCGCGCCACCACCACCGCCTCGCGCACCGCCGGGTGGGCGTGCAACGCCGCCTCGATCTCCCCCAGCTCGATGCGGAAGCCCCGCACCTTGACCTGGTGGTCGAGGCGGCCGAGGAACTCCAGCTCTCCAGCGGGCGTCCAGCGGGCGAGGTCGCCCGTGCGGTAGAGGCGCGCCCCGGGCTCCACAGCGAAGGGGTCGGGGACGAAGCGCTCGGCCGTCAGCTCCGGCCGGCCGAGATAACCGCGGGCGAGCCCCCGCCCGGCCAGCAGCAGCTCGCCGGGGACGCCCACCGGCAGGGGCTGGAGATGGGCGTCCACCACGTAGGCCCGGGTGTTGGGCAGCGGCCGGCCGATGGTGGGCTCGCCCGCGACCCCCACCGCGGCGAGCGTCGAGTAGGTCGTGTCCTCGGACGGGCCGTAGAGGTTGAGCAGCCGCCGGACGGTGCCGAGGCCGTGGAGGCGCCGGGCGAGGGCGCCGCGCAGCGGCTCGCCGGCGAGGTTGACCGTGCGCACCGACGCCGGCACGGCGCCCTGCCGCACCAGCTCGGCCATGGCCGAGGGTACGGTGTTGACCAGCGTCACCTCCCCGGCGGCCGGCAGCCGGGGCAACTCCAGGGCGTTCTCCGCCAGGACGACGGCGCCGCCCGTGGCGAGGGGGACGAAGAGCTCGAAGACCGAGAGGTCGAAGCAGATCGAGGTGGCGGCCATCACCCCGGCCAGCTCCTCCGGCCGGAAGGTCTCCCGCGCCCAGTGCACCAGAGCGGTGGCGCTGCGGTGCGCGATGGCGACCCCCTTGGGCCGGCCGGTGGAGCCCGAGGTGTAGATGAGGTAGGCGAGCGACGCCGGCGCGGGCGTGGGAGGCTCCCCGGCGGCGTTGTCGTCCCTGACGCCGGCGCCGTCCTCTGCGTCCTCGCCATCCACCAGCAGCACCTGCGCGGCACCCCCGGGGAGCAGCCCGGCGAGGCTCTGCTCGCTCACCAGGACCGGCGCTTCCGAATCCTCCAGGATCGTGGTCAGCCGCTCCCGCGGGTAGGCGGGATCGAGCGGCACGTAGGCGCCGCCGGCCTGGAGCACGGCGAGCATCGCCGCCACCATCTCGGGCGTGCGGCGCAGGAAGATCCCCACCGGCACGTCGGGCCCCACCCCGCGGCGCCGCAGCCGGCCGGCGAGGCGCGCCGCACGGTCCGCCAGCGCGCCGTAGGTCAGCCGCTCCGCGCCGTGGATCAGGGCGACGGCGCCGGGGGTGCGGCGGGCCTGCGCCGCCACCAGCTCGTGCAGCAGGTCGTCCTGCGGCCAGTCCGCCAGCCGCCGGTTCCACTCGCCCAGCACCTGCTCGCGCTCGCCGGCGGTGAGCAGGGGGAGGCCGGAGAGGGGCGCGCCGGGAGCCGCCACGGCGCCGGCGAGCAGGGTCGCGAAGTGGCCGGCCAGGCGGCGGATGGTGGCGGCCTCGAAGAGGTCGCGGCTGTGCTCGATCCAGCCGGCGAAGCCCGCGGGCCTCTCCTCCAGCTCCAGGGTCAGCTCCAGCTTGGCGGTGCCGGTGTGCACCTCCAGCCGGCTGGCGGCCAGGCCCGGCAGCGCGGGCAGGGCCGGCGCCCCCTGGAAGACGAACAGCACCTGCACGAGCGGGTGGCGCGCCAGGCTCCGCTCCGGCACCAGGTCTTCGACCAGCTTCTCGAATGGCAGGTCCTGGTGGGGATAGGCGGCGAGGGCCGCCGCCCGCGTCCGCGCCAGCAGCTCGCGGAACGGCGGATCGCCGGCCAGGTCGCCGCGCAGCACCAGGGTGTTGACGAAGCAGCCGATCAGCCCTTCGAGCTCCACCCGGCCGCGGTTGGCGACCGGCGAGCCGACCAGCAGGTCCCCGGCGCCCGTGTAGCGGCCGAGGAGCGTCTCCAGGGCGGCGAGCAGGACCATGAACGGCGTCGCCCCCTCGCGCCGGCCGAGGGCGGCCACGGCCGCGGACAGCCCGGCCGGCAGGACGATGGGCTGCCGCTCGCCGCGCGGCGACAGCACCGCCGGACGCGGCCGGTCGGTGGGCAGCTCCAGGTTGCGGGATGCCCCCGCGAGCCGCCGCCGGGCCGCGGCCAGCCGCGCCTCCAGCGCCTCGCCCCGGAGCCACCCCCGCTCCCAGGCGGCGAAGTCGCCGTACTGGAGGGACGGCTCCGGCAGGGGCGACGGCCGCCCCGCCGCGCAGGCGCCGTAGAGGGCCGCCAGCTCGCGCAGGAAGACCTCCATCGACCCGCCGTCCGCGGCGATGTGGTGCATGGCGGCGAGCAGGACGTGCTCCGCCGCACCCAGCCGCAGCAGGACGGTGCGCAGCAGCGGTCCGCGGCCGAGGTCGAAGGGGCGCCGGGCCTCGGCCGCCGCCAGCCGCTCCGCCTCGGCCTCCCGGTTCCCGAGGCTCCCCAGGTCGACCACGGGGAGGCTCGGCGCCGGTGCCGGCGTGGCCCATTGGGCGGGGGCATCCTCGCCGGCCTCGCCGGCGGCGAAGCGCGTGCGCAGCGCCTCGTGCCGGCGCACCACCTCGGCGAGGGCCCGGGCCAGGGCGGGGACGTCGAGGCTCCCCGCGAGCCGCACACCGCCGGCGATGTTGTAGGTGGCCGCGCCCGGCTCGAGCTGATCGAGGAACCACAGCCGCTCCTGGGCATAGGAGAGGGGGAGCCCCTGTTCGCGCACCGCGGCCGGCGCCGGGGTCAGGGGCGGCGCCTCGCTCGCGCGGCCGGTGCCCCGCAGAGCCTCGACCTCGGCCGCCAGGGCCGCCGGGGTCGGCGCCTCGAAGAGCAGGGAGACGGGGATCTCGATGCCGAAGGCAGCGCTCGCCCGCGACGCGGCACGGGCCGCCAGCAGCGAGTGGCCGCCGCGGGCGAAGAAGTCGTCGTGGGCGCCGATCCCTGCCGTGCCCAGGACCTCTTCCCAGATCCCCGCCAGCAGCGCCTCGACGGGCGTGCGCGGCGCGGCCCACTCCCGCGCGTCCTGCGCGGGAGCGAATTCGGGAGCCGCCGAGGCGGCCAATGCCCGCCGGTCCACCTTGCCGTTGGCGGTGAGCGGCAGGGCCGCCAGGAGCACCCAGGCCGCGGGGATCATGGCCTCCGGGAGCCGGCCGCGCAAGTGCTCGCGCAGCTCGCCCGGGAGGTCCGCGCCGGCGGCGCCCACGCCGGGGCGGGGGACGACGTAGGCCGCGAGCCGCGTCTCGCCCGCCTCCTGGCGGGCCGCCACCACCACCTCGCGCACGCCCGCATGCTCGCCGAGCACGGCCTCGACCTCCCCCAGCTCGATGCGCACGCCTCGCACCTTGACCTGCTGGTCGATGCGCCCCAGGAACTCCAGGTCCCCGGCCGGCGACCAGCGGACGAGGTCGCCCGTGCGGTAGAGCCGGGCGTCGGAGGCTTCCGCGAACGGATCGGGGACGAAGCGCTCCGCCGTCAGCTCGGGCCGGTCCAGGTAACCGCGGGCGAGGCTCTCGCCGCCGACCGCCAGCTCGCCCGGGATGCCCACCGGCAGCGGCCGGAGGTGGCGGTCGAGGACGTAGGCCCGGGTGTTGGCGATGGGCCGGCCGATGGGGGGAGACGGGTCGCCAGGCGCCACAGGCGCAAAGGTCGCGACGACCGTGTTCTCGCTCGGCCCGTAGTGGTTGTAGAGCGTGAACGGCAGGCCCGGACGCGGTCCCCGATGCAGGCGGTCGCCGCCGGTCAGCAGGGCCCGCAACGCGATGCCGGCGTCCGCCGGCCACTCCTCGGCCAGGGCCGCCTCGGCGAGCGGCGTCGGCAGGAAGGCGAGGGAGATCTCCCGCTCCACGAGCCAGACCACGAGGCGGGCCGGCGCGGCGCGGACCTCCGCCGCCGGGACGTACAGGCTCGCGCCCGCCGCGAGATACGGCCAGACCTCCCACACCGCGGCGTCGAAGCCGGGCCCCGCCACCACCGAGGCGCGGTCGGACGGCGTCACGGCATAGGTGCGCCGGTGCCAGGCCACGAGGTTCGCCAGCGCGCCGTGGGAGATCACGACCCCCTTGGGCCGGCCGGTCGAGCCGGAGGTGTAGACGACGTAGGCGGCCTGCTCGGGCAGCACGCGAAGGGCGGGGCTGGAGCCCACGGCTGAATTGGTCGGATCGGTCGGATGGGTCGGATCGGTCGGATCGAGCGCGTCGACGCTCAACGACCTGGCGTCCGCCGGCAGCACCGCGGCGAGCGCGCCCGCCAACCGCGACTGGGTGAGGAGGAGCCGAACCCCGCCGGTACCCCAGGCGTCCGCGAGCTGCCAGCCCAGCCGCTCCGCCGGGTGCGACGGGTCGAGGGGCACGTAAGCGCCCCCGGCCTTGAGCACGGCGAGCAGCGACACTACCATCTCCGGCGAGCGCTCCATGACGACGCCCACCCGACCCTCCGGCGTCAGGCCGTTGGCCAGCAGCCAGGCCGCCAGCCGGTTCGCCCGCTCGTCGAGCTCGCGGTAGGTGAGCCGCTGCTCCAGGCCCTCCACGGCCGGAGCGTCCGGGGCCGCCGCCGCCCGCTCCGCCACCAGGCGGTGGACGGGGACCTTCCAGGCATAGGGCGCCGAGGTCTGGTTCCAGGCCCCCAACACCTCCCGCTCCTCGGCGGCGGTGAGCAGCGGCAGCGCCGAGAGGCGGCGGCCGGGGTCGGCCAGCGCCGCCGTCAACAGGGTCGTGAAGTGGCCGGCCAGGCGCTCGACGGTGGCGCCGTCGAACAGGTCGGGATTGAAGCGCAGCGCCGCCCCGAGACCGCCTTCGACCTCGGCGACGACCAGGGCCAGGGCGAACGGCGAGCCCGCCGGCGGCAGCGCGACCGACTCCAGCTCCAGGCCCCCCAGGCCCAGCCGCGAGCCGGCCGTGCCGAGCGCGAAGCCGCCCAGCTCGGCGCCCGCGCCGCGGGCCTTCTCGAAGGCGAAGACGACGTCGAAGAGCGGCGGCCGGCCGGGATCGCGCCGCGGCTGCAGCCGTTCGGCCAGCAGGGCGAACGGCAGGTCCTGGTGCTCGAAGGCGCCCAGCACCGCCCGCCGCACCTCGGCCAGGACGGTGGTGAAGACCGGGTCGCCGCCGAGGCCGGTGCGCAGCGCCACGGCATTGACGAAGTAGCCCACGACCTCGCCGGTGGCCGCCGAGCGGCCGGCGGTGGGCGAGCCGATCAGCAGCTCGTCCTGGCCGGTGTAGCGGGCGAGCACCGCCTCGAAGGCGGCGAGCAGCGTCATGAAGAGCGTCGCCCCCTGGCGCTGGGCGAGGGCCTCGAGGCCGGCGACGACGCCGGCGTCCAGGCGGCAGGAGCGGGCGTCGCCGTTCCAGGTCTGGACGGCCGGCCACGGCCGGTCGGTGGGCAGGTCGAGGCGTACCGGCTCGCCGCCGGCCGGCGCCAGCTCCCGCCGCCACCAGCTCCAGAGGCTCTCGCCCCAGGGGCCGGCCAGCCGCTGCGCCTGCCAGCGCGCCCAGTCGGTGTAGCGCACAGCGAGCGGCGGCAGCACCGGCGCCGGACGGCCGACCTCGTGGGCGTAGAGCGCTCCGAGGTCGCGCGCCATCACCGCCAGCGATGCGAAGTCCGCGACGACGTGATGCACGGCCAGGAACAGCACCTTCTCGCCGTCGCTGTCACCATCGCGCACCAGTCCCACCCGCAGCAGCGGCCCCGCTTCGAGGTCGAACGGCCGCCAGATCGCCAGGTCCTTGCCGTCCTTTATGTCCTTGAAGTCAGCCGGCAGCCGCGCGTGCACCCGCTGCACCGGCCCTTCCGGCCCCTCCTCGAAGGTGGTCCTCAGGGCCGGGTGGCGCGCGACCAGCGCGGCCACGGCGCGCTCCAGGGCCGCGGCGTCGACCGCGCCATGCACCCGGGCGGCCCCGGCGAGATGGTAGGCGAGGCTGCCGGGAGCCAGGCGGTGGAGGAACCAGAGCGCCCGCTGGCCGTGGGAGAGCGGGAAGACCCCCGTCTCCTCGCCCACGGCCACGGGCTCGCTCGCGCCGCCCGGCAGCCCCGTCAGGGCAGGCGCCGCGAGCTGCCCGAGGAGCTCGGTCGCGAGGTCCGCCGGCGTGGCCCCTTCCAGCAGGGCGGCGAGCGACGGCGACACGCCCAGTACGGCCTCGGCCCGCGCCCGGATCTCCACCGCCGACAGCGAATCGAGGCCCACGGCGGTGAGCGGCCGGTCGAGCGCCAGCCGCGCAGGCGGGACGCCCAGCGAACGCGCGGCCTCCACCCGCAGCCACGACTCCAGGGCCGCCCGCCGCTCCGCCGGCGGCAGGGCCAGCAGGGACTCGCGGTCCAGCGCGGTCGCCACGGCGACCTCTTCGCCCGTCTCCTCCGTGTCGCCGCCCAGCGCGCTGCGGCCCACCATCGTCAGCTCGCCGGCCAGGTAGGCGGCCCGGCTGGCGTGGCGCTGGATCTTGCCGCTGGAGGTCTTGGGGATGGAGCCCATGCGCACCAGGACCACCTCGTGGACCTGCACCTCGTGGGCCTCGGCCACCGCCCGGCGCACCGCCTCGGCGGCGGCCGCCGCCTCCCCCTCGCGCCGGCGCTCGATCTCCTGCACCACCACCAGCCGCTCCTCGCCCGCGACGTCCACGGAAAAAGCCGCGCCGCTGTCGCCGCGCAGGGCGGAATGGCTCTCCTCCGCCGTGCGCTCGAGGTCCTGGGGGTAGTGGTTGCGGCCGCGCAGGATGATCAGGTCCTTGAGGCGGCCGGCGATGTAGAGCTCGCCTTCGCGCAGGAACCCGAGGTCGCCGGTGCGCAGCCAGGGGCCGGCATCCTCGTCCTCCCCCCGCTCGTCCTGAATTCGGGCCTGAAACGTCTCCGCCGTCGCCTCCGGGCGCTGCCAGTAGCCCCGGGCCACGCTCGGCCCTTCGACCCAGATCTCGCCCACGCGGTCCGGCGGACAGCGGCGGCCGGTCTCGGGATCGACGATGGCGAGCCGCTGCCCGGCCCACGCGCCGCCGCACCCCACCAGCCGGCGGCCGGCGGGATCGAACGCCGCCACCGCCGACGCCCGGCCCGCCTCCAGGCCGGCCGCCCGGAAGGCGCTCACCACCGGCGGCGCGCCGGCCGCGCCGCCGGCCACGAACAGCGTGGCCTCGGCCAGGCCGTAGCAGGGGAAGAGGGCCTCGCGCCGGAAGCCGTGGGGGGCGAAGGCCTCGGCGAAGCGTTCCAGGGTCTCGGGCCGCACCGGCTCGGCGCCGTTGAACGCCACCTCCCAGCAGGAGAGGTCGAGGCCGTGACGCTCCGCCGCCGGCACCTTGCGCGTACACAGCTCATAGGCGAAGTTCGGCCCGCCGCTGGTGGTCGCCCGGTAGCGCGAGATCGCCCGCAGCCAGCGCGCCGGCCGCTGCAGGAAGGCGACCGGAGACATCAGCACGCAGGAGGCGCCGACGTAGAGCGGCTGCAGCACGGTGCCGATCAGCCCCATGTCGTGGTAGAGCGGCAGCCAGCTCACGATCACCGAGCGCTCCGACTGCCCGAAGGCCTGCCGGATCATCTCCTCGTTGTGCAGCAGGTTGCCGTGGCTGACCATCACCCCCTTGGGGCTGGCGGTCGAGCCCGAGGTGTACTGCAGGAAGGCGAGGGTGTCGGCGCCGGCCTCGGGGTCCTGCCACTGTCCGGCGAGGTCGTCGAGGCCGGTCAGGGAGTCGGTCGCCAGCCGGCGGCTGCCCTGGAGCTCCGGCAGCCGGCCGGCGAGGGACTCGACCTGGCCGAGCAGCTCTCCCGTGGTCAGGATGACGGCGGGGCGGGCGTCGCCGGCGATGGCGCGCAGGCGCGGCAGCAGGCGCGAGGAGCCCGCTGGACGCGGCGGATAGGCGGGCACCGCCACCACGCCGCCGTAGAGGCAGCCGAGGAAGGCGGCGACGAATTCGAGCCCCGGCGGGTAGAGCAGCAGCGCCCGCTCACCGGCAAGGCCCATCTGCTGCAGACGGGCGCCCAGAGCGCGGGCGCGGCGGTCCAGCTCGCCGAAGGTCAGCCGCGCGTCCTCGACCTCGCCGTCGGCGAGGAAGGTGTAGGCCGGCCGCTCGGGATGCTCGAGCGCCCGCTCCCGCATCCCCCGGATCAGGGAGGGATCGGGCAGCGGCTCCCGCAATGCGCTGCTCATGCCTCCCCCCTTCCGGTGGCAGGGTACCCAGATCCATCCAGCAGTCCCTCTCGGCCGTCGCTCGACATGTCCCTTCCTCCAGATACGGCGGCCCAGCGCGCCGCGGCTTCCAGGCGGCCCGATCTCTCCTTTTCCTTCCCTCGGATATGAAGTGGGCCGGCCTCGACCGGCAACTCAGCGAATTGAGAAAACCTGGGCCTCCTACTCCGCGCGGGCTGAGCTTTGGTGCAGAACCAGGGTGGACAAATCTACTGCGAAGGACCGGCCAAGTCAACCGCTGCGCAACCCGCGGCAGCAGAGACGGACGGGGGAGTTTCGGCTATAGTAACCCGGCTGCCGAAATCCCATGGATTCGAGGTTTAAGCGCATATGGAATCTCTCTGGAACGACCTTGGCCTTTCTCTTCGTGCCCTGCGCCGCAGCCCGGCGTTCACCGCTGCCGCCATCGCCTCGCTGGCACTGGGAATCGGCGCCAACACTTTGATCTTCATCTTCCTCAATGCCTTCTTCTTCAAGGGTCTGCCGGTCGCCGATCCCGAGCGGCTGGTGGCGATCTACGGCCTCGACCTCGACAAGCAGGACCTGCTGCCCACCTCCTATCCCAACTTCGAGGACCTGCGGCGGGCGAACCCGGTCTTCTCCGGCCTCACCGCTTACCAGAGCCTCTCGCTCAGCCTGACGGGCCAGGGCGAGCCGGTGTGGCTGCAGGGCGAGATCGTCTCCGGCAACTACTTCGACGTGCTGGGCGTCAAGCCCGCGCGCGGCCGCTTCTTCCTCCCCGAGGAGGACGGGACCCCGGGGGCCCACCCCGTGGCCGTCCTCTCCTACGGCCTGTGGCAGAGCCAATTCGGCTCCGATCCGAAAATCGTCGGCCGGGTCCTCCGCGTCAACCAGCAGGGCTTCACCGTCGTGGGGGTGGCGCCGCCGGAGTTCAAGGGCCTGAGCGTCCTCGACACGCCGCCTCAGATCTGGGTTCCCCTCGCCATGTACCGCGACCTGACGAGCGGACCGCAGAGGCGGTGGATCGAGAGGCGTGGCAGCATGACGTTCTCCGCCCTCGGCCGCCTCAAGCCCGGCGTGCCGCTCGCGACCGCCGCCTCCTTCCTCAAAACGTTCGCAAGTGATCTGGAACGCGAGTACCCGGACGCCAACCGGAGCCTCAGCCTCGAGGCCATCCCCATCGGCCGGGCGACCCTCCCTCCCGGCGCGCGCGGCCGGTTCATCCTCTCGGGAGGGCTGCTCGCGGCCGTCGTCGGCCTGCTGCTGCTGATCGCCGGCGCCAACGTCGCGAACCTGCTGCTGGCGCGGGCCCTGGCGCGCAGCGGCGAGATCGCCGTGCGCCTGTCGCTCGGAGCCGGCCGCGGCCGGCTGCTGCGCCAGCTCCTCACCGAGGGCGCCCTGCTCGGCCTGCTGGGCGGCGCCGCCGGCCTGGTGGTGGCGGTGGCCGGGCGCCGCCTCCTCTGGGCCCTGCGCCCGCCCTTCTTTCCCGACTCGCTGGACCTCGGCCTGGACCTCCGGGTCCTGGTCTTCACCTTCGCCGTCGCCCTCGCCACCGGCGTGATCTTCAGCCTGGCGCCCGCCTTCCAGTCGTTCCGGCTCAACCTCTCGGCCATTCTCACCCATCAGTCGCGCTCCGGCTCCGACCAGGGCGGCGGCTCCGGCATCCGGCTGCGCGAGGCCCTCATCGCCGCCCAGGTGGCGCTGTCCATCGTCGTGCTGGCCGGCGCCGCTCTGTTCGTCCGCAGCCTGCTCGCCGTCGAGAAGGTCGATCCCGGCTTCGAAACCCGTAACCTGTTCGTCATCCCCGTCGACCTCGGGGCCCGCGGCTATGCGCCGGCGCGGGCGCAGGAGCTCTACCGCCAGGTCGTGGAACGGGTGGCGGCGCTGCCGGGCGTGCGCCAGGCCGCCGTCGCCAACCGCTTCCTGCTCGTCCCGGGGGGCGCGCTGACCCCCGTCGAGGCCGAGGGGCAGGAGGCGCGGACGGGCAACGAGCAGATCACCACCACCATCACCACCGTGGGGACCGGGTACTTCTCCACCGTCGGCATGCGGCTGCGCTCCGGGCACGACTTCACCGCCACTGATCGCGCGGGGACGCTGCCCGTGGTGGTGATCAACGAGAGCCTCGCCCACCGCCTCTGGCCGGGCCAGCCGGCGGTCGGCAAACGCCTCCGCCTCAACCCCGCCGAGGGCTGGCTCCAGGTGGTGGGCGTGGTGGCGGACGCGCGCACCAACGGCTTGAACGAGCCCCCCGAGCCCAACGCCTACCGGCCGGTGCTGCAGAGCTACTCGCCGGTGATGATGGTGCACGTGCGCACGGCGGCGGACCCGGACCCGCTGCTGGAACGGGTGCGGCGGGAGGTGCAGGCCATGGACCCCGCCCTGCCGCTGCTCGCGCCCCGCACCATCGGCCAGGTGCGCAGCAGCTCGCTCTGGGCGCCGCGCATGGGAGCGGGGCTCCTCACCCTCTTCGGACTGCTCGCCATGCTCCTCGCCGCCCTCGGCGTCTACGGCGTCGTGGCCTACTCGGTGGGCCAGCGGCGGCGCGAGATCGCCATCCGCATGGCCATCGGCGCGGCCCACCGGGACGTCCTCGGCCTCGTCCTGCGGCAGGGCATGCGGCCGGTGGTCCTCGGCATCGTCGCCGGCATCGTCGCCGGCCTGCTGCTCGCCCGCCTCGTCGCCAGCCTGCTGTTCGGCATCGGCGCCGCCGACCCCCTCTCTTTCGCGGGCGCCGCGCTGCTGCTGGCCGTCGTCGCCCTGGCCGCCGTCTACTTCCCCGCCCGCCGCGCCGCCGCGCTCGATCCGCTGGCGGCCCTGCGCGAGGGCTGAGCCCCTGTCGGAATACCGCAAGGAGAAGCCTTGAGCCCGCAAACCCTGACCCCCGTCTCATCCGCGGACCCTGCCACCGGAACCCTGCCGGGGCCCCGCGGCGGCCTGGCGGTGCCGCCGGGCACCGACCTCATCGCCGCCTACCTGGACGCCATCCAGCGCCACGGCGAGGTCTTCTGCGTCAACGAGAGCGCGGCGAGCCGGGGGTTCCTGATCAGCCACCCCGATCACGTCAAGCACGTGCTGCTGGACCACCAGGCGAGCTACCCGCCGATCACCCGCAGGAAGATCCTCATGGGCGGCAAGAGCCTGGCGCTGTCGGCCGGCGAGGCCTGGCGCCGGCGCCGGCGGGTGATGCAGCCGCTGTTCAACCAGCAGCGCCTCGCCGTCTTCGCTCCCCGCATGGTCGCGGGCACCGAACGCAGGCTCGAGCGGTGGCGGGAGCCGGCCCGGCGGGGGGAGCCGCTGGACGTGGCCCGGGAGATGACCGCCCTCACCCTCGACCTGCTGATCGAGAGCCTGCTCGGCACCGGCGCCGACCGCGATGGCCTGCGGCGGTCGGTGACCACGGCCTTCGAGTATTTCAATGCCCGCGCCCGCAACCCGCGCACCCTCCCCGTCGCCGTCCCGACGCCGCGCAACCTGCGGCTGCTCAAGTCGCTGCGCGACCTGCGCCGGGCCGTGCAGCGCAGCGTGAACGAGCGCCGGGAGAGCGGCGAGCCGGCCGGCGACCTGCTGTCGATGATGCTCGCCGCCCGCGACGAGCAGACCGGCGAGGTGATGAATCCCGAGCAGCTCCTGGACGAGATCATGATGCTGCTCGTCATGGGCCACATGACCACGGCCATGGCCGCCACCTGGACCTGGTACATGCTCTCCCGCCATCCCGACGCCGACGAGCGGATGCGCGCCGAGATCGCCGCCGTGGTCGGCGACCGCCCGGCCGAATTCAAGGACGTGCAGAGCCTCGTCTACACGCGCATGGTGATCGAGGAGACCCTGCGTCTCTACCCCCCGAGCTGGGGCATCAGCCGCATCGCCCTGGCGGACGACGAGATCGGCGGCTATCGCATCCCCGCCGGCTCGGTGGTGACGGTCTCGCCCTGGGTCACCCACCGGCGTCCGGAGCTCTGGCCGCAGCCGGACCGCTTCGATCCCGAGCGCTTCGCCCCCGGCAGCGGCGGCGAGCGGCCGCGCTTCGCCTACTACCCCTTCGGCAGCGGCCCCCGCGTCTGCATCGCCCGCGACCTGGCCCTCCTGGAGCTCCCCCTGATCCTCGCCACCGTCGCCCGGCGCCACCGGTTGCGGGCGGTGGCCGGCCACGCCGTGGTGCCGGTGCGCGGGATCACCCTGGAGCCGCAGGGAGGGCTGCCGATGATCCTGGAGGATGCCGCCGCCCCGTCCCGCCCGGCCGCGCCGCCCCGCCCCTTCGCCACCCTCCCCGAGCTGCTCCTCGACGAGCGGCCCGCCGCGGCCCCGGCCTGCCTGCTCAAGGTGGACGGCGAGTACGTGGCCGCCCCCCGCGCCGAGCTGCTCAAGCGGACGCGGCGGCTCGCTGGCGCCCTGGCGGCGCTGGGCCTCGCCCCCGGCGAGCGCGCCGCCCTGCTGACCCGCAACGGCCCCGAGTGGCTGATCGCCGACCTCGCGGCCCTGGCCGCCGGCGCGGTGACCGTCCCCCTCCAGGACGACCTCCCGGCCGGCGACGCCGTCCGCCTCCTGCGCGACAGCGGCGCCCGCTGCCTGCTGGCGAGCGCCGGCCGCATGGCGGACCTCCTCCCCCGCCGCGGCGACCTGCCGGACGTCCGCCTCTGGCTCCAGCTCGACGGCCGCGACGCCATCGGCGAAGGGGTGACCACCCTGCGCTCCCTCCTCGAAGCCGGCGACGCGGCGGGCTCCCCGGACCTCGCCGCGATGGCTGAGATAGTGCGCCAGCGCCGTCCCGAGGACCCGGCCACCCTGCTCTACACCCCCGGCACGGCCGGCGAGCCCAAGGCCGTGGAGCTCACCCACGGCAACCTCGCCGCCGCCGTCCACGGCCTCGCCGAGGCCCTGCCGGTGCGCCCGGGCGAGACCGGCTTCTTCCATCTCCCCCTCTCCCGGCCGGCCGAGCGCTCCCTCCTCTACGTCTGCCTCCACCGCGGCGCCACCATCGCCTTCGCCGGCTCGCCCGACACCGCCTACGCGGACCTCCAGCGGGTGCGGCCGCACTTCTTCAGCTCGACGCCGGAGCTCTGGAAGTGGCTGCTCAACTGGCTCTTCAACGTCGTGCAGGCGAACTCGCCCCGCCGGCAGCAGCTCTTCCGCTGGTCCGTCAAGGCCGGACGCGCCTCGCTGCCGTTCCGCATCCGGCACCAGCGCCCGCCGGGACGGCTGGGCTGGCAGCTCGCCCTGGCCGACCGCTTCATCTTCTCCACCGTGCGCCAGCAACTGGGCGGACGGTTCCGCTTCGCCCTTTCGGGCGGCGACCGCATCCCCTTCGGCTGGATCACCTTCCTGTGGGCCGCCGGCCTGCCCGTCTACGAGAGCTACGGCCTGGCCGAGGCCGGCGGCGTGGTGACCGTCAACACCCCCCGCAACGTCATCCCAGGCACCTCCGGCGCCCCGCTGCCCGGCGTCGAGGTCCGCATCGCCCCCGACGGCGAGATCCTGGTGCGGGGCGAGACCGTGGCCCGGCGGGGCACCCCCCCTCCCGCGGTCGACGGCGAGGGCTGGCTGCACACCGGCGACACCGGCTCGCTCGACGACTCGGGGATGCTCAAGGTGCTGGGCCGCACGGCCGACCTGTTCGCCAACCAGGCGGGCCGGCGGATCTCGCCGGGCGGTCTCGAGACCCTCCTGCGGTCCAGCCACTTCGTCGCCCACGCCCTGGTGGTGGGAGCGGGCCGCCCGGGCAACGCCGCCCTGATCTTCCCCGACCTCACGGCCGTGCGCCGGCTGGCCAAGCGCCGCGGCATCGCCTACTCCTCGCTCGCCGAGCTGCTGCGTGACGAGCGGGTGCGCAGGCCCTTCGAGAACGACTTCCGGAACTTCAACGACACGCTCGGCCCCCACGACAAGGTCCAGGTCTGGGACCTGTTCCCCGGCGAGCTGACCATCGCCGCCGACGAGCTCACCCCGGCCGGAACGCTGCGGCGGGCGGTGGTGATGGAGCGGTATAAGGAGGAGATCGAGAAGCTGTATGCAGAAAAAAATTAAAGGACTGGAGTTGGAAGGCCGGCGGGACGCCGGCGGTCCCAGGGGATGGCGTCCCATATCTAGTACCCCCTCCCTGTCCTACCCCTTCCTCTTGTGGCCTCGCCACCCCCTCTGCTAAGCTGCCCCCGTTACTTCGAAGGGAGCCCATGCTAAAAGTCGAACGCCTCGAGATCTCCGGTTTCAAGTCCTTCGTCGATCCCGTGGAGGTCCACTTCGCCGGCGGCGTCACCGCCATCGTCGGACCCAACGGCTGCGGCAAGAGCAACCTCTCGGAAGCCATCACCTGGGTACTGGGCGAGCAGAGCGCCAAGTCGCTGCGCGGCGGCACCATGGAGGACGTCATTTTCAACGGCTCGGACGCCCGCAAGCCGCTGGGCATGGCCGAGTGCCTCCTCACCCTGCGCACCGACCTCGACCTGCCGGGCGCGGACGACGGCCGCATCACCGTCAGCCGCCGGGTCTTCCGCGGCGGCGAGAGCCAGTACCGGCTCAACGGCCGGCTCACCCGCCTCAAGGACGTCAAGGACCTGCTGATGGACACCGGCCTCGGCATCCGGGCCTACTCCGTCATCGAGCAGGGGAAGATCGGCATGATCCTCTCCGGCAAGCCGCAGGAGCGGCGCCGGCTGATCGAGGAGGCGGCCGGGATCACGCGCTACAAGGCGCGCAAGGGGATCGCTGAGGTCAAGCTCCAGGAGGCGACCTCGAACCTGCTGCGCCTCGACGACGTCATCTCCGAAGTGGAGCGCGCCCTGCGCTCGCTCAAGCGCCAGGCGAGCGCCGCCCGCCGCTACCAGGAGAAGGAGAAGGAGTATCGCGAGCTGCTGGAGCTGGTGCTCCTCGGCCGCTGGGCCTCCCTCGCCGCCCGCCTGGCCCATCTCCGCGCCTCGCTCGCAGACGCCACCTCCCGCGAAGCGGCCTTGACCGCCGACCTGCACCGCGACGAGGCCGCGCTCGCCGCCGGCCGCGAGCGGCTGGACGAGCTGGCGCGGCTGATGGCCGAGCGGCACCAGAAAGTCTCGGACCTGGCGGCGGTGATCGAAGGGCGTCAGGAGTTCCTCAAGGCCAACCGCCAGACCGTGCAGGAGATCGGCGAGCGGGCGGCACAGGACCGGGCGCTCGCCGAGCGGCGGGAGGCCGAGGTCGCGGCCCACGCCGAGGCCCTCGACGCTCTGGAGGAGAAGCGCCGGGAGCTCGCCGCCGAGCGCGGGCAGGCCGCCGCCGCCGTGGACGAGGACGAGCGGCAGATCGCCGCCGCCGAGCGCGACCTGAAGCAGGTGGCGGCGCGGGTGGAGGGCTTCCGCGCCCAGACGCTCGCCGCCGCCGCCGGGATCGACGCCGCCCGCAACCGCCTCCAGCAGGCCCAGATCGAGCAGGAGAGGGGGAACTTCCGCCGCCACCGCATCGACCAGGAGATCGCCGAGCACGGCGTCGAGGTGAAGCAGGCGGCCGAGGTCCTGGAGATGTCCCGCAGCAAAGTGGCCGGCACCGAGGCCGCCCTGGACGCCAAGGCGAATGAGCAGGAGAAGGTCGCCGCCAGTCTCGAGCAGACGATGCGCCGCGAGGCCGAGGCCTCGGAGAAGAAGCGCGGCCTGGAGGATCAGCTCACGGGCGCCCGTCAGCGCCAGCGCATCCTCGCCGAGCTCTCCCGCGCCCACGCCCAGCGCCGGGCCGCCCTGGCCAAGGCCCTGGCCGCCACCGGCATCGACTCCCCGGTCTACCTCGCGAGCCAGGCCAGGGCCGTCGAGGGCTGGGAGCGGGCCCTGGACGTCTACCTCGGGAGCCTCGCCGACGCCGTCGTGCTCGACGCCGGCGAGAGCGCCCGCGACCTCGCGAGGACCCTCGCCGGCCGCTCCGACGCCGTGCTCGTCGAGCGCCAGTCCGGCACGCCGGAAGCCTGGCCGGTGGTGGACGATGCCGCCGTGGTCCTCTCCCTGAGCGAGGCCCTGGGCCTGCCTGCGGACCTCGCCACCGCCCTCCCCCCGGCCTTCCTGGTGCGCAGCGCCGCCGACGCCGAGCGGCTGGCCCGGCTCCATCCCGGCCTCGCCTTCCTCTCCCGCGACGGCGTCTGGGTGGAGGCCGGCACCTTCCACGTCGAAGGCGAGGTGGCGACCCCCGGCGTGCTGGAGCGGGAGAGCGAGCTGGCAGCCCTGGGCCGGCAGGTCCCCGACCTCGAAAACCAGCTCCGCGACGCCGCTGCCCTCCTCGACCGCCTGGTGGCCGAGCGCACCGCGCTCGCCCGCGAGTCCAACCGGCTGCAGGGCGAGGTGGCCCAGCTCCGCCAGGAGCTGGCCGTGGGCAAGGCCCGCATGGAGGACGCCGCCGCCCGCCACCGCCGCCTCGCCGCCGAAGGCGAAACTCTCACCACCGAGCAGCAGGAGATCGCCCGCGAGATCGAGCGCGTGGCCGAGAAGCGCCGTCTCCTCGCGGCAGAGCTCGCCGCCGCCGAAGCGCGCAGCGCCGGCCTGCAAGAGGACGTCGACCGCGCTCAAGGAGAGCTGGAGGCCGCCAAGGCCCACCGCGAAGGGCTGCGCACCGCCAGCGCCGGCCGCCGCGGCCGTCTGGAGTTGCTCGACGAGCGCCTCGAATCCCACGACCGCGAGATGAGCCGCCTGCGCGCCGAGGTGGAGAGCGCACGGGCCCAGATCGCCGCCTGGCGCCAGGAGGCCGAGAGGCTCACCGGCCGGCGCGGCGACCTGGAGAGCGCCTTGGCGCGTGCCCAGGACGAATTGCAGGCCGCCCTGGAGCACAAGGCCGCGGCCGAGGAGGGCGTGCTCGAAGAGCAGGAGAGGCTCGACCTGCACCGCCAGGAGATCCGGCTGCTGGAAGAGAACATCGCCGGCCATCGCGAGCGGCGCGACGCCGTGCGCGGCGAAATCGAGGAGCTGCGCGTGCAGCAGGCGAGCCTGAAGCAGGACGCCGAGCACCTCGCCCTCACCTTCCGCGACGACTTCCAGGCCGACCTGCCCGAGGTCCCGGGCGAGCCGCGCGCCGATCTCGCCGAGCTCGAAGGCGAGCTGGCCCGCACCAAGGCCGCCCTGGAGCGCCTGGGACCGGTGAACATCCTCGCCGTCCAGGAGCACGACGAGCAGGAGCAGCGCTACGAGTTCCTCACCACCCAGCGGGCCGACGTGGCCGCCTCGGTCGAGAGCCTGAAGCGCACCATCCGCGAGATCAACGAGGCCTCGGGCGAGCGCTTCAACACCACCTTCCAGGAGGTCAACAAAAACTTCGGCGAGATCTTCGCTCGCCTCTTCCGCGGCGGCGAGGCCGAGATGCGCCTGCTGGACGAGGAGGACGTCCTCGAAAGCGGCATCGAGATCCTCGCCCGTCCGCCGGGCAAACGCCTCCAGAACCTGATGCTGATGTCAGGCGGCGAAAAGGCGCTCACCGCCATCGCCCTGCTCTTCGCCCTCTTCCGCACCAAGCCCTCGCCGCTCTGCATCCTCGACGAGGTGGACGCGCCGCTCGACGACGTCAACACCACCCGCTTCGTCGACCTGCTCTCCGAGATGGCGGAAGGCACGCAGTTCATCGTCATCACTCACAACAAGCTCACCATGGAAGTCGCCTCCCGTCTCTACGGCGTCACCATGGAAGAGAAAGGGGTGTCGAAGCTGGTGTCGGTGGAGCTCGAAGAGGTGCAGCCGGAGAGAAGGCTCGCCACGGCTAGCGGGGGGTAGAAAAGCAGATGTATGTCATTTGTTCTAGACCTAGTAGATTGATTCCATAATATCGTGGCAATGGGCATCAGGCGACGGAAATTGTGTCCAGCCGGTAGGACCATTTCATCACTACGGGGTCTTGGTTGAGCGCCTGAAGATGTCGCTCGATCCGTTCCCGCAGCTCTTCTTTTGAAGAGGCTCGGATTCCCCGCAGAAGGGTTTTGGCAAGCTTGCC
>DATARR010000103.1:0-34570 GCA_036264085.1 Thermoanaerobaculia bacterium | reverse complement strand
GCCCACTGACGGGCTCCTTGAGAGTGCGGATAGAAGACTCGGGGACAGACCCAACTCGCGGTCCAACAAAGGAAGGCCGCCAAGGCGGCCTTGACATCTGGGGCCTTCTCATAGAAGACGCCCCAGACCCGATACGATACCTTCGGCAGGCCACGGGGACGGCGGGGCGTCTCCGGCGCGGCGATGTCGCTCCGCTCCTCCCCCACCTCCAGCGTAGCGACCTGAGAGAGGAGATGTGTGCTCGCCGGGATCGTGCCGGGCGAGGAGGAGGGGTTCAGGGTGCAGTATTGGAAGAAGGTGCAGCGGGAGGAGGGGTAGGCGAACGTGCCGACGGGAAGAAAGAGAGGATGAGGAAGGCGGGATAGGAAAGTCCTCCTCCTGCAGCGGGGAATCGGGGTCTCCCGTCCCAGAGAAGGAGTCGTCCCTCAAGGCAGGGCGAGAATTCTGGCGAATCGTCCGTCCAATGGGGTGAATCTGGTGTCGCGACGAAGCGTTGGCGACACATGGCTCTCTTCGAAAGGAGATTCCATGCTCGGTTCGGATCGAACAACCCGATCGCTACGTGGTTTTCTTGCCTTTGTAATTTTCTTTTCGCTGTTTGTTATCTTAACTGCACAGACAAGTCCCAAACCGCCAACACAGAAAAGCAATCCTGAGTTCTGGCCAGTATCGGCCTTGACCTACGTTCCGGAGTCTAAGCCCTCCCTCCTTGGAGCCAGACTCGCAATGCCAAAAGACTTTCCGGCCTCGTTCTATTCGAGATCGCAAGTCGGCTTCTGCACTAGCACTCTAGTCGGCCCCAGAGTTCTCCTGACCGCGGCTCATTGTGTTGCTGATGGTGACACTGCAACCGTACATTTGGGCAGCAAAACTTATGAGGGCCTCTGCAATCAGGCTCCAGCTTATGGCACCAATGAGACAGCCGACTGGGCTCTTTGCTTGATGCCCGTCGATATCCCTGGGATTCCCTACGAGAGGATCAACCGTGACCCAGCCGCATTCAAACTCCACGCAGAGATCCTGCTTACGGGGTTTGGATGCACTGCCACAGATGGAAGTGGAGGTAATGACGGAAAGTACAGGATTGGCGAGGCGAAGGTAGCTGAACTACCAAGCGGCACAAACAACGATATTATCACAAGAGGTAAGGTCGCCCTCTGCTTTGGCGACAGCGGAGGACCAGCCTTCCTTTACCTCGACCGGGCGAAAAAAAGGCGCGTCCAGATATCGGTGAATTCCCGAGGCAACATTGTCGACGAATCTCATCTTTCAAGTACAAGCACGCAGGCGGCTCTGACTTTTTTTCAATCCTGGAGTGAAAAGAATCAGGTGAAGCTATGCGGCCTCCACAATGACGCGACGGGCTGCCGCTGAGGCAGGGCCATGATTTATTTTCGCCGCCTCGTTCTTCCCTTTGCATTCTTGGTCACTTCGGCTGTGGCCGCACAAGTTTTGGAAGAGCCAAGTGCACTGGATGCTTCAGCTTTTGTCACTCTACGCATCCGCCCCACGGGAAGCACGGCGAAGGACTTGGCGGCCCTCCGCACCTTGAGCAAGCTAGTTGAGCCCGAGAAGACTCAGATAGGCGCAGGAACAGACCTCAACGAGCTTTTGCGATCACGATGCGGCAGTGCCAGACCGGAGGTCATCGCACTTCTTCGGGAGAGGAATCCGACGATGGGCTACCCTGTCTCCCGTGAGAATATGGAAATCGAGCTGCCCCCTTGCCCATTTTGGCAGCCCAAGCCTACAATCATGATCCCTGAGGATGGCAATCTCAACCAGCAACTCCTTCTGCATATGGGAACGGCGGGCCGAAAAACTCTCGCGAGCGTGAAGCAACTCAACGAGGAGTTGCGGAAAACTCCGGATCGGGTGAGCCCAGGACAGGCGGTTCAGCTTCCTTATGCGATTCGGACTGAATCTTTTCGGCTACGCGGGGAGTTCAGGGGGGCTCCAGAAGAAGTCGTCGCCCAGTTGAGAAACGTAGCGGGAGTGCTCCCCTCGCCGGGAATCGGGCCAGGCTTGCACCTCGTCAGACAGATCCAGGAGCTCGCCCCGAGCGACAGCTCCGATTTTTGTGAACCTCCATCGTCCAATCAGCCTTGGCCCTTTGACCCCGCCGAACTCCTGCAAGTCCTATCGAGAAACCGGGAGTTGAGCCACAGGAAGCTAAAACTAGCTGTCGTCCTCGTACCTGACACCGGAGTCGATGAAGACGAACAGCGGCTCTTTTTCGCCTATGATACTCCAGAGCATGGAGGAATACCCAATTTTGATGACGATCAGAACGGCTACATCGACGACGAGGTAGGGACACCTATGTCCACCAAGCTGGGCTTTCCCGCCAGCGACGAGGGATACTCACGAGCTGACCATGGAACTCATGTTGCCGGTCTTGTCTTAGGAGGACTAGGATCGCCAGAACTCACAGCGGCCGTCAAGGACCGCATAGCTCTCAAACTCATCAATCTCGTGGAATCCAGAACGGAGCCAGGGCCAGGCAATGGTGCCCCGAAGACATCTTGGGAAATCCCACCAGGGGGGCTCTCCGACAGTCTCACCTATTGGTACGGCTCAGATCGAGTCGCGCCACTCCTTATCAATCTCAGTGTCGAGACCGACTCCGAATTGCCGGCTTTCGCCAGAATCCTGGAACAGACCAACTCTGTCATTGTGGCTGCGGCGGGCAACAGCGGAAAAAATATCGACAGGTATCCTACCTTCCCTGCCTATTACTCACGCTCGCATGGCCGCCATTTCTTAACCGTGGCAGCCCACGATGCCACCGGCGCCCTCACTGACTTCTCGAATTTCGGAAAGTACTCGGTGGATCTAGCGGCCCCAGGTTGTCGGGTGCGTTCCTCGGTGCGGCACGGTGAATGGAGTGAGGTCAGTGGAACATCGCAGGCGGCGCCACTGGTAAGCTTCACAGCCGCTCTATTGCTTTCTGAAGGCATACCGCTGCTTTCGATCAAACAGCGTATCCTCGACGCGGTGGATCTCGATACTAGGCTCATGAATTGCGTAGCATCAGGTGGCCGTTTGAATATAGCAAAGGCGCTCAGCATCTACGAGGATCTCGTGCAGCTCGACGGTGAGCTTATCCGGGGCCTAATTCAGGAAAAGGAGTTTGATCTCTGTGGCGAGGAGTTTAGCATCCAAGATTTGCATAGGATCGTGCCCCAGTTCTCGCAGGGTACGGATCAGCCGATGCGAGTTTGGGTTGAGCACGCCCAAGGTTTTGTCGATCCGATAGATTGTGCGTTCTCGGATCAGCTTCTCTCAATTAAGGTCAGAGATGGTGTTCGGAAGATATTATTGAAGGATGCCCGCGACGTGATCTTTGCCAGATTCAGATAGTGGAAGCCGCTTCACCCCAGCCGCTTCCGGAAATGCTCCTGGCAAGCCTCCGGCAGGGCCTCCACGCCCATTGCCCGGTGCAGCAGGTCCGGGTCGGGCCACCATTAAGAAGGGCGACCTCGCGCTCAAGGAGCCAAAGGAACTCAAGCGGCGAGCTCTGCCTCGTCCAGCGCGTTGACGGAGGGAACGGCGTGCTCGATGAGGTTGACCGTCATCCCGATGCGTGATTCGGCGCTCCTCTTCGGCAACCAATCAACCTCTATGTTTCCTTTCCTGACTTCCAACACCGCTTCCTCCCACTCGATAGCCGTGGGATTGTTGGTTTCTTCGAAGAACCGGCCCACTTCTGCGTTGAAGCTGGTAAAGTCCTTCGCCTCGGAAGCGGCATCGAAGAGCACGGTTCTGTAGAGTAGCCGGAATTCCGATTGCGCCTCACCCGGGGTTCTGCCCCCAGCCGAGATACCCCCGGATTGACGCCATAATCCAAAAACCGTCACCTTCATCCACATGAGGGCGCGTCCACTGATAGACACCCCGGCGAAGAATCCGTTGCTGGCGATCAGGTCGTTGAACCCGAACAGCAGCGGATAGCGTGTCATTTTGGAACCTCCAGACGCCTCTCGGGGCGGTCTCACCGGGCTCAGCCTCTTCGAGTCTCCCAAGGCGCAGCAGCCCGCGGGGCGGCAATGTCAACCTCTTTTTTCGAGGTCCGATCCTGACGTCGCGTGTGAAGTGCACGACGGTGAGAAGGCGCTATCAATGCCTCCATCACAGGCTGGTACTCTTGGATGAACTTCTTGAGGGCCGAATAAGGTATAGTGGTGCTGAGAAAGGACTCAACTGAGATTCCCGCTCGGCGGGCCAGAACGAGCTCCCTAAACAGCCCTTGGCGAACCAGCGCGGCCTGGAAACGCCGGCGGTCGGCGGGGCTCTCGAACAAGGAATCAGGAACGACGATCCAGGCTCGATGAACCTCCACAATCGACGGCTGGAGGTCCGTCAACTGGCTCAGGAGGTCCTGGACACGAGTAGCTTGTTCAGAGTGGACCAGAGCTCCTGAGAGGTCAGCCTCCTGCGGCAGCGGACGCGCGAAGAGGATCCTCTCCAGTCCTTCGCGGCACTCCTCGTCGGCCAGCAAGCCGTCGAGATCTTCCGCCGCCTCGCTCCGGATCTCCCTCGACAGCTCGGAGTCGAGGAGGATCAGGGAAAGCTGGAGGGCCTCCGCGGAATCAACTTCAACGGTGAGCCGACGGACGACCTCATCGCGGTCTACGGCCTCCAGGACCTGGAGATCGTGGGGCCTCGCCGAAGAGCAGATGAGCCTCTTCCGCACGGCGCGGGATGGTCCGATCGGGTGAGGAGCCTACGTGGATCGAGGCCAGATTGGCACCCTGGATGAGGAGGGCAGTGCCGGCCTGCGCTGAGATCAGGGCGTCCATGGTCTATTTCGAGGCTCGCCTCCAGAGGCATAGGGTGACCGCAGGATGTGCACGGTTGGTCGGGCATCTCGTGACGTGTAATCTAGCAGAAAAAGGGAACAGCCCGACTATCTCACCCCAGCCGCTTCCGGAAATGCTCCCGCCAAGCCTCCGGCAACGCCTCCACCTCCACCACCCGTCGCAGCAGATCCGGGTCCGGCCTGGCGTGGCGGTGCAGGTAGAGGTTGACGACGTCCACGACGGAGACCCGCCGCTCGTCCTCGTGGATGCGCTCGAAGGGATCGCCGGCTGCGAGCTCGCCCTCTTGCGTCACGGCGAGATAGAAGCCGGGGCGGCCGCTTTCGAGGAAACGGTCGACGACGTCGTCGCGATCGAATTTCAGCGCCAGCTTGAAGCAGGGGGTGCGGGGCTGGGCGACCACGAATTCCGCCGTGCCGGCGCGGAAGCGGTCGCCGACGTGGACCTCGTCCTCCCACCAGCCCTCGGTCGTGAGGTTCTCGCCGAAGGCGCCCCAGGGGAGGTCGGTCAGCTCCAGCTCGCGCCGCCAGAAGGGGTAGTGCTCGGATGGGTAGGCGTACACCGCCTTGTGGACGCCGCCGTGGACCGAGAGGTCCGCTTGGCGGTCGCCGGCGAGATTGAGCCGGCGCACCGCGACCGGCCCGGCCACCGGCTCCTTGAAGATGCCGGTCATGATCCGCCGGTGGCGCCACTCCACGGGCCGGGGGAGACCCACGTTCACCGAGACGATCTTCATTTGCTCATCTCCATCCTTGATAGTATGCTCCACGGCGTTGATCTTCCGAGTGGAAAGGAGGAAGTATGAAGAGAATGCTCCCGATCGTCTTCATCGTCCTGGCTGTTCTGGCTCTCCCGGCGTGGGCTGTCACCGACCAGCCGGCCCAGCCGGCGCCCACGCAACCGTCGGTCGAGACTCTGCGGGCGGCCATCTTCTCACCATCCGATCCCACGGCAGCGCCGGCCGGCGCGACCTGGAAGTCGACGTGCACGGTCACCAACGACTGCGGCCCCAACAGCCCCTCGGTCTCCTGCTCCAGCGCCGCCGGCAACTGCCTCTCAGGAGCCGACTTCGTGGAGTGCGACGGGGTCCGCAAGAACTGCGCCCCCTGCCACGTCTCGACCCGGTGCAGCAACGGCAGGATCTTCAGTTGTACCGGGACCTCCACCACCGACTGCGAGGTGGAGCCCAGTTGCTTCGTCATCTGCAACGGCCAGTTCTTCGGCTCCTGCCCTCTCTGCCCGTAGCCGGTGGTCCCCTTCCGCGGCGTCCCTGCCCGGCGATTCCTCGCCGGGCAGGGCTTGCGGCCGGAGGCGGGCCGCCGTAGAGTCTCGGCGCCCATGATCGACGACGATCTGCACTCCCTCCGCGTACTGCTCCGCGAGGCCATCGCCTCTCTGCGCCTGACCAACCGCGAGGCGGAGAGCGCGATGGGCATCGCCCACGGCAGTCTGGAGGGATTGCTCCAGGGCAGGCTGGACCTGCGGGTGCGACACCTCCTCGCACTGGCGGAGATCCTCAAGGTCTCGCCGGCCGACTTCCTCGCCCTCGGCTGTCCCACCGCCCAGGACGCCGCCCAGCACGACCTCGTGGAGTGGCTCTCTCCACCCGTGCGTGGTAGAATAAAAGGTGCTCCCACTCTGATGTCGAGCGCGACGTCGAGCGATCTGGCCGATCTGGTGCGCAAGACCATCCGCGAGGAGCTGGCGAGGGCTCGCCGGGGGCCGAACGGTCCGGAAGAACCGGAAAGCTGAATCCCAGCCCTGATTCAGCCTGAAACGCCGGCTTCGGTCCTGAATTTTCGTTTTCTGTCCTGAAACGCCAGTCTCCGTCCGAAAACGCCGTCAAACAGCCGAAAAATCCGTCGAACGTCCTGCAATACGGTCTTCAGTCCTGAAAAGCCGTATCGGGTCCGAAAAGTGGGGCGTGGGTCCCAAGAATCCCGCCTCTGTCCTCATTTTACGTTTCGCCGGATTTCGGCGCAGGATAGGATAGGTTTTCGCCGCCTGGACTGTGACAGCGCGCGAAACGAAATGTCAGGCCCTCGATCTGCCGTTCCCGCCGATTTGGAAGCGATTCTGGCTCTGCACCGGGATTTCTTCGCGGAGGATCATTATACCTTCCGCGAGGAGGAGTCGCGGGCGAACCTGGCCCGGCTGCTGGCCGATCCCGGCCTGGGCCTCGTCTTCGTCCTGGAGGACGGCGGATCGGTGATCGGCTATCTCGTCCTCACCTTCGGCTTCAGCCTGGAATTCGGCGGCCGGGACGGGCTGGTGGACGAGCTGTACGTCGCCCCAAGCCACCGCGGCCGCGGCCTGGGCACGCAGGCCCTGGCCGCGGCCGAGGAGGCGTGCCGCGCGCTGGGGATGCGGGCCGTCCACCTCGTCGTCGAGCGCTACAAGGAGAGCGCCCAGGCGCTCTATCGCCGGGTGGGGTTCGTGGCCCACGAGCGGGAGGTGATGACGAAGACCCTCATCACCGCTCAGGAGTGAAGCCCTACACCTTCGCTCCCGCCGCCACCAGCGTCTCCACCAGCGCGTCCTGCTTGCCGGCCTGGGCGTGGCGGACGAGGGGGATGCCATGCGGTCCCTTGAGGTGCACGACCGCGGGATCGTCCGCCAGGTAAGCCTTCACGATCTCGGTCTTGCCCATCATGGTGGCGCAGAAGACGTCCATGCGCGCGCCGTGGGCGAGCAGGTACTCGGCGATGGGCTTGTTGCCCATGTGCGAGGCGCCGCCCAGGGCCGTCTCCCAGTCGCCGCTCCCCCAATCCCAGGTGGCGTTGATGAGAGCGGGCTGGTGCTCCAGCATCTCTTTGACCATCTCGAGATTGCCGTGGCCGGCGATGACGAACTGGCGGACGAGATCGGCGTCGAGGCGCGGTCCACGGTCGGGGATCTTGGCCGGGGACGGCTGTGGCGGGGGCTGAGCGGGCTGGGTCTGGGAGAGCAGGGGCGAGGTTCCGGCATTCACTCCGGCGATCATTCCGGCGGCCATGAGGGCTCCTCCTTTGAGGACGTGTCGGCGGGACAGGTTCATGGGTCTTCCTCCTTCGCCGGCCATCGTACGGGGACCGCCCGGGCCGCCGCATGGGCCGGCAGGGGTAGGCCGGGCCTATGCCTTCCGGCCTATGCGGCGGGCTGGAGCGGGGCGCTATCATCGATCTCCAGATGGGAACGATCTCTGAGCGATCCGAATCTCGCGAGCACCACCGGCTCCTGCGCTGGGGCGGCCTCGCGGCGTGGCTCGGGGTGGGACTGCCGATCTGGGTGCAGATCTCGACGGTGACGCCGGCCAGGCTCGCGGGCTGGCTTCCCGCGTGGCTCCTCTTCGCCGCCGCCTTCTGGGTGACGGCGGGCGGCCGGGAGCTCCCGCGCAAGATCGCCCTGGCGCTGCTGGCGTTTCAGGCGGCGTGCGTGATCTTCATCGCCGGCATCCTCTGCAACGGCTATGAGGGGACGCTCCTCGTGCTGGTGGCCATGCAGCTCGCCGCGCGGCTCTCCCGCCGGGCGGGCCTCGCCTGGATCGGCGTCCAGACCGTCCTCCTCGGAATCGCGATCGGCATCCACTGGTCGCCGCGGCCGGCGCTGTTGCTGACGCCGCCCTATCTCGGCTTCCAGATCCTCGCCTTCCTCGTCTTCGCGGCTTTGGAGCGGGAGGCCCGGGGGCGGGAGGAGCTGGCGCGCGCCAACGCGGAGCTGCGCTCGGCGCGCGAGCTGCTGGCCCAGAGCAGCCGGGCCGCCGAGCGGCTGCGCATCGCCCGCGAGCTCCACGACGCCGTGGGTCACCGCCTGGTGGCCCTCTCGCTCAACCTGGAGGTGGCCTCCCACCGCGTCGAGGGCCCAGCCCTGGAGCCGCTCCAGGTGGCCCAGTCGCTCAACCGCCAGGTGCTGACGGACATCGGCGAGATCGTGGACACCCTGGGCCGCGCCCAGCGGCTCGACCTGCGGCGGGCCCTGGAGGCGATGACGGAGGAGATCCCCCGGCCGCGGGTCCACCTCCGGCTGCCGGATGGCCTGGACGAGCTGACGGTGGAGGACACCGGAGTGGCGCACCTGCTGCTGCGCTGCTGCCAGGAGATCGTCACCAACGCGGCCAAGCACGCCGGAGCGGAGAACCTCTGGCTCGACGTGACGCAGGAGGACGGCGCTATCGAGGTGCGGGCGCGCGACGACGGTCGCGGCGCCGAGGCCGTCGCCGCCGGCCGCGGCCTCGCCGGCATGCGGGAGCGGCTGGAGAGCGCCGGAGGGAGCCTGGAGGTGGCCACCCGGCCGGGGATGGGCTTCGCCGTGGCCGCCCTGGTGCCCCTGCGGAGAGGGGCATGACCCCGCCGGCAAGCCTCCGCGTCCTCATCGCCGAGGACGAGACCCTGGTGCGCCAGGGGATCAGGAAACTTCTGGAGCTGGACTCGCGCATCGAGATCGTCGCCGAGGCCGGGGACGGCGAAGAGGCCCTGCGGCGGATCGGCGAGACGAAACCGGATGTCGTGCTCCTCGACGTCCGCATGCCCCGGCTGGACGGCCTCGGCGTGCTGCGGGCCCTTCAGGAGAAGCCGGACGCGCCGCCCTGCCTGGTGCTCACCACCTTCGACGACCGGTCGCTGGTCCTGGAGGCGATCCGCGAGGGGGCCAAGGGTTTCCTGCGCAAGGACGTGTCGCTGTCCCAGCTCGTGGGAGCCATCGAGGCCCTGGCCGCGGGAGGCACCTGCCTGCAGCCGGCGGTGACCGAATCCCTGCTGCGGGGCCTCCACGCCCGCCCGCCCCTGGAGGCCACGTCTCCGGTTCTGGTGGAGACTCTGACCCCGCGCGAAACCGAAGTCCTCCGTCTCCTCGCCGCCGCCTACACCAACCGCGAGATCGCCGAAGCCCTTGGCACGGCGGAGGGGACGGTGAAGATCCACGTCTCCAACATCCTGGGCAAGCTGGGAGCGAGGGATCGGACGCAGGCGGTTCTGCGGTCGTTGGAGATGGGGTTGGTGTAGCTCGATAGACAGCCAGCGTCTGCAGCTTTCAGCAGCCCCGAAAGGGCGGAAGCATAAAGCCTGGGGCGTCAGCCCCAGGAAAGGATCGATCATAACCCAAAAGCCCCTAAGGGGCGACAGCAGACCGGTCAGCCCAGGAAATATTTCTCGTCAAATGGGATGCGATGCTTCTTGAGCAGCTTCATCAATTCGTCCCGGAATGAGATTCGGGTGTGATGCTCTTGTTGCGATTGGATGTAGCGGCAGACTTCCGCCGCCCGGGACTCACTTACGGAAACGGCGAAGTATCCAACTTGCCATTCGAATCTACCTTGGATCTTTCGATGCTCGTTGATCCAGCCGGAGGAATTGGCCTTGATGAGGCGCACCGCCGCGGCGACCGCGAGATCCGCCTTGAGCTTCACCAGCAGGTGGACGTGGTCCGGCACGCCCCCGATCTCCAATAGGATGCTGCGTTGGCCGCGGAGGATGCCTCCGATGTACTCGTAGAGAGGTTCCTGGGGCCGTCGTGGATCAACGGCACGCGTTCCTTCGTGGAGAAGACGATGTGGTAGAGGAGGTTGGTGAGACTGGTTGCCATGGTTTGCTGTCGCCCCTTCGGGGCTTTTGAATTTTGTTGGTTCCCGTTCCTGGGGCTCACGCCCCAGGCTTTACGCTTCCGCCCCTTCGGGGCTGGCTCCGGACATTGACACAGTTATTTGCGATAATCGTGCCGCGCCTCCGGATCATGGAATTCGTCTCGCGATACTTCTTTCGTGATCGTCACGGATGGCCTCCCTGTCAGATGAGGCCCAGAGCCACGAGAGATGGTGTCTGAGGAACCCGCGTAAGCATCTTCGCCAAGACCTCCATGGAGTGTCCGCCATGGCGGTCGTCTCCAAAGGACAATTCCTCCAGACGCGGCATTTCTACCGGATACCGGCACCCCAACGCAAGCCCGCCCTCCCCCACCCCCCTGCAACTCCCCACCCCCCATTCCGTACGGATATACTCAGGGCCAGCTTCGGTCCCACGGATGCACCTGTCCGGGCGGGATCTTTGCGCGTACCTCGGGAGGGTCGAGATTGGCCAGGGATCGTGTCACCGGCCGCGACGTCATCCTCGCCATCGGCGAGAACATGAGCCAGAGCCTCGAGCCGCTGGTGACGAAGACCATCGCGCCCAGCCTGTATCAGGTCTATCTCCATCCGGACGACTACGACCACCTGCGGTCGCTGTTCGGAGAGCTGGAGTCGGAGGCCAGGGCGCTGCTCGACGGCGAGCTCGAACGGCTCAACCGCGGCTCGTCGCCGGCCTTCGCCCGCATGCTGCGCAAGAAGGAGGCGCCGCCGGCGCCCCCCAAGTTCGTCAGCGCCGAGGGCAAGTGGACCATCCGCTTCCAGGAGGACCCCAACGGCGCCCTGAACCCGGGTGACGTCGAGGTGGTCTCCGAGTTCGCCCGCCCTCCCGAGGCGGGGTACGGAGCGGGGTCGAAGACCCAGCGCATCTCCACCACCCGCAAGTTTGGCCAGCCGCAGATGACCACGAAGCGCGACACGGCGGCGGTGGCCGCGGCTTCGACGATGGAGTCCCAGGGCCAGGCCATGGCGCGGCTCGTCTATCAGGACGACCGCGGCCGGCACACCTTCGTCATGACCAAGGAGGAGATCGTCATCGGCCGCCAGGCGCCGGACGTCTGGGTCGACCTGTCGCTCGACACCTCGCTCGACGTCTCCCGCGAGCACGCGCGGCTGCAGCGCACGGCGGACGGGAAGTTCCGCATCAAGGACCTCTCCAAGTTGGGCACCACGATCAATGGCACGCCGGTGCCCCGCAGCCTGGAGAACGGCGACGGCGGCGTGCGCGGCCAGTGGGTGGACCTGCCGGACAGGGCCCGCATCGGCCTCGCCGGGGTGATCTACCTGGACTTCGAGAGGGTGGCCGGCGCGTGACCGTCCTGTTCCTCGCCCGCTGGGCTTTCCTGGTGGCGCTGCTCGCCGTGGTGGCGGCGCTCGCGGTGCTCGCCGCGAAGGAGAAGCGGTAATGGCCGCGAAACGCCTTCTGGCCGCGGCCCTCTCCGATCCGGGCCGGGAGCGGGAGAACAACGAGGACCGCGTGATCTGCGACCCGGAGCGCGGGATCTACGCCGTCATCGACGGCGTGGGCGGCGAGTCCGGCGGCGAGATCGCGGCGCAGACGGCGAAGGAGATCCTCGAGGCCCGGCTGTCGCGCCGCACCACCGACGCCGCCCGCCTGATCCGCGAGGCCATCGCGCTCGCCAACAAGCAGATCTGGGAGCGGGCAGAGGCCAATCCCGCCCTCGCCGGCATGGCCTGCGTCCTCACCGTGGCGGTGGTGGACGGCGATCAGGCCACCATCGGCCACGTGGGCGACAGCCGACTCTACCTGCTGCGCCCGGGCGAGATCCGCAAGGTCACCCGCGACCACTCCCCCATCGGCGCCCGCGAGGACGTGGGCGAGATCTCCGAGGCCGAGGCCATGGCGCACCCGCGGCGCAACGAGATCTTTCGCGACGTCGGCTCCGCCCCGCACGAGCCGGACGAGGAGGGGTTCATCGACGTCACCCGCATCGCCTTCGCGCCGGACTCCGCCCTGCTGCTGTGCAGCGACGGCTTGTCGGACCTGGTGACGTCCGAGGCCATTCGCACCGCCGTGGAGGCCCGCGCGGACGACCCCCGCCAAGCAGTGGCCGACCTCATCGCCGCCGCCAATGCCGCGGGCGGCAAGGACAACGTCTCGGCGGTGCTGGTGGAGGGCGAGCGCTATGCCGCGAGCGTCCGCGCCGCCGCCGGAACGAGCGCGACGGCAACGACGGCGACGACGCCGACGACGCGGCCGGACCTGCGCCGCGCCCAGCACGCTTCCCGCTCCGGGCTGGGGTGGCTGCTGGCCGCCTTCGTCAGCCGGCCGGCGTTCCTGATCTACGGCCTCATCCTCGGCGCCTTCGCCGTGGCCGCCCTGGGCCAGAGCGGGCTCCTCCCCGTGCACCTGCCCCTGGGCAGCCGCGCGGCGAGCGGCGACGTGGTGCGGGTGGGGGTCGGCGACGGCGGGGTCGCCACCATCCGGGAGGCGCTGGAGAAGGCCCAGCCGGGACAGACGATCGAGGTCGCCCCCGGCAATTACCCGGAGACGGTCCAGCTCCGCTCCGGCATCGACCTGGTGAGCCGCGTGCCCCGGGGCGCCGTGATCCTTCCGCCCGCCGGGAGCGCCGTTCCCGCCGTCTCGGCCCAGGGGGTCGACGACGCCCTCTTCTCCGGCTTCCGCATCGCGGGCGATCCGCAGACACCGCAGACGCCGCTCCAGGTGGGGCTGCGGCTGGCGGATTCGAGCGTCGATGTCCAGGGCGTCGAGGTCACGGGCGCCGCCACCGCCGCCGTCGACGTGGCCGGCGACGACCGCTCGACGGTGCGCGCCAGCTTCCTCCACGACAACCCCGGCGGCGGCGTGCTGATCGCCGGCAACGCCGCCCCCACCCTGCTGAACAACCTCATCGCCGGCAATGGCCGCGCGCCGGGCGCGGCGCGGGCAGGGGTCGTGGTGCGCGACGCGGCGCGGCCGGTGCTGATCGAGAACCGCCTCGTCGGCAACGGCGGCGGCGGGGTCGCACTGACGGCGCCGGAGCGGGCGGACGAGGTCTTCGCCTGGAACTCCTTCGCCGGCGCGTCCCGGGCCGAGGCGGTGCGGGTGGCGGCCGCTCCGGCGCCTCAGAAACCGGGACGGAACCCGTGACGATGCTCGCCGCGCATCAGGTCGGCCGGTTCGAGCTGCGCGACTTCCTGGGTCGCGGCGCCCTGGGGGACGTCTACCTGGCGTGGGACCCGGAGGCCGGCCGCGAGGTCGCCTTGAAGGTCGTGCGCGCCAACCGCGCCGATCCCGAGATGCTGCAGGCGGAGAAGAACGGCGTCTCCCTTCAGGAGCAGATCTCCCGCGTGGCGCCGCAGGTGGCGGCGGTCTACGAGTGGGGACAGGACGGCGACTTCTTCTGGGTGGCCATGGAGTACGTGGCGGGCACCGACCTGTCGCAGGTGCTCAGCGCCGGGCCGCTGGATCAGGACCGCGCCGCCGGCATCGCCGTCCAGCTCTGCGCCATGCTGGAGATCTGCCACCAGTTCTCGGCGGAGATCGGCGGCCGCAAGGTCTACGGCATCGTCCATGGCGACATCAAGCCGGAGAACATCCGCCTCCAGGACGGCGACCGGGTGCGGGTGCTGGACTTCGGCATCGCCAAGCACCTCACGCAGACCCGGCGGTTCACGGTGAACCTCTTCGGCAGCCTCCCCTATACGCCGCCGGAGCGGCTGGACCGCGGCGGCGTGGACCGCCACTCCGACCTCTGGGCCCTGGGCGTCGTCCTCTACCTGATGGTGGCGGGCTGGTCGCCGTTCGACGGCGGCGACCCGGAAGAGGTGGAGGGGAAGATCCGCTCCGGCCAGCCGCCGGCGCCGTTGCCGCCGGACGTCTCCCCGGCCTTAAGCCGGATCATCGAGCGGAGCCTGGACTTCAACGTCTCCCGGCGCTACGCCACGGCGGCGGAGATGGGGGCGGACCTCGCGGCGTGGAGCGAGGGCAAGCCGCTGCCCAGCGAGCAGGAGGAACACGCCACGGAGTCCCGCGAGGACCTGAACGCCACCCGCCGCACCCGGCTGCCGCTCGACGACTCGGGCTCCTTTCGCTCGTCGGAGACCCGCCGCACGATCGGACCGATAGGACCGATCAGTCCGATCCGTCCGATAGGACCAATCGCTTCGCCGGAGGACCTGGAGCCTCCGTCCACCGAGCCGCCGCCGGCCCCGCCGCCGGCGAAGCTCCCGCGCTGGCCGCTCCAGTTCACGATCGCCCTGCTGGTCCTCGCCGCCGGCCTCGCCTCCCAGATCTGGGTGCACAGCGAGGCGAGCGGCATCCAGCACGACCTCGCCACCGGGGGCGATCTCGACGCCCTGTGGGCGCGCTACCACCGCATCGCGCCGTTCGGCCTGCCGGGCTCCGGCCTCTCGGAGGTGCGCAAGGACCTCAAGGAGGAGCTGGTCAAGTCGGCGGACCGCATCCTCGCGACCTACCGCGGGGACACGCCGTCGACCACCAAGCCGGGTTGGCAGAAGGCGCACGACCGGCTGAAGGAGGCGGTGGACGTCGACTACGGCGACCGCTCGGCGCGGGCCAAGATGCTTTACACCCAGGGGCATCTCGACCGCATCGCGTCGCAGGGCCTGCGCGCCCAGGGGCAGCGCAAGGAGGCCCAGGACAAGCTCCAGGACGCCGTCTACGAGTACGAGGAGGCGGCGAAGCTGGCGCCGGACTGGCCGGACCCGTACCTCGGGCTCGCCCGGGTCTACTCCTACGAGCAGTCCGACCTGCCGAAGCTGGAGGAGACCCTGAGCCAGCTCTCGCACCGCAAATATCCCTGGGGCCGCCGGGAGAAGGCCATGCTGGCCGACGCCCATGTCGCACAGGGCAAGCAGCTCCAGGCGAAGGCGCTGGCCGCGCAGGGCACCGATCAGGAGCGGGAGCTGCTGGCCGTGGCCAAGGACCACTACGCCCAGGCCGTCGACCTCTATCGCGAGATCTCCCCCTACGGTGAAGCCAGCAGGAATCGCGCCGCCGCCGAGGCCCAGGTGGCGCAGATCGACGACCGGCTGTCGGAGCTGGGATTGCAGTGAAGGCCAGCCCATGCCGGTGACCCGCAGCACCGCCGCCGACCGCCAGAAGCGCGGTGGCTCCGCCACTCCCGGCGGCGGTTTCCGCCCGCCGCCGCTGCCGGGCCAGGGGGGCGGCGCCTCGGCGCGCGACCGCGAGGCGATCCTGCTCGCCGGGGCCGGGCTCGTCGTCCTCCTCGGCCTGGTCCTGGTCTATCTCGCGACGGTCAAACCCCTCGACGGCTTCGAGCAGCGGCTCGCCGCGGGCGAGGTGGTGGACCTCAATTCGCTGCGCGGCGCGGATCAGCTCCTGCCCGTCCTCGACGTCTTCGACAGCTCGGCCGAGCGGTCGTTCGTGGCCCAGGAGATCTGGCAGCGGGCGCACCAGGGGGCGATCCCCAACGTCGGCGAGCTGGCGCGCATCCGCGTCGCCGCCTCCGACGTCCAGGCCGACCGCCGCCTCACCGGCTTCCGCGACCGGCTGGAGGTGGCGAGGAAGCGGGCGGGCGACCACGGGGACGTCTCTTCGCTCAGCCTCTTCACCCTGGCCCAGCTCCGCAAGGTCAAGCCGCGGCTGGTGGTGCGCACGCCCGGCCGGTTCCGCTCCTCCTTCTGGCTGTGGACGGCCCTCTTCTTCGCCGCCTTCGCCGCCGTCCACGCCGTCTGGCGGCTCCGGCGCTTCCAGGGGGATCCGCTGCTCCTCCCCATCGCCCTGCTCCTCACCGGGCTGGGCCTCGCGGTGATGACGAGCGTGCGCGATCCGCTGCGCGACCTGCCCCTCTACCTGACGTTCATTCAAGGGGTGGTGGGCGGCTGCGTCCTGTTCGCCGCCGGCAGCCTGATCGACTACGAGCGCTCGCCCCTGCGGCGGATGAGCTATGCGCCGCTCTTCGCGGCGTTCCTCCTCTCGGTGGTCCTGATCCTCTTCGGCAGCGGTCCGGAGGGCAGTGACGCCAAGGTGAACCTGCTGGGCTTCCAGCCGGTGGAGGCGATCAAGATCCTCGTCGTCCTCTTCCTGGCCGGCTACTTCTTCGACCGCTGGGAGTTCCTGCGCGAGCTGCCGGAGACGCGCAACCTGCCGGGCTCGCTGGCGCGGCTGGGCATCCCGAAGCTGGAGTACTTCGCGCCCCCCGTCCTCGCCATCGGCCTGGTGCTGCTGTTCTTCTTCCTGCAACGGGACCTGGGGCCGGCCCTCGTCCTCGCCATCCTTTTCCTGAGCCTCTACTGCATCGCCCGCGGCCAGGCCTGGATGGCGGTGGTGGGCACGGCGGCGATCGTCGTCGCCTTCTGGATCGGCTACCGCCTCGGCTTCCCTCAGACGGTGACCGGCCGGCTGGAGATGTGGATGTCCCCCTGGGACAACTCGTTTCGCGGCGGCGACCACCTGGCGCAGTCGCTGTGGGCCATGGCCGGCGGCGCGACCTCCGGCACCGGCCTGGGGCTCGGGCAGCCGCAGCGCGTGCCCGCCGTGCATACCGACCTGGTGCTCGCCGCCGTGGGCGAGGAGCTGGGGTTCCTGGGCCTGCTGGCGGTGGTCGTCCTCTACGTCCTCCTGGTGGTGCGCGGCTTTCGCGCCGCCTATCGCGCCCAGGGGGTCTACAGCTTCTTCCTGGCCCTGGGGCTGACCGTGCTGGTGGCCCTCCAGATCCTGCTCATCGCCGGCGGCATCGTGGGGGTCCTCCCCCTGTCCGGCGTCGTCTCGCCATTCCTGAGCTCGGGGCGCTCGGCGATGTTCGCCAACTTCCTCATCCTCGGCATGCTGGCCGCCGTCTCCGCCCATCCCGGCGGGCCGGACCCGTCGCGGCGCTTCCAGGGGCCGGCGCGGTGGACGGCCATCGCGCTCGGCGTCGTCCTCCTCGCCATCCTCGCCAAGGCGGCGCAGGTGCAGGTCTTCCAGGCCGACCGCTTCCTCGCCCGCGGCGCCCTCACCCTGCAGGGGGACCTGAAGCGCCGCTACGAGTACAACCCCCGCCTGGTGGACATCGCCCAGAGCATTCCCCGCGGCAGCATCGTGGATCGCAACGGCGTGCTGCTCGCCACCAGCGATGCGGCGGAGCTGGAGCAGGCGCGGGCCCTCCTGGAGCGGCTGGGGGGCACCCTGGCGCCGGCGCCGCTGCGGCCGGAGAAGGGCGTGCGCTACTACCCGTTCGGCGGCAAGACCTTCCACCTCCTGGGCGACCTCAACAACCGGGTCAACTGGGGCGCGCCCAACACCTCCTACGCCGAGCGCGACTCGCGCATCCGCCTCCAGGGCTACGACGATTTCGCCGGCGTGGTGGAGGTGCGCCAGCCGGACGGCAGCAAGACGCGGGAGATCCAGCTCGACTACGGCGAGCTGATCCCCCTGCTGCGCTACCGCTGGCGGCCGGACCACCCGGAGGTGCGGCGCATCCTCGACCGCCAGCGCACGCTGCGCCTGTCGATCGACGTGCGGCTGCAGCTCAAGGCCGCCGACGTGCTGGAGCGCTACGCCCGCAAGGCGGGCTTCGGCGGCGCGGCGGTGGTGATGGACGCCGCCACCGGCGACCTGCTGGCCTCGGTGAGCTATCCCTGGCCGGCGCGGTTGCCGGTGATGCTACCGGCCGCCGGAGGCGATGCCGGGGACGGCGAGCAGACCGGCAGCCAACTCATCGACCGCGCGCGCTATGGCATCTACCCGCCCGGCTCGACCTTCAAGGTGGTGACCGCCATGGCGGCGCTGCGCAAAGACCCGGGGCTCGCGGCCAAAACCTTCGAATGCCGGCTCCTCCCCGACGGCCGGGTGGGCAACACCGTGCGCGGCTGGGGCAAGGCCATCCGCGACGATCCCACGGACCGCGTGCCCCATGGCGCGGTGAACCTCGACAAGGGGCTCGTCGTCTCCTGCAACGCCTACTTCGCCCAGCTCGGGACTTACGAGGTGGGGCCGGAGGCGCTGCTCGAGACGGCCAGGAAGCTGGGCATCGCCGTGGCCCGGCCGAGCACGGCGGCGCAGCTCAAGGAGGCCCTGCCCCAGGCCTCCTACGGCCAGGGGCAGGTGGTGGCCACACCGCTCCAGATGACCCGCGTGGCGGCGACGCTGGCGAGCGGCGGCGCCATGCCCGAGGGGCGCTGGGTGATCGACGAGAGCAACACGCGGCGGGCGGCGCCGGTGCCGGTGCTGGGGCCCGACCTCGCCCGCAGCCTCGCCGGCTCGCTGCGCCGGGTGGTGACCCAGGGGACGGCCAGGCCGTACCTCGCCGGCGTCCAGCCCGCCATCGCCGGCAAGACGGGGACGGCGGAGGTCAAGGACAAGGGCTCCCACTCCTGGTTCATCGGCTTCGCGCCCTACGAGGGGCAGACCGGCCGGCGGATCGCCTTCGGCGTCATCATCGAGCACGGCGGCTACGGCGGCCGGCTGGCCGCGCCGGCGGCGGGCGAGATCGCGAGGACCGCGGCGGAGCTGGGAGACCTGCGGCCTGAGCCGCCGGCGCCGCCAGCAACGACAACCCAGAGGCCATCACCATGAGCGACTTTCTCGGGAAGATCCGCGACTGGCTCAAGCCCTGGATGAAAGGGACCTCGCTGCTGGAGATCCGGCGGGCGATCCTCGACGACGTCGAAAGCCGGGTGATCGCCGTGGGCGGCGGCAGGCGGCTGTTCCCGTTCAACCGGCTGCGCGTCCACCTGCTGGCCCCCGACCCTCAGATGCGCACGGAGCTGGAGGCCGTGGTCCGCGAGGGGTGGAACCTCAAGGAGGAGATCGCGGCCCGGCTGCGCGAGCGCGACTGCCCCGTCCCTCCCGACCTCGCGGTCGAGGTGGCCTACGACGAGACGGCGGGCCCCGCCTTCGCCGGCCGCCGCTTCTGGGTGGAGTACGCCAAGACCGAAGCCGCCCCCGAGGTCGCCGCGTCCCGCCCCACTCTGGAGGTCACCGTGCTCAAAGGCACGGCCACGCAGAAGGTCTACGAGCTCGACGGCGAGCGGCTCTACCTCGGCCGCCTGGACGAGGTGGTGGACTCGGACGGCCGGGTACGGCGGCGCAACGACGTCGCCTTCCGCGAGGAGGGGGAGATCAACCAGACGGTCTCCCGCGAGCACGCCCGCATCGCCTGGGACAAGGCCACGGGCGGCTACTGGCTGCGTGCCGAGCAGAACGCCTCGGGCACCCGCATCTACAGGAGCGGCAAGACCATCGACGTCAGCGCCCACGACCGCCGCGGCGTGCGCCTCCAGCCGGGCGACGAGGTTCACCTCGGGCGGGCGGTGGTGAAGGTGGGGTTCCGATAGCGGGTCGAATCCCGCGGGACCAGGGAGGGAGGGGGAATGGTCCCGCGGGAAACCTTGGGGTGAGGCCTGAGCTCAGTTCGAACGCTGCGCCACCTGGGCCGACTTCGCATCTGCCGCCAGCCACTCCGCCAGCACCGCATCGGGCACCGGCGCCAGAGTGGCGGTGAGAGTCTTCTCGGCGCCGTCGCGGCGCACCTTGTACGTGACCTGCTTGCCCACGGCGCACTCGCCCTTTGCCTTGTGGACGGCCTCGTGATTGGCGTCGGTCAGGGCGACGCCGTTGAGGGCCAGGAGCACGTCGCCCGTGCGGAAGCCGGCCTGAGCCGCCGGGCTGCCCTCGGTCACGGCCATGACGCGATAGCCGCCGTCCGCCTCTTTGGCGGTCTTCAGCCCGAGCCAGCCGTGAGCCGCGAGCGCGGCCTGGCGAGCATTATGGGCATTGTGAGCGGAGGCCGCCTTGGCATCATGGGCGCACTTCTCGCCGCCCGCGAAGGCCGCAGTGGACAGGACCAGGACGAAGGCGAGGACGAGGAGGGGGACGGTTCGCTTCATGGCACGTCTCCTTTGGCAAAACGGCGGGCCGATTCAGCTCGGCCGGGCCCGGGGACAACGAGGAAAGGGGGGCGGAGCCTCCGGGGTCTCCGGCAGCCAGTTGGTCACCGCGGCGGCGACCGAGAAGGTGATCGAGAGGGCCTTCTGAGCGCCGTCTCGAACGGCGACATAGGAGCGATCCCTCAGCGAGGGGGTGCAGCCCGCGAGCGCCAGTGCGAGCATCAGGGCCGCGGCGGTCGAAGCCTTCCGGTTCATTTCGCCTCCTCTCTCCATGGCTGCGAGAGTAGAGGCCGGCGCACGTAAACGTCCTCAACGCGCCGTAAAACCTTGCAACCGGCGTAACCAATTTGTAAACGCGCGGCAGCCCGCCGTCCGCAGACCCTTTTTTGCCTTAGACTTCCGTTCGATCATGGAGCTGCCCCAGGCGCTGCGGCGCTACACCCATTGGATCGGCTTCACCGCAATCCTCATCCCGCTGTTGGTGCTGCTGGCGCTCCAGTACCGGTCGTTGGTGCGCCTCGACCAGACCTCGGCCCTGGTGCACAAGGCCGTGCTCAACAACTTCCTGGAGGCGGTCTCCTCCGAGGTCGACTACTTCTACCGCAACAATGCGGAGCGGCTGCTCGACCTGCCGGCCGCGGTGTTCACTCAAGGGCAGCTCGCCAAGGCCGCGGTCCACTTCAAGAAGAAGGGGGTCGAGGGGGTCAAACGCCTGTTCGTGGTGAACTTACAGGACATGAAAGGCAACCCGCTCTACTTCTACCCCGACTGCGCCTCCTTCCAGCCACCCCCCTGGTCGCCGGAGCTGCAGGCCGTTTACGTGGCCAGCTCGCCGTGGCGGCTGCTCGCCCACAAGGGAGCGGTGGTCGAGCGGGTGCGGCTGGCCGCCGAGGAGAAGGACCCCGACTACCGCATCCTCCTCTATCCCATCACCGACGACTCCTCGAAGCTCGTGGGCCTGGCCGGCATGGTGCTCGACGAGGACTACTTCCGCCGCCGCGTGCTCCCCATGGCCGTCGACAAGGCGCTCGCCACCTTCGACTCCGGCGAGCTGGCGCCTTTCGTCTCGGTCAAGGACGCCAAGGGGCGGATCGTCTACACCACTGGCGCGATCGGCGCGCTGCACGGGCGGGCGCCGGAGGTGGAGAAGCCGTTCTCCCTGGTCTTCACCGACTGGACGGTCGGCCTCGCCAGCCGGCACGCCACGCCGGCCCTGGTGGCGCGGCGCAGCTTCATCCTCAACGTCTGCCTGTCGACCGCGCTGGCCACGGTGCTCCTGGGCGGCGTGCTCCTCGCCCTGCGCACGGCGTCGCGGGAGATGAAGCTGTCGCAGATGAAGAACGAGTTCGTCTCCAACGTCTCGCACGAGCTGCGCACGCCGCTCGCCTCGATCCGCGTCTTCGCCGAATTCCTGCGCCTCGGCCGGGTGGATGCTCCGGAGAAGGCCCGCGAGTACGGCGAGTACATCGAGACCGAGAGCCGGCGCCTCTCCCAGCTCATCAACAACATCCTGGACTTCGCCAGCATCGAGTCCGGCCGCAAGACCTATCACTTCGAGCGCTGCGACGTGCGCGAGGTGGTCTGCGAGACGCTCAAGACCTTCGGCGTGCGCCTGCGGCAGAACGGCTTCAACATCGTCCTCCAGGGGGCGGACACCCCGCTGCCGCCGGCGCGCATCGACGCCGGCGCCATCGCCCAGTCGCTCTCCAACCTCCTGGATAATGCCGTCAAGTATTCGAACGGCAAGAAGGACGTCACCGTCTCCCTGCGCCGCGACGGCGACTGGATCGTCGTCGCCGTCGCCGACCAGGGGATCGGCATCCCGCGCGACGAGCAGCGCAAGATCTTCGACCGTTTCCACCGCGTCAGCACCGGGCTGGTCCACGACGTCAAGGGGAGCGGCCTGGGCCTCGCGATCGTCCGCCACATCGTCGAGGCCCACCGCGGCCGGGTGATGGTCGAAAGCCGTCCCGGCGAGGGGAGCACGTTCTCGATCCACCTGCCGGTCGACTCTCCCGAGCTGACCGGCGTGGCGCCCGTCGCCGATCGGACGGATCGATCGGATCGGTCGGATCGGTCCGATCATGCCGAGGCGCAGGAGAGGCCTTCCGAAGCCTGATGAGACCGTCATGAGCGCACGCGTCCTGATCGTCGAAGACGACGAAGCCATGTCCGTGGCCCTGCGCGACGGCTTCCAGTACGAGGGGTACGCCGTGACCCTGGCCCGCGACGGCGAGGCCGGCCTGAAGATGGCCACCGCCGATGCGCCGGACCTCATCCTGCTCGACGTCATGCTGCCCAAGATGACGGGCCTCGACATCTGCCGGCAGCTCCGGAGCGGCGGCAACGGCGTGCCGATCATCATGCTCACCGCCCGCGGCCAGGAGATCGACAAGGTGCTGGGCCTGAAGCTCGGAGCCGACGACTACATCACCAAGCCCTTCGGCTTCATGGAGCTGCTGGCCCGCGCCGAGGCCGTGCTGCGGCGGTCCCGCGGCCCCATCCCGCCGGCGGAGGCGCCGGAGACCTATCGCTTCGGCGACGTGACGATCGACTTCCGGCGCCACGAGGCGCGCAAAGGGAGCGCGGCCCTCGACCTGTCGCCCCGCGAGTTCCAGCTCCTCGCCTACTTCATCCAGCACCGCGGCGAGATCGTCACCCGCGAGACCCTGCTCGACACGGTCTGGGATTACAACTCCATCCCCTTCACCCGCACGGTCGACATGCACATCGCCAAGCTGCGCAAGAAGATCGAGGACAACCCCGCGGACCCGAAGCACGTCATCACCGTGCACCGCCTGGGCTACAAGTTCACGGGGTAGCCTCCACCCTCCCACTCCAGATTGAGCCTGCTCCGGCCGGCGGTTCCGGTCCGCCGGAACCGGCGTGGCTCCTTTGGACGAAGTCGAGGCACTCTTAAAAGAGAAAGCGTCTCGGAAGGGCTCCAGGACCCGTGCTAGCCTCAGATGGGGGCTGATCACCGAGGTGAAACGTGATCTTCTACCTCACAATAGCGCACAGGAACCGACTCTTGCCTTGAGCTTTCCCCGCGGGCGTGGAGGCCAATGGAGGACTCCGCCGGCCCTCGGATAGGAGGGATTTGCGATGTCTCACCCCAACGTTCGACGCCTCACGACTGCTGTCGCCCTCGCCCTGGTCCTCGGGTCCGCGGCTCCCGCGCTGGCCGCGCCCGGAAACCGCCTGCACGCTCCCCGGGTTGCGGCAGTCACCGGCCTGCCATTCGTGGACCTACTCCTGGACTGGCTCGGCGTCCCTGCCGCGAGGGATCTACCCGGCCTTCGCAGCACGCACGAGGAGAGCACCACGACCACGCCCGGAACGCCCGTGAGCCCGGACGGCACCGTCGATGCGAAGCAGCCCCTGGCAGTCCAGAGCCGGGGTGTCCTGATCGACCCGAACGGGTAGGTGTTCAAGAAGAGGATCAGAGAGGCGGGAAGACCGCCCGCCTCTCCCCTATCCGAGCGGAGCCGACTCGGGTCTCTCGAGGGCTCGGTGCCAAGGGGGAGAAAACTGTGCGATAATTATAGACTGATTTGTTATCTGGGAGGGTTCATGGCTGAAGGAGAGCGTGGTGCCTGTCACCCCAGCCTTGTCGAGTTGGAACGCTTCCTGCTCGGTGAGTTGTCGCCCCGCCAGGCGGCTCCCCTGATCAACCATTTGATCCAGGGCTGTGAGCAATGCCGCGCGAGGATGACGCCGCTAGCTTCCGTCCTGTTCAGCACCGGGCGCGGTCTTCCCCCACCCGGCGTGGACACGGGGTCCCAGTACGACTTCCCTCTGTTCAAGGCGTTCGCCAACGCTCGCCGGTATGCCCAGACCATGGCCCGCGAGAACGCGGAGATCCGCCACGATTCCTTCCTCAGGGAGGTCCCCGAGCCCCAGGTTCCTTCTCTGGAAACGCGAGCGGCGCGCAACCGGGCCCGGTGCGAGGCGCTCCTGGAGCGCTGCCGGGCCTTGCGCTTCAGCGATCCGGAGGCGATGGTCCTGACCGCTGACCTGGCCGTCAACCTCGCCGAGCGCTTCGACCTGGAAACCGCCAATGGTGCGATGCTCGTCGATCTCCAGGCCCGTGCCTGGGCCGAGTTGGGCAACGCCCGCCGGGTCGCCGATGATCTCGCCGGCGCCGAGTCGGCGCTGGTGCACGCGTTGAAGCGGGCGGCGCTCGGCTCCGGCGATCCCCTGCTCCTTGCCCATCTCATGGATCTGACCGCTTCCCTCTATATCGACCTGCGCCGGTTCGACGACGCCCGCCGCCTGCTCGACCTCGTTTACGCCATCTACCAGCAGGAAGGGGACTCGCACTCCGCGGGCCGCGCCCTCATCAGCAAGGGGATAGCGAGCAGCTACGCCTTCGACGTCGAAGAGGTGGTTTCTCCCCTGGTGCAGGGTCTCGCGCTCCTCGATGGCAGCCGCGAGCCCAAGCTCGTCCTGGTGGCGGTCCACAACCTTCTCTGGTATCTCGTCGAATGCGGCCGGGCGACCCAGGCAGAGTACCTGTTCCAGCAATGCCGGCCGCTGTATGCTCATTTCACCGAGCGGCTCGACGCCATCAAGGCTCAATGGCTCGAGGGCCGGATCGCTGCGGCCCTCGGGGACGACGAGCGCGCCGAGCAGAGGTTCCGCCAGACGCGAGCCCACTTTGAGGAGGCCGGTCTGCTCTACGACATGGCCCTGGTGTCCCTGGACCTTGCAGCCCTGTGGCTGCGCGCCGGGCGGACCTTCGAAATCCGCGAGGTCATCCACGAAACGATCACCATTTTCCGGAACCGCGGCATCCACCGCGAAGCCATCAGCATGCTGGTCGTGCTGCGCGACGCCCTGCGGAAGCACCAGATCACGGAGACCCTGATCCGCACCGTGGCCGCCAGGCTGCTACGGTTCGAGGAACCCGTGGTCCAGGGGCAGACCGGAAGCTAGAGCTTCCCGTTCTCCTCGTTGGGAGGCTTGCTCTTCCCGGGCCTCTCCCCCCGAGGCTCTCCTTCCTCCCGGGAGTCCGGCCCGGCCGGCTCCGGCGGCTCGGAAAGAGCCGAGCGGACGGCGCTCCGGATCAGCTTTTCGAGCTCGCCGGTATCCAGGGCCGGAGCCGGCGGCGCCGGCTGGGAGCCGAAGCCCAGCCGCTGGAACCGGCGGAGGAACTCCTCCATCACCACGGCGTCCGTCGACGGCCGGTTCTCCGGATACAGTGTCTGGAAGAAGACACTGGGCTCCACTTCCAGGGCCCGCAGGATGGCGAGGACATGGCGGAGCTTCAGCTCCATCCTGCCGGTCAGCACCTGGCTGACGTACCCCGGTCCCGCCCCGAGCTTCTGATCCAGGTCTTTCCGCGTCAGCCCGGCCGCCTGCATGACGGTCTCCAAAAGCTTCGTCGCCCGCCTCACCTCGTCATCGATGGTCATCACATCAGTGTAACGCAATCAAGAATTCTGCCAAATAGGCGGAGTCAATCCGGGTGGAAGAGGGCCTCGCGCAGGAGGTCCTCGCCGATCACCTCGCGCCGCCAGCCCTGAAGCTCCCGGGGAAGCCGCGGATCGGGCTTCCCCACGGTCAGCCGCAGCAGGGCGTCCAGGGTGCGGCGGGGAGCCAGGACCTCGGGGGGGACGTTCAAGGCCGCAGCCTTCTCCCGCACCAGGTCCCGCAGCCGGTTCTCCAGGTCGCGCACGGCAGGCGACGGCGGCTTGCCGCCGAGGCGGGCAGGAAGCTCCTCTTCCGGCCGGGCCGCGGCCTCCTCCAGGATCTGGAGCCAGACGTCGCCGTCGCGCGCCGCCTGCCGGGCGTCGCAGGACGGCAGCCGCTGGAGGTCTCTGGCGTTCTTCGGCCGCCGGGTGGCGAGAGCGAGGAGCAGGTCGTCCTTCACCACGAAGCTGCGAGGAAGGTCGCGATGCCGGGCCTCGCGGTCCCGCCAGGCCGCCAGCGACTGGAGGGCGGCGAGCTGCCGGCGATCGAGCCGGCCGGCGCCCTTGACCCGCAGGTAGGCCGCCTCGGAGTCCTCGTCGAAGCGGGAGGTGTCCAGCAGGGCGGCGGAATCCTCGAAGGCCCAGGACAGACGGCCGAGCTCGCTCAAGCTCGCCGTGATCTTCTCGTAGAGGGGGATCAGGTAAGCCACGTCCTCGGCGGCGTAGGCGAGCTGGGCGGCGGAGAGGGGGCGGGCCAGCCAGTCCGTGCGGGTCTCCTCCTTGGCCAGCTCGACGCCCAGGTAGGCCGCGACCAGCCGCTGATAGCTGAGGAACGCGCCGGCCCCGGCCAGGGCGCCCGCGATCTGGGTGTCGAAGAGCGGCTCGGGCACCACGCCGAGAGCGCGGTAGAAGACCTCCATGTCCTCGCTCGCCGAGTGCAGGATCTTGATCCCCGGCGAACGGAAGACTCCAACCAGCGGCGAGAGGTCGCGCGCGGCCAGGGGATCGACCAGCCAGGAGGTGCGGCCGTCCGAGACCTGGATGAGCCCCAGGCGGTGGTAGAAGGTGTTGGTGCGGATGAACTCGGTGTCGAGGCCCAGGAGCGGCGCCTCGGCCCACCGCCGCGCGGCTGCGGCCAGGCCTTCGTCGGTGTCGATCGGGAGGTACGCCCTGGCGTCGGCCGTCATGGGCGGGGATTGTAACCTTACCCGAAGCAGGGCGCGGTCCGATGCACGGCCCCGGGGCCTCCCCTGCACCTCGTCTAGAATGGATCGCGGTGCGCTGGCAGCCGCGATATGCCCTGACCTCTCCGATCGCCCGCAGCCTCATGGAGATCGAGGCGGCCCGGGCGGTGGTGGAGCACACCGCGATCCCTCCCGCGGTGCAGTCGGAGCTGCGCCGCCGGGCGCGGGTCCGCTCCACCCACTACTCCACACGCATCGAAGGCAATCGCCTGACTCTCGCCGAGGCCGAGCGGGTCGTCGAGAGCAGGCGCTTCCAATTGCTCGGCCGGGGGCGCGATGCGGGAGAGGTGCGGAATTACTGGAACGCCCTGCTGCGAGTCGAGGAGTGGGCCGCCCAGAGAACCGAGCTGACGGAGGACTTGATTCGCCGTCTGCACGGTCTCGTGGAGCGGGGCGGGCGAGCGCGGCCGACTCCCTACCGGGACGGGCAGAACATGATCCGGGACTCGGCGTCCGGGGCCATCGTCTACCTGCCGCCCGAGGCGAAGGACGTGCCGGCCCTCATGGCCGCTCTGGTCGAGTGGGTCCAGCAGGCGGAAGCGGATCGCCTGCCGCCCCCGTCGTCGCCGGGCTGGCGCACTATCAATTCGTCACCATCCATCCCTACTACGACGGCAACGGCCGCACCGCCCGGCTGCTGGCGACGTTCCTCCTTCACCGGGGAGGCTATGGACTGAATGGTCTCTTCTCGTTGGAGGAGCGGCATGCCTTGGATCTCGTCTCCTACAGTCCCTCTCCGTCCACCCCCACCACAACTATTATGAGGGTCGCGCGGAGGCGGATCTCACCCCGTGGCTCGACTACTTTCTGGAGACCCTGGCCGCCGTCTTCACCTCCGCCAAGGAGGAGGCCCTGCGCCATTCGGCCGAAGGCCTGCAGGTGGAGCCGGAGGCGCTCCGCAAGCTCGATCCCAGGGCTCGGGCTGTCCTGGCCCTTTTCACCCGGTCCGAGAGGATCACCTCTGGCGACGTGGCGGGCGTCCTCGGCCTTTCAGATCGGACGGCCCGAGAGCTCCTCCGGAGCTGGGTGCAGGACGGCTGGATCGAGATCGCCGCCCCCTCGCGCCGGGCCCGCTCCTATCGTTTATCGGCAGGTTATCGGCAGCTCATCGGCGGTTTATCGGCAGTGCCGGAGTAGTTTCCCGGTTTCCAAGCAAAAATCGGGTAGATTGCGGGCGGGACCTTCCTCTATATTCCCGCCATGCACGCCACGCTCCCAGCCTTCGATCTCGCCCTCCCGCGCGCTTATCCGGCTGCGCGGGTCCTCGGGTATCTGGGCCGGGATCCCAACAGCCTGACGGCGCGGGTCGACGGGACGAGCTTCGCGATCGGCCTCTGGATCGGCGGCGTGCCGGCCCTCCTGCGGGTCGATCTGGCGCCGAAGCGGGCCCGCGCCACTCTCGAAGCCGGCGCGCCATTCCCGGCAGACCCGGCGGACGCCGAGATCCAGGCCCGCGATCAGCTCTGGCGCCTCCTGGGGCTCAACCGCGATCCCGCCCCCTTCGAGCGTCAGGTGTCGGCTTCCCCCGAGCTGGCGCCGCTGATCGCCGGCCGGCGCGGCTGGCGCATCCTGCAGACGCCGGACCCCTTCGACGGCCTGACCTGGGCGATCCTCGGCCAGCAGATCAACCTCGCCTTCGCCTTCACCCTCCGCCGCCGGCTGGTGGAACGGGCCGGCACCCCCGCTCCGGGCGGGCTCTTCGCTCCACCCCGTCCCGAGGCGGTGGCCAACCTGGAGGTCGAGGAGCTGGCCCGGTTCCAGTTCTCCCGGCGCAAGGCGGAGTACCTCATCGGCGTCGCCCGGCGGATCGTCGCCGGCGAGCTGGACCTCGACCGGCTGGCCACGGCCCCGGCCGCCGAGGTGGAGGCCGCGCTCCTCGCCGTGCGCGGCCTCGGCCCCTGGTCGGCCCATTACGTCATGATGCGCGCCTTCGGCTTCGAGGACTGCGTGCCGGTGGGCGACTCCGGCCTGGTGCGCGGCCTCGCCAAGTTCTTCTCCCTCGCCGAGCGGCCGGACGCCGCCGCGACGCGGGAGCTCATGCGGCCCTTCGCTCCCTATCGGAGCTGGGCCACTTTCCACCTCTGGCAGACCCTGGGAGACGAAGCATGAACTACACAGCCACGTTCGACAGTCCCTGCGGCCCCCTGATCTGCGTCGTGGACGAGGACGGTGCCGTGGTCCGCATCGCCTTCGGCCACGGCCGGGACGCGCAGAAGATCGCGGATCTCAAAGCGGAGACCGAAGTGATCGAGGACGCCTCCCACACCGCCGAGGTCCGGCGCCAGCTCGAAGAGTACTTCGCCGGCCGCCGCCAGGAGTTCGATCTCCCTCTCGCTCCTCGCGGCACGCCATTCGAGCTCGCCGTCTGGGAGGAGCTGCGCCGCATCCCCTTCGGCGAGACCCGCAGCTACGCCGACGTCGCCCGCGCCCTCGGCAAACCCGCCGCCACCCGCGCCGTGGGCCGGGCCAACGGCGCCAATCCCATTCCCATCGTCGTCCCCTGTCACCGGGTGATCGGCTCGGACGGCTCCCTCACCGGCTTCGGCGGCGGGCTGGCGGCCAAGGCCCGGCTGCTGGAGATCGAGGGGAGGTCGCTGCCGTTTTCTGTGTAGGAGCAAGGACCTGAAGGCGGCTAGTCGCCGTGGCGCAAACCCACCCGCCGCCACAGAAGGTAGACCGGAATGCCCGCCAGCACGAACAGCAGCCCCGGCCAGGTGGTCTGCGTGCGATAGACGAACAGAGCGAGCACCACCAGGGTCGCACCCCCGACGTAGAACAACGGCACCCAGGGATAGCCCCAGACCCGGTAGGGCCGCTCGGCGTCCGGCCGCTTGCGGCGCAGGATGAACAGGCCGAGCAGGGTGATGACGTAGAAGAGCAGCACGGCGAAGACCACGTACTCCAGCAGGTTGGTGTAGAGGTTGCCGTATTGCGGAGCGCCGGTCGCCTTGTCGAGGACCAGCAACCCGGAGGCGTCGCGCAGCCGGGTGCGCGGGATCACCAGCAGCGACGCCCAGACGCACTGGATCGCGAGCCCCACCCCGGGCACGCGCCAGCGGTTGAGGCGGCCGGCGGCGCGAAAGAAGAGGCCGTCGCAGGCCATGGCGTAGTAGACCCGCGCGCCGGCGAGGATCAAACCATTGTTGCAGCCGAAGGTGGAGATCATGATCGCCACCGCCATGATCGACGCTCCCCCACCGCCCAGGATCGCCTGCAGCGCCGCCGTCGCCACCCGGTCCTCGGGCGCCGAGCGGATGGCCGCGAGCGGCAGCGTCACCAGATAGGCCACGTTGGCGAGCACGTAGAGCAGGCTCACCAGCCCCACCCCGGCGGCGAGCGCCAGCGGCAGGTTGCGCTTGGGATTGCGGATCTCGGCCGCCGCGAAGGTGACGTCGTTCCAGGCGCTGGCCGAAAACAGCGGGCCCACGAGAGCGATCAGGAACACCGTCAGCAGCGCCAGCCCTCCCTGCTGCGCCGAAATCGGCGACACGGGAAAAAGGTCCGGCGTGATCGTGACGGCGTCCCGGGGAGCCCAGGGAGCTGAGAAGTTCGTGGAGAGGGCCACGGCGTTGCGGCCCACCAGGATTCCGAGCAGGATCAGACCGGCCAGCGCCAGCGTCTTCACCGCCGTCAGGACGTTCTGGATCAGCTTCCCCGTCCGCAGGCCAAAGGCGTTGACGACACTCAGGACCACGATGAGTGCAATGGCCACGAATTGCTGAACCGAGAGGCTGACGGCGTACCCTGGAGAGACGTCGATCGGCTTGATCAGGAACGCCGAGGAGGAGATCCCCGGCGCGATCACCCCCAGGAAACGCGCGAACGCCACGGCCACGGCGGCGATGGTGCCCGTCTGGATGACCAGGAAAAAGATCCAGCCGTAGAGGAACCCCAGCAGCGGCGAGTACGCCTCCCGCAGAAAGACGTACTGACCGCCCACCCGCGGCATCATGGCCGCCAGCTCGCCAAAGGAGAGCGCCGCCGCCATCACCAGCAGCCCGCTGACGATCCACGCCGCCAGCAGCCACCCCGCCGAGCCCACCTGCCGCGCGATGTTGGCTGAGACGATGAAGATCCCGGAACCGATCATCGACCCGGTGACGATCATCACCGAGTCGAGCAGGCCCAGCTCACGGGCGAACCCCTGGGCGCCGCGATCTTCCAGGACGGAGGTGTCGGCCATAGAGGGGACAACGATAGAGGAAGGGGGGAGGAGTTGTCACCCTCCCACCCACCCGGCCGGCGGGACGCCGGCGGTCCCAGGGGGGCCTGCTCCCCGGCTATTTCGCCACGAGCTGGACCAGGACCTCCATGTGGCCGGTCTGGGGGAAGAGGTCGACGAAGGCGAGGTGCTCGATGCGGTAGGCCTCGGTGAGCTCGCGCAGGTCGCGGGCCAGGGCGGCGGGGTGGCAGGAGACGTAGGTGATGCGCGCCGGCCGGCGCAGCAGCAGGGCGGTGCGCACGTCGCGCGACAGGCCGCCCCGCGGCGGGTCCGCCACCACGCGGTCCACCCCCTCGGGCAGCTCGGGGACCCAGCTCTCGACGGCCTTGTTGATCGCCTCGACGTTGGGCGTCCGATTGCGCTTGAGGTTCAGGCGCGCGTAGCGCGAGCCGATCTGTTCGCCCTCGATCGAGATCACCCGCTTGTACCGGCTCGACAGAGGGAGGCTGAAGAGCCCGACGCCGGCGTAGAGATCGACCGCCGTCTCCCCCTCCCAGGGGCCGACGGTGGCCGCCACCAGCTTCGGCAGCAGGCCGCGATGGGCCTGGAAGAAGCAGCGCGCATCGTAGAAGTAGGTGAAGTCTCCCACCCGGGTGGAGACCTCGCCGTGCGGCAGGCCCGGCACGATAGGCGAGACGGTGACCGCGCCGCCATCCCCCGCCGCCAGGTCCAGCCGGTAGGGGGCGTCCGCCGTCAGGTGCGCCGGCAGCTCGGCCAGCAACGCCTCCAGCTCGGGCACCAGCAGCGGGCAGCGGGAGACCGGGATGACGTCGTTGGTCCCGCGCGCGTGGTAGCCGACCTGCACGCCGCCGGTCAGCGGATCGACGGCGGTATGGACCTGGGTGCGCAGGCGGTAGTGCCAGGGCTCACCGGTGATCAGCTCGGGGTCAGAGGGCATCTCCACCTTGCCGATGTGCTGCAGGGTCTCCTTCACCGCTCCGGCCTTGAGCAGCACCTGGGTGAGATCGTCCAGGTGCTGGAGGTCGCAGACGCTGGAGCGGGAGAGCTCCGGCACGGGATCGGGCCGGCGCGCCGGGCCCGGCTCCAGGATCTCCTCGATCTCCGCCCGGCCGTAGTCCGGCCGCCGCTCCACGATGCGCACCTTCAGGAGGTCGCCCGGCGCCGAGCGGGGGATGAAGATCGGCACGCCCTCCCAGCGGGCGAGGCCGTCGCCGCCGGCCACCAGCTTCTCGACCCGCAGCTCGAGCTCGTCGACCCCCACCAGCCGCGCGCCGACGGGCTGGGCCACCGGCGCCGGCGGCTTGAACAGGGGGGGCGGCGGTGGCACCCGGCCCTCGAGGACCCCCTTGGCGTATTCGAACGCCGCCCGGTCCGGACGCCGTGGAGCCTGGCGCGGCCCCCCCTCCCTGCCGGGCCGGGCCGGGCCGCGGCTGCGGTCGCCGGGACGGAAAGGACGGTCCGGACGGCCGCCGCTGGGAGGGCCCACGCCAGGACGACCCGCTCCCGGAGGTCCCCCGGCCGGAGGACGGCGTGGCCCTCCCGGACCTCTCCCCCCGCCGGGTCCCCGGGGCGGCCCACCGGGGCCGCGCCCGCCGCCCGCCGGCCGTCCCGGTCCTCCTTGTCGTCCTCTCATCCAGCCGTTCCCTCCACCAGGATGTGAATGCGGGCGGCAAGCTCCGGCAGGCGCCGGTTCACCTCGGCCCGCAGGTCCTCCACCCGGAAGCGGCGGGAGAGGTGGTGCAGCACGATCGCCTCGTTGCGAAACTCCTCCTCCCGCTGCGCGATGTCGCCCAGGTGGAGGTGTTTGAAGCGCTCCCCCTTGTCGCGGTGCTCCTCGCCCAGGAAGGTGCACTCCATCATCAGCACCCGGCTGCCGAAGATCCGCGGCTCGCGCTCGAAGATCGCCGGCCCGGTGTCCGCGCAATAGGAGAGCCAGAGGTCCTCCGCCACCTCGGAGGTCTCCACCCCGCGCTCCCGCAGGGCGATGAGCTCCTCCCGCGGGAACCCGGCAAAAGCGGGGGCCAGGCGCCGCCGGCCGCGCCAGAGGTGATAGCCCAGAGTGGGCACCACGTGGTCGGTGGCGAAGGCCTCCACGTGCAACCCCCGCCCCACCTCCACCCGGTCGCCGGCGGCGAGGGGCAGGATCTCGTAGCGGTACCTCGCATGCTCCATCCGCTCCGCGGCGGCGATGAACGCGCCCAGCGGCTCCGCCATCTCCACCGGGCAGAACACCCGGGTGTGGACCAGCCGGTGGAGGGAGCGCTGGGAGAGGACGAAGGGGAGCCCCATGGCATGGTCGAGGTGGCCATGGCTCAGGAAGACGTCCTGGGCGCCCGCGAGCTGGAGCGCGCCGCGGCCCACGTCCAGGGCGAGCCCGGGAGGGTGGACGCGGAACCAGTTGTCGTCCCCCGCCCGCGACCACCCCTCGATGCGCAGGTCACCGAAACGGAGCTCGACGGGTCGCATGTCGCTTCAACGGGCGGACGCCGCGGACGCCGGATCAGATCTCACGGTACAGCCAGCGGTTGAGGGTGGAGATCCGGGTGTTGACGCTCTCCCAGTCCGGCTCGATGAGCCACAGCGCGGCGGCGATCGAGGAGAGCAGCGAGTTGCCGTCCTGGGGGGTGAAGCAGAAGCCGTAGACTTCGCGCTTGCGGCGCACGGCGAGCGTCGGCGCGACCAGCACGGTCTGCGACAGGATGCGGCCATAGTAGCCGTGGTCGCGGCCGAAGCTGAAGATCAGGTTGGCGTAGCGCTTGTCCGTCGTGGCCACCAGGGGGTTCTCCCGCAGGCGCTTCCTAACCTCGTCCAGCGTGATGTCGCGGTTGAGGTCGAGGTTGAACCAGATGGAGTGCATGTACTGGGTGTTGAGCTTGGTGGCGCTGGAGAAGAGGTTGAGGTCGAGGTCCAGCGTCTCGAAGACGTGGTGGGCGTCGCGGGCGTGGTGGGTGCCGAAGTCGGGGTCGTCGTGCTTGCCCACGTTGGGGGCCGGCACGTAGCTGTCCGACTGCGAGACGTCGTTCGACCGCCGCATGCAGACGAAGGTGCCCCGCTCCAGGCAGAAGTCCCGGCCGCCGTCGTGGCAGATCGTCTTGATGAGGGTCGAGATGTTGTGGGTGTTGCAGGAGACGATCTGGATGAAACGGTCCTCGCCGGGCACCAGGACCTCCTCGTTGATGCCGCGGGCGTAGGGCTTGCCGAAGCCGAACTCGCTCCCCTGGGCCAGGAAGCCCTTGGGACCGGTGAGGTTCTCGTAGAACTTCTCCTTGTTCTCGTTGCCGGCCGGCGTGCAGTCGATGACCACGGTCGCCCGCGCCAGGGCCTCGCGCGACTCCAGGGTCACCTCGTGGCCGAGCTTCTCGAACTCCCCCCGCACCTCGTCGTCCGCCGCCAGGCGCGCGCCGCGGGCCATCAGGTGCTTGAGCTTCGAGCGGTCCGAGACCAGGGGGGTGCGCTTGTGGAAGGTGACCTCGTCGATCCCCATCCTGTCCCGGAAG
>DATARR010000161.1:0-142887 GCA_036264085.1 Thermoanaerobaculia bacterium | reverse complement strand
CCGGCTCAACAGGGGTGTAGAGTTCCTTCACTGGACAATATAGCCATAGATGCATGGGCGTCTTGACACGGGCTTATTTACCTGGTAGCTTGCAGCGAAGCTTTAAGTAAGCGCCAGTAAGTAGCCTTGAACGTTGGACTTTGGGGGAGTTCAAAGTGCTCTTCTCCCGTACCAAAAAAGGCGTGGTGGGTCTGGACATCGGGAGCTCGGCCATCAAGCTGGTCGAGCTGCGCGAGCGGAAGGGGGAGTTCCATCTCCAGCGCCTGGGGATCGAGCCGCTGTCGCCGGAGGCGATCGTGGACGGCTCGATCATGGACTCGTCGCTGGTGGTGGACGCGATCCATCGGCTGAACGACCAGACGAAGGTGAAGGGGCCGAACTACGCGACGTCGCTCTCGGGGCACTCGGTCATCATCAAGAAGATCCAGTTGCCGGCGATGAGCGAGGAGGAGCTGGCGGACTCCATCCAGTGGGAGGCGGAGCAGTACATCCCCTTCGACATCAACGACGTTCGTCTGGACTACGTCGTGCTCTCCGAGGGCGAGCCGGGGCGGGACAACATGGAGGTCCTGCTGGTGGCGGTCAAGCGCGACAAGGTCAACGACTACGTGTCGGTGATCAGCCAGACGGGCAAGAGCCCGACGGTGGTGGACGTCGACGTCTTCGCGGTGCAGAACGCCTACGAGGTCAACTACGACCTCGACCCGCGCAAGGTCGTGGCATTGATCAACATGGGCGCGGGGGTGACCAACATCAACATCCTGGCGCGCGGCGGCACGGTGTTCTGGCGCGACATCTCGTTCGGCGGCAACCAGTTCTCGGAGGCGTTGCAGCGCGAGTTCAACCTCGCGTTCCAGCAGGCCGAGGGGTTGAAGCAGGGGGAGGCGGTCGACCGTTATTCGCCGGCGGACGCCAGGCCGGTGCTCGACGCGGTGTCGGCCGAGATGGCATCGGAGATCCGCAAGACGTTCGATTTCTTCTCGGCGACCTCGTCGGAGGGGCCGGTCGACGAACTGATGCTCGCCGGCGGCTGCGCCCTCACCCCGAATCTCCAGCAGGTGCTGCGGGAGCGCTTCCAGGTGCCGACGGAGCTGATGAACCCGCTGCGCCGCATCCAGTACAAGGAGGGGGACTTCGACGGCCCGTGGCTGCAGTCGATCGCCCCCATGATGGCGGTCGCCGTGGGGCTCGGCATCCGCAGGGTGGGGGACTAGGGCGATGATCAAGATCAACCTGCTCTCCGAGGGCAAGCGGACCGTCCGCAAGTCGCGGCCCGCGGCCGCCGCCCTGAGCAAGCTGGAGGGGCGGGACGTCGGCCAGTGGCTGATCCTCGTCGGCCTGGTCATCGGTCTCGGGGCGCTCGCCGTCAACTGGTGGCTGCTGAACAAGCAGGTGGACGAGAAGACGGCGGAGGTGGCCGCGGCCCAGCACGAGGTCGACACGATGGCCACCGTCATCAAAGAGGTCGAGGACTACAAGACGAAGAAGTCGGAGCTGGAGCGCAAGATCGGCGTCATCAACGACCTGAAGGCCAATCAGCGCGGGCCGGTGCGGGTGATGGACTACGTCTCCCGCGCCCTGCCGGAGCTGCTCTGGCTCGACCGCCTGAAGATGTCGGCGGATTCGATCGAGATCGAAGGCCGCGCCTTCAACACCAACGCCGTCGCCAACTTCATCGAGAACCTCGACAAGGTGCCGGAGTTCGACGAGCCCATCCTGAAGAGCACGGAGCAGCAGGGGGGCGGCGTCTACAAGTTCGTGATCAATTTTCACTACTCGTTCGCGACGCACGCCAAGGACAAGGACGCGGGAACCGGCAAAGACGGCAAAGACGCCTCCGGCAGCCGCACCAAGCCCAAGGCGTCGCTCCCGGCGACGTCGGGATAGGAGGATTGGCCCGGTGGCGTTGAAGACGGGACTGGAAGGGAAACCCTGGTACGTCGGGCTCGGCGTGGGGGTGGTCATCGGCGGCCTGCTTTTCGCGGCGGGCTCCTGGCGCATGCTGGAGCCGCTGCGCGACGAGTACGACCGCCAGGAGGGGGTCCTGAAAGGCCTGCAGACCAAGATCCAGGAGGGGCGCGCGGCGCGCCAGGAGCTGCCGAAGTTCCGCGAGGAGGTGCGGCAGCTCGAGCTGGAGCTGGACAAGCTGCTGCGCATCCTGCCCGCCCGGCGCAACACGCCGGACCTGATGCGGCGCATCCGCTCGCTGGCCGAGCAGGGCGACTTCAGCCTCAAGCGCTTCAACCCCGGGACGCTCACCGAGAAGGAGTTCTACAGCGAGTGGCCGATCGGCGTGAACGTCGAGGCCAGCTATCACAACCTGGCGCTCTTCTTCGACCGCATCAGCCGCTTCTCGCGGGTGATCAACATCGAGAACCTGGAGGTCAGCGCGATGCAGGGCAAGCAGGCCGGGACCCACACCATCGTCGCCAGCTTCTCGGCCAAGACCTTCGTCTACAAGGAGCCGTCGGCCGAGCCGGCGAAGGACGTCAAGGCCCCGGGCGCGGCCACCAGGGCGCCGGCGGTCCGTCCCCCGGCGCAGCCGCCGTCCGAAGGCGGCCCGGCGACCCGCATCCGCACGGGCGGCGTCAGCCCCGGAGGACCCGACTGATGGCCCGCTTCGTCCGCTCCGCAAGCCTGATCGCCCTGCTGGTGGTGGCCGCCGCGTGGGCCGCCCTGGCGCAGGCACAGAAGCCGGCGCCGCAACGCGCGGGCCAGAAGCCGGCGCAGACGGCGCCCGCGAAGCCGGCTGCGAAGCCGGCGCCGCCGCCGCAGACCTCGGCCGGCCCGGAGACCAGCGGCGGCCCCGCCGGCCCCGACATGGGCGACATCGACCAGATCCTGGAAGGCGAGGAGCAGGTGCTGTCCGGCAGCGGCTTCTCCTACGACCCGGGCAACCGGCGCGACCCCTTCAAGTCGCTGCTCGCCGGGCCCGACCGCCCCGAGTTCCGCGGTCCGCGGCCGGAGGGCATCGCCGGGCTGCTGATCGACGAGATCGATCTCACCGGCGTCTTCCGCACCAGCAAGGGCTACGTGGCCCAGGTGGTGGCCGCGAACCAGAAGAAGAGTTACCTGTTGAAAGAGGGAGACCAGCTCTACGACGGCGACGTGGTGAGCATCAACCACAACGAGGTGGTGTTCAAACAAGTCGTACAGGACCCCACCGCATTGAAGCCGTTCCGTGAGGTGGTCAAGAGCCTGAACCCTTCCTAGCGCGTGAGTTGGTTGTTTTAGAGGCCCGTAAGGGAGGCGAGTAGCCATGGGAGATGTGGGCAACATGAGACAGTGCGCCGGGTACCGGCGTTGGATCGCTTCGGCCGTGGTGCTGACCGTGGCGGTGGGGGGCTGTACCGCCTCCAGGGCCGAACGGCCCGCCCGGGTGGTCGAGGCGGCGCCGGCCCCGAAGCCGGCGGCGAGGCAGGCCCCGGCGGAGACCCGGCCGGCCGCGCAGTCGGCGGCCGAGATCCGCTCCCTGGACTTGCGGGAAGGCGCGCCCGAAGTCTTCATCGACCTGGAGGCGAGCACGCCCCTGGTCTGGACCAGCTTCCGCAACGCCGAAGGGCGGGTGATCGTCGAGCTGCCCAACGCGGTCCCCCGCGCCGGTCTCGCCGACCTGTCACCCGCGGAGGGGCTGGTCTCCTCCCTGGCGATCCAGAAGAGCGACGAGGGGAGCCGGCCCATGACCCGGCTGGTGATCGCCACCCGTCAGGAGGTGGAGCACTCGGTCACGGCCGACGGCGCCAGGCTGCGCATCCAGCTCCTGCCGCTGGCCGGGCAGACCGAGCAGGCCAAGGCGGCGGCCAAGCCGGCCAACGCCAAGCTCGCCTTCGAGCCCCTGGGCGAGGAGGCCGCCGCGAACCCCGCCCCGGCGCCGGGCGGGACTCCCCCGGCGTCGCCGGCAGCCGCTGCGGGCACTGCGACCCTCGGCACCCCTGACAAGCCCGCGGTGGCGCCCGCTCCCCAGGGCGTCGCCGCCACCCGGCTCGACGTCATCGAGATCCTGGCCGCGGACGGCGGCGCGGTGATCCGCATCGCCGGCGACGGCGCGTTCCCGTACTCCACCTTCGCCCTCTCCGAGCCCCGGCGCTTCGTGATCGACCTCGACGGCGTGATCAACCGCGCCCAGCGCTCGGCGCTCGCCGTCAACAGCACGGTGGTGGAGCGCGTCCGGGTGGCGCAGTTCCGACCGGCGCCGAAGCCGGTCTCCCGCGTCGTCTTCGACCTGCGCCGTGACACGGTGCCGGTGATCGAGCGCACGGGGGAGGCCCTGGTGGTCTCCTTCCCGGCCCCGGATGGCGGTGCGGCGAACCCCGCCGCGGACCCCGCGGCCCCTGCCCCGGCCGTCCCGGTCGTCCCCGAAGCGGCGCCGGCCCCCCCGGCGGCCGTGACTCCCGCGCCGGCGCCGGCGGTGGCTCCACCGCCCCCGGTGGTCCCGGCTCCGGCCCACGCGGCGAAAGCCTCCCCGGCCAAGACCTCGGCTCCGGCTCCCGCTCCGGCCGCGCCGCCGGCCGTGACGCCCCCGAGCCCGGGGACGCCCGAGCCCTCCGACCTGGTGCTCGCCCAGCGGCAGCCGCCCGCTCCGGCGCCGGCGGCCGGGACGGGCTCCAAGCGCGCCCCGGACACCCCGGCGGCGGCGGTCATCCAGTCCTCGTCGTCCCCCGGCAAGGTGGTGTTGCAGCCGCGGCCGGGCGCCGCGGGCTCGGTGCCCGCCGGCCCCCGTCCCGGCTCCGGTCCGGTCGAGGTCTCCGGCCCTCACCAGACGCCGGCCTCCTCCATCCTCCAGCCCAAGGGCCCGAACGACAAGGAGAAGACCTACGTCGGCGAGCCTATCGACCTCAAGGTGACCAACGCCGACGTCACCGACGTGATCCGCACGTTCGCCCAGATCAGCGGCCTGAACATCCTCGTGCAGCCAGGCGTCAGCGGCGTCGTCACGGCGGAGCTGGAGAACGTCCCCTGGGACCAGGCCCTGGAGCAGATCCTGAAGATCAACAACCTGGACTACGAGCTGGACGGCAACGTCATGCGCATCGCCCCCACCAGCGTGTTGCGGCAGGAGGCCAGCGAGCGGCAGCAGCTCGCGGCGGCCAAGGCGCTCGCCATCCCCCTGCGCACGGTCTACCAGCGTCTGAGCTACGCCCAGGCCGCCGAGGTGGCATCGCTGCTCAAGACCGGCCAGGCGGGCCTGCTCTCGCAGCGCGGCAGCGTGGTCGTCGACGGCCGCACCAACGCCCTGATCATCAAGGAGCTGCCGTCGAACATGGACGCCGTGCTCTCGGTGATCGACCTGCTCGACGCGCCCGAGCCACAGGTGATGATCGAGGCCAGGATCGTCGAGACGACGAAGCGGTTCAATCGCGACATCGGCATCAACTGGAGCTTCCAGGCCCTCGCCGACGCCGCCCACGGCAACACCACCGGGCTGATCTTCCCCAGCAACGGCTCCGCCAACGGCAGCGTCAACCTCGCCTCCGGCGGCCAGAACGGCCTCCTTCATCTGAAGCTGGGCAACGTCCTCAATACCTTCAACCTCGACGTGGCCCTGCAAGCGGCGGAGAGCGAGGGCCTGATCACCATCCTCTCGGCGCCCAAGGTGGCGACGCTCAACAACCAGCATGCCTCGATCCAGAGCGGTCTGCAGATCCCCGTGCAGACCGTCCTCAACAACACGGTCACCGTGCAGTTCATCAACGCCACCCTGCGGCTCGACGTCGTCCCCCAGGTGACCGCCGAGGGGACGGTGCTGATGGACATCGACATCTCGAAGCGCGAGCCGCAGACCGCCTTCCTCATCCCCGGTGCCGCCAATGCGCCGATCGCCACCAAGGACGCCCGCACCCGGCTGGTGGTCCGCGACGGCGGCACGGCCGTCATCGGCGGCATCTACAAGATCACCAGCAACAATGGCGAGAGCCGGGTGCCCGGCCTGGCCAACATTCCGATCGTCGGCTACCTGTTCAAAAACAAGACGCGGAGTGAGGAGAACGACGAGCTCCTCATCTTCATCACACCGCGAGTCATCAAGATTTGAGAGCTCTCGGGAGCGGAGTCAGCCCATGAAGAACCATCGCATCGTCCTCTGGACCCTGATCGCCCTGGCCGTGGCCGTGGCCGGCTGCCGGTCGCGGACCGACCGCAGCGCGGGCACGGTCATCCTGTCGGTCTCCGACTTCAACGGCCTCCCCGTCTCCGTCTCGCTGCGCACCGGTGGTCCCTTCCAGATCGGCCGGGTGACCCTGCGCAACGTCGCCAAGGATTCCACCGGCACGACGAGCGACCTGCAAACCATCGAGCTGCGTTCCTACGAGATCGTCTACCGGCGTCGTGACACCGGCACCCGCGTGCCGCCGGCGTCCGTGCAGGCGATCTTCGGCCAGGTGACGGTCAATGGCACGAAGGACATCATCAACCTGCCGATCCTGCTCAGCGATCAGATCTTGAGCGAGCCGCTCAAGGACCTGGTGGATTTCGGAGTGGATCGCGAGACCGGAACGGCGGTGATCGTCCTGGACGTCTCAATGACTTTTTTTGGCCGCACGCTCTCCGGCGACGACATCGCCACCGCGCCGGCCACCTTCACGCTTGAAGTCCGGCCTTGAGCCCGGCAGGAGTTTCGGTATGGATGCTCTGAGGAATGCCCCTCGACGGTTGTTTGCCCTGATCCTCGCGACAGCTCTGGCCCTGGCCCTGAGCTGCACTTCGTCGCCCACCGAGCCCAAGGGCGGCGGCACCCCGCAGTCGCCCAAGCCGCCGGAGCCCGCGGTGAGCTTCAACATCACCGTCACGGCCAATCCGCCGGAGATCACGGCCGGCACCACCAACTCGAGCAACATCTCGGTGTCCGTGGTGCGTGCGGACACCGGCCAGGCGCCGGCGGACGGCTCGCTGGTCCACGTCACCACCACCCTGGGCGTCTTCGGCAGCGCCAACGGCTCCAACGCCGTCGACCTGCAACTCGTGGGCGGCCACGCCGCGGCCACCCTGTTCGCCACCACGGAGACGGGCACGGCCGCCGTCAGCGCCACCTTCTCGGGCAGCACCGGGGCGACCAACGTCCGCATCGGCCAGGCCGCCACCTTCTTCGTCTCGTCGGTCTCCCCCAACCTCGGCAATCCGAGCGGCGGCGAGCAGGTCACCATCCTGGGCGGCGGCTTCGTGGCGCCCGTGCGGGTGACCTTCGGCGGTGCCGCCGCGACCGTGAAATCGGTCAGCTCCAACGCGATCACGGTGATCACCCCGTCCGCGGCGTCGGCGGGCCTCTCCGTCGGCGTCGGCCAGACGGCGGCCGTGGGGGTCCAGGTCACCATCAACCTCAACAAGGTGAACCAGGCCGTCGACACCCTCGACCGGGGCTTCACCTACGCCCTGGGCGGCGGCACGCAGCAGCCGACCGTCTTCTCCGTCACTCCCGCTCTGGGCAGCAACGACGGCGGCACCACCGTCACCATCATCGGCGACGGCTTCGAGGCGCCGGTCCAGGTCCTCTTCGGCCACGGCACCAGCGCCGCCGGCTTCAACGGCGTGGAGGCCACCATCACCTCGGTGACGCCCACCCGCATCGTCGCCGTCACGCCGGCGGCCCGCGGCTTCGGCCAGACCCTCATCAACCAGGTGGTGGACCTGCTGGTCAAGAACGTCAACACCGGCTTCAGCGGCGTCGCGTCCCAGGTCTTCAAGTACGGCACCAGCGTGCAGATCACCGCCATGTCCCAGGGCAGCGGCCCGGCCTCGGGCGGCACCCGGGTCGCCATCGACGGCTCCGGCTTCTCCGCGCCGGTGGCCGTCTCGTTCGCCTTCTCCGGCGTCAGCGTGGCGCAGCAGGTGGTCTCGGTGAGCGGCTCCCAGATCGTGATCCTCACCAGCCCGGCGCCGCCGCCGGCCACCTGCCCGGCCAACGGCCTCATCTCCTCGACGGCGGTGAGCGTCACCAACATCTCCACCGGCGACGGCGCCACCGCCAACATCGGCTTCAACTTCGCCGTGGCCACGCCGGCGATCTCCGGGGTCAATCCGACCAGCGGCTCTGCGGGGACCCCGATCACCATCGCGGGCAGCGGTTTCACCAGCTCCTCGCAGGTGGTCTTCGGCGACGCGTCGAGCGGCATCACGGTGGTTCCCAGCGTCTCTCCCGACGGCAGATCGATCACCGTCACCGTGCCGACCGAGCCCCTGGGCTTCTTCCCCACTCAGGCCTGCGGCACCGGCGGCACGATGAGCCTGCCGACGAACATCAACATCACGGTGACCAACCCCGACACTCACTGCACCTCGACGTTCCGCAACGGGTTCACGCTGAATCCGCCGGACTCCAGTTGCCGTAATCAGACGCCGCCGCCGCCGCCGCCGGCGCCGGTCGCCTCCTTCACCTTCTCGAAGAACGGGCTGACGGTGCAGTTCGTCGACACGTCGACCGGCTCGCCGACCAGTTGGAACTGGCAGTTCTTCGACGGCGGCGCCACCAGCACGGCACAGAACCCGACCCATACGTTCAGCGCGCCGGGCACCTACGCGGTCAAGCTGACGGTGAGCAACGCCAACGGCTCGAGCTTCGTCGTGAACCAGGTGACGGTCCCCTAGGCCCTCGCCTGCATCTGACTTCGCTTCCCGGGGCGGCCGTCTAGACGGATGGCCGCCCCGATTCGTATACTGGGTTGCTATGACTTACCGAGTTGTCGCTCCCCTGCTGTTCATCTTGGCCACCCTCTCCCTGGTGGGCTGCGACAAGGCCACGCCGGTCGCGCCGGATGGCACCGCTCTCGTCGTCAGCGCCAATCCCAGCCAGATCTCCCTCACCGGGACCTCCACCATCACCATCGTCGGCCGCCGGCCGGACGGCAACCCCCTGAATCCCGGAACCGAGATCCGGCTGTCCTCCGACATCGGCACCATCGACTCCATCGTCGCGGTCGACCGCACCGGCACGGCGACGGCCACCTTCCACGCCGACGGGCGGTCAGGGCCGGCGAAGATCACGGCGGCCACGGGCACCGGCACGGTGATGGCCAATACGACCGTCCAGGTGGGCGTGGGGACGGGCTCCAAGCCGATCGTCCTGGTCAGTGTGACTCCGAGCACGATCGCTCCCGGAGGCACGGCCACGGTCACCGTCGTCGCCCGCAACTCGGACGGCACTCCCGTGGCTCAAGGCCAGCCGGTCACCCTGACCACGTCCCAGGGCACGCTCAAACCGCAGAGTCCGACGATTGGGGCGAATGGCACGGCGACCGCGACTCTGACGGCGGGCTCCCGGGAGGGGACCGCGACCATCACGGCGATCGTCGGCTCGAGCGACGCGGCGACGACCACGGCGACCATCTCCTTCGCGCCGAAGCCGACGCTGCTCATCAGCTCGTCGCCCAACAATATCGCCGTCAACGACACGTCCAACATCACGGTGATCGCGCGCAACTCCGACGGCAGCCCGGTGGCGGATGGCACGGTTGTCACCCTGACCACCAATCTCGGGCTCATAACTCCTTCGAGGCCCACGACCCAGGGAGGCGTCGCAACGGCGACCCTGCAGGCGGGCTCGCAGCCGGGCACGGCCACGATCACCGGCATCGTCGGCACGAGCGATGCGGTGACCACGACGGTGACCATCCGCGACGCAGCGTCCGACATCAGCCTGCAGGCGGACTCGCAGACGATCCCGCCGTCCGGCGGCACGATTACCTTCTCCGCCTTCGTCATCAACTCCCAGGGCCAGCCCCTCCAGGGAGCTTCCGTCACCTTCTCCTCGCAGGTCGGAACCTTTGCCAACACGGGTGTGGTGTTCACGGACACCAACGGCGTCGCGACCAACAAGCTCACGGTGACCCAGGCCCAGCTCGCCGGCAGGACCAGCTTCACCGTCACCGCGAAGACCCCAGGCGGCAACGGCCAACAGTTAACGGCGACGACCACGATCACCGTTCAGTGAAGCGGCCCCAACCCACGCCAGCGTCCCTCCTCCGCCGTACGCGGGGGAGGGATGGCTGTGCTGCTATAATGCGGCCACTTTGCTGCCACTCCTGACGCCTTCCGCTCCGTTCGCACGCATTCAACCTCCGTCCAAGGTGTCTCCGCATGAGTGACGGCGCGTTCCCCGACCGCCTCGCCCAGCTCCGCGCACGCTGGGAATCCGACCCCTCCTCCCGCATCTTCCTCCAGCTCGCGGAGGAGTACCGCCATCAGGGCCGGGTGCGCGAGGCGCTGGAGGTCCTGGAGCGGGGCCTGAAGGAGCACCCCGGCTATCTCTCGGCCCTGGTGGCCAAGGGGCGCTGCCTGCTGGAGCTGGGCGAGCCCGAGGCGTCCCGGGTGGTGCTGGAGCGGGTGGTCAAGCAGGACGCCACCCAGATGGTGGCCAACAAGCTGCTGGTGCGGGCCTACATCGAGACCTCCGAGCCCGAGAAGGCCCGCGAGCGCCTCGACCTCTATACTCTGCTGAACGACAGCGACCCTGAAATCGAAGAGCTGCGCCGGAGGCTCCGCGCGATGGACCAATCCCCCCAGGCCGAGAATCCGCGTCCCCCGGCGACGCCGGGCCGCCCCCTGCCGCCGCCCCTGGCCCGCACGGCGAGCGACGATGTCTTCGACCTCGGACGCCCGGCGGCTCCCCGCCCCCCGCGGCCGGGCGGCGACGTCTTCGAGCTCGACCTGCCCGCTCCCCGGGCCGTGGCGCCCGCGGTCCGCGAGGCGGAGCCGTTCGCCGAGCTGTGGGCGCCCCCGCCCGTGGCGCCGGCTCCGGTGACGGCCCCTGCGGCGACCACGGCGACCGTGGCGACAACAGCCGTGCTCGAAGCGGAGCCGGAGCCCGAGGAGCCCGAGGAGGTCGAGGAGCCCGAGCCGGCGGACGTCCTGTTTCCGGGCCTCGCCTCCCGCGACAGCCGGCGGCGCTATCTCGCCGGACTGGCCGCCGAGCGCCTGTTCCATCTCGAGCCGGAGGTAGCGCCGCCGCCCCCCGCGGCTCCGGCGCCGGTCGCGGAGCCCGAGCCCGCCGCCGCCGTCGAGGTGGCCCCGGAGCCGGAGGAGCCGCCGGTCTTCGAGCTCGAGGACACCACCCCCTGGGCCGCGCCGCTGCCTGAGCCGGCGCCGGAGGTCCCAGCGCCGGAGATCGCCGCGCCGCCGGCCCCGCCGGCTCCTCCCGCCGCCGTGCCCGAGCCCGTGGCCACGGCCACGCTGGGCGAGCTCTATCTGCGCCAGGGCTACCCGGCGGAGGCCGAGCGGATCTTCCGCGAGGTCCTGCGCCGCGAGCCGGAGAGCGCGGCGGCGCGGGAGGGCCTGGAGAAGCTCGCATCGCCGGCGCCTGCCGGGGTCTCCGGGTCCATCGGCTCGCAGCCGCTCGACGCGCCCGGCCTGCTCGCCGGCTACCAGCCGGGCGGCCGGCCGGGTGAAGCGGAGGGGCGGGCTCGCAAGGCGTTCCTCCTGAAGAGCTACCTGGAGCGCATCCGGCGGGGGGGCCAGCGCGATGTTTCTTGACCAACTGAGCCGGATCAGCAACCGCATCGACGGCGCCCTCGCCCTGTCGCTGGTCGCCCGGGACGGCATGCCCGTGGAATCCGTCAGCTCCGATCCGAGCCTGGACCTCGAGGTCCTGGCCGCCGAGCTGGTCACCCAGGTGCGCTCCATCACCGAGAACCACCGCGAGCTGGAGGTGGGCGAGGTGCAGCACCTCTCGGTGACCACGGACCGGCTGACGCTGATGGTAAGCTCCGTCGCTGCGGACTATTATCTGCTTCTCGTGCTTGGCCCCGAAGGCAACTACGGGCGGGCCCGATTCGAGCTCCGGCGAGCGCGTCTGCTCCTGGAGAGTGAGCTCTCCTGACCTCCTGGCATAGGGACAACGACGTGCTGACATTTGAACAGATCAAAGAGCTGATCGAGCTGGTGGCGCAGAACCGGCTTCAGGGTCTCGAGCTCGAGCGCTCGGGATTCCGCCTCAAGATCGACGGCCAGCAGGCGGCACCCATGGTGGCGATGACGGCGGCCGTCCCGGCTCCGGCCGGCGGCCCCGCCCCGGCCCTGGCCGCGGCTCCCGCTCCGGCTCCGGCGATGATCGCAGCGCCGGCGCCAGCGGCCCCGGCTCCGGCCGCCGCCGCGGCGGCCCCCGCCGGACCGCCCCCGGGCACCCACATCCTCAACTCCCCGATCGTCGGCACGTTCTACCGTGCGTCGTCGCCCGACTCCGACCCCTTCGTCGAGGTCGGCTCGCGGGTGAAGAAGGGGCAGGTGCTCTGCATCATCGAAGCGATGAAGCTGATGAACGAGATCGAGTCGGACGTGGACGGGACGATCGCCGAGATCTACCCCCAGAACGCCCAGGCGGTGGAGTTCGGCGAGCCGCTCTTCGCCATCCGCCTCGCCTGAGACCCCGGACTGCCGATGTTCAAGAAGATCCTGATCGCCAACCGGGGCGAGATCGCGCTGCGCATCATCCAGGCCTGCAAGGAGCTGGGGATCCAGACCGTCGCCGTCTACTCGACGGCCGACCGCGACAGCCTGCACGTCACCTACGCCGACGAGGACGTCTGCATCGGTCCGCCACCCTCGAAGCAGAGCTACCTCAACATCTCGTCCATCATCTCGGCCGCCGAGATCACCGGCGCCGACGCCGTGCATCCCGGCTACGGCTTCCTGGCCGAGAACGCCCACTTCGCCGAGGTGCTCAACGAGTGCAAGATCGGCTGGATCGGCCCCCGCCCGGAGGTCATCCGCCTGATGGGCGACAAGGCCAAGGCGCGGCAGACGGCCAAGGCGGCGGGCGTGCCCGTCCTCCCCGGCAGCCAGGAGCCGCTGCAGAGCGCCGAGGAGGCCGTGAGCCTGGCGGCGGAGGTGGGCTATCCCGTCATCCTCAAGGCGTCGGCGGGGGGCGGCGGCCGCGGCATGCGCATCGTCCACGCCGAGGGCGAGCTCGCCGGCCAGTTCGCCGCCGCGCAGAGCGAGGCCGAGAAGGCGTTCGGCGACGGCTCGGTCTACGTCGAGAAGTACCTGATGGAGCCGCGGCACATCGAGTTTCAGGTCTTCGGCGACCATCACGGCCGCGTGGTCCACCTGGGCGAGCGCGAGTGCTCCATCCAGCGCCGCCACCAGAAGCTCATCGAGGAGTCGCCGTCGCCGGCCATGACGCCCGAGCTGCGGCAGGAGATGGGGGCCGCGGCCGTGCGCCTCTGCGAGGCCGTGGGCTACGAGAACGCCGGCACCATCGAGTTCCTCCTCGACTCCGACGGCCGCTTCTATTTCATGGAGATGAACACCCGCATCCAGGTCGAGCACCCGGTCACCGAGATGGTCACCGGCCTCGACCTGGTGAAGATGCAGATCGAGGTGGCGGTCGGCCGGCGGCTGGAGATCCCGAACGGCCTCAAACCCCGCGGCCACGCCATCGAGTGCCGGGTCAACGCCGAGAACCCGGACACCTTCGCGCCCAGCCCCGGCCCGCTCAAGACCTTCCACCTGCCGGGCGGACCCGGCACCCGGGTGGACACTCACGGCTACGAGGACTACGTCATCCCGCCGTACTACGACTCCCTGGTGGCCAAGCTGATCGTCCACGACCGCACGCGGGACTACGCCATCGCCCGCATGTGCCGGGCGCTCGACTTCTTCGTGGTCGAGGGAATCCACACCTCCATCCCCCTCCACCGGCGCATCCTCCGCGATCCCGACTTCGTCGCCGGCCGGCTGTCGACGCGCTTCATGGAGCGCTTCCTCCAGCGGGAGGGACAGCCGGGCGACGGCGGCAAATGACGTCCGCCATCTATGCCATCGCCGACGCCGAGGCGCTCCACCCCCGGCCGCTTTCCGCCGCGGTGGCCGAGATGGCGGCGGCGGGTGTGCGCTGGATCCAGGTCCGGGGCAAGCGGCTGTCGGGGCGGGAGTGGTACCCCGCTCTGGAGGCGTGCTGCCGGGCGCTCGAAGGCAGCGGCGTCGAGCTCTGGGTGGACGATCGGGCCGACCTCGCGGCACTCTTCCCGGTACAGGGCCTCCACCTCGGCCAGGCGGACCTGCCGCCGGCCGCGGCCCGGCGGGTGGTGGGGCGCGGCGTGCAGCTCGGCCTCTCCACCCACGGCGAAGGGCAGCTCGCCGCCGCGGACGCCGACCCGGAGGTGGACGTGATCGCCGTGGGACCGGTCTTTCCCACCACGGGCAAGGAGCGGCCGGACCCGGTGGTGGGCCTCGACTTCGTGCGCCGGGCGCGGGCGAGAACCTCTCGGCGGCTGGTGGCCATCGGCGGCATCGACGCCGGCAACGTGGCGGCCGTGCTGGCCGCCGGCGCCGACGCCGCGGCCGTGTTGGGAGCGGTCTGCCGCGGCGATATCGGCGCCAACTGCCGCCGGCTGCTGGCGGCGGCCGGCGCCCCCGGGCAGTAGCCCATGCGCCTCTACCTGACGGGGTTCATGGGCTGCGGCAAGACGACCGTGGGCCGGCGCCTGGCCGCGCGCCTGGGCGTGCCGTTCGTGGACCTGGACGAGGAGATCGAGAAACGGGCGGGAACGACGGTGCGGGAGATCTTCACGGAGCAGGGGGAGCCCGCCTTTCGGCAGATGGAGGCCGAGCTCCTGCGCGACACCGCTCGCCACCCGGACGTGGTGGTTTCGACCGGAGGCGGTACCATGGTGTCAGAGGCCAACGCGCGCTGGATCGGCGCCAACGGCCTGTCGGTGTGGCTCAACCCGCCGTTCGCCACCATCGTCGGGCGCATCGGCGCGCTGGGCAAGGCGGACCGGCCGCTGTTCCGCGACGAGGTGCAGGCCCTGTCGCTCTACCAGCAGCGGCTGCCGGCCTACCGCCGGGCGGACGTGACGGTCGACGTGGCTCCCGGCGAGAGGCCGGAGGAGATCGCGGCGAGGATCGCCCTGTTGATTGGGGATCGTAGATCGGAGAATCGTTGAACGGGGAATCGTTGAGCGGGGTGTTGATCGGGGACAATCGGTGCGCTATCTGATCCTCTCGGACATGCACGCCAACTGGGAGGCGTTCGAGGCCGTCCTGCGGCGGGCCCGCCGCAAGCGCTTCGACGCCGTGCTGGTGCTCGGCGACCTGGTGGGCTATGGTGCCGCGCCCAATCAGGTGGTCGAAGCCGTGCGCGAGCTCGGACCCCGTCTCCACACCGTGCGCGGCAACCACGACAAGGTGGTGACCGGCATCGACACCGGCGGCAACTTCAACCAGACGGCCCTGGCGGCGGCGCAGTGGACCACCGGCCGGCTCACTCCGGCCAACCTCCGCTACGTCCGCGGCCTCCCTCAGGGGCCGGTGCAGGTGGAGGAGGGGCTCGCCATCTGCCACGGCTCGCCGCTCGACGAGGACACCTACGTCTTCTCCGACGTCGACGCCTGGGAGATCTTCTCCCGCTTCCAGATGCCGGTGACCTTCTTCGGCCACACCCACATCCCGTCGCTCTTCTGGCTGGAGGGCCGGCTCCTGGGGGTGAAGGCCCTGCGCGGCACCAGTGGCCGCATCCAGCTCGACCCTGGGGGGCGCTACCTCATCAATCCCGGCTCCATCGGCCAGCCGCGCGACCGCGACCCCAGAGCCTCCTACATGACCTACGACAGCTCCAGGCGCATCGTCCGCTGGTACCGCGTCGAATACCCCATCCAGGAGTCCCAGCGCCGCATCCGCAAGGCCGGCCTGCCGCATACCCTGGCGGACCGGCTGGCGTTCGGAGCGTAGGTTGAGCGTCAAGCTCGAACCCGCGACGCCCGATGACGCTGCGGCGCTCGCCGCGCTGCGCACCGCGGTGGCGGAGCACCTGACGCGCCAATATGGAACAGGACCCTGGTCCTCGGCCTCCTCCGAAAAAGGCGTGCTCTACCATCTGAGGACCGGGCGGGTCTTGGTCGCGAGGAGCGAGCACGGCCTGATCGCGAGCCTGACGTTGGCGACCAGGAAACCCTGGGCGATCGACAAGACCTACTTCAGCGACTGCCAGAAGCCACTCTACCTGACCGACATGGCGGTCAGACCGGACCTGCAACGCTCCGGCATCGGCAGGCGCTGCCTCGAAGAGGCTCAGCGGATCGCCAGGGAGTGGCCCGCCGACGCCATCCGTCTCGATGCCTTCGACGCCGCGGCGGGGGCCGGGGATTTCTACCGCAAGTGCGGATTTCGTGAGGTCGGGCGGGTGACGTACAGGAACACGCCGTTGATCTATTTTGAGAGGCTGTTGTGAAATCCAACCCGTCGGCATTCGATCGGTTCTCGCTTGGCGAGGAACTCTCTAAACCGCCTGAGTAATCCCGCGTTCTTCCAAGACTTCCAAAAGCGTCTCCCCGGGAGGCGAGACCTCGTCGGGGCGGTACTGATTCTTAGTCATGTGAGGATCTGCGATCCGCCCTCTACGCCGCCCGCTTCGCCGCCCCCGCCTTCGCCTCCGCCACTCGGTCCCGTATCCGGATCTCCCGCAGCCGCTGGACCGTGGCGAGGCCGCCGCCGATGATGACGATGTAGAGGCCGAACCAGACGAGCTGGATGAGCGGCTTCCTGGTCACGTCCACCGACAGCTTCATCGGGCTGGCGACGCCCGTCGCATCGAGCTGCACGGCGCCGTTGCTGGCGTTGACGCCGGAGATGACCATGGCGCCGCCGCCCGGCAGCGGAATGGGTGGGGTCCTCACCTGCCCGCTCGCCGGATCGAGCTGGTAGAGAGGCTCGAGGTCGACGGTCTTGCCACCCCGGGTCACCGCCAGCCGGGCGCCGATCGTCACCGGCTTGCCGGCAGCCATGGCGGCCATGGCATTGCCGCCCTGGGCCTGGAGGTCGAAGCCCGTGAACTTCACGTCCATGTCGCCGATGCGGCCCGAACCGCCCTTGGCGAGCTGCAGCCGCGGCTGGCCGGGATCGAAGTCGATGGGCGAGACGTAGAGATCCTGGAACGGCGTCGTGCGGATGTCCGGGTTGGCCATCACCTGCTTGGTGCGCAGGTTCATGAACAGCTTCGGGTAGACCAGGAACGGCTTCTGCCCGGCCCGGGTTACCTGCACCTCCATGCGCTCCTTCTCGAAGCCCCGGCGGGGGATGAAGCGCCTGAAGGTGAGGCTCAGGTCGCCCACCTGGCGCGGCACGCCCTGGGTCAGGGTGACCTTGGTGCTCTCGTCATAGCCCGAAGAGGCGATGATGCCCAGCAGGATCACCCCCACGCCGACGTGGGCCAGGTAGCCGCCGGCCCCCCGCAGTCCGCTCACCCGGTACTTGCCCATCGTTTTCTGCAGGTTGGTGGCGAGCGCCAAGGCGGCGAGGAGGATGAAGACGAGGTGGAAGACGTCGTGGACCTTCCACACCGCCGCGGCGATCGTCGCCGCCACGGCGAACACGCCGGGATAGATCATCTTGCGCGCGATCTCGGAGAACTGGTTCCCTCGCCACGTGAGGTAGGGGACCAGCGCGAGCAGCAGCGCGATCAGGATGGCGATCGGCAGGCTCACCCGGTTGTAGAAGCTGGGACCCACCTGGCTCGGGTTGGACATCACCTTGGTCAGCAGCGGCGCCGAGGTGCCGGCGGTGATGACCACGGCCGCGACGAGAATCGTGATCGTTCCCAGGACCATGAAGGTACCGCGGGAGAGGAACGGGTCCTCGTTGGGCTCGGTGGGGATCTCCTTCCAGCGCAGGATGAGGAGGAACAGGCCGAGCAGGAAGAAGCCGCCCAGCAGCAGGGTGAGCCAGCCGGAGATGCCGAGGTCCACGAAGCTGTGCACCGAGAAGTCGGCCAGCACGCCCGAGCGGGTGAGGAAGGTGCCATAGAGCACCGAGATGTAAGTCAGGAAGGCGAAGACGTAGTTGGCCCGGCGGTAGCGGCCACGGGAGCGCTCCATGTGCAGGCCGTGGATCATCGTCGTGCCGAACAGCCAGGGGATGAACGAGGCGTTCTCCACCGGGTCCCAGCCCCAGTAGCCGCCCCAGCCCAGAGTCTTGTAGGCCCAGTAGCCACCCATCGTGATGGCGGTGCCGAGGACGAGGAAGCCGCCGAGCGCCCAGGGGAACGCCCGCTCGGCCCAGCCGTCGTACTTGCGCCGCCAGAGCGAGGCCATGGCGAAGGAGAAGGGGATGGCGCTCGCCGCGTAACCGATGAACATGATCGGCGGATGGATGACCATCCAGTTGTCCTGGAGCAGCGGATTGAGGCCCACGCCGTCGACCGGCGTCTTGCCCAGCATCACGAACGGATTCTCGCGCACCAGGATGAAGAGCAGCCCCATCAGCGTCAGGGTGTAGACCCCCATGATGGCCGGCTCGTTGGGGCCGGCCGTGCGGCGCACCAAGAGCCCCAGCAGCGCCCCCCAGAACAGCCAGATCAGGAAGCTCCCCTTCTGGCCCGCCCAGAAGGCCGAGAACTGGTAGTAGGTCGGCAGGTCCATCCCCGAATACTGGTAGACGTACTCCACCCGGAAGTCGCGCATCATCAGCAGCAGCGACATCATCGCCGCGACGAGGACGATGGAGAAGGCGAAGAAGCCGTAGGAGCGGCGGGCGAAGACCTTGGCGCCGGTATCACCGGTGGCGAGAGCCTCGGCGTAGCCCCACATCGTCGCGAACGCGAAGATCGCGGCGCACCACAGGGCGAGGGCCCCGGGGAGGAAGAGGTGGGAGAGATAGCTGCTCACATAGCTCACGTGGGGTCTCCTTCCAAACTGCGACACGCAACGGCGGGCGGAGAGATCCGTCCTGCCGTCAACCGCCTAGCTGTAGGTCTTCACTTCCGCGCCCTGGTACTTGCTGGGGCACTTCACCAGCAGCTTCTGGGCCTCGAACTCCTGGGCCTTGTCATCGTAGCGGCCGATGGCGACGATGCTGATGGCATCCTCGAAGTTGCCCGGCTTCAGCCCCTTGAAGCGCACCCGCAGGTTCTCGTGGGTCTTCGGGTCCTTGAGGGTGAAGTAGAGGGACTCCTTGGCTTCCGCATAGGAGTAGCTCCCCTTCTCCAGCGCCCCGGCCACCTGCACGATGCGGTCGCCCTGGCGCGCCTGCTGGTAGGAGACGTAGGGGGTCATGGAATCCTTGAAGGTGGTGAACGAGAAGCCGGCGAAGGCCAGCAGGAGCAGCCCGCCGAACAGGTACAGACGGTTCTTCTTCATGGCTCTTTCTCCAGACCTCCCTCCGCCTGGCGCAGCCGCTTGCCGAGGCGCAGCAGGTAGAGGAACAGGCCCGTCCAGATGATCAGGTTGACGGCTACGATCCAGCCGTTGGCGCTCAAATTCTTGACCCCCTACTCGTTAGGTGCCGATCGCCGCTCCAGAAGGGACTCCAGGCGGCGTTGTAAATTATGCAACCAGAAGAACAGGGTGGCAAACCCCAGGCCGCTGGCATAGAGAACGTGCTGGATGCGGGGATCCATTTCGACTTTGCCCGCGGCGTTGACCACCGGATCGGGATGGAGCGAGAAGGTGATTCGGGGCACGATCCAGAAGAGGAACGGCGTCACCACCAGCCCCAGCATCGCGTAGGCGGCGGAGAGCCGGGCGCGCTTCTCGGGCTCCTCGACGGACTGCCGCAGCGCCAGGTAGGCGGCGTAGAAGAGGAGCGAGGCCAGGATCGAGGTCTGGCGCGGGTCCCAGTTCCACCAGGCGCCCCACTCGATCTTCGCCCAGACGGCGCCGGTGACCGTGGCCAGGACGCCGAACAACAACCCGATCTGGATCGCCACCGCGGCGGACCGGTCGTGGCGCGGGTTGCGGCGCACGAGGTACATCACGCTCCATACGGCGGCGGCGATGAACGCCAGGAACGACGTCCAGGCCATCGGCACGTGGAAGAACACGATCCGGCTCGATCCCGGGACCCGGAAGTGCTCCGCCACCGGGGCATAGAAGAAGGCCCCGACGATCACGAGGGACATCCACAACCACAGCAGCCAGGCGAGAAGAGTCTTCATGGGTTCCACACCGCTGGAAAGAGCATCAGTCCTGCAACGGTTACCGTCGCATCATACAGGAGGAGGACGGGCACGGCCACTCCGCCCGGATCGCCGGCCGTGGCGCCGCGGGTCAGGTCCACGGCCAGCACCAGGAGAGGCAGCAGCACCGGGAACGAGAGGACGGAGAAGAGCGTCCCCTTGCTGCGCGCCTGGGCGATGATGGCGGCCACCAGCGTGCTGCCGGTGGCGAGGCCATACCCTCCGGCGGCCAGGACCGCGGCCAGCAGCCACGGCGAAGCCACCTCCAGGCTGGTCATGATCACGTAGGCCGGAGTGACCAGCACCTCCAGCGCGAAGACCAGGGTCAGATTGTAGAGGAGCTTGCCGCAGAAGAGAGCCGAGGGCGTGGCCGAGAGGCGCAGGGCCATCGCCGTCTGGGTCTCCTCCTCCTGCACGAAGGTGCGGGGCAGGCCGGCCGCCACGGAGAACAGGAGGATGATCCAGAGCAGGACCGGCAGCACGGCCGTCCCCTGGGAACGGGCCACCCCCAGAGGGCCGAGGCTGAAGCTCACCACCACGAGAGTCGTGAAGGCGAAGAGGGCGAGCGTGTTCAGGGCGTAGCGGGTGCGGAACTCGCACCGCCACTCCTTCACGAACACCGCCGCCGCCTCACTGGCCCAGGTCGAGATGAGTGGCCACATGGTGGAAGTCCAGGAACGAGGGATTGGCGACGACGGCGAGGCCGCCGTCCTCCAGGTGCTCGTCGAGCAACTCGCGGGCGATGCGCTCGCCGGGAGCGTCGAAGTTCTGGAACGGCTCGTCGAGCAGCAGGAGCCGGGGCGAGTGGAGAAGGGCGAAGCCCCAGCGCAGCCGCTGGCGCATGCCGGAGGAGAGATTCCCCGCCAGCCGGTCGAGCGGCAGGTCCAGACGGCCGAGGACGCTCAAGCCCCGCGCCGGCGACACCCGCCGCAGCCGGGCGAAGAAGGCCAGGTTCTCCGCCACCGTGAGCTCCGAGTAGAAGGCGAGGTCCGGAGCCACGACGCCCACCCGCCGCCGGCGCTCCGCGGCATCGAGCGGCGTGCCGTTCTCCTGGTACGCGATCGTCCCGCCGTCGGGAGCGAGCAGGCCGGCCAGGCAGCGCAGCAGCGTGCTCTTTCCCGAGCCGTTCGACCCCGTCACCAGCAGCATCTCGCCCGGCTCCACACTGCCGGAGACGCCCTTGAGGACGGAGAGCCGCCCGAAGCGCCGGCGGACGCCGTCGAACTGGAGACGAGGAGAGCTCACGGGGGGACTATACCCGCAGATTCCCGAAGTCGTCCCGCCCGGGGGGGTGGGTCAATGCGAGGTGCGGAGGAGCGGAGCGGCATCGCCGTATCGGAGACGCCCCGCCGTCCCCGTGGCCTGCCGAAGGTCTCGTATCGGGTCTGGGGCGTCTCTACGGACCGGTCTCGCGATGGCAAAGGATGGCGATTCCGGAGGCAGTGCGAAGGGATCTCCCAACCCCTCCGTAACCTCTGTCTCTGGCCGTGTCTCCGAGGTCCCGTAGAGACGACACAGACCCGATACGATTTCGTTTCGGAGGCCACGGGGACGGCGGGTCGTCTCCGAGGCAGGGAGAAGAAGCCGGGGTGATGAGGGCCCGCCACCGGTGCTAGCATCACCCTCCCCATGCTCACGAAGACGATCCGCACCCTCCCTCTCGCCGGCCTCCTTCTCCTCGCCGCCTGCACCCCCCACCCCGTCCCCCACGGCGCGCGGGAGCAGCCGGACCTCCAGGTGCCGCACGTCGACGAGCGGGCGCTCCTCCTGCTGCTCGTGGATCGCCAGACGTACGACGACTTCACCGTGCAGCAGTGTCTCAAGGGAGACGCGGCGCTGCGGGAAGACCTCGCCGTGGCTTTGGGACGGGCTGGCGACCGGGCGGGGCGGCCGATCCTCGAAGGGCTGCTGATCGACGAATCTCCCGCCGTGCGGCGGGCGGCGGTGTTCGCGCTGGGAGTGATGGGAGACCCGCAGGCCCAGGCCGCCCTGCTGCTCGCGGAGCGCGATCCGGACCGGGAGACCGGCACGCTCGCCGTCGAGGCGCTCGGCAAGCTCGGCGCGCGGGTGGTGGACGTGCTGGAGCCGCTCCTCCCCCTGCCTGAGGGCGAGCGGTGGGCGCGCCTCCTCCCCGGCCTCTTCCGCTTCAAGGAGGAGACGACCGTCTCGCTCGCCGAGAAGGGCCTGGCCCAGACGGACCCGGTCCTCCATCTCCAGGCCGCCTATGCCCTGTCCCGCAATCCGCTCGCTCAAGCCCTCCCCACCCTGCGCAAGCTGCTCGCCGACGGCGATCCACGGGTGCGCGCCTGGGCGGCCCGGGCCCTGGGGATCGTGGGCACTGGCGAAGACCTCGCGGCTCTCCGCCCTCTTCTGGATGACGCCGGCGATCCCCACGGTGGCCCCCCCATCCAGGCCCTCCGCTCCGCCCGGGCCCTCGTCGCCGCCAACAAGGCGAAGCCTCTGGAGGACTGGACGCCCCGTCTGCGGACCCTGATGGACGACCCGCTCCCCGGCGTGCGGGCGAGCGCCTTGGAGGCCGCGGGCGTCTGGGCTCGCCCCGAGCTCGGCGAGGCCCTGGCGGCCCGCGTCGAGTCGGGCGAGCCGTGGGAGAAGGGCGCCGCCCTGGTAGCCCTGGCGGCGGGGAAGTACCCCCAGGCCGCGGCGCGGATCTCGGCCGCCGCGGCTTCGGACGACATCACCCTGCGCGCCCGCGCCGCGGAGGCCGCGGGCCTGCTGGGATTGCCAGCAGAGACCGATGTCCTGACCCGGCTGACCGCCGACGCGAGCCCGCGGGTGCGTGCCGCGGCCGTCGGAGCCTGGCTGGCGGCGGACGCCAAGGCCGGCGACGTGGCCCGCAAGGCGCTCACCGATCCCGATCCGACGGTCCGGGAGGCCGCCCTGGACTGGCTGACCGAGCACCCGGTGGCCCCCTTCGCCGAGCTCCAGGCCGCGCTCCCCGGGGTCTATCGCGAAGGCCTGGAAGAGATGGGCCTCGCCGAGCTGAAGGCGCTGACGGCGCGCGGCAAGGCCGAGCCGCTGGAGCGGGGCGCCGTCATCGCCCTCCTGGAGAAGGCTGCCGCCGCCGGTCCCTTCGTCCTGCGCCGGGAGGCGGGCGAGAGCCTGGCCAGGCTCGGCCAGACGAAGATCCCGCCCCCCGGTCCCGCGACCCGTCAGGAGGCGGATGCCTACCGGCAGATCCTCCAGCGCACCCACCGGCCGCGGACCGTCGAGATCCGCACCCAGCGCGGGACGATCACCGTCCGCCTCGCCTGTCCGGAGGCGCCGCTCACCTGCCTCAACTTCCTCCAACTCGCGGCCCAGGGCTACTTCGACGGCCTGACCTTCCACCGCGTCGTCCCCGACTTCGTCATCCAGGGCGGCGATCCCAAAGGCGATGGCAGCGGCGGCCCGGGCTACGCCATCCGCGACGAGATCAACCGCCTGCGCTACACCCGCGGCGCCGTGGGCATGGCGCTCGCGGGTCCCGACACCGGCGGCAGCCAGTTCTTCATCGCCCTCTCCCCGCAGCCTCACCTCGACGGGGGCTACACCGTCTTCGGCCAGGTCGTCGCCGGCGACGCCGTGTTGGACCAGATCCGGATCGGGGACCGCATTGAGAAGGTGGTCGAGGTGCCCCAGTAGTCTGCGGAAACACTGCGCGATCCAAAGAATTGGATTTTACGGTGAAAAATTGGCTGCGTACGCTGCGCAACGATTGCGGAGCTTAAAAATTCGCTGCGCAATCCAACATAATGGATTCTCACGTTAAAACTTGGCGTGCAATCCAGCGCAATAGATTTCCAGGCTAAAAATTGGCTGCGCAACCCAACGCAAAGGTTGCGCTGGTTAAAATTTGGTTGCGCAGCCTCCGCAACGGTTGCGCAGCCTGCGCAACGGCTGCGCTGGCCGAAAACCTGCCTGCCCAACCTGCGCAACGGATTTTCTGGCTGTGCAGACGATTTTGAGCCTCCGCAGCCGTGTGGCGCTGCATGCCCAGGCCGTAGACGACATGGCCGGGCCGCCGAAGCCGTCACGAAGAGCCGCGCAGCCGCGGGAGGCGCGTATCTTGCATAAACAATTCGGTTCGCAATTGGCGCGATCCCGAGGAGGAGAACATGGCAGAGACGACGACGTGGCAGATCGATCCGGCACACTCCAGCGTCCAGTTCGCAGTGAAGCACATGATGTTCACCACCGTCCGCGGCCGCTTCAAGGACGTGAAGGGGACGATCGAGGTCGACGAGCAGAACCCGGACCGCTCGTCCGTCAACGTGGAGATCAGCGCGACGAGCATCGATACCGGGGTCGCAGACCGCGACACCCACCTGCGCTCAGCCGACTTTCTGGATGTCGAGCACTATCCGACGATCACGTTCCGCAGCAAGCGCGTCGAAGGGGCGCTGGCCAAGGAGGGCGATGAGTTCCGCGTCACCGGCGACCTCACCATCCATGGCACGGCGAAAGAGGTGACGCTCGACTGCACCTTCGAAGGGCGCGGCAAGGACCCCTGGGGCGGCGAGCGAGCGGGCGCCCGGGCCACGACCCGCATCGATCGCCGCGACTGGGGTCTGGAGTGGAACCAGGCGCTCGAAGCCGGAGGCATTCTCATCGGCCACGAAGTCCGCATCGAGATCGAAGTGCAGGCTGTGAAGGCCGTGCCGGTGCCGGCCGGGGCGTGAGGCGACCCGCGGCCGTGAATGCTCAGGGCCGCTCGGCGCTGCAACTCGTACCGGGGAAGGATGCGTGACCGGCTTTCTCTTTGAGGACCACCCCGCGCGCCCCCAGTTGCAGCGCTTCCAGCAGCTCGTCCTCGTTGATCGCGCCGGCGAGCAGCACGGCGCGGGTCGGCAGGTCCTCGCGGCGGAGGCGGTCGAGCACGTCGAGGCCGCTCCCTCCGGGCAGGCGCGGCTCCGCATACCTGAGGACGCACCGCTCTCGCCCTCCGTGCCGCTCTGCTCGAAGGCAGCTACAATTCTCAGCCGGTGCTCCGCAGACCGCAGCTCTTGACACCAGCCATAGTATCGCCCACAATACCGTTGTGCCTGTTCCGCGGGTTGTCCTCGACACCAATGTGCTCGTCGCAGCCTCGCGGTCCAAGAAGGGGGCATCTGCCAAGCTCCTCTCGTTGGTGGGGGCCGGGCTGTTTGAAGTTTACATCTCTGTTCCGCTGGTTTTGGAGTACGAGTCAGCGATTTTGCGCGAGGTGGAGCCCGACTCTCGGGAATGGCAAGTCAGGATGAACATTCTTGATTACCTTTGCACCGTGGCCAGACGACAGGAGATCTTCTTTCTTTGGCGGCCCTATCTGCGAGACCCAAAAGACGAGATGGTACTGGAGACGGCGGTCGCAGGCGGGTGTAGCGCGATCGTCTCCTACAACAAGAGAGACTTCGTAGGAGCCGAACGGTTCAACATTACTGTCAGCAGTCCTCAGGAGTTCCTTGAGGTCATTGGAGCGTTGCCATGAGCACAATCAGCCTGAGACTTCCGGAGTCTCTGCACAAGCAAATCCGTAAATTGGCGCAGGAGGAGGGTATTTCCATCAACCAGTTTCTCAGCACTGCCGCGGCAGAGAAGATGGCGGCGCTGATGACGGTTGAATATCTCGAGGAGCGCGCGAAGCGCGGCAGCCGGGAGAAGTTTGAAGCCGCCCTCGCCAGCCTGCCGGACGTTGAGCCCGACGATTACGACAAGCTCTAGGGAAGGTGTGCGGAGGACCGCCCCCCTCACACCCACCCATGATCCCGAGCATAAATCGTCAGCTCCACCCGGCCCTCGATCCCCAGCTTCTCGTAGACGTTGTGCAGGTGGACCTTCACCGTTCCCTCGGTGATGTTCAGGGTCTCGGCGATCTCCTTGTTGTGGTGGCCGGTCGCGGCCAGGCGGACGATCTCCAGCTCGCGGGCTGAGAGCACCTGCCTCCCGGGACCGGCGACGCCGTCGCGGTCGAGGAGGGTTTCGAGGGCACGGCTGAGGAAGCCGTTCTCCAGCCAGCGGCCGCCCGCGTGGACGGTGCGGATGCAGCGCACCAGGAGCTCCGGGGCCATCTCCTTGAGGACCACACCGCGCGCCCCCAGTTGCAGGGCTTCCAGCAGCTCGTCCTCGTTGATCGCGCCGGCGAGCAGCACGGCGCGGGTCGGCAGGTCCTCGCGGCGGAGGCGGTCGAGCACGTCGAGGCCGCTCCCTCCGGGCAGGCGCAGGTCGAGGAGCAGGACGTCCGGCCGGTGGAGGCGCACGGCTTCGATCGCCTCGCCGGCGTTGACGCAGCGGGCCACGATCTCCAGGTCTCCGGCCAGCCGGAAGAGCCGTTCGAGCCCTTCGAGGACGATGGGGTGGTCGTCCACGGCGACGAGACGGATGGGCGTCGAGCACGTCGAGGTCGTGGGGGTCGTCGGGGTCATGGCACACCTCCTCCGGTCGGCAGGCGCATCTCCAGCCGGGTGAGCCCCGGGCAGGAGTCGATGACGAGCGAGCCGCCGAGAGTGGCGATCCGCTCCTTGAGGCTCACCGGCCCCAGCTTCTGGCGGTTGAGCTCCTCGTGCTCGTAGTGGCCGCGGAAGGGGAAGCCGCGGCCGTCGTCGGTCACCAGGATGTGCAGCCCCTGGTCCCGGCGCGAGACCTCCACCCGGGCACTCGACGCTCCGGCGTGCCGGGCGACGTTGAACAGGGCCTCGCGCAGCAGCCGGTAGAGCTGGCGGGTGAAGGCCTCGGAGAGCTGGCCGTCGAGCGCTTCGAGGTGGACCTCCACGGCGAGGCCCCACAGGCGCTCGATGCGATCCGTCAGCTCGGCCAGCCGGTTCTGGAGGTCGGCGGGCCCGCTCAAGGCGCGCGGCGCCGGCTTCAGCTCTTCGATGAAGAAGCGCAGGTCCCGCTGATCGGCGGCGATGAGCCGCTGGATCTCCTGGAGCTGCTCGCGCGCTCCCGGCGATCCCGACTCCAGGAGCTGAGCCAGGGCCTGGAGCTGGAGGGCCGCGCCGGTGAGCGACTGGAGCATGCCGTCGTGCAGGTCGCAGGCGAGCCGGATGCGCTCCTCGGTCACCGCCGAGCTGCGGAGCTGGCGCAGCAGGTAGAACTGGTCGAGCTCGGCGGCCACGCGCTGGGCCACGATCTCGCCGAGGATCAGGTGGTCCCGTTCCAGGTGCTTGCGGTCGAGGGCGAAGAGCCGCCCCTGCACGATCTCGCCGCGCACCGGCCACGACGCCACCCGCTCGATGGCGAAGCGGCGCCGCAGCTCCTCGGCCACGGGGGGGCCGTGCCAGCGCTCGATCCCCCGCTCGGTGCCGTACCAGGTCTCCGCCGCGCCATTGGAGAGGAAGCTCGCGGCGGCCAGGGGCGGGGGCACCAGCGGCGCGGCGGCGGGCGCCTCCCGCGACCGCTCCACGCCGCCGGCCGAGCGTAGCGCCAAGTGCAGCCAGGGCTCGTCGACCTCCTCCCAGGCCAGCAGGACGCGCGGCGCTTCCAGGATGCCGGCCACGTAGGCCAGCAGGCGGGCGAGCAGGGCGTCGGGGTCCTGCAGCGAGCCCCGCGGCGCCGCCGCGATGCGCAGCATCTCGCGGCCCGACCGCTGCTGGTAGGCGGAGACGGCGGCGAGGAGCACGGCGAGGAGGGTCAGCCAGGCGCTCCCCGTCAGCACCCGGGCGACGGGGTCTCCCGCCTGGAAACCGGAGACGAGCCCCGCGCCCAGGTAGAGCGCGCCGGCCGCGAACGCCGTCTCCACCGCTCCGCGCCACCGCCAGCGCAACGCGCCCGCCAGCAGGAGGAGGGCGAAGAAGACCAGCGCCGGAGGCGCCGCGCCGCGCGTCAGGAAGGCCAGGAGGGCGAAGATCGCGAGGTCGAGGAGGTGGACGGCGAGCCGCGAGCGCAGCTCGATGCGGTCGTAGGCCCAGAACAGCGCCGCGAGCAGGAGGGCATAGAGGGCATAGACGCCCAGCAGCGCCAGGGTGCCGGCCGGATACCGGAGGGGTGCCTCCCGGTCGAGCCCCAGCACGAGGAGGAACCCGAGCGCGGTCAGCAGCCGGAGGCTGGCGATCAGGCGCTCGCCCCGGCTTTGCAGGGAGTATTCGAATTCCATACCTCGGCTCCGGCTCTCCGCGCCGTATATCGACAGGTATAGAAAAGATTATAGCCTGAGAGGAGTAGATTTAACCCTCGAGCTTCTATAGCGTTACAGGGTTCGGGTCCGTGCCACCCTGCCATGCGCGAAAGCCACCCCCACATCCTGCTGCTCGACGACCAGGCTGACGATCGGGCCCTGGCCCGGCTGGTCATCGCGCATGAGATGCCGCAACTGGCGATCGAGGAGATCACGGACGCGCCCGCTTTCGCCCAGGCCTGCGGCCGGCGCAGCTTCGACCTCGTCATCCTGGAGCAGAAGCTCCAGTGGGCGGACGGTCTGGCCATCCTGGCGGTGCTGAAGGAGGACTGGCCCGAGGTGCCCGTCATCCTCTTCACGCGGCTCGGCAGCGGGGCGGGTCCGGAGGACTTCGTCCTGCGGGCGGTGCGGCTGGGGGTGGACGAGGTCCTCGGCAAGACGCCCGCCGGCTTCCTGCGGCTGCCGCTGACGGTGCGCTCGGCGCTCGACCGGCGACAGCTCCGCACCGCCGCCGCGGCGGCGCGGCCGGAAGGGCTCCTCGCTCCGGCCCAGATGGCGGTCTTCAGCGCCACGCCCGAGGGGCGCCTGCTGAACGCCAGCCCCGGGTTCCTGTCGATCCTGGGCGTCCGGAGCCTGGAGGACGCCGCCCGGCTCGACCTCGTCCCGCTCATCGCCGCCGCGACGCGAGGGCCCGGAGCCGGGACGGGTGCCATGACGGAGGTCCGGCTGCAACGGGCGGACGGGCGCACCCTCTGGGTCGAGGTGATGGGCACGCTCGTCCGCGGCGCCGAGGGGGTGCGGGTGGACGGCCTGGTCGAGGACGTCACCGCGCGCAAGGAGGCGGAAGGGGAGCTGGCCCGGCAGTCCGCGCAGCTCCGGCGCGCCACGGAGAACCCCGAGGATGTCCAGCAGTTCGCCACCATGGCTTCCCACGAGCTCCAGGAGCCGGTCCGCATGATGGAACGGTACACGCAGCTCCTGCGCGAGGACTTCGAGGGCAAGCTCGGCCCCAGCGGCGACGAGCTGATCGCCGTGGTGGCCGGCGCCGCGCGCAGGCTGCGGACGCTGATCGACGACCTGCTGTCGTTCTCGCGCTTCGAAGGCCGGGAGCAACGGTCGGAGAAGGTTGGCGCGGAGGCGCTGCTGGCGGAGGCCCTGTCCCACCTCGCAGCGGCGATCGAGGAGAGCGGCGCCATGGTGACGCACTCGTCGCTGCCGGAGATCGAGGCCGATCCCTTCCTGATCGTCCAGCTCTTCCACAACCTGATCGCCAACGCCGTCAAGTTCCGCGGCCCGGAGGCTCCCCGCATCCACGTCGCCGCCCGCCGGGAGGGGCGCGAGTGGGTCTTCTCGGTGCGCGACAACGGCATCGGCCTCGATCCGGCAGAGGCGGAGTCCATCTTCACCATGTTCAGGCGTCTCCACCCGGAGATCCCCGGCAGCGGCATCGGCCTCGCCCTCTGCCGGAAGATCGTCGAGCGCCACGGCGGGCGCATCTGGGCGGAAGGCGCGCCCGGCGGCGGGGCGACGTTCTCGTTCACCCTCCCGGCGTCCGTAGGGCCCGCGATTGCAAAAGCCCAATAAAAAACGTGCCTCCTGTGTTAGGATGATTTCGCTCAGCAGCTTGAGTTTCTACTAACTTGTTTTTCTGCACGCCGCCGGGGGGGAGTCATCGGCGGTGAACTGCACGGAGCCGCCGTGATGCTCCTCGGCGAACCGAGTGTGATCCTCCTGGTGGAGGACAATCCAGGCGATGCCCGCCTGATCCGCAGGCTCTTGGAGAGGACAGCCCTGCGCCCCTTCCAGCTCACGGCGGTCGATCGCGTCGCGAACGCCGTCGACCACCTGCGTCGCGGTGGCAAGGTGGACGTCATCCTGCTGGACGTCTCGCTGCCCGACACCCGGCCCGGCTCGCTCGACTCATTGTCGCGGGTCAGCCGTGAGGCCCCGGATGTCCCCATCATCCTGCTGACCGGCATCGACGACGAGGACCTGGCGGTGCGCGCCGTGCGGGAGGGCGCCCAGGACTACCTGGTCAAGAAGGGGATCGACAGCGGCCTGCTGGGGCGTTCCATCCGCTACGCCCTCGAGCGCAAGCGGGCCGAGGTGGCGCTGCGCGAGAGCCAGGAGCGCTATGCGCTGGCGGTGAACGGGGCCAAGGACGGCCTCTGGGACTGGGACTTCAAGACCGGCCGGATCTACTTTTCCTGCCGCTGGAAGTCGATGCTCGGCTATGACGAGGGGCAGATCGACGGCGATCCGGCGGCGTGGTTCGACCGCGTGCACCCCGACGACCTCCCTGCCGTCCACCTGGCGCTCTCGGCGCACCTCTCCGGCCACGCGCCGGACTTCGAGAGCGAGCATCGCATCCTGCACCGCGACGGCTCCTACCGCTGGGTGCTCAGCCGGGGCCTCGCGGTGCGCACGGAGACGGGCGAGGCCTACCGGATGGCCGGCTCGCAGTCGGACATCACCGCCCGCAAGCAGGCCGAGGAGCGCCTCCAGCACGACGCCTTCCACGATCCGCTGACCGGCCTGCCGAACCGCGCCCTGTTCATGGACCGGCTGGGGATGGCCATCGCCCACTCCAAGCGGCGGTTGAGCTACACCTTCGCCGTCCTCTTCATCGACCTCGACCGGTTCAAGAACGTCAACGACAGTCTGGGCCACGTCGCGGGCGACGAGCTGCTGGTGGCGGTCGCCCGGCGTCTCGAATCGTGCCTGCGCCCCGGCGACACCGTGGCGCGCCTGGGCGGCGACGAGTTCACCATCCTGCTCGACGAGGTGGCCGACGTCGATCACGCCGTCCAGGTCGCCCAGCGGCTGCACCAGGTGATGGCGCAGCCGTTCAAGGCCCACGGCCACGAGGTGTTCGTCACCATCAGCCTCGGCATCACGGTGGGAGCGGGCGGAGATTACGATCGGCCGGAGGACGTGCTGCGCGACGCGGACACGGCCATGTACGACGCCAAGACGTCCGGCAAGGCGCGCGACGCCGTCTTCGACCGCAACATGCACGACCGGGCGGTGGCCCTGCTGGAGCTGGAGACCGACCTGCGGCGGGCCATCGAGCGCGGCGAGTTCGAGATCCACTACCAGCCGATCGTCTCGCTGGCCACCGGCCGGATCGACGCCTTCGAGGCGCTGCTGCGGTGGCGGCACCCGCGCCGCGGGCTCCTCTTCCCCAACAGCTTCGTGCCGGTCGCCGAGGACACCGGGCTGATCGTCCCCATCGGCTGGTGGGTGCTGTATGAAGCCTGCCGGCAGCTCGCGGCCTGGCAGTCGCCCCCCTGCTCCGGAGGGGACCTCGCGGTGACCGTCAATCTCTCGGGCAAGCAGTTCCGGCAGGCGGACCTGGTGCCGCGGATCGAGGAGGTCCTGCGGCAGACGGGGATCCGGCCCGGGAAGCTGCGGCTGGAGATCACCGAGAGCACCATCATGGAGCAGGCCGAGGGGGCGGTGGCGACGCTGCTCGACCTGCGCCGGCTGGGGGTCAAGCTCTACGTCGACGACTTCGGCACCGGCTACTCCTCGCTGAGCTATCTGCACCGCCTGCCCGTGGACGCGTTGAAGATCGATCGCTCCTTCATCAGCGCCATGGACCTGCGCGCCGAGCACTCGGAGATCGTGGGCACCATCCTCACGCTCGCCCGCACCCTGCGCATGGACGTCGCGGCCGAGGGGATCGAGACCGCCGAGCAGGTCTCCCGCCTGCGCGCCCTCGACTGCCACTTCGGCCAGGGTTACTTCTTCTCCCGGCCCCTGGGCCAGCTCGCCGCCGGCGGCCTGATCCGCGACGGCGCGAGCTGGTGAGGCTTGGAGATGGACCACGAAGAGGCCGGGCGCTTCTGGAACGCCAACGCCGAAGTCTGGACGAAGCTCGCGAGAGCCGGCTATGACGTGTATCGGGATCACCTCAACACGCCGGCTTTCTTCGCCATGCTGCCGGAGGTGGCCGGGCTTTCGGGATTGGACGTCGGTTGTGGAGAAGGCCACAACACCCGGCTGCTGGCCGGCCGCGGCGCGCGGATGACCGGCGTCGACATCGCGGAGGTCTTCATTGCGCAGGCCGAGGTCCAGGAGCCTCCGGGCATCGAGTACCAGGTCGCCAGCGCCGTGAAGCTGCCCTTTGCGGAGGCGACCTTCGACTTTGCCACGGGTTTCATGAGCTTCATGGATATCCCGGAAACCGATCGCGTTCTCGCCGAAGCCTTTCGCGTCCTGAAGCCGGGTGGATTCCTGCAATTCTCCATCGCGCATCCCTGCTTCGACACACCGCACCGCCGCAATCTGCGCGACGCGCAGGGCGTGACCTACGCCATCGAGGTGGGCGATTATTTCCGTCGCCAGGACGGCGAGATTTCCGAGTGGCTCTTCAAGGCTGCGCCGCTGCACGTGAAGCACGGGTTACCGAAATTCAAGACGCCCCGGTTCACGCGCACGCTCGGCGAATGGCTGAACCTGCTGATCGCAACCGGGTTTCTCCTGGAGCGCATCGAGGAGCCGCGGCCCAGCGACGAAACCGTCCGCGCCTGCCCCGGCCTCCAGGATGCCCAGGTCGTGGCCTACTTCCTTCACGTGCGGGTGCGGAAACCGGGCTAAGAGCACGCGTCTGGCGTCATCGGTTCTGGCGGCTTACTCGCGGTCGGGCGCGGGAGACTGCAGGTGTCCGGCCGAGGTTTGCAGGTCGAGCTTCAGCCTCCCCTTTTTGACTACGCCCTCCCGCGTGGCGTCCGTCACCTGAATGTTGCCGCGCTCGAGATGCACGGTGATGCGCTCGAGGCCGCCCGCCGGTACGCGGACCGTGGCCACACCGTCGAGGTCCGTGAACCAGCCGTGCTGCTCGATAGTGTAACGCAGCGTTGGCACTGGCTCCAAGCCGAGCTCGACGTGCGTGTCGAGACGGCTCCCCGGCAGGCCGAAGCCGTGCAACTCGCCCGTGATCGAGATCTCGGTCGCCGGCGCGTCGACGATCACGATTTCGACGTTCGCCGTTCGCGCGGTGATTTCGAGCGCGCGCGGTGGGCGCGCCAGCGAGGACAGCGGAATGTTCGCCGCGAGCTGCGTGCCGTGGGGTGTCGCAAACAGCGCGAGGAGCACGGCGACTCCGCACAGCGCTGCGACGGCCGCCGTGATGCGCTGCCGCCGTGATACCGGACTGGAGGAGGGCAGGGCGCCGTTGTCGAGTCTCTCGTATACAGGGATGCGCAGTAGGTAGTAATACAGGACGTGCGCGACTCCCAGCGCGAGCAGCGCCGACCAGATCACGTCCGACAGGAAGTGTCCGCCCGCGGCCATGCGGCCGAGGCCCAGGGCGAAGCCGGCGATCAGGCCGGCCGCGAGCGAGCTCCAGGCCCAGGCCGGCCGGCGCCGTTTCCACACCCACCAGCCGGCGGCGTACAGAAACCCTACCGAACAATGGCCGCACGGAAACGACGCGCCGCCTTCGCCGCCCGGCAGGGGCGCGGGCCGGTAGTGCAGCGGACCGCCGAATTCCACGAGATCGCGCGGCCGGGGGCGATGCCAATGATCCTTGAAGATCGCATTGACGACGAGCCCCGGACCGAGCGCCACGCTGAGCAATAGAAAGATGCCATTCCGGCGCCACGGGCCCCGGCCGCGCACGAGCCCCGCGGCCAGGGCGGCGAGGCCGGCGATCACCAGCGACGCCGTGATCCCTGGCGCGAGGCCATAGAGCGCGGACCACGGCAGCCTCTTCGCCAGCGGCCAGTGATCCAATGCGTCGGAGCGGTAGAAGACCCGGGCCGCCGCGACGTCGAGGGGCGTCGCGGCGAATCCGATCGTGACCACGACGGCCAGCCCGATCAGCCAGGCGATTTCGGTCCATCCGTCGCGACGGCGGACAGAGGGCGATGGAGCTGCGATGTCAGACCTCTCGCTGGTCGTCCTCATGGAACGACCTTTGCAATCGTAGCATGTTGACATGAGCGCAGAGAGTTCTCCTCGGGTGTCCGCCCGCGAACGGACCCTGTTCTTCCTGGGTTTGACGGTGCTGCTGATCGTCGCCGCGATCTTTCGCCTCCACGATCTCGGCCTGCCGGCCTTCGATTGCGACGAGCTCTATGCCCTCCGCATCCGGGGCGTCGCTTTGAAAGAGGTCGCCTCGGTGGTGGGGCGCTCGGCCTTTCACGACCTCCACCCGCCGCTCTCGTACCTGCTCTTCCTGCCCTGGGTCGCCCTGTTCGGGACGGCGGAGGCCGCGGTCCGCTCCCTGCCGATGCTGCTGGGGCTCGTCTCGGTCGCGCTGCTCGGGTTCGTGGGGCGGCGGATCGGCGGGGTCTGGGTGGGGCTCGCCGGGGCCGCGTTCCTGGCCTTGAACCCGCTCCACATCGCGTATTCCCAGGAGGCGCGGCCTTACGCGCTGGCGGTGACGCTCACGATCGCCGCGCACCTCCTCTTCCTGCGGTCGCTCGGCGAGGGGACGGCCCGCAACCGGATCGTCTACGCGCTCGTGGTCGCCGCCGCCCTCTACACGCACTACTTCGTGCTGTTCGCGCTGCTGCCCCATGGCCTCATCGCCCTGTGGCTGCTGGTGACCGGCGACGCGGATTCGCGCCGCGCCGCCCGGGCGACGCTGCTGGCGTTCGCCTGCGCCATGGCCACTTTCATCGCTTGGCTGCCGGCCCTCCTCTTCCAGGCCAAGGGACAACCCGAGGGGCCGTCGCTTCACATCTATGATCCCGGGGGATCTCCCCTGGGCCGCGCGGGCGGTTTCATGAAGGACGTCGCGGGCCTGGCGGCGCCGCCGTTCCTCCTGCCGGCGGCCGCAGCCCTGCTGGTGCTGCTGGCCCTGGCCTTCCTGTGGCGCCAGCGCCTGCCTGCCGCCCCCGCTGAATTCGACTCCGGGGGTCTCCCGCCGCGGTGGCTGGGCGTTGTGGCGCTGCTGGCCGGGTTGCTCCTCACGGGCGGGCTGCCTCTCCTGGCCCGGCGCCTCGTCGCACCGGCCCGGCAGGTGCTGCTGACCAAAGGGTACGACCCCGGCGCCGTCGAGCGGGAATTGCACGGCCTCACGCAGTTCACGGTGACGCTCCCTTTGGCCCTGGGAGTGATCGGTCTCCTGATTCTCGTCTGGCCCTGGCTCTCCTCACTGCCGGACCGGCTGCCCGGGAGGCCCTCCGATCGCGGCCGGCCGCTGGCGAGCAACGCCCTGCTGTCGCTGCTGCTGGTGGTGCCGGTGGCCGTGGTCCTGGCCCTCGCGCTCAAAGGCATTCCCCTGCTCTCGGATCGCAATCTGCTCGTCTTCGAGCCGGCGCTCGCTCTGGCCTTGGCTGCGGGTACGGTGAGGCTCGCGCAGGTCCGGTCGGGGCGCGTCGCCCTCGTGCCGGTCGTCCTCTGCCTGGCCGTCGCGAGCTTTCAGTATCAACCCGTGTCCGGGCTCTTCGGCGTGCACGGCAAGCCGCTGGGGATCCAGACCGGCGCCTGGCGCGACCTGGTCCACGAGCTCGACCGGCGTCACGAGTGGAATCTGCCGCTGGTGATGGTGGATGCGCCGCGGAGCGATCCCTCCGAGTTCTATCTGGTCCCTCATCCGTACAAGCGCCTCCCGGAGTCCGAGCGGATGGTGCGCGCCCGCCTGCCCGGTGATTTCCGTTTCCTGCACCTCAAAGGCAACCGGAGCAGCGAGGCGCTGTTCTCCCACCTCGCCGGCGTGGTGCCGCTCCAACCCGAATTTCAGGTGGACGAATTCGTGATCTATGACGTTCGTCCGTCGCCGCGGCCTTGACCACGCTCCTTTAGAAACCGTCGTCGGCGAGGGCGTGGAGGGCGGCGAAGGGCTCCGGCCGGTCGGGAGCGAAGAAGAGCGCGCGCAGCGGGTCCGCGGCGGCCTTGTTGACGAAGTCGGCGGTGCGTTTCTGTCGATTGGTGCTCTTGATGTTCTTGATGATCCGGTACTTGACCTCGGGGACGGAGAGGTCCACGACGAGCGTCGAGCCGCCACGGAAGACGTGGGCCGGCGTGCCGTCCTGCTTGTTGGCCGGGACTTCTATGAGCTGCGTCAGCGCGACGATGAGCTGCGGGATGTACCTGCCGTCAGGACCGACGCGCATCGACCGGCGCAGCTCGTGCACTTCGAATTGCTTGCGGGGATCGATCCCGAGCTCGGCGGCGAACTCCGGCACGGCCTTGAAGGCCACCTTGAGCTGCTCGTGGAGCGTGCGTCGCTGATCCCTCGTGGCATGGAACAGCTTCTCGCGGTCCTCCAGGTAGAAGCAGGCGTTGGCGTACTGCTTCAGCCCCTCGAGAATGCCCAGATATTGCTCCTGGATCGCCGTCCACACTTTCTTGGTGAACTTGGAGCGGTCGAGCCCCTGCCAGCGCAGCGTGTCCACGGAGAGCGTGCGGAGCGTGTCCTGAGACGGAGCCTCGAGGTTCAAGGGGTAGATGCCCCGGCGGCGGAAGGCCTCGACGAAGGCGACGCGATAGTTGTGGCGGTCGTCCGTGACGAGGTCGAAGTCGGCCGTGATGAGCGCCCGCAGGTATTCGAAGAAGGTGACGTCCACGGGCGGCAGGTAGTCGAGCGCGCGGATGCACATGTTCAGGACGTGACTGGCGGACTTCGTCGCTTCGTCGGCGAGGCGGCGCACGAGGTCGGGGTGGATGGCCCCGCTCGGCAGCACGCCGGTGCCGCCGGTGTAGATGCGGAGCAGGTCGGCGATGCGCTCTTTGTAAATGGCAATGAACGCGTCGAAGACCGCGCCCACGAGGATGGCGCCGCGCGAGTGCGGCGTCTGACGCTTCTGCAAGTCCGCCGGGTCGGGCACGAACCGTTTCCAGACGCCGTTCTCGAAATGGCCGATGGCATCGCGCAACGCGCCACGGCCGCCCGTCGCATAGCCGAACTGGACGGCGAGACTGCCGAGCATGGACTCGGCTTCGATGTCGCCGCGCGTGCGGCTGATCTCATGTTCCAGGACCTCCGGGATGGTGAAGTGCTGCATGAGGGCGACGATGTCGGCGAAGCCTTCATGCAACGCGAGCACGTCGACGTTGGTCGGCTCGTTGAAGCGGCGGTGCATCCCGTCGAGGATGGCGTGAGTGGTCTCGTGCGCGACGATGTCGTGCGAGAGGCAGGCGTAGACGCGGCTGCCGGGCATGTGGTCGCCGGGGTCGTCCGCCGCCGCTTCGAAATAGCCGAACTGGAGAGCGATCTCCTGCGGGCTGTAGAAGGCGTTGGCCTGCTGGAGCGCGTGCGGGTGGACGGCCAGTTGTTTGACGAAAAGGCTGTCGTCGAACTCGTTTTTCGGGTTCGCTCCGGGGCGCCAGAGAACGGGCCGGCCGAGGGCGATTTCAAAATGTTCGATCGTCTTCATCGCCACGGCGTAGGCCATCTGCTGATGAAACTGCGGGTTGCCTTCCGAGGGCGCCCAGCCGTCCTGGGCGAGCAGCCGCGGGTCGTCGAGGTTCACCGGTTCGTAACGTTTTTTCGCGGCGTCCACGTCGTCGACGCGGAGGTACTCGCCGGCCGGCCCCTTCTCCAACTTCTCCCAGCGGATCTTGAGCGTCACCTCGTTGATCCCGGCCGTGGAGAGCCGCGTCGAGAGGCTCGGGTCCACGGCGTAGACGCGGATGCGACGGTACGGCGGGTTGCGGACGACGGGCTGTGCATCGCAGGCCAGGGTCTTGGGGTCGGGGATGACGGCCTGTGATTGCTCGTTGTGTGGCGCGGACCCGCCGGCGGCGACGGGATAGCGCGACGCGACCTGCCGGCGCAGCGCGAGCGAGGCGCCCTGGTCCTCGATCACCGCCTCCATGAACTGGCGCAGTTGTTCCCCGTCCAACCGGGTCACGGCGTCGGGGTCCGGTACGATCTCTTGCAACCTGTCGTTGACCAGCCAGCGCTGGGCGAGCTCGAGATTGAACATCCGCTCGCGCGGCGGCGGCTCGGCGATCCCAAGGCCCGTGACGACGCGGAGGAAGGCGAACGAGTTGTCCGACGGAGCGCTTTTCGGCAGCCCGAGGACGGGCTTGACGTCGAGCGCCGCGCGCGCCTGGAGCACGCCGTTGCCGAAGTGCGCCCGGTCGTCCTTCTGCTTCGCCGTGGAGAAGAGCGCCCGGCGGACGGCCTCGATGCGCTGGAAATTGCGCGGCAGCTCGGTCTTGTATTTTTCGAACCAGAGGGCGACGGCGGCGGCCACCTGCGGCGTGGCGGAGGACGTGCCCTCGCCGTTCAGACGGACGACGTTCTTGCAGCCGAAACGCGCCCACGGAATGTTCGGCGTGTAGGCGGCGATGGCGGCCTTCATGACGGAGTCGGGGCCGAAGCTGCCTTCGAGCACTTTTCCGGTGAGGTCCGCATAGGGCTTGCCGTTGGCCATCACGCCGCAGACGGCGATGACGCGGTTGTAACGTGCGGGATAGACGAGCACGCGCGGCGGCAGGGCGCCGGTGTGGTTGCCTGCCGCGGCGCAGATGCAGAGGCCCGCCTCGTAGGCCTGGTCCACGGCCTCCGCCCAGGCGTCCGAAGGCAGGCCGCCCATGCTCAGCGTCACCACGTCGCAGCCCTGCTGCGTGGCATAGACCAGCGCCCGGGCGAGCGCGCTCGTCCGCAGGAGGACGACGCTGTCGGCGACGCGCAAGGGCAGGATCTCCGCCTCGGGAGCGCCGCCGAGAACGGCGCCGAAGGCCGAGACCGTGCCACCCGCGAGGATGCTCAAGGTGCCGGTGCCGTGGTCCGAATTGTCGAGGATGAGGGGATGGTTGCCGGGGCTCTGAGCGCTGCTCGGATTGGCATCGCCATCCACGAAACTCTTTTCGAGGTCGTGCCGGACGTGCGCGGGCACGGTTTCGTGGGCGCCGTAATAGCCGGTGTCGATGTGCGCGATGCGCGTCCGCTGCAGCGGGAGGTCCGTGAAGGGCACGGCGTCGCGCGCCGAGCCGAGCTGCGAGAAGTCGTCGTCGAGATGCCAGCCGAACACCTTGGGACCGATCGCCTTGCCGTTGCCCGCGTCCTGCGGGTCGGCCGTGCAGTCGTCGCCGACCGCGAAGGCCTGGCCGGCCGGACCCGGGTCCGGCACCTTGAAAATCCGGTGAACGAGGTCGGGCTCGGCGAAGATCACGTCCGACTCGGCGACGCCGAGCTGGTCGGCCACGCGCGCATGCGCCAGATCCCAAGGCGTCGCCGCCCCGTCGGGCAGCTCGGCGATGAACCACTGCGGGGCGGAGTCGAGCCCGAACGCTCCCGCCGTCCCCAGGGGGGTGTCATGCAAAGGCTCCAGGTTCACCCGCGACTCCGCCGCTCGCAGCGCGTTCGAGGGGCGGAGCTTGACGAGGACACGGTTGGTTTCGGCGGAGGGTTTGTCGTTCGGCACGGGGTGCTCCCATTCTTGGAACCGTTTCAGCAATCATACTACAGGGGCAGGTCTGGGAAACAGGGACAGCAGAGACGGCAGGACACGCAGGGTATTGCGGGACAGTTTACTCAGAAGACGACCGACGGGGACGTGGCGCTCCCTCTTCGGCGTGGCCCGGCGAGGATAGCACCAGCATCCCTACAATCCACGCGCGGGATTATTTCAACTTTGTCAGATTCTCACCGAGAGGGTGGAGGAACCAGGCCCAGAGGGCCGAAGGCGTAGAGCCTGGGCCTTCAGGCCCAGGAAAGGGTCGCCCCAAATATCCAGAGCCCCGTAGGGGCGGTGGAGGAATGCAGCCGTCGCCCCTACGGGGCTCATGAAGATATTGGGATCTGCTGACCTGGCACTGAAGTGCCAGGCTCTATTCCTTCGGCCCTCTGGGCCGGGTCCGAGTCTCATTTGGATGTCCTACGAGCTTGCAAATGAGTTATATGGCTATTTCGTCGCAGGCGCCCGACGTAGGATCGTCTGCCCAACTTCGGAAACGCTCGCCGACACTTTTCTTGAGGCAGCCCGGCCTTTTCACTGGCTTGGCGAAGGAGTACGCCGACTTTGAGGTCTGCATAGCCTGATTCAAGGCCGTCGTCAAACTCAGAATCGCGCGATTGCCGAGTGCGCACGTATTTGGCGAGGTCACTCATTCTCTTCTCTCCTGCTTAGGTCGAAGCTTCGGGAATTGCTAGGAGAATCGGAAGGACAGCGTAGAAGCCAACGATGCCAAAGACGATCCAGATCAGCCCGCCCAGGAAACTGCCGATACCGCCAACTACACACAAGCCGACACGGGACTGCAGCCACAGGATTCTTGCGGAGGATGCTGACCTCTCCTTTCCGCAATCGCAGCGCCGTCGTCGCTGGCCGGCAACCTAAGCCGCCAGCCCCGGGCTACGTGCCTGAGCTCCTTCGGAGCAAAGACGATTGCACTTCGCGGCTCCGCCAGCGTGGACTCTGTGGAAGAATTCCCCCCATGGAACGACTCGAAGCCCATCGATCCTTCTTCGCCAACCTGGTCACCGCGTCTGCTGGATTGCGGGGTCCGGGTATCAGTCGCCTGGTGGCGGCCTTTGCGTCCACTCCTCGGGAGCGGTTCGTTGGGCCCGGTCCGTGGAAGGTTTTCACCGCGGTTGGTTATATCGAGACGCCGGCGGACGATCCGGCTTTCCTGTATCAGGACGTCACGGTGGCGCTGAAGCCGGAGAGCCAGATCAACAATGGGCAGCCGATGCTGCACGCGCTTTGTCTGGCGACCCTGAATCCCCAGGAGGGGGAGACGGCCGTCCACATCGGCGCCGGCACGGGCTATTACACGGCCCTGCTGGCGCAACTCGTCGGTCCCACGGGGACGGTCGTGGCCTATGAGATCGAGCCGGACCTTGCCCAACGGGCGACGACGAACCTGGCGGATTTTTCCCAGGTGGCCGTCCATGCCCGTTCAGCTTCAGAGGGCGCTCTGCCGGAGTGCGACATCCTTTATGGGAGCGCCGGAGTGACCGGTCCCCTGGATTCGTGGCTCGATGCCATTCGTCCCGGTGGGCGTCTGCTGGTGCCCTTGACGCCGGCTCAAGGCGCCGGGGCCATGCTCCTGGTGACGCGCACGTCGCCGGATCGCTTCGAGGCGCGGTTCGTATGCCGTGCGATGTTCATCCCGTGCACCGGCGCTCGCGACGAGGAGACGGCGCAGAGGTTGACGGAGGCGTTCAAGCGCGAGGACATGAAGGACGTGAAGTCGCTGCGCCGCGGTACGCCGCCGGATGAGACGTGCTGGTGCGCGGGGCCGGGCTGGTGGTTGTCGACTTCTCAGATTCCGTGACGTGACCGCCGCAGCCGGGTGAGCGCCAGCGCGGCAAGCAGCAGGGCCAGGACTGCGAGGCCAGAGCCGGAAAGGCCCGGGATCATCGGCGGCTCGACCGTAATGCAACAGGGGACAGGCGTCGAACGGCTCGACTCGTTCACTCCATCGCCGTCCACGTCGAAGAAGACCGTCCCACTGTTGCAGATCGTCGTCCCGAAGGGGACGTTGTCTAGGGTCACCGTGATCTCCACGGTGACCGAGCCTCCCACGGGAATGGATCCGTCCCAACTCACGGTGTTGCCTACGATCGTGACCGTGCCGCTGCTCGCGGTGGCGCCGACCAGGGTCAGCCCCGCAGGCAGCGAGTCCACGAATTCGGGGCCTGGATTGTCACCCTGGGCCTTCGGGCCGCCGTTCGAGATCACGAAGACCTTGGTGTTTGGGCTACCCCTGAACGGCGAGCCGGAGGGGATGATGCACATTGCGGTGACGCCCGGGGCCGGAACGATCTGCGTCTCGTCCGTGGCACTGACGGTCGCGCTCCCTGGCGGCGTGACGGACGCCGTGTTGCGCAGGGTGCCGGTGAATGTGGGCGAGATGGTGCCAGCCGCCCGGTAGGTTTCCATGCCGCCGGCGGGCAGGTCCAGCGTGTCCGTCAGGTTGCCGGGGTTGGACGGCGCGCAGGCCGCTCCCCGGCACCAGCGCGCCGCGTTGAGCTCGGCGGGAAAGACGTCGGCGACCCCGGCTCCGGACACGGCGGCGCAACCCTGGTTCTTGATGCCGATCGTGTAGAGGATCGGGTCTCCGGGGGCGGCCGTGTCGAGACCATCGGATTTGGTGATCGCGAGATCACAGGGGACCTTGGTCTCGAAGCTTTTCGTGTCGCTGCCGCAGGCGCTGACGGAGGCGGTGGTAGGGAGCGAGGTCGGGCATTGAAGCCCCGCCGGCACGCTGAACGTCGCCGTGACCTGGACCTGCGAGCCCGGAGCGAGGTTGCCGAGCCCGCAGGGCAGGCCGGCGCAGGGGCTGGAGACTGAAACGAGCGCCGAGCCCGCGGGAGGCTGAGCCTGGAGGACGGCGCCGCAAGCGACGCCCGGTCCGCGGTTGGTCACCGTGAAGGTATAAGGCAGAGTGCCGCAGCTCGTGAGGTTGCCCGGGCCGGCGATGGCGAGCGCGAGGTCGCCCCCCGGCGCCGGCACGATCGGAACCGGGTTGGGTTGATCGCAAACCGCGGGCTGACCGGTCACCGTGACGCAGGCGGTGTTGTCGATCCGGGTCTGCCCGCAGGCGCACGGGACGGTGCCGGCCACTTCATAGGTCACGCTCCCGTTCGCCGGCAGGGCCGCGGCGTCGGCGAGATCGCCGGGGATCGACGGCGTGCAGCCCGCGCCGCGGCACCATCGGGTTCCGGCCAGGCCGGTGGCCGCAAGGTCGTCCGTCACGGTGGCCTGCACGGCGACCGGACAGGCGTTGTGGACCGTGATCTCATACCGAAGGTCGTCTCCCGGAGCCGCTGAGCTCCGGTCTGCGGTCTTGGTGATGGAGACCGAGCACGGTGCGATCCGGTTGGTGATCGTCGAGTGGTTGTTCTCCAGGTTCCGATCTTCGGGGCTGACGGGGGGATGGACCTCGGCGGTGTTGGAAACCGTTCCTGTCGCATGGGGCGCGACAATGCCCATCGCTTCGTAGGTCACGGACTCTTTCGCTGCCAGCGCGACGGTGTCGAGGAGATTGCCCGCGATCGACGGCGCACAGCCGGCGCCACGGCACCACTTCACGTCCTCCAGACCGGTGGACTTCAGATCGTCCGTGACAGTGGCGCCGCTCACCGCGGCCGGACCCAGGTTGGTAACCGTGATCGAATATTGGAGGGCCTGGCCGGGAGAGACCGGGCCGGCAGGAACGCTCGTTTTCTTGATTTCGAGGTCGGCGGTCGGCGGAGACTGTGGCGGAGGCGGGGGCGTGTAGCCGTCGTGGGTGTCGCGCGCGTGGCAGTGGCAGTCCACCGAGCCGCCGAGCACGTGAGCGACTCCCTCCAGCACGACCGCGGGAGCCTGGTCGCGCGCCTCCCGCATGGGCGCCCGGGAGGTCCAGGCCTCCGCCGCCGGGTCGTATTCGAAGGTTGAGCCCTGGACCCCCAAGCCGGGAATGAAGCCGCCGAAAACGTAGATCCTGCCGTTCACCTCGGCCGCGGCCGAGACTTGGAGCGCCACGGGTAGAGGCTTGGCACTGCTCCACTGATCAGTCGCCGGATCGTAGACCTCGACGACGTTCGTGGTGCCGTTGCCGCAGCAGTCCGGCGAGCCCCCGATCGCGTAGATCCTGCCGTTCACCGCTGCCGCGGCGAGGAACACCCGGGGCGTGGGCATCGGCGCTTTCCGGTGCCATGAATTCAGGGCCGGGTCGTAGACCTCCAGCGCGTCCATGGCCGCGCTGCCGTTGCTGCCGCCGAGGACGTAGACCTTCCCGTCCAGCGCCACGGCCGCCAGCCCGTGCCGGGGCGTCGGCATGGCGGCCTTCCGGCTCCAGGCATCCAGGTGTGGGTCGTACTCGTAGGCGCTGTTGCCCGTGACGAAGCCGCCGAAGAGATAGATCCTGCCGTTGCCCGGTGCCGCCGCCGCGGCGCCGAACAGGATGGCCGGGATCGTCTTGCGGACAGACCACGAGCCCCCCTCGTAGACCTCGAGCAGGGTCTCCTCGAAAGTCGACGTATGGAGCGGCGGATCGAAGCAGGGCGAGCCGCAGCCGCCGAAGGTGTAGATTGCCCCGCCCTCCGCCGCGGCGGCGAGGAGGCGGCGCGGCGTGGGCAACGGCGCCAACGGGCTCCAGGAGTCCCCCTGCGCGGCCGCCGGCCTCGCGAGCGCACCGTGCGCGACGATTGCCAGGGCGAAGATCGCCAACCAGTGGGAGGCGCGATGGCCGGGCCTCGCGGCGGATGCCGGGTTCATAGGTCTGCTCGTGTTTTCACCGTGAGTATACTATGATTGTTTAGGAGATCCTCAAGGCATATTTATATGGGAGTATTCCGTGGTCCACTGCTGGACGTGCTTCGCCTCATGGGGCTCGGACTACGCTCGTGGCGGTGGGGTTGCGTTGCGCTGGGGCTGTTCGTGGCGAGCCTGGCCTTTCCTGCCCTGGCCGCCGCGGAGGCCGAAGGCAATTTGTGGAGCCGCCTCTTCGGACTCTCCAACGCCCAGCCACCCTGGGCCGTGGAGGCACCCGGCGTGGCCGGAGCGAGCTTCGGGCTCGGGCTCGACATCTTCTCCGAGCGCCAGGAGAGCCTCCGGATCAATTTCATGGAGCAGGGCATCCGGTCGCGGGACCTGCTGACGGGGGCTGAACAGGGCGAGGTCGTGCGGACCGATCCCGGGCTCCTGAACCGCAAGTTCAATTTCCGTTTCGATCTGAAAGGCGCAGGGGTCCAGCCTGCCGCCGCTCTCCGCCTTCCGCCCGCCCTTGGGCTCTATCCGACCCTGGTCCTCCAGGCCGCCGCGGCGGACGTGGGCCTCGACTTCCTCGATCGCAACCGGCCGGGAGACAGCTCCTCTCTCGGTGGCCGGGGACCGCTGTTCGGGGCGGGGCTCGACCTGACCCGAGCCTTGTGCCAGGGCTGCCCCTGGTTCGCCGGTGCGAGCTACCTTTTCCAGCGGCTCCCCAGCCTGACCGTCGATCGGTCTCCGCGCTTCGCTCTGCCGGGCTTCGAGGTCCTGGACGACGAGGTCCGGCTCGGCCGGGACGTCCAGGAGGCCTCGATGCGGGCCGGCTACGGCTTTCCCGGCAGCCCGGTCGTCTCCTACCTCGGCGTGCGCCACCGCTGGAACGACGTGAAGATCGAGGACCACCTGCGGTACCGCGATCCCTTCCAGGAGGTCGAGACGGCCCTCGCCTCCCGCACGCAGCTCAAGAGCGAGGTGACGCTCGCCCTCGCCGGCGTGGAAGCCCGTCTCGGACCCCGGCTCTTCGGCAGGCTGGAGGCGAGCGCCGGCGGGGGAGACCGCGGGGCTTTGTTGCGGGTGGTGTATCTCGGGCGGAATAGGGAGCAGCCGCCTCCGCCGCCTCGTCCGGACGTCTATTCCCAGGTGGTGGACCTGTCGCTGAAGCTCTTTTGGGATCTGGCGAGTCTTCAGGTCCGAGATCCTTCGGCGGCAGGTCGTCTCCTGAGCACGGATCCCCGGGATCCGGCAAAGACTCTCGCGGGGCTGAACGTGGGGTTCGAAGCCTACCGGCAGCAACTCAGCCGGGTGGCCAAGGTGAATCCTGTCGTCCTGTTCCTGCCCCACGGCGCCGATCCCGATGAGGAAGCCCGGCGGCGCGGTTTTGCGATCTCGCCCTGGCCTGAACAGACGCCTCCGGCCTTCTTTTCCGGTCCCGAGGTAGACACCCTCGTCCTCTTCGAACCGCAGACCAGCGCCCGGCGTGAGCTTCGGCAGGGAGACGTGACCGTGCGCGCGCGCATCGCCTCGGCGGCGGGCTGGACCGGCCTCCTTCTGGCTCAGGATGCGGCTGACAAGGTCGGTCTCCGGCTCTACCGGGTGCAACCCAAAGAATGGAAGAAGGCCGTGGTCTTTGAGCATACGCGTTGCATGAGCTCAGGCCCCGACACGAAGCTCGTCACCAAGCTCTTCTATCAAGGCGGAGTTACGGAGCCCCAAGAAACCTCCCTGACGGACAAGGACTGGGGCCCGTGCACGCTCTCTCCAGATTCGAAACTCCGGGCCGCTACCGTGAAACAGCCCAGCGGCAAGAAGGCGGTCCGGCCTGGGATGATCGCCGGGAGCTACTTTCTGAATCCGCACCCCGGTCCCTTTCTGTCCGACTGGATCTCGGTGAGGTGATGGCAAGCCGTGGCTCCCCTCTATGACATCTTTCTCAGAACCGGAGTCTGGTTCGCGATCCTGGCGGCCCTGGCCTGGATTGCCTACGCCAAACTTTCCTCCACCCAGGATCAGGCCGAGCGCTGGGTGAAGGCCTTTTCCGAGCCCTGGCTGCTGAAGGTCGCCGTGGGCCTCGCGCTGCTTCCCTGGGCTTGGAGCTTCATGCGCCTGTTCTGGGGCGGCGTCTACCTCCGGGGCGCCGGCGCCTTCGCCGAGCTCTCGACGGTTCTTTTGATCATGATTTTGGCTTTTGCGGGAGTCGCTTGGTGGTGCAACCGTCCTGCGACCCCATTCCATCCGTGGGTCACTCACGGGCTCGTTCTGCTGCTGATCCTCTCCCCCGGCCAACTCCTTCTCGAGGCGCCGGCGGTCCTCTCTCAGGACACGGGTGAGCGGGATGCGGTCGGCTTCGTCCAGGGGCGATTGGACCATCTGAGGTGTTTCGACGCGGTCTTCGAGCCGGTGCCAACGGACGAGTCCTTCGACGCTCTCACGACCGCGGCGGTCATCTCGTTTCAACTGGCCAACGGCCTACTCAAAGATCCAAAGACCGATAAACCAGGAGAGATCCATCGCCGGGAGTTCCGGCTGCTCGCGCGGCCGTTCCCTTTCCTGTTTTCTCCCAAGCCGTGCTCCAGAAGAGCTCCCTGAAGGGGCGCGGAGAAGTCAGGAGCTGCGCCGGAGAACAGTGACTAAAGCCTGGCAGCGTCGAGGCCACGGAAATGCGCTGCGTACAATGGTTCATCGTCTGAGTACGACGGAAATGCGTGGCCGAGGACGATACGCGGTTCGTGGCCACGGACAACGTCTACGACACCCGGCTGCTGCTCCAGCGGCTCACGAGGCTCCTCAGGACGTGACTGGAGGTCGCTCCCTGTTGACATATCGACCTCGGTTGTAGTAACCTCTCGGTATGAATGGTGACCATGCACCCGATGCTAGAATGGAGCCTATGGCTACGCTCCCTGGGCTTTCATATCCCCATATCTCGACGGAACCGCAGGTGATGAGCGGTCGTCCCTGCATTGCCGGCACCCGGGTGCGTGTCATGGACGTCGTCAGCGCGCGGAAGTCCGGTGTGTCTGACGAGGAGTTGCCGGAGTATTTCTCGTCGCGCACCCTGACGCTCAGCGAGATTCATGCTGCCTTGACCTACTACTACGACCACCAGGACGAGATCGACGCTACGCTCGCCGAAGACGCGAAGCTCGGCCGGCAAGCCGAGCTCGAACAGGCTCAGGCCGGCCGCTGAATGGCGGGCCGCTTCCCGCTGTTGGCGGATGAGCACGTGCCGCGGGCGCTCGTGCAGGCATTGTACGATCGCGGTTGGACAGTGGTGCGTGTCGTCGATCTCCGCAGCTCCCGGGAGGGTTTGCGGTAAACTCCCGGCCATGAGATCCGTAATCCCCCTGATGCTGCTGCTCGCCTTGGCGGTCTGCGGGACCGCTGCCCGCGCTGCCGATCCGCCGTCCGTCACCGTCAAGAAGCCCGCGGTCGAGACGCAGGAGCCGGCGAAGAAGGAGAAGGAAGAGGCCGTGCTGGTCGGCCCCGCGACGCGGGAGCAGATCGAGGGCGCGGCTCCCGAGTGGGTGCAGGCCGAGGTCGAGGCGCAGCCGGACGCCGAGAAGGCCAAGGCGCTGGCCACGGTGGCGCCGGGCGCCGAGGTGACCATCTTCCTGGGCACCTGGTGTGGCGACAGCCGGCGGGAGGTGCCGCGCTTCTGGCGCGCGCTCGACCTGGCGGGCGGCTCAGTCCCCTTCAAGATCTCCTACGTGACCGTCGATCGTCACAAGAAGGAGCCCGCCGGGCCGGTGACGGAGAGCAGCGTCAGCTTCCTGCCGACCTTCATCGTGCGCCGCGACGGCCGCGAGGTCGGGCGGATCGTGGAGACGTCTCCCCACGGCATCGAGAACGACCTGCTGGCCCTGCTCACGGGCAAGGCCTCGGGCGTGATCGCCACCCGGGAGCACCTGCCGCTGCCGGGCGAAACCAAGCCGCAGCTCTAGACCCTCATGTCCGGGATCGGCTGGTTCCTTCAGGTCCTCGCCCTCGTCATCGTCGGCAGCGCGCTGGTGCTGGGCATGATGTACGACCAGATCCGCCTGGAGCTCGCCGTGGCCTCGGCGGGGGGCGCCCTCTTCCTGTTGGGGAGGTGGCTCCAGGGCCGCGAGAGCCGGTAACGTCCACCCTGCGATCCGCACTCCTGAAACCTTGGCCAGCCCATTGCGTATCCACCCATGACGAGGGGAACGGAGCAGCCGACCGACGAGGACCTGGTTGCCGCGGTCCTCGGGGGAGACCGGGACCGCTTCGGCGACCTGATCGACCGCTACCAGGGCCGGCTCGTCAACTATCTGTTCCGGTTGCTGCGCAATGCGGACGACGCGCACGACCTGGCGCAGGAGGTCCTGGTGAAGGTCTACCAGGTGCTGGATCGATACGATCCGCAGTACAAGTTCTCGACCTGGTTGTTCCGGGTGGCGCAGAACGCGGCGATCGACCAGATCCGCAGGCGGCGGCTGAAGGTGGTCTCGCTGCGGCAGGAGGACGAGGAGGGCGAGGGCCGCGACTGGGACCTCCCCTCGCCGGAGCGCGGGCCGTACGGCGAGCTGCGCAACCGGGAGCGGGGGGGCGCGATCCAGGAAGCGATCGACGGCCTGCCCTGGGAGTACCGGGAGCTGATCCTGCTGCGCCACTTCGGCGAGCTGCCTTACGAGGAGATCGCGCGGCTCAAGCAGATGCCCCTGGGAACGGTGAAGAACAAGCTCTTCCGCGGGCGGCAGATGCTCAAGGAGAAGCTCAAGGACTTTCTCAGCGATTGACCCGGTGCGAGGAATGACCATGAACAGGCCCGATCACAGCACGTTCCGCGAATGGTTGAACCTGGACGCCGACGGCATGCTGGCGCCCGAGGAGCGGGCCCGTCTCGAAGAGCACCTCGCCGGCTGTGAGGAGTGCCGCCGGGAGCGGGAGGAGCTGATCGCCTTCGAGAAGCTGCTCGAGCGCTCGGCTCTGCCGGTGCGGTCCGGCTTCGCCGATGCGGTGATGGCGGCGCTGCCTGCCGCGGGCTGGGAGGCGCGGTCGCCGCGCACCTGGCGCTTCCCCCTGGCGGTGGCGGCGATGCTGATGCTGGTGGCCGGTCTGATGATGGCCGGCTCGACCTCGGGGGCCTCGGCGCCGTCGGGCCTCGCCGCTCTGGACGCCGTGGGCGGCATGCTCCGCGCCGCCACGCTGGCCGGCGCCGGCCTGCTCGGCGCCTCGTGGAAGGGGATCGGGCTGATCGTCGAGGACGTCATCGCCTCGCCGGTGAGCCTCGGCGCCTTCGGCTTCCTGGTGCTCTGCCTCAACCTGCTGCTCGTCTCGCTGGTGCGGCGCCGGCGGCCGTCCGCGGCACCCGAAGCATCCGCGGCATCGGCCCGGGCGCGGAGGGATGACGGCGGACGCTGAGCCGCTGCATCTCCTGCCGCGATCACAAGCTCGTTTTTCAGCGTTCCTCGCATACGATTGGCGCCGTGAGAGTCCCGGTCGCGATGATTGCGATGATTGCGATGATAGCGACGTTGCTGCTCGCGCCGGCCCTGCCGGCGGCGGCGGGCCCACCGGCGCGGGGTCACAGGCCCGCGCGCAGCGAGCCCGCCCTGCGCCTGGAGGCGGGGTCGGTGAGCAGCCAGCAGCTCGTGGGCGTGGGGCGGGACGTGATCGTCCAGGGCCAGGCCCTGGCCGACGTCGCTGCCCTGGACGGCTCGGTGGAGGTCTCCGGCCAGGTGACGGGGGACGTCGTGGTGATGCGGGGCGACGTGCGCCTGACGCCGACGGCCCGGGTCGGGGGGGACATCTTCGTCGTGGGCGGCTCCGTCCACGCCGCGCCGGGAGCGCACACCGGCGGCCGCATGGTCTCCTATCCCACGGCCTCCAACGCCTGGATGACGCTGCTCGAGGGGCCGAGCCTCGGCCTCGGCTTCGCCTCGCGCCTGGTGGTGGGAGCGAAGCTGGCCCTGATGGCGTCGTGGGCGGCGCTCCTCCTGCTGTTCTTCGCCGCCAGCGGCCGGCAGCTCCTGGAGACGGCGGACGGCGTCCGCCGCGAGCCGTTCCGCAGCTTCTTCGTGGGGCTGACCGGGGTGGTCTCGCTGGTCCTGACCGGCCTCTTCTTCAGCGCTTTCGCCCGCGGCCTGATCGGCGTGCCGCTGCTGATCCTGGTGGTGATCCTGGCCCTGGTGCTGAAGCTCTGGGGGATGGTCGCCGTGTTCTATGCCCTGGGCGACTGGGTCTCCCGCCATCTCCTGCGCCGCCGCTTCCGGCCGCTCAACGCCGCCACGGTCGGCCTGCTGGTCCTCGGCGCCGTCAAGTTCCTCCCCTGGTTCGGCGTCGTGGCCTGGACCACCGCCACCTTCATCGGCATCGGCGCCGCGCTCTCGACGAAGTTCGGGCGGCGCGAGCCGTGGTTCGAGTTGGCGTAGGCGTCTGATACCTTAGCGCCGGTCTTGACCTCTTCAGGGGGAGTCTTCCGCATGCGCTCAGCCGTGGGGAGAGTCGCGCTTCTGCTTTTCGGCTCCGGCTTCTGTGCCCTGGTCTATCAGACGGCGTGGCTCCGGATGTTCCGTCTGGTCTTCGGCGCTTCGACCGCAGCGTCGGCCGCGGTGCTGGCCATCTTCATGGCGGGCCTGGGGTTCGGCGGGCTGTGGCTGGGGCGGTGGGCGGACCGCCATCCATCCCCGCTGGGCCTCTATGCCACGCTGGAGACGGGGATCGCGGTGAGCGCGGGCCTCTCGCCGTGGCTGGTGGCCCTCGCGCAGTGGGTCTACGTCGGGCTCGGCGGGAGCGCCCGGCTGGGGCTCGCCGGCAGCACCGTGGTCCGGCTGGTGCTCTCGACCCTGGTGCTCGCCGCTCCCACCTTCCTCATGGGGGGTACGCTGCCGGCCGTGGCCCGGGCCGTGGAGCGCAGCGCCGACTCCGGCCGCCGGGTGGTGGGCCTGCTCTACGCCGTCAACACGCTGGGAGCGGTGCTGGGAACGCTCGCCACCACCTTCTTCTCCCTGGAGGTGCTGGGCATCCGCAAGTCGATCTGGATCGCGGCGCTGCTCAACCTGCTGGTGGTGCTGGCGGCGCGCAGCCTGGCCCGGGAGATGGCCCGGGAGCTGCCGGCCGCGGTCCGTTCCCCGGAGGAGCCGGCGGCGCCGGACGCGGGATCCCCCTGGATGGGCCGGCTGGTGCCGGTGGCCGCGGCCGTGGTGGGGTTCTCTTTCCTCCTCATGGAGCTGGTCTGGTACCGGTTGCTGGGGCCGCTCCTCGGGGGTTCCTCCTATACCTTCGGCCTCATCCTGGCGGTGGCGCTGCTGGGCATCGGCGCCGGGGGGCTGCTCTACGGCGCGGGAGAGGGGGCGCGCCGGCCGACGCTGCTGGCCTTCGCCGGCACCTGCTCCCTGGAGGCGCTCTGCCTGGCCCTCCCTTTCGCCCTCGGCGACCGCGTGGCGGTGCTCGCGGCCCTGCTGCGCCCCCTGTCCGGGGCCGGGTTCCTTGCGCTCGCCGGCGGCTGGACGGCGGTGACCGTGCTGGTGGTGCTGCCGGCGGCGGTGGTCGCCGGCTATCAGTTCCCGCTCCTCATCGCGCTCCTCGGCGCCGGCCGGCGCCAAGTGGGGCGCGAGGTGGGGGTGACCTACGCCGCCAACACCCTGGGGGCCATCGTCGGCTCGATCGCCGGCGGCTTCGGGCTCATCCCCTGGCTCACGGCGCCGGGGGTGTGGCGGCTGGTGGCGCTGCTGCTCCTCGGCCTGGCTGGTGTGGCCATCGTCCTGGGAGCGCGGGCCGGCCGGCCCGGCGGGGAGCCCCGCCGGGCGGCCCTGATGCCGCTGGCGGCGGGGGTGCTGGGGCTCCTCTGCTGCGTCGCCACGGGTCCGACCCCCTTCTGGCGGCACTCCCCCATCGGCGCCGGCCGGGTGACGACGGCGGACTGGAATGGGCCGAACGACGTCAAGAGCGCCATCGAGACCCAGAACCGGCGCATCGTCTGGCAGGCCGACGGGGTGGAGAGCAGCGTCGCCCTCGACCTGTCGGAGGAGTACGCCTTCATCGTCAACGGCAAGTCCGACGGCAGCGCCCTGGGCGACTCTCCGACCCAGGTGATGAGCGGCTTGGTGGGGGCCGTCCTGCATCCCGGCGTGCACCGGGTGCTGGTCATCGGTCTGGGCACCGGCAGCACCGCCGGCTGGCTCGCCCGGGTGCCGACCGTGGAGCGGGTGGACGTGGTGGAGCTCGAGCCGGCCATCGTGCACGTCGCCCGCACCCTGTCGCAGATCAATCAGGACGTGCTGGCCAATCCCAAGGTGCACCTGGTGATCGGCGACGGCCGGGAGGTCCTCGTCACCACGCCCGAGACCTACGACCTCGTCTTCTCCGAGCCCTCGAACCCCTACCGGGCCGGGGTGGCGAGCCTGTTCAGCGCCGATTTCTACCGCTCGGTCCGCCGCCGGCTGCGCCCAGGCGGCATTTTCCTCCAGTGGCTCCAGGGCTATGAGCTCGATGCCCAGGTGGTGCGCACCGCCTACGCCACCCTGGCCTCCGTCTTCCCGGCGGTGGAGAGCTGGCGCATCCAGAGCGCCGACCTGCTGTTGATGGCCACCGTGCAGCCGGTGGTGCACGACCTTGACCGGGTCCGCGCGCGGATCGCCACCGAGCCCTACCGCACGGCCCTCGCCCGCACCTGGGGGGTGGACGGTATCGAGGGCCTGTATGCTGGCTACGTGTCAGCCCCTCCCTTCGCGCGGGCGGTGCGGCGGGCCGAGGGGAGCGCCCTCAACACCGACGACCGCTCGATCCTCGAGTTCGGCTTCGCCAGGAACCTGGGCCGCTTCGGGCTGTTCCGGCCCGCCGACCTGCAGGCGCTGGTGGCGGCCCGGCGGGAGGACCGGCCGGCGACGCGCGGTGCGCCCCTGGACTGGTCGCGGGTGGCGGAGACCCGCGTCGCGCGCGGCGCCTACTGGGACGACTTCGAGCCCGATCCCGATCCCCAGGGGGACCCTGCCGCGCGGCTGCGCATCGCCGCCCGACAGGCCGCGGTCCGCGGCCAACAATCCGAAGCCTGCGCCCGCTGGTTCCAGCAGCCGGAGCCGCCCCGCAGCCACGCGGACCTGCTGCTGATCGGCCTCTGCCTGGCCGAGCAGGCCGACCCTCGCACGCCGGAGGTCGCCGCCCGGCTGGCTCGCGAGCAGCCCATCGAGGCCGACCTCATCCTCGCCTTCTGGCATACCGCGGCGGTGCGGCCGCGGGAGGCGGGGGAGCGCCTGCTGGCGGCGTTCCAGGCGTACCGGACGGATCCCTGGGTCTACCGCCCCCTGATGAGGCACGCCTTCTCCCTCCTCCTGCCGCTGGCCCGCAGCGACCGCGATCTCGGCATCCGCTTGGCCGCGGCCCTGGAGAGGCCCTTCGCCACACGGATGTTCGACGGCCTGCGGCGGGCCAACCGCGTTTCGCTGACCCAGGAGCTGAGCCTGGGCCCGCAGTGCGCCGGGGCGATCGGCGAGATGGAGCCTCACGTGCCGTGGGAGGAGCGGTTCCTCGCCTACCGCTACGATTGCTACCGGCTGGTGGGGAGCCCGCTGGCGGACCGCGCGGGGCGGGACCTGGAGGCGTTCCGGGCCGCCCTGCCGCCGAAGCTGGCGACGGGGCTGGCGCCCTAGCCGGCCGGAAGTTGACCCCCGTTGCCCGATCTCGTAGTCTCTCTTTCCGCCTGATTCCGCCTGGTTCTTGCGGCGGCGAGAGGAGGGGTCTATTCTGATGCAGTCCATCAAGACGATCGGTGTAGTCGGCGCGGGCACCATGGGGCATGGCATCGCCCAGGTGTCCGCCCAGAGCGGCTATGAGGTGATCCTGGTGGATGCGGTGCCGGAGGCGCTGGCCCGCGGCCGGGTGCAGATCGGGAAGGGGTACGAGCGTCTCCTGGGGAAGGGGAAGCTCACCGCCGGGCAGCGCGACGAGGCCCTCGGCCGGCTCACCACGGCCGGCGAGCTCGCCGCCCTGGAGCGGGCCGACCTGGTGGTGGAGGCGGTGGTGGAGAAGTACGACGTCAAGCGGCAGGTGCTCGCCGAGCTCGACCGCATCTGCCCGCCCCACACCCTCCTGGCCTCGAACACCAGCTCGATCTCCATCACCCGGCTCGCGGCGTCGACGTCGCGGCCGGACAAGGTGATCGGCATGCACTTCATGAACCCCGTGCCGGTGATGCAGCTCGTGGAGGTCATCCGCGGCCTCGCCACCAGCCAGGAGACTTGGGAGGCGGTCGAGGCGGCGTCGCGGCAGATGGGCAAGACTCCGGTGGAGGTCCACGACGCCCCCGGCTTCGTCTCCAACCGGGTGTTGATGCCGATGATCAACGAGGCTGTTTTCTGTCTCTACGAGGGGGTCGGGAAGGCGGAGGCCATCGACGAGGTTATGAAACTGGGGATGAATCACCCCATGGGACCGCTCGCCTTGGCCGACCTGATCGGCCTGGACGTCTGCCTGGACATCCTGCGGGTGCTCCAGGACGGTTTCGGGGATCCGAAATATCGCCCCTGCCCGTTGCTGGTGAAGATGGTCGACGCCGGCCATCTGGGCCGCAAGTCGGGCCGGGGCTTTTATGAGTACGACCGGAGCTGAGGGCGGGGAGGACAGGGAAGAAGAATGTACTGCCAAGTCTGTGGCGCTCCCAATCGGGACGACCATGAGTTCTGCGTCCGTTGCCACCAGAAGCTGCTGGTGCTCTCGGGCTCTCTGCACGAGGACGACGACTCCTACGAGGAGGCGGAGGAGAGCAGCTTCTCGTTCGACGAGCACCTGCTGGAGCGGATCTCCATCCTGGAGGAGGCGGTCAAGCGCACCGCCGAGACCGTCCGCCAAGTCCTGGGCGCCCTGCACAAGCAGGAAAAGAACATGCTCATCAACCAGACCGGCCTCTCCGCCATGCGGGAGCTGCTGGAGACGAAGAAGTACATCGCGGGGGAGGAGTGGAGCGAGCTCTGGGAGTCGAAGATGGACTACCAGCTCCTGGCGCTGGAGAAGCGCGAGCGCTTCCTCTCCGTCAAGGAGCGCATCGCCGCCCTCCATCACGGCGACAAGCGCAAGCTCTTCCTCCAACACCTGGAGGACGCCGAGTACGCCCTCTTCGCCTTCGACATCGAGCGCGCGGTGGCGGCCCTGGAGGCGGCCTACAAGCTCGACCGCGACAACTACGAGCTCGCCTACTTCCTGGGCGAGACCCACTTCAACGAAGGGGACACGGAGGAGGCCCTCGGCTACTTCTCCCGTGTCCTTGAAGTCAAGAACGACCACTACGAGGGTCTGGTCTACAGCGGCGTCATCCTCTACGAGCGGGGGGACCACACCCGGGCCGAGGAGTTCCTGAAGCGGGCGGTGGCCATCTATCCCGACAGCTTCCTGCCTCACTTCAGTCTGGGCGCCGTCTACGCCGGCCAGGGGAACCTGGCCAAGGCCGTCCTCTTCCTGGAGCGGGCGGTGGAGGTGGAGCCGGTCCCCCAGGCCCTGTTCCTCCTGGGGAGCTGCTACTACGAGATGGGCAAGCTCTCCTCGGCGGTGCACTTCCTCCAGGAGGCGGTGCGGCACGACCCGGCCTTCGAGGAGGCTCACCACCTGCTGGGGCTCGCCTTCCTCGACCGCCACTGGACGCGCAAGGCGCTCGACTCCTTCCGCCAGGCGCAGCGGCTCAACCCCAAGAAGCTCCAGTACCAGGACTTGGTGCGCTATCTCTCCGGCCACGCCGGCAGCCCGCTGCCGCAGGTCGGCGGCGAGGCCGAGGTCTGGTTCCGCAAGGGCGAGGACTTCCGCGCCCGCGAGAACCTGAAGCAGGCGCACACCTGCTACCGGCGGGCTCTCTCGCTCGACCCGGAGAACCCCACGCTGCTGATGTCCTACGCCCTCCTCTGCCTGCACATGAACCGCAGCCAGGAGATCGAGGCGGTGACCCGCAAGGTGCTGGACCTCAATCCCGGCGAGACCCTGAAGGCCACGGCCTACGCCGCGCTGATCGAGGCCATGCGCAGCCAGGGGAAGTTCCGCGAGGGCAACCGCATCGGCGAGCGGCTGCTGGGCGAGGGCAACTCCAACTTCACCAAGTCCATCGCCTACTACGAGATGGCCTACAACCTGGCGGAGATGGAGGAGGACCTCGACGAGGCCCTCGACTATGCCCGCCGCTCCGTGGACCTGGCGCCGGACGAGATCAAGCAGTTCCCCCTGGCCGCCCTGGGCTGGGTGCACTACAAGCGCAAAGAGTTCGACAAGGCGATCGACTTCCTGGCCCGGTCGAGCGAGTTGGGACCGTCGTCCACCACCCTGACTCACCTCGGCATGGCCCTCCTGGCCCACGGCGAGGAGGACCGGGCGCGCGGCGTGCTCGCCCACGCCCGCACCATGGACGAGCGCGGCGAGGCACTGCAAGAGAAGATGATGGAGTGCATGAAGGACTCGACGCGCCTCATCGAGCGGGCGCGCCGGGGCAGCCGGGCGAAGTAGGGGCCGGGCGGTCCTCGGCCATGGTAGCCTGTCAACGGAGGCTAGAGACACGATGACACGGTCAACCAGCGCGGCTCGGAAGATCACCCAGGAGCCGGTCCAACTCGGAATCGAGGAGAGGCTGGCCTTGCTTAGAGAGGCCCTGTTTGAAGGAGACGAACAGGAGCAGCGCGAGACCTTCGCCTTCCTGAAGGAGGCTCTCGATCGGAACCAGCTCTCGAACGCGATTTTACCAGCTACTCAGGCATGCGATCCATCGCCACCCTGACCTCGGAGGTACTCACTCACCGTGGTTTTTACTAATGGGGGACAGGTGGCATTGGCCCCTAGATGCAATCGATCTCCAGCTCCGGCTAGAGAATGAGCGATCGAGAAACGCTCGTCGGCGCGTACCAGGCCGGTCAATTGCCTGAAGCGATCCAGGCGGCAATATCCCCGGATCGAAGCGAGCGGGCGAAGTTGGCGTCAGTTCTTGCGTCACTGCACAACGAGGGACGCATAGACCTTTTTAATGTCTTTGGTGCGCTTACCAACAAGTCAGCGCCCAGCCGTGATTTCTTTCTACTTCGGCATGTATTCGAGGAACTGCTTCCAGAGCTTGAGGCGCCGGTCGCCAAGCTCATTCGCTGTGTGCTGCACCTTTACCGCGAGGCCGGAATTGATTTGGCGGCTGGCACGGTTCTCGAGGCATTTCGAGACTTCTGTGCAAGACAGGCTGACCGCCCAAAGGCCGCGCTAGCGGAGATCGAAGCGGACCCTGAAACTCTCGCCGACCTGTTGGTCCCTGTGCTCATTGCAGGCTCGACCGTAGACCCTCGAACCTACGTCGCAGAGACCATCCGACTCTCACATGGTGAGAGTATCGATCTTCGGAGGCGTGCGCTGTTCGCTCTCGGTAGGATAGGCGGTGAACAGGCCGTCTGGAATAACCCGGATGTTGCGAAGACCCTAGAGCACGTGATTGAAGTCGAAGAGGATGACCAAGTACTCGCAAGTTCTATCAAGTCTGCTTTCGCACTTTCGCGGCACGACGCTACAAATCAGTCCCGATGGATTGCCGTGGTTGCAGGTGCACTCACGAAGGGCGGAGAGATTGCACTCCACGCTGCCTCAGAGATCTTCGGATTTCAGACAAATGATCTCTCTCCTGAATTCCTGGAGCTCCTCCTGGCCAACTTGGCCCAAGTCAAGCCGTCCAACAAAGGTACCCTGGACAACATCGATTACGGTATAGCTCATCTACTCCGCAGCAAGCACGCTGAAGAGGGCCTTTGCTTCCTAGAGAGCCTGCTCCGTTCCCACCCACAGGAAATCGGATTCTCTAACTTTAACGATGTGATGCGAGCGATCCGGGACCACCCGGGTCTCCTTAGCAAGGTTGCTACTCGGTGGTTTCTCGGGGGGGAGGCGGTTCTGTGCGAGGGCGTAACCTTCATCGTCGATGCGCCACCGAGCGCTTCTCCAGAGATCGAGGTCGATGTCGGTGAGTTGATGGCCGGAGTAGATCCAGTCCGGTTCGTGTTCGCTGCGCGCAAGGCGATCGGCTACTTGTTTCTGAAGCCAATCTGCGCCACCTCATTCCTATTATCACTTATGCGCCAAGCACCGGACTCCGGAGTGCGGAGCGAGCTAGAGAGCCTCTTGCTGAATCCGCTTCTGATCAACTTCAGCGGCAGTGTGGCGGAATACCTTGCTCGCCGAGCAGAGTCTGAGGAGGGGGAGGTCAAAGTGGCGGTGAGAAGAGCGCTCGACGCTCTAGAGGCGTACCTCGACGACCTGAAATCGGTTGGTAACATTCCGGCACTTCACTCCAGCCTGGAGCATCGCGATGCCTACCGCCGTCATTTTTCCGAGGAAGTGGCACAATCCTTCAAGAGGGCTCAGGCAGAGTCCGTGTTCCTCCAACTCATTCACAGGAGCGTCCTCCTGTACGGTCGGAAGGCGATTCACCATGTCTTTGGCCCCGAGGGACAGATCAAGCGAAGTGAGATGCAGCTCGGGAGCCATGGCACGGAGATTGAGTTTCCAAGAATGACGAGAGTCGACCCTCATGGGCTGGAATTCATGCTTCGTGTTTTTCGACATGAGAGGATGTCTACATGATTCTGGTCATCCGCCAATATCTAGCCTCGCTCCGCGAGCGCGGAGAGTTGGACTCAATACTACCCGACCTCCTGAGTCAGCTTGGGCTAACGGTCTTCTCGCGCCCACGACGAGGTACCCGACAAGACGGCGTCGACGTTGGCGCAGTCGGCAAGATTGGCGATGGTGATGAGAAGGTTTATCTATTTTCAATCAAGGCTGGCGACCTCACTCGACGAGAGTGGGAGGGCGATGTTCAGGCACTGCGCCCATCTCTCGTCGCGATTCTGGAAGTCTACGTAAGAAACAGATTGCCACCGGAGCATCGTGGCAAGCCAATCGTGGTGTGTATCTGCCTTGGTGGAGATGTGCGGGAGGAAGTCCGCCCGGACTTGGTGGGGTTCATCGAACAGCATTCGAGCAGCACAGTCTCTTTCGAGGAGTGGAACGGAGACAAGCTTGCGATGCTGATTCAATCGAGCTTTCTGCGTGAGGAACTACTTCCAGTCGGCGCCAGGTCGAGCCTTCGGAAGGCGCTCGCGCTGCTCGACGAGCCTGAGAGTTCATTTGTTCAGTTTACAGCGTTAATCCGATCTCTGGCAGCGGTGCGGGACACGGACGTAGCGGCGCAGGTCACGGCGATTCGGCAGATGAGTCTCTGTCTGAGGATTCTCTTCGCCTGGTGCCGCGACGCTGGAAACACCGAAGCGGCATTCTTAGCTGGTGAGTTCACTTTGCTTCATGGCTGGGCGATATTAAAAAAATTTGCAAGTTTGAACACAAAAGACGCGGAGGCTGTGCGGGTCGCTTTCCTGTCTATCTATGAGGCTTACCAGGAGATCTGCGGTGACTTCATTACGGGGTCTGTGCTTCCCAATGTGAGCAAGCTTCATGGCTTATCCACAGCGGTCAGGGGCTCCTGTAGCGTGGACATAAATCTCAAGCTCTTCGATCTGATCGGCCGAGTTGGAGTAACCGGCCTCTGGGTTTTCTGGACCGCGACTCGCGTGGCTGAGGACCAAGCTGAGGAGAGGACCCAGCTCCTTGAGCAGGCGATGGGGCTCGGCCAAGCCGCCAAGGCCATGATTGCAAACAATCCAGTGCTTCTGCTGCCGGCCACCGAAGATCAAGCCATCGACGTGGCGATCGTGCTCCTCCTTTTGGCGCACTACGCAGGCAATACCGACGACATGAAAGAATGGCTCCGTGAGATCCTCCAGCGCGCGAGTTTTGCCCTTCGGAGTCACGGGCGCTATCCATCCATAGTAAAGGCTTATGGCGAGCTCCTATTGCACCCGAAGCTCCGAGAGGATGAATACCGAAAGGAAGTAACAGCGGGGAGCATCTTGTACCCGCTGATTGCAGTGTGGGCAGCGCTGTTCAATGAGCATACGATATATGAGGAGATCACGACCCTCAGGCGGGAGTTCCTGAGTCATTGTGCCTTCCAGTATTGGTTCCCGGACGAGGCGACAGAGGAGCATCTTTACACTGGTGGAGGGCCTCATGGCGCTACCCTCACGAATGTGTGCGTGGATCGGGCTGAAGCTAACCTTCTCGATCAACTATTTTTCGAGTGCGAAGCAGCGCCACATTTCGAGGAACTGTCCGCGGTGAAGTTCGGCTGGTGGCCGCTCGTCGTAGTCGCTTGCCGTCATCATCGGCTTCCCCTTCCTCTGCATTTCTTAAAACCACTGCGGATAAAGTCGGCAGAAACTGCAGGTGGAGGGGTTGTAGAGGAAGGCGCAGAGGCTTAGCTTAGTTGCTAAATCGGATGCCTCGTGTCGCGATGCCTGATCTCCCGATCGTCGCGCCGGCATTTCACTGTGCCTCGACCCGGTCGGTACAAGCGTCACGTTCCATCCAAGGGCCCGGACGGCACGGCACACCCACCCGCTGGGCCAGACAGAACCGAGAGGAGATTCGGCTCGGTGACGTGATCTGGTTCCCGCCAACGGGCGGGGCTGCGGGCGGTGTTCCCGGCATGAGCGCCGCCGATCGCGATGCGCCTCCTGAATGCCCGGTCGAACCCGGATGGCACCTCGCCACCGGGAGAGGGACCCGTTCGGACCGTCCTTGCCGTGGCCTGAAGAGTGCCTCATGTACAATGTCGCCCTTCGGGGCAGTCCCGATCGGAGGAGCCGATGCGCTGGAGCCGTTTTTACCTATACACCACCCGCGAGGTGCCGAACGACGCCGAGGTGATCAGCCACCAGCTCATGGTGCGCGCCGGCCTGATCAAGAAGGTCGCGGCCGGCATCTACACCTATCTGCCTTTCGGCTGGCGGAGCCTGCAGAAGCTGATGGCCATCGTCCGCCGCGAGATGAACGCGGCCGGCGCCGTCGAGCTGTCCATGCCCGCCATCCAGCCGGCCGAGCTGTGGGTGGAGTCCGGCCGCTGGCAGCGCTACGGCAAGGAGCTGCTGCGCATCAAGGACCGCCACGAGCGGGACTTCGTCTTCGGCCCCACCCATGAGGAGGTCATCACCGACACGGTGCGGCGGGACGTGAAGAGCTATCGCCAGCTCCCGTTCAACCTCTACCAGATCCAGACCAAGTTCCGCGACGAGATCCGCCCCCGCTTCGGCCTCATGCGCGGCCGCGAGTTCCTGATGAAGGACGCCTACTCCTTCGGCGCCGACGCCGCCAGCCTCGACGCGGACTACGAGGCCATGCGCGCCGCCTATTGCCGGATCTTCGAGGCCTGCCAGCTCGACTACACCATGGTCGAGGCGGACACCGGCACCATCGGCGGCTCGGCCTCGCACGAGTTCATGGTGGTGGCCGAGACGGGCGAGAGCGCCGTCGTCCGCTGCCCCTCCTGCGGCTACGCCGCCAACGTGGAGAAAGCCGAGACCCGCAAGCTGGAGCCCGCCAGCTCCGCGGCCCATCCGCCGCAGGCCCTGGAGGAGGTGGCGACGCCGGGCAAGCATACGATCGAGGAGGTGGCCCGTTTCCTCAAGGTCTCGCCCAAGCGGCTGGTCAAGACGCTGATCTACGAGACCGAGAAGGGTCTGGTGGCGGCCCTGATCCGCGGCGACCGGGAGATCAACGAGATCAAGCTGCTCAACCACTTCGACGTCGAGCACCTGGCGCTCGCGAGCGAGGAGAAGGTGCGCGCGGCGACCGGCGCGCCCGTGGGCTTCGCCGGCCCGGTGGGCCTCAAGGGCATCCCCATCGTGGCCGACGAGTCGATCCGCGGCCTCACCAACTTCGTCACCGGCGCCAACCAGGGGGACGCCCACTACGTCAACGTCAACTGGGGCCGGGACGTGGACCTCGCCGACTGGACCGACCTCGTGCTGGTCACCGGCGGCGACCCCTGCCCGCGCTGCGACGGGACCCTCGAGCTGTTCCGTGGGATCGAGGTGGGGCACATCTTCAAGCTCGGCACCAAGTACTCCGAGAAGCTGGGCTGCAACTTCACGGACGAGGAGGGAAACGACCATCCGATGATCATGGGCTGCTACGGCCTGGGGATCGGCCGCACGGTGGCCGCAGCCATCGAGCAGAACCACGACAAGGACGGCATCGTCTGGCCCCGTCCGCTGGCGCCGTTCGAGGTGCTGCTCATCGCCGTCAACCCCGAGGACGCTGAGGTCAAGCGCACGGCCGAGGAGCTCTACGCCCAGCTCCAGGAAAGGCAAGCGGACGTCCTCTTCGACGACCGCGACGAGCGCCCGGGCGTCAAGTTCAAGGACGCCGACCTGATCGGCATCCCGGTGCGGGTCACCGTCGGCGCCAAGTCGCTGGCGGAGGGGAAGGTCGAGGTGTCGCTGCGGCGCGACCGGGAGAAGCGCTTGGTGGCACCGGGGGAGGCGGTGGGGAGGGTGATGGAGTTGCTGGGGGCCTGACGGGGCCTGCGATGAAGTTCACCCAGTACTTCCTCCACAACCGCGACCGGCCAGACCGGCGGCAGATTGAAGCGGAATGGATCGAACGCGTGATCGGGAACCCTCTTCGCGAACACGTCCAGGCGGATGGTAGGATTCGCCTGTGGGGGCGAATCGACGAGGCCGAAGGCCGGTATCTCCGAGTCGTTCTCCTGGAAGACCGGCAGACCGTTCACAACGCGTTCTTCGATCGGCGATTCAAGGAGGACGACGATGAGGGTTGAATACTTCGCAGACACCGACACGCTGCAGATCACTTTCAAGGAAGGGATCGTGGTCGACAGTCGCGACCTTGATGAGAACACCCTTGTTGAGACTGACGCGGAGGGGCAGTTGGTGGCGATCACCATCGAGCATGCTCAGGAACGCGCCGACCTGGAAAGCTTTCTGTACAAGAAATACCCTAGGGCTGCCGCTTAAGCCCGACTTCTGCGGTCCTCGGCGATGACACCCCTCAAGCTGTTGCGCGTCTGACTTCGAAGCGCTCCTCCGGGATGGACTGCCCGTGGGCTTGGGCTGTCTCCAACCAGCCCTCGATGGCCTCTTTGATATTGGTCAGGGCTTCGGGCTTGGTGCCGCCTTGGCTGATGCAACCGGGAAGCGAGGGGCATTCCGCCACCCAGTAACCGTCCTCACCCGGATAGAGCACGACTGCGCGCATTCCTCTTCTTCCTCTAAAGAGAAGCCTACCAGAACCAGCGGGGTTGGTGGTGTATTATTGGCTTGGTACACTAAGCCCCCATGCCCACCGCCCTGCGCATCGACCCCCGCGACGCCCGCCCGATCTGGCGACAGATCGAGGAGGGGGTCCAGCACCTGGTGGCGCGCGGCGCTCTGCCTTCGGGGACGGCGGTGCCGTCGGTACGCGATCTCGCGAAGGATCTGCAGGTCAATCCCGCCACGGTGTTCAAGGCCTACCAGCGCCTCACCGACGCGGGCGTCCTCACCGTCCGTCGCGGGGAGGGGACGTTCGTCGCCGACTCGCCGCCGGCCGCCTCCGACGCCCAGCGCATCGGCCGGCTGCGGGAGGAGGCGGTGCGCTACGCCAGTCTGGCCGTGACCCTGGGTGTCAGCCGCGAAGAGACCATCGCCGCGCTGGAGGCGGCCTGGCGAAGCCTCAAGGACGGGAACGGGGGGAACGGAAAAGCCGAAGGAGAAGAGAGATGAATCCGATCGTCCTGGAGGGGCTGACCGTCCGCTACGGCGACCGGCTGGCCCTCGACGACGTCTCGCTCGCGGTGCCGGAAGGAGCGGTCTACGCCGTGCTCGGCCGCAATGGGGCGGGGAAGTCGTCCCTCGTCCGCTGCCTGCTGGGGGAGCAGAGACCGGCGGCCGGCCGCGTCTCCCTCCTGGGGCGGGACGTCTGGACGCAACGCGCGGCCATCCTGGAGGACGTGGGGGTGGTGCCGGAGGATCCCGACATGCCCCCCGCCATGAGCTCATGGCGGATCGCGCGGTTCTGCTCCCGCCTCTATCCACGCTGGGACGCGGCGGGGGTCGAGGCGCGGCTGAAGCGGTTTGGAGTGCCCGCGGAGATCCCCTGCGGCCGGCTGTCCAAGGGGCAGAGGGCACAAGTGGCGCTCGCCTTGGCGCTGGCCAGCACGCCGCGGCTGCTGGTGCTGGACGATCCCACCCTGGGGCTCGACGCCGTGGCCCGCAAGGCGGTCTTCGAGGAGCTGATCGGCGAGCTGGCCGACCGCGGGACGACGGTGTTCATCACCAGCCACGACCTGGCGGGGGTCGAGCGGATCGCCGACCGGGTGGCCGTGCTGCGGCAGGGGAGGCTCGTGCTCGACGAGGAGATGGACGCCCTCAAGCACCGTTTCCGCCGGCTGAGCTTCCCGGCGGCCCTCACTCCCCCAACCCCCTCTCTCCCAGCCTCCCTCCCGTCCGCCGGGAGAGAGGAGGCTCGCAGGGAATGGGATCGGCTCGAAGCCCTGGCGCCGGTGGCGGTGGCGTCCCGCGGCTGGGGGATCGAGGCGGTGGTCGCCCAGTATGACGAGGAGCGCCTGGGCTCGCCGGAGGAGGGCGGGCCGGAGGTCTCGGCACTCACCCTGGAAGAGATCTTCATCGCTCTCACCGGCGAGGAGGCGGGACGATGAGGGGCTTCCTCGCGGTCTTCGAGCGCGAAATCGTGGAGCGGCGGCTGCTCGCCGTGGCGGCCCTGGCCCTGGGGCTCATTCCCCCGCTGGTGCCGCTGCTGCCGGGGATGCCGGCCGTGGCTCCCGCCGAGCTGAGGAACGGCGTGGCGCTGAGCCTCGCCCTCGTCCTCAGCTTCGTCTTCGCCCTGCTGCTGGGCGGCTCGGTGGTCGTCCGCGACATCGCCGAGCGCCGGCTGGGCTTCTACTTCGCGCGGCCACTGCCGGGCGGCGCGATCTGGGCCGGCAAGCTGGCGGCGGCCGCGGCGCTGGCGGCCGGGGCGGGGCTCCTCGTCCTGCTGCCCACCTCGCTGCTGGGCGGCATCCCGGATCCCAGCGGCTCCTGGGGGACGACCTGGGTGGCGTTCAGCCGGCCCGAGATCGCCGCCGTCTGGCTGGGAGCCCTCCTGCTGGCCGTCGCCGTCTCCCATGCCGCCGGCGTGATCCTCCGCTCGCGATCTCCCTGGCTTCTCGTCGATCTCGTCGCGCTGGGCGCCACGGCCACCGTCGTCTGGACCTGCCTGAAGGTCCTGGCGCGCGACGGAGCGGGGATCGCGGGCTGGGGGCGCTTCGGGCCGGAGGCCACCCAGCACCTCACCCTGCTCCAGTACATGGAGATTGCGGTCGGCTCGGCGGCGCTGCTGGCGACGGCCGCGGCCGGCGCGGCGCAGGTGATCCGTGGGCGCACCGACCTGCGCCGCGGACATCGCGCCCTGTCGCTCGTCCTCTGGAGCGCGCTGCTGCCGGCGTCGCTCGGTCTGGCGGGCTACACCCGGTGGTTCGAGACCCCGGCGCCGGAGGACCTGGTGAGCGTGCACGGCGTGGTACCGTCCCCGGCCGGCTCCTGGATCGCTCTCTACGGCCAGGCTGCCCATCGCGGCGGCTCTCGCCCCGGGTTCCTCTTCGACGTCGGCTCGGGCCGGTTCGTGCGCGCCGGCTTCGGCATCCCGTCGCTGGACCGGCCGTCTCTCGTGAGCTTCTCCGCCGATGGCGGGCGGGCGTTCTGGCTGGAGGCGCCGGCCGGGGACGCGGCCGGTTTCCGCCAGAGGGAGCTGGAACTGCTCTCTCTCGACCTCCGCCGGCGTGGCGCCTCGCCGCAGCCCACCCGGGTCTTCGTGCCGGGGGCGCCATCCGCCTTTGCCCTCTCTCCCGACGGCCGCTTCGCCGCCGTCGCCCAGAACGACCGGCTGACCGTGACGGAGATCGCCTCCGGCCGTCTGCTCGCTTCCGTTCGCGTGGCGGACCAGTATCATGAGCGGACGGTCCTGGCCTTCTCCGGCCCCGGCCGCGTCCGGCTCTACTATATCGACTCTTACTGGGCGCCCCTGGCCGCGCACTCGCATCCGACGACGTTCTCGATCTTCGAGCTCGACGTGGCCACCGGCCGGCTGACGGCCACCGGCCGGGCGACGGAGACGACGGCGAGCAACCTGAGCTGGATTTTGAGCCCATCGGCCGACCGCGGGCTGCTGCGCACCCCGAACGCCCTCCAGCTCCGCGACGGCGCCACGGGCGCGCTCGTGGCGACGCTCGGCGGCGAGGGCGCCCGCGCCTCCTTTCTCCCCGACGGACACATTGCCTTGCTGGAGAGGAGCGCGGCCGGGAGCGACCTGCGGATCCTGGACGCCGGCAGCGGCGCCGAGAGCCGCCGCTTTGTCTTCCCCGGAATCCGCACCGTCCTGGTCGCCGATCAGCCCGCTCCGGACCGGGTGCGGGCGGTGACCCGCGGGCCTGAGGGCACCGCGCCCTGGCAGCTCTGGACGCTCCACCTCTCGACGGGCCAGGCCCTCCCCGGGCCGCAGCTCGCGCTCACCTCGCTGCCCTTCGAAGGGGCGCGCCCCTGGCCGAGCCGGCGCGGCCGGGATGGCATCGTCTGGTTCGATCCCCGGATGGCGCGCGACCTCGTCGTGCTGAGGGCCGGCCTGCCCACGCGCTAGAGGACTAGAGGACGCGCCGCACCAGCCGCCGCGCCGTCTCCAGGGCCAGGCCGTAGACCAGGTGGGCCGCCAGGGCTCGGGCGTGCACCGCCGGCGGCTGGGAGAGCGGCGGCCCGGAGAGCCGGAACGCCGGCACGGCGATCTCGTCCGCACCCAGCCAGACCGCCGAGCCGAACGGCAGCCCGGCGCCGCGGGTGACCGCCGGCGCCACCTCGGCCAGGGCGCCGTACGCGCCCCCCGTGAGGGTGCCGAAACCGTAGTGCACGGCCGGTCCCGCGACCTTCTTCTCCTCGCGGGTGAGCTCGTGGTGGAAGAGGCCGTGCGAGATCGCCGCCGCCGTCTTCACCGTCGCGTCCTCGCCCTGCTGGCCCTCGCGCTCTCCGCTCTCCTCCTTGCCGCGGTCAGCGGCGTGCTGGGGGTTCTCGGGCTCGTCCGTCTCCAGCGCCTTCGCGACTTTCCCCGAAAGGCTCTGGAACTGGGTCATGACGTAGGTGGCCGCGAGGCCGGCGGCGAGACCCGCCACCGCCCCCTTCCACAGCTCGCCCTCATGGTTCTGCATCGGAACGCCCTCCTTTCAACCGTGAGGGCAGCAAGCGCTGTGCCGGGCGGTTTTTATCTTTTTGACGCCGACCCCGAAACCTTTTCCCGTCTCGTGCGCTCTAACTGGTGAGGGCCGCCCTTGGATGGTCGGGCCGGGTGGGCCGTATACAAGGGTAGGCGCCCCGGAGTTTCCGGAGCCAGGAGAGTTCTTCATGTTCGATCGACCCGTCAAGCCCCCGACGCCGCGGCACGTCGATCCAGGCGCGCCCCATCGCCGGAGCGCCGTGGACTTGGTCGTCGAGTACCTGCAGGACGTCCATCACGGGGCCGACCTGCGCCCCGACGCCGAGATCTTCGGCCGCCGCCAGCGCCTGCACAGCCAGCCGTGGCGCCGGCCCCGCCGCGTCGCCGCCGAGACCTCGTCGACCATGGCGCTGATCCGGCGCTACGAGGCCCGGTTCCATCCTCACTGAGCCCGTCGAGCGCATCTGGTACTGCCGCCATAACTATGGTGTGAGTACCCGTACTCGGGCTTCGTCCGCCGCGTCGAGCCCCTACTCATCACAGGCATAACTCCTTGTTTTCCAGTTGCTTAGCGTCCAGGGGGTCGCCTTGGGATCGCCGGGCATGTCCATTGCCCTACCTGGGAGCGCAGTCCAATCACTCTTCCAGGAGGAACGATGAGAGACAAGAGATTCGCCCCGTACCTGGTCGCCGGCTTGCTGATCGCGCTCGCCGCTACGTCCCGGCCTGCCTTTGCCACCGTTACCGTCTTCACCAATCGAGCCGCGTGGGAGGCGGCTGCCACCGGCAAGGTGACGGAGGGCTTCGAGTCTGCGGCGGATGGGATCTATCCGACACCCTTTGCCCCGTCAGGCGGACTCCTGCTGACGTCCCTTTCCCCCACTCCGGTGACCATCCAGGTCTTGAGCGGGGGATCGCTTCTGGGCTCCCGTGAGCTGCACTTCCGGGACTTTGCGAGCGGAGTGAAGTTCTCCCTCTCGAACAATGGCAACGCGGTTGGCTTCGACTATCACGCTTCGGAAGACTGGATTTTGTTGGTGAACGGTCAGACCTGCATCCTGAAGCCGCCCCTGTCAGGCTTCGTCGGTTTCATCGACAACTCGGCTCCGATCACCTCGTTCTCCTTGCGGGGCCCCGGCGGTGCGCAGGGCGGGATCAGCATCGACAACCTGTCGCGGATCGGGACGTCTTCTGCCGGAGTGCCCCACCAGGCGCTCGGCAAGGCCAGGCTCTCTGCGGATGCGGCCGGCAATCTGGTGGTGTCGAACATCGGCCTCAGCGGAGACGATGGCGTCGCCATCGACGTCGGCAAGAGCGGTGGTTGGGACGGCTACTTCGCACCCGTCGATCTGCTGGACACCGGCAGCGCACAGGAGTTCAGCTTCGTGGGTAGTGGTCCAGGCGTCCCGTCCCAGGTGGGGATGATGATTCGGGCCGTCAATATCGGCGGCGATCAGAAAGAATTCCAGGCCGGCTTAGGGGAAGACACCACCGTGACAATCGACGCCTACCTGAACGGGAATCTAGTATTTCACCGGCAGGGTTTCCGGCCCACAGAGCAGGACTCCAAGGCCGATATCCCTTGGAAAAAAATCATAAAGTACGTCGTGAAGCACACTGACGTACATATTGATTTTTCCGCCAAAGACGGCCTAAGTGGCGGAGTGTCATTTAACGGTGGGGCAAGCATCACGATCTCCGGAGGGCCGACCATCCTAACCGATTTCGTAAAAATGACTCCAGAAAATCTAAGTGTCAGATTCGACACCCTGGAGCGGGTCGAGATCCGTGGACAAGGTATTCCATCCTTCAACGTCGCCAAGGAGCAGGTGCTCCTGAACCATGTGCCGTTCAGCGTCATGGGGAACGCCATCCTGACTCCCGCGAGCGACAAGCTCACGGTCGGCAATATCGGCTCCACGGGGAATGAGGGGGTCGCGGTGGACCTCGGGCGCTCCGGTCCCGCAAGCTTCTCGTTTGACCCCATCGATCCCTCGGCGAGCGCTCCGGCCGGGGCTTTTCTTGAGGCCAGCACGACCGGATCGATCGACGGCAAGCCGGGGCTCGCCTTGGGCCGACTCCGGACCACGAAGACCGCGGCCGGATTCGAGACGACTGCCGAATTCGCCGGTAGCAGCTCTCTGACGCAGCACGTTCAGCTCCTTCGCCAGGGCGAAGTCGTCGCTGATCTTCACCAGCACAGCGGCCCTGCTGCCCTCTCGTTCCGTTGGCCATGGAAATGGGTCCATTGTTGGCCTTTACCATGCGAGGGCACTTGGTTCCCGTTCGACACTCTTTTTCTGATCGATGGGAAGAGCTACCTGGGGGACGAGCTCCGCGTGTCCCCGGAGGGCTCGGTTCCGGCGGTCGACTACAACTCCGCAGTGACCTTCCGGGCCTCCGGAATCCCGGAGCTCACGATCACCAACCCCGGCGTCACCGCAATCCCGGGCTGCGTCCCCGGTCCGACCGCCCTCTGCCTCAGCAACGGCCGCTTCAAGGTGGAGACGGCCTGGAAGATCCCCAACGGCAGCAGTGGTGTCGGGCAGGCGGTGCCGGTCACGGGCGATACCGGCTACTTCTGGTTCTTCGGCGCCAGCAACGTCGAGATGGTCCTCAAGGTGCTGGACGCCTGTACCTTCAACCAGCGCTTCTGGGTCTACGCCGGCGGCCTGACGGACGTGGAGGTCACGACCACGGTCACCGATATGTCGACGGGGACCGTGAAGACTTACAAGAACACTCAGGGCACGCCGTTTAAGCCCCTCTTGGACACCGACGCCTTCTCCACCTGCTCGACGGCGGCCTCCGGGGCTGACGTTTCGGAGGGTCTCCTGGCGCCGGAGGAAGAGCTGCTGGCGGGCTCCGCCCCGGATTCCACGGCGCTGCTCCTCAACGCCAACCGCTTCCGGGTTGACGTCGAGTGGCAGACCGCGGACGGCAAGACGGGCGTGGGCCAGGCCGTGGCGTTGACGAGCGACACGGGCTACTTCTGGTTCTTCGCCGACTCCAACGTCGAGATGGTGATCAAGGTCCTGAACGCCTGCGGCTTCAACAACCGGTACTGGGTCTACGCCGGAGGCTTGACCGACGTGAAGGTCCGCATCGTCGTCACCGATACCCTGAAGGGGACCTCGAAGGAGTACGACAACCCCCTGGGGACGCCCTTCCAGCCGATCCTCGACTCCAGCGCATTCGCCACCTGCCCGTAAGAAGAGAATCGCTCCGCCTGGCGCGGGCCTCGCGAAGCCGGACGCAGGCATCGCGAGGCCCGGAGTGGCCTCGCCATGCCCGCTGCGGGCTTCGCGGTGCCCGGACCGGGCTTCTGACCGGAGCCGGTGCGTTGATCCGCCGGCTGTGTCAAGATCCCCGGCCATGGAAGCCGTTCTCTTTCCCGTCTGTCTCGAGCTCGACGGCTGGGACCTGCTCTGGTTCCACGTCGAGCTCGTCGCCGGCCGGGAGGAGGCGCTGGCGGCCCTGCGCCGGGGAGTGAGCGAGGGGGCCCGCTCCCGCTTCGCTCCCGAGAGCCTCTCGGCCGATCCCACGGTGGCGGCGCTGCGCAGCCTCTTCCGGGCCGCGGGCTGCGATCCCACGCGCTACCGGCCGTCCTCCGAGGCCCTGCTGCGGCGGGTGCTCAAGGGGGAGGACCTGCCGGTCATCCACCCTCTGGTGGACCTCAACAACTGCCTCTCGGTGGCGCTCGCCGTCCCCTGCTGCGTGGTGGCGGAGGGGAGCTTCACTCCGCCCGTGGTGCTGCGGGCGGGCCGCGCCGGCGAGAGCTACGAGTCGCTGCGCGGCCCGTTCAACCTCGAAGGCAAGCCGCTGCTGGCCGACGCCTCAGGGCCGTTCGGCACCCCTATCACGGACAGCCAGCGGGTGAAGGTGAGGGAGGGGGACCGTCGCGCCTGGATGGTGGCCTACCTGCCCCGCGGCGTCGTGACTGCCGAGGCCGGACGCAGCGCCTTGGACGACCTGCTGGCGACGGCCGCCGTCGCCCGGCTGGAGGAGAGCGGAGTGTCGCAATGACCACGATGACGGAGACGACCGAGATCACCCACCTGTTCACCGACCTGGGAGGCGTGCTGCTGACCAACGGCTGGGATCGCGGGCTGCGCCAGCTCGTGGCCTCCCACTTCGGCATCGACCCCGGAGAGATGGACGAGCGCCACCACCTCACCTACGATACCTACGAGGCCGGCAAGATCAGCCTCTCCGAGTACCTGCGCCGCGTCGTCTTCTGGGAGCCGCGGGGCTTCAGCGAGCAGCAGGTGGTGGACTTCATGCTGGAGCAGGCCCGCTGCTTTCCGGACATGATCGAGATGTACAAGCGGATCAAGGCGAGGCACGGGCTGCGGGTGGTGGTGGTGAGCAACGAAGGGCGGGAGCTGACGCAGGACCGCATCCGGCGGTTCAAGCTCAAGGAGTTCGTCGACATCTTCGTCGTCTCGAGCTACGTCCACTTCCGCAAGCCGGACGAGGACATCTTCCGCATCGCTCTCGACGTCGCGCAGGCCGAGCCGGCCCAGGTGGTCTACGTCGACGACCGGCACATGTTCGCCGAGGTGGCCTCCCGGCTGGGGATGATCGAGATCTGGCACCGCGACTATGCTTCGACGCGGGCCGCGCTGGGCGAGCTGGGGCTCGAAATCCCTGGCGGGGAGGAGAAATCGTGACCGTGAAGAACCCGACGGCCTTCGTGATCTTCGGCGGCGGCGGCGACCTGACCTGGCGCAAGCTGATCCCCGCCCTCTATAATCTCTGGCTGGACAAGACCCTGGGCGACTCCTTCAAGGTCATCGCCTTGGACCTCAAGGAGATGGACCCGGCCGTCTACGTGCAGCACCTGCGCGAGGGGGTCGACCAGTTCAGCCGCCGAGGCAAGGCGGAGGACGAGCCCTGGGGACGCTTCGCCGCCCACCTGGCCTACGACAAAGCGGACTTCGCCGACGCCACGGCGTTCTCCCGGCTGGCGGAGCAGTTGGACGGCCTGGACCACGAGTGGGGGAAGCCGGCCACCCGCGTCTTCTACCTCGCGACGCCGCCCTCGGTGATGCAGCTCATCGCCCGCCAGCTCCACGACGTCAACCTGGTGACCGACGCCGGGCGGGCCCGGGTGGTGTTCGAGAAGCCCTTCGGGCACGACCTGGACAGCGCCCGGGAGCTCGACGGCTTCCTCGGCGGCTTGGTCGACGAGAGCCAGATCTACCGCATCGACCATTACCTGGGCAAGGAGCCGGTGCAGAACATTCTGGCCTTCCGCTTCGCCAACACGGTCCACGAGCCGCTGTGGAACCGCCGCTACATCGACTCGGTGCAGATCACCGTCGCCGAGCAGGAGGGGGTGGGCACGCGCGGCGGCTACTACGAGCACGCCGGGGCCCTGCGCGACATGGTGCAGAACCACCTCCTTCAGGTGCTCTGCCTGGTGGCCATGGAGCCGCCGGTGACCTTCGAGGCGGACGAGCTGCGCAACAAGAAGCTGGACGTGCTGCGGGCCGTCCGCCGCCTGACCCCGGGGACGGTGCACGAGCTCGTCGAGCGCGGCCAGTACGGGCCGGGCCTGGTGGCCGGCGAGAAGGTGCCGGGCTACCGCAGCGAGCCGGGGGTCGATCCCCATTCGACGACCGAGACCTTCGTCGCCCTCAAGCTGTTCGTCGACAATTGGCGCTGGCAGGACGTCCCCTTCTACCTGCGCACGGGCAAGCGGCTGCCGGTGCACGCCTCGGAGGTCTGCATCCAGTTCCGGCCGGTGCCGCACCAGGCCTTCCCCGCCTCGGCCATCGGCGAGATGGAGCCCAACCGGCTGCTGCTGCGCCTGCAGCCGCAGGAGGGGATCGTCATGCGCTTCCAGGCCAAGCGGCCAGGGTCGAACATGCGCCTCGCCCGGGTGGAGACGCGTTTCACCTACAAGGAGGCTTTCAACGTCCCCGAGCCCGAGGCCTACGAGACCCTGCTGCTGGACGTCATCCTGGGCGATCAGACGCAGTTCATGCGCCGCGACCAGGTGGAGGAGGCGTGGAAGATCGTCATGCCCATCCTCGAGTACTGGGAAGACCAGGGGCACTCCGACCTGCCGTTCTATCCCGCCGGCACCTGGGGGCCGGAGGTGGCCCACTTCCTCATCGCCCGCGACGGTCGCATCTGGGTGGAGCCGGATGGATCGGACGAGGACGAGGACAAGGGGTAGGGGCGGGGACGATCCCCGCCCGGCCTACCGATTGACCGCCGCCATCATCGCTTCCGGGTACCGCGTTCCGGCGGCGACCCCCTTGGGGGCGATCTCGTCGATGCGCCGCAGGTCGTCCGCGGTCAGCTCGACGTTCAGGGCGCCGACGTTCTCCTCCAGGTACTTGCGACGCTTGGTGCCGGGGATGGGCACGACGTCCTCCCCCTGGGCCAGCACCCAGGCGAGGGCGAGCTGGGCCGGCGTGCACCGCTTGGCGGCGGCGATTTCCCTGATGCGCTTCACCAGGTCCAGGTTCTTCTGGAAGTTCTCGCCCTGGAAGCGGGGAGAGTGGCGGCGGTAGTCGTCCGGCTCCAGGTCCTCGAAGCGCTGGATCTGACCGGTGAGGAAGCCGCGGCCCAGCGGGCTGTAGGGAACGAAGCCCACCCCCAGCTCGCGACAGGCGGCGAGGGCGCCGTCCTCGGGGTCGCGGCTCCACAGCGAGTACTCGGACTGCACGGCGGCGATGGGGTGGACGCCGCAGGCCCGGCGCAACGTCTCCGGGCTCACCTCCGAGAGGCCGAGGTGGCGGACCTTCCCCTCCTGGACGAGCCTGGCCATGGCCTCCACCGTCTCTTCGATGGGGGTCGCGGGGTCCACCCGGTGGAGGTAATAGAAGTCGATCGTCTCCACCCCGAGGCGGCCGAGGCTCCCCTCGCAGGCCTGGCGGACGTACTCCGGCCGGCCGTTGATGCCGCGCACCTGCGGGTTGGCGGGGTCGCGGACGATGCCGAACTTGGTGGCCAGCACCACCCGTTCCCGCCGGCCCCGTTCACTGCGCAGGAAGCGCCCCACCAGCTCCTCGTTGGTGTAGGGGCCGTACATGTCGGCCGTGTCGAAGAAGGTGATCCCCAGCTCCAGGGCCCGCTCCAGGGTGGCGAGCGACTCCTGGTCGTCCCTGCCGGCGTAGAAGTCGGACATCCCCATGCAGCCGAGGCCCAGCGCCGAGACGGTGGGCCCGTTCTTTCCCAGCCGGCGTGTTCTCACTGCGTGCTCTCCTCCTCTCCAACCTTTCCGGCCTTCTTCCTGGGCTCCGGCGGCTTCTGCGGCAGCGGCTTGCGCGGCAGGGGCTCAGGCCTCATCGCGGCATTGTAGAGGAAGCTCGCCATCACCACCGACGCCTGCATGAGGTCGTCGCGCCGGAGGTGGTCGTAGGTGTCGAGGTTGGTGTGGTGGGTGCGGGTGTCGTAGTCCATCTGGTCCTGGATGAACTGGAAACCCGGCAACCCGGCACGGTCGAAGGACATGTGGTCGGTGCCGCCAGTGGGCAGCGGCGTAATAGTGGTGACGCCGAGGTCGTTGAACGGCGCGATCCAGGCCTCGAAGATGGGACGGACGGCGGCGTTCTCCTCGGTGTAGATGCCGCGCACCTTGCCGGTGCCGTTGTCGAGGTTGAAGTAGGCCGCGACCTTGGCGTGCTCGGGCTTGAGCTGGAGCGGCCAGGTGTCGGTCCGGAGGAACCAGGGGATGTCCTTCTGCTTCGGGTCCTGGTTCTCGGGGCGGCTGGCGAAGTGCTGCTGCACGTACATCCGGGAGCCGATCAGCCCCTGCTCCTCGCCGGTCCACAGCGCGAAACGGATGGTGCGCCGGGGCTTGACCCCCAACGCCTTGAGGATGCGCGCCGCCTCCATCACCACCATGCAGCCGGCGCCGTTGTCCGTGGCGCCGGTGCCGGCGTGCCAGGAGTCGAGGTGGGCACCTGCCATGACGATCTCGTCCTTCTTGTCGGTTCCAGGGATCTCGGCCACCGTGTTGTACGCCTGCGGGTCGTCGTCGTGGTAGCGGGCGGCGACGTCGAGCTCGAGCTGCACCTTCTCGTCGTTCTCCAGCAGGCGGACGAGCTGGTTGTAGTGCTCGGCGGCCATCACCACGGCCGGTACGCCCACGCTCTCCCCCGGAGTGTAGGAGCCGCCGCTGCTCACCCGGATGATGCCGTTGGTCAGGCCGCTCGGCTCGACGGTGGCTGCCACCTTCTCCTTCTCCAGGAATTCGTTGAGGGCTTTGCGGAGCTTCGCGCGCTCGAGCCCTCTTTTCCGCCGCTCCGCCCGATCGTCGTCGTTCGCCGGGACCTTGTAAGACCCGAGCTTCTCCAGGTCCGCGGCCGAGTAGCGCCGGAACGCCGGAGTATCCGGCTCCTCGAACTTCCCGGGATCGTCGACCAGCAGGACCTTGCCGGCGAGCTTGCCGCGGTAGCGGTCGAAGTCCTTCTCGGACTTGATGCTCACCCGCATCGCCTCGCCCTGCACGGGGCCGTTGGTGCCCGGCGACCAGGCCTTGGGCAGGGCGAGGAGGGGGACGGTCCGGGGCGCGAGCATCCGCACCTGGATGGCGCTGTAGCTCCAGCCGCGGCCGAACGGATAGCCTTCGAGATGGGCGTTGACCAGGCCCCAGCTTTCGAACTGCTGCCGGGTCCAGTCGTTCGCCGCCTTGAGCTGCGGCGAGCCGGTGAGCCGGGGCCCGAGGACCTCGGTGAGGTGGTACGCGGTGTCCATGACCTGGGAGCGGTGGAAGCCTTCTTCGCGGATACGGTTGACCATGCCGAGGTCGACCGGCTCCTCCGCCCACACGGGGAGAAGGAAGAGGACGAGAAGCAGGATGATGGAAAGGGCAAGCTTGCGCTGCATGCGATCTCCTTCCGTCCGAGACGGAGTCGAGTGGCTGAGCGTCCGGTACTTTAACCGAAACGCGGGAAGGTCGAGCCAGACCTGCTAGGATTATCTCCTTTCTACGAGGTCACCCCATGAACCGACACTCCCTCGTCCTGGTCAGCCTGGCGCTCGCCGCTCTCCTGACCACCCCCCTGGCCGCCGACGGGCCCCGCCCCCTCAAGGTGGACGACATCTTCTCGCTGCAGACGGTGAGCGATCCCCAAATCAGCCCCGACGGGCACTGGGTGGCCTACACCGTGCGGCGGCTCGACGCCAGGGAGGACTCCTCGGACGCCGACGTCTACATGCTCCCCTTCGCCGGCGGCACGCCCCTGCGGCTCACCTCCAGCCCGAAGGCGGAGACCAGACCCCGCTTCAGCCCGGACGGCCGCTGGCTCGCCTTCCTCGCCGATCGGGACGGCAAGCACTCCCAGGTCTGGCTCCTGGACCGCCGAGGGGGCGAGGCCGTCAAGCTGACCGACTACAAGGCCGACGTCTCCGACCTCGTCTGGTCGCCGGACGGCAAGCGGCTGGCGCTGGTGGTGGGCGACGTCGATCCGGACGAGCACGACGACGACAAGGCCGAGGGCGCCGGGGCCGGTGGCGCCGCGAAGACCCCGAAGCCCATCGTCATCCACCGTCTCCAGTTCAAGCGCGACGGCGAAGGCTATCTGCGGGAGCTGCGCCAACACCTTTACATCTACGACGTGGCGGCGAAGTCCAGCATCCAGGTCACCTCCGGACCTTACGAGGACTCCGCTCCGGCCTGGTCTCCCGACGGCCGCTGGCTCGCCTTCGCCAGCAACCGCACCCAGGAGCCGGATGCCAACGACAACAGCGACGTCTTCGTCGTCGAGGCGAAGGCGGGCCAGACGCCGCGGGCCGTCACCACCTCCCCAGGCACGGACCGCGAGCCTGCCTTCAGCCCCGACGGCAAGTCGATCGTCTACCTGGCCGGCGGCGATCCCAAGGACATCTGGTATGCCACCAACTCCGTGGCCGTGGTGCCGGTGGCCGGGGGGGAGCCCCGTCTCCTGACCCGGTCCCTCGACCGCAACGTCCGGAGCCCCCGCTTCTCGCCGGACGGCAAGCTCATCTACTTCCTCCTCGAAGAGGGTGGCAACGAGCACCTCGCCCGCGTCCCCGCCGCCGGCGGGCCGGTGGAGCGCACGGTGGACGGAGAGCGCTCGATCCAGAGCTTCTACGTCAGTGCCAAGGGCGAGCTGGCGGTGCTGGAGAGCACGCCGCAGCGCCCCTATGAGGTCTCGGTCGTGGAGGGCGGCGCGCTGCGTCCCCTCACCCACGTCAACGACGACTTCCTGAAGGGGATCCGGCTGGGGAGGGTGCAGCGCATCCAGGCCACGAGCGCCGATGGCACCAAGGTCGACGCCTTCCTGACCCTGCCGCCGGACGCACCCTCCGGAGAACCCGGTAAACGGCTGCCCACCATCCTGCGCATCCACGGCGGTCCCACGGCCCAGTACAACACCGCGTTCCAGACCGAGTGGCAGGTGCTGGCCGCTCAAGGGTACGCCGTGGTCGCCGCCAACCCCCGGGGCTCCACGGGCTACGGGCGCGACTTCAGCCGCGCCATCTGGGCGGACTGGGGGCACAAGGACTTCGAGGACGTGATGGCGGCGGTCGACGAGGCGGTGGCGATGGGAGTGGCCGATCCGGACCGCCTGGGCGTCGGCGGCTGGAGCTACGGCGGCATCCTGACCGATTACGTCATCACCAAGACGGCCCGTTTCAAGGCCGCCACCTCGGGCGCCAGCGAGTCGAACCACGTCGCCAACTACGGCACCGACCATTATCAACGGGAGTGGGAGGCCGAGCTGGGGCTGCCCTGGAAGAACGCCGACCTGTGGATCAAGATGTCGCCCTTCTTCCAGGTGGAGACGGTCAGGACGCCGACCCTGGTCCTCTGCGGCAGCAACGACGTCAACGTGCCGACCCTCAACTCCGAGCAGCTCTACCAGGCCCTGCGCCGGCTGGGGGTCGAGACCGAGCTGGTCATCTACCCCAACCAGAGCCACGGCATCGTCAAGCCGAGCTACCAGAAAGACCGCTACGAGCGCTATATCGCCTGGTACGACAAGCATCTGAAGGCGGGGGGTGCGGCAGCAGCGACGGCGAAGTAGGGAGAGGGAGCGAAGACGTAGACGCCGGACCCCCGTCCTGACGTATACAGAGGAGAGGAATTCGGGCCTCGGCCGCGCCGGTTCTGGATCTTGATCCGGACCTGCTGCCCGCTTTGTGAGAGAGTCCCCCTGAGATGTACGACCAGTTCTACGGCTTCCGCGAGGCGCCGTTCAACATCACGCCGGACCCGCGGTTCCTGTTTTTCAGCGACCGCCACCGTGAGGCGTTCAATCACATCCTGTTCGGTATCCGGGAGCGCAAGGGCTTCATCCAGGTGACCGGCGAGGTGGGGGCCGGCAAGACGACCCTCTGCCGGGCCATCCTCGACGAGCTGGGGCCGGGCTACGTCACGGCGCTGATCCTCAACCCGTGCATGACCAGCTCGCAGCTCCTGCGGACCGTCCTCACCGAGCTCGGCATCGAGCCCCGGGACGACCGGGTGGAGTGCCTGGAGGCGCTCAACCGGTTCCTCCTCGACCAGCTCTCCGCCGGCAAGGACGTGGTCCTGTTCATCGACGAGGCCCAGGATCTGGGCGCCGAGCTGCTGGAGGAGATCCGGCTGCTCTCGAACCTGGAGACCGACCAGCGCAAGCTGCTGCAGATCGTCCTCCTCGGCCAGCCGGAGCTGCGCGACAAGCTCAACGACCGCAGCCTGCGCCAGCTCCGCCAGCGCATCACCGTCCGCTATCATCTGACGCCGCTGTCGCACCATGAGGTGGCCCGCTACATCCAGCATCGCCTGCAGGTGGTGGGGGCCAACGGCCGGCCCGCTTTCACGCCCTGGGCCATCCGCTCGGTCTTCCGCTATTCGGGGGGCATCCCGCGCCTGGTCAACGCCGTCTGCGACAAGGCGCTGCTGGCCGGCTTCGTGGACGGCACGGACCTGCTGACCTGGCGGCAGGTGCGGCGGGCCATCCGCGAGCTGGAGGGGGACTTCACATGAGCCTGATCAGCGACGCCCTGAAGAAGGCCCGCCAGGAGGCCGCGCGCCAGGACGCCCTGCGCCCGAGCCTCCCCTACGCCGTCGGAACGGTCGATCCGCCGGAGCGGCGGAGGCCCTACGTGCCGGTCCTGGCCGGGCTCGGCGCCGGCTGCGTCCTCGCCGCGCTGGTGTTCGGAATCGTCTATCTCGGCGGCTGGGGCCCCTTCGCCCGGCCCGCGAAGCCGGCCGTCCAGGTGGCCGAGGTATCCTCGCCGGCCGCCACGCCGGCTCCGGCCCCGGTCACGGCGGCTCCCCCGCCGCCGGTCATCGAAGAGAAGAGCAGGCCCGTTCCCCCGGAGCCGGCTCCGACTCCTGCGCCGCGCGCTGCGAAGACGCCGGAGGTCCAACTCAGGCCGGCTCCGCCGGTGCAGGCCGCGCCGCCGGTGCCGGAGAAACCGGCCGTGCGTCCCGAGCCCAGCCCCGCTCCCCCCATTCCTGCCGAGGAGGCTCGTCTGGCCCCGCCGCCGGCTCCCACTCCTGCTCCAGCTCCGGTGCCGACCGTCGCGGGACCCATCCGTGCTCCGGCCCCCCCTGCCGCCGCGGACTCCACGGGCCTGGCCGAGGGCAAGGCCTACGTGGGCGAGGTCCCTGTCCCCGGCGGCGGCGTGGTGAAGCTGAATGGCATCGCCTACTCACCGGAACACCCCATCGCCGTCCTCGACGGCCGCGCCGTGGCCCCCGGCGAAGTGATCCAGGGCTTCACGGTGGTGGAAATCCAGGCCGACCACGTGACGCTCCAGGGGCATGGGGCGAGGGTGTCGGTGTCGCTGAAGTAGGGGCGAGCCGGACCTCTGGCGCTCAGCCGAGAAGCTCGTCCACCAGGAACCGCTTTTCGGGGAGGGCTTCGGGCGAGATCCATTCTGTCGCGCAAGCCAGCAACCCACACGGACACAAGGACGAACAGGGACGCCAGGGACAACAGGGACGAGAAAACCCGGGCTACAGTCGCCGTGTCCCTGGTTTGTCCGTGCCCGTCCCTGTTCGTCCAGTTGGACCGCGGGTGGGCCTCCTTGACTTACCATGCGCCTCATGCGCTATCATGCGCATGGATTTGCCGAGAGCCACGACCATGCCCCACGACCACGAACATCGCGAAAGCCGCCAGCAGGAGATCCTCGCGATCCTCGACAGCCACCGGGTGAGGAGCCAGGGAGAGCTGGTGGATCTCCTGCGCGAGCGGGGGATCGCCGTGACTCAGTCGAGCGTCAGCCGCGACCTGCGGGACCTCGGGGTGGCCTGGATGGGCGGCCGCTATGCCCGGCTGGCGGAGCACGACGAGCGCGATCCCGGGGTGGCCGAGGTCTCCCACTTCCTGCGCGGCGTCAAACCCTCGGGGCCCTATCTCACCGTCATCTTCACCATGGCCGGAGCGGCGCAGGCCGTGGGCATCGCCATGGACCGGGCCGGCTGGCCGGAGCTGGTGGGGACCATGGCCGGCGACGACACCGTCTTCGCGGCCACGGCCTCCGCCCGCGATCAGCGGCGCCTCCTGCAGCGGCTGGAAGGCTTCCTCAGAGAGGAGTAGACCCATGTCCGATCCCATCGTCCTCGCCTTCTCGGGCGGGCTGGACACGTCTTTCTGCATCCCGTGGCTCGCCGAGACCCACGGCCGGCCGGTGGTCACCGTGACGGTGAACACGGGCGGCATCGACGCCGCGGCGGCGGAGTCGCTCGCCGCGCGGTCGCGCGCTCTGGGAGCGGCGGACCACCTCCTGGTGGACGCCCTGGACGCCTACTTCCAGCAGGTGCTGCGCTTCCTCATCATGGGCAACGTCCGCCGCGGCCAAGTCTACCCCCTCTGCGTGGGCGCCGAGCGGGTTCTCCAGGCGCAGGAGGTGGCGAAGGCGGCGGAGCGGCTCGGCACTCGCACGGTGGCCCACGGCTCCACGGCTGCCGGCAACGATCAGGTGCGCTTCGAGGTGGCCCTGCGCACGCTGCGGCCAGGACTCGAGATCCTGGCGCCGGTGCGGGACACGCCCCGGCCGCGGCCGGAGCAGGTGGCTTATCTGGAGGAACGCAACCTCCCCGTCCCCTCCTTCGGCGCCGCCTACTCCATCAACCGCGGCCTCTGGGGGGTGACCATCGGCGGCCAGGAGACGCTGGACACCGTGGCCTCGATCCCCGAATCGGCCTGGGTCCTCACCCGCGGCGCTTTCGACGCGCCGGTCGCGCCGTCGCGCCACACGCTCGCCTTCAAGCAGGGACTGCCCGTGGCGCTGGACGGCGAGGCCCTCGCGCCCGTGGCGCTCATCGAGAAGGTGGAGGCGCTGGCGGCGGGCTATGGCATCGGCCGGGGGATCCACCTGGGGGAGACCATCCTCGGCATCAAGGGCCGGGTGGCGTTCGAGGCCCCGGCCGCCGAGGTGCTGCTCACCGCCCATCGGGAGCTCGAAAAGCTGACCTCGACCGGCCGGCAGCTCCGGGTGAAAGAGACCGTCGCCGCCATCTATGGCGATCTGGTCCACGAGGGTCAGCACCTCGATCCGGTCTGCCGCGACATCGAGGCCCTGCTCCTCTCCTCGCAGGAGCGGGTGACGGGCGAGGTCCACCTCCTGCTGCGGCCCGGCCAGGTGTTCGTCGAGGGGGTCTCGTCCCCCTTCTCGCTGCGGGACGCCTCCCGCGGCGTCTACGGCGAGGCTGCCGGCGAGTGGACGGCGGCCGACGCGCGGGGCTTCTCGCGGATCGTCTCCCTGCCGGGCGAGCTCTACGCCAGGATGGCGGGTGCCGGAGGCGTGTCGTGAAGACCGTGCTGCTGGACAAGATCGCCTCCGTCACCCGCGCCTGCCAGCTCAAGCGGGAGGTGCGGGTGAGCGCCGACGTCCCCTGCGAGGAGGGGGTGGTGGTGGCCGTGCGGGTGCGGAACGACAAGACGACCTACAGCCAGCTCGAGCTGCCCAGCGGCCGCATGGCGCAGGTGAAGAAGGGGGACGTCGTGGCCGGCGCCCTCGGCCACCGGCACGCCCTGTTCGGCTACTCCGGCCACCTGCCCCAGCGGTTGGCACCGGGGGACACGATCCACCTGCTCAACATGGGAGGCGTGCTGGGGATCTGCGACTCGGTGAACCCGGACCTGGGGCCGCCCTTCGAGTGCGAGGTGCTGGGTGCCGTGCTCCACTTCCCCTACCTGGGGGAGCGGATCGGCGTCGCCGCCCGCATCGGCGATCAGACGCTGAACCTCGCCGCGCCGCTCGACGCGGCCGGCGTGCCGGTGGTGGCTCTCGTCGGCTCGTGCATGAACTGTGGCAAGACGGCTGCGGCCTGCACCCTGGTGCGGCATCTCAGCCACGGCGGCTTCACGGTGGACGGCCTCAAGGCCACGGGTGTCTCCCTGCGCCGGGACACGCTGGCCATGGAGGACGCCGGGGCGCGCACGACCGGCCTCTTCACCGACCTGGGGGTGGTCTCCACGAGCCCCGCGAACGCTCCGGCCGTGACCCGCACCCTGGTGACCCGCCTCGCCGCCGCCCGCCCGGACGTCATCGTGGCCGAGCTGGGGGACGGGCTGCTGGGGGCCTACGGTGTCGCGGCCATCCTGGAGGACGCGGAGATCCGCGCCGCCTTCACCGCCGTGGTGCTCGCCGCCAACGATCCGGTGGCGGCCTGGGGCGGGGTGCGCATGCTGCGCGAACGGTTCGGTATCGAGCCGGTGGCGGTCACCGGTCCGGCCACGGACAACCTGGCCGGCACGGAGATCATCGAAGAGGCTCTGGGGGTGCCTGCCATCAACGCCCGCACGAACGGCGAGAAACTGGCCGTCCGGGTGCGCGAGGTGATGGGACTGGGCGTCCCGGCAGCCGAGGTGGTGGCGCGGTGAGCGAAACTGTCCCCGGAATCATCCCCACGCTGGTCCTCGGCGGGTCCGGGTACGTGGCCGGCGAGCTGCTGCGGCTCCTGGCCGGCCACCCGCACCTGCGGCCCTCCGCGGTGCTCTCGGAGAGCCAGGCGGGGAGCGCGGTGGAGGCCGCCTTCCCGCACCTCGCGGGGTGCTTTCCGGGCCTGAGCTTCTCGAATCGGCAGGAGCTGCCGCGCGTGGTCGAGGGGCATGGGATCCTCGCCGTCCTCTGCGCCGCGCCCCATGGCGCCGCCGCGCCTCTCCTCGACGAGCTGCTGACGATCGCCGAGCTGGCCGGGACGGCTGTCAAGGTGGTGGATATTTCCGCCGATTTCCGGTTCTCGCTCGCACCGGACTACGAAAAAACCTACGGCCACGCCCACGGCGCGCCGGACCGGCTCGCCCAGTTCCGTTGCGCCGTGCCCGAGCACCTGGCCGAGACGCCGGAGGGGCACGTGGGGCACCCCGGCTGTTTTGTGACGGCGACACTGCTGGCTGCCGTCCCCTTGCTGAAGCTGGGTCTGGTGGAGCCGAGCCTCTCCGTGGTCGCCATCACCGGCAGCACGGGCGCGGGGCGGACGCCCACGGCCACCACCCACCACCCGGCGCGGCGCAGCAACGTCTTCGCCTACAATCCGCTCAAGCACCGCCACGAGCCCGAGATGCGGATCCTGGCCGCGGCGGCTTCGGGCGTCGATGCCGAGATCCACTTCGTCCCCCAGTCCGGGCCGTTCGCCCGCGGCATCTACGCCACGCTTCAGGCCCGCCTCGCCCGGCCCGCGACGGCGGAGGTGGTGCGGCACGCCCTGGCCGATTTCTACGCCGCCTCGCCCTTCGTGGACGTCCTCGCCGAGCCGCCCCGGCTCCAGGACGTGGTGGGGACGAACCGCGCCCGTCTCTCCGTGGCCGTGGACGGCGATCACCTGGTGGTCTTCTCGACCCTGGACAACCTGGTGAAGGGCGCGGCCGGCGGAGCGATCCAGTGGATGAACCGGCTGCTGGGATTCCCGGAGACGGCGGGTCTCAGGGTGCCGGGGGTGGGGTGGGTATGAACGACAAGGAGATGACGATGACCGACACCGCCGTAGCACCCATCCCCCAGGCCGATCTGGACGAGGCCCGCTGGCTGCTGCCCGTCTATGCCCACACCCCCGTCGAGCCGGTCTGGGGCGAGGGGATCACCGTCCATACCCGCGACGGCCGCGCGCTGCTCGACTTCTACGGCGGCCACGCCGTGGCCCTGCTGGGCTACCGGCACCCGCGGCTGCTGGCGGCCCTGGGCGGGCAGGCCGAGGAGCTGTTCTTTCAGAGCAACTCGGTGCCCCTGGCCATCCGCGCCCGGGCGGCCGAGCGGCTGGTGGGCTTCGGTCCGGCCGGATTGACGCGGGCCTTCCTCGTCAACAGCGGCGCCGAGGCCAACGAGAACGCCCTGCGCCTCGCCTTCCGCCACTTTTCCCAGGGAGGGGGACGAAGCCGGGTCATCGCGCTGGAGGGGTCGTTCCACGGCCGCACGGCCGGAGCGGCGGCCGTCACCTGGAAGTCGCAGGGCTGGTACGGTTTTCCCCGCACCCCCTTCGACGTGACCTTCGTGCCGCGCAAGGATTCGCAGGCCCTCCGCGCCGCCCTCGGGCCGGACGTGGCCGCCGTCATCCTCGAGCCCGTCCAGGGCATGGCCGGCGCGGTCGAGATGGGAGCGGACTACCTGACCGCTGTCCGCGAGCTCACCCGCGAAGCGGGGGCGTTGCTGATCTTCGACGAGGTGCAGTGCGGCATGGGGCGGACGGGCCACCCTTTCGCGGCTCAAGCCTACGGCGTGACGCCGGACCTCCTCACCACGGCCAAGGGGATCGCCGGCGGCTTCCCGGCCGGCGCCCTGCTGGTGACCGATGCCGTGGGCCAGGGGCTCAAGGCGGGCGACCTGGGGACCACCTTCGGCGGCGGCCCCCTGGCCTGCGCCCTGATCGAGGCCGTGATCGACGCCATCGAAGAGGATGGCCTCCTCCCGCGCGTGCGGCAGCTCTCCCAACTCATCCGCGAGACCTGCCAGGTGGGGCCGGTGACGGGCATCCAGGGCGAGGGCTTCCTCCTCGGTCTGCGGACCACGCGGCCGGCGCGGGCGATCGTCGACGAGCTGCTGACCAAGGGGATCCTCGCGGGGACGAGCGGCGATCCCAACGTCGTCCGTCTCCTGCCGCCGCTGGTGCTGGAGGAGGCCCACGTCGCGGCCCTGGCCCGGGCGCTCTCCGAGGTCCGGCCTTGAACAATTTTCTCAATTTTCTCGACCTGGCGTCGCTCGGCCCCGAGGAGGTCTCGGACCTCCTCTCGCTCGCCGTGCGCCTGGAGCGCTCTCCGGAGCCGGAGGCTCTGAAGGGGAAGGTCCTCGCGCTCCTCTTCTTCAATCCGTCGCTGCGCACCCTCGCCTCCCTCCAGGCGGGGATGGTCCGGCTGGGGGGGAGCGCGTTCGCCATCTCCCCCGGGCAGGGGACGTGGATCCTGGAGACCCGCGACGGCGTGGTGATGGACGGCGCCGCCGCCGAGCACGTGCGGGAGGCCATCCCCGTGCTGGCGAGCTACGCCGACGCCCTAGGCATCCGCTCGTTCGCGGGCGGCGTGGACCTCGCGGCGGACCTCGCGGACTCGACCTTCCTGAACATGGCCGCAGTCTGCCCCGTGCCGCTGATCAACCTGGAGTCCGCCGTCGACCACCCCTGCCAGGCCCTGGGGGATTGGAAGACGATGGACGATATCGGCATCCCCGCCCGCGGCGGCCGGTTCGTCCTCTCCTGGGCGTGGCACCCGAAGCCGCTCCCCCTGGCGGTGCCGGCGGCGATCGTCCACATGGCGGCGTTGCGGGGGATGGACGTCACCGTGCTCCGTCCCCAGGGGTTCGGGCTGCCGGAGCCGATCCTGGCCCGGGCGCGGCGGGCGGCGGAGACCACCGGCGGCTCGGTGCGGGAGACGGCCGACCGCCGCGAGGCCCTGGCGGGGGCGCACGTGATCTACGCCAAGTCGTGGACCTCGCCCGTTCACTACGGCAACCCCGAAGCCGAGGCGGCCTTCCGGGCCGGCCTGCGCGACTGGTGCGTGGGCGAGGACTGGTTCGCCGACACGGCACCGGACTGCCGCTTCATGCACTGCCTGCCGGTGCGGCGCAACGTCGTGGTGAAGGATGCGGTGCTGGACGGGCCGCGCAGCGTCGTGATCCACGAGGCGCGCAACCGCATGTGGGCGCAGATGGCGGTGCTCCACCGCCTGCTCCGGGATCAAGGAGGAGAGCGATGAAAGACGTCGGTCAGCGGACGGCCGAGGCCACGGCCCTGAAGCACGCGGTGCCGTACATCCGGATCTTCAAGGGCAAGACCTTCGTCCTCAAGGCCGGGGGCGGAGCCCTGGAGCGCGAGGCCACCGCCCGCGCTCTCGTCGAGCAGGTCGACGTGCTCCACCAGGTGGGCATCCGCGTCGTCCTGGTGCACGGCGGCGGCACCCAGTCCACCGGTCTCGCCCGGGCCCTGGGCGGCGAGGCCCGCTTCGTCGAGGGGCGGCGGGTGACGGACGAGAAGGCCCTGGAGGTGGCCGCCATGGTGCTCAACGGCGCGGTCAACACCCAGCTCCTCGCCGTCTGCCGCAGGGTGGGAGTGCCGGCGGTGGGGGTCTCGGGCGTGGACGCGGGGCTCATCCAGGCGCGCAAGCGGCCGCCGGTGCGGGTGGGGGACGAGCTGGTTGACTACGGCTTCGTGGGCGACGTCGCCGCCGTCGATCCGAAGGCGCTGATCGCGCTCCTGGACGCCGGCTACGTGCCGGTGGTGAGCCCCCTCTCGGCCGCCGACGACGGCACGCTGCTCAACATCAACGCCGACACCGTGGCCTCGGCCCTGGCCGTGGCGCTCAAGGCCGAGAAGCTCCTCTTCCTCACCGGTGCGGCGGGCATCCTGGAGCGCCCGGACGACCCCGGCTCCCTGGTCTCCTACACTGACCTCGCCGGTCTGCGCAGGTTGCGGGACGAGGGTGGGCTGGTGAAGGGGATGCTCCCCAAGACCTCGGCCATCGAGGCGGCCATCCACGGCGGCGTGCGGCGGGTGCACATCCTCTCCCACGACCTGCCGGACGGCCTGCTGGCCGAGGTGTTCACCAACGAGGGGGTGGGAACCCTGGTGGTCGAGGACGTCGGCGCCCTCTCGCCGGCGGAGCAGGCGGCGGGGCAGCTCCCCCTGCCCGCCTTCGCGGCTTTCACCGGCGGCGGAGCCTCCTGAGATGCTCCCCGAGCGCGAGATCCTCGCCCTGCACCGGGCCCTCACGGCCATCCGCTCGGTCTCCGGCGAAGAGGCCCGGCTGGCCGATTTCCTGGCGGACCTGCTGGCCCGCAACGGCATCGCCGCGGCGCGCATCGGCAACAGCCTTCTGGCCACCCTCGGCAGCGGCCCCCTGCTGCTCCTGGACACGCACCTGGACACCGTGCCCCCGGCCCCCGGCTGGACGCGGGACCCCTGGGACGTGCAGTCCGTCGACGGCCGGGTTTACGGCCTGGGCGCCAACGACGCCAAGGCCGCGGTGACGGCGATGACGGCCGCCTTCCTCGCCTTCCGCGAGGCGGACCTGCCGTTCACCCTCGCCCTGGCCCTGGTGGAGGGGGAGGAGACGCGCGGCACCGGCACCGAGGCCGTGCTCGCGGAGCTCTCCCGCCGCGGCACGCCCCCGCACGCCGCCATGGTGGGGGAGCCCACGGGCCTCGACGTCGCGGTGGCCCAGAAGGGTCTCATGGTCCTGGAGCTGATCACCCACGGCGACGCCTGCCACGCCGCCCACGCCACGATCCTGGGAGCGAAGAACGCCGCCCGCCGCCTGGCCCACGACCTCGTGGCCCTGGAGCGGGTGGACTTCGGCCCGCCCCACCCCCGGCTCGGCGCCATCACCCTGGAGCCCACCCAGCTCCGGGCCGGCACGGCCCGCAACGTGGTGCCCGGGGAGGCCGTGGCGCTACTCGACGTCCGCACCACCCCGGCCCTGGGCCGTCGCGAGGTGGTGGAGCGGATCGAGCGGGCGGTGATGGGCGAGGTGCGGGTGCTCTCCGACCGCCTGCTGCCGCGGGAGACCGCCGAGGGCGAGCCGCTGGTGGCCGCCGCCCTGCGCGCCCGGCCCGAGGCGCGGCTCTTCGGCTCGGCGACCCTCTCGGACCTGGTCTTCATGGCCGGCATTCCCGCCCTCAAGTGCGGTCCGGGGCGGACGGAGCGCTCCCACACGCCGGACGAATTCGTGCTGGAGAGCGAGATCCTGGAGGGCTCCCGCTTCTATACTCGGTTCGTGCGGGCTTATGCAGAAATGCGGGAAGAGGAGGCGGCGTGAGCCGTCTCTGGGACAGGGGCGAGCCCCTCGACGGCCGCGTCCTGCGCTACACCGCGGGCGAGGACCACCGTCTCGACGCCCGCCTCGTCCCCTACGACGTCCGCGCCTCGATCGCCCATGCCGAGATGCTCCACGAGGTGGGGCTCCTGGCAGCGGGAGATCTGGCGGCCATCCGCTCGGGCCTGGAGGAGCTGGAGGAGGAGCACGCCGAGGGCGCCTGGGAGATCGCGCTGGAGGACGAGGACGTCCACACCGCCCTGGAGGTCCGCCTGACGGCGCGGATCGGTGAAGCCGGCGCCCGCGTCCACCTCGGCCGCTCGCGCAACGACCAGGTGCTGGCCGCCCTGCGCCTGTACCTGAGGGATGCCGTCGCGGCTCTGGCGACCGGAGCCCAGGAAGTGGCCGCCGCTCTGGACGGGCTCGGGGAGCGGGAGTCCGGGACGGTCCTCCCCGGCTACACCCACCTCCAGCAGGCGATGCCCAGCTCCGTCCTCCTCTGGGCCTCGGGCTTCGCCGCCGAGCTGCGCGACGACGCCCTGGGCATCGAGGCCTGCTCGCGCCGCATCGAGAAGAACCCCCTCGGCTCGGCGGCGGGCTACGGCGTTCCCCGCCTGCCGCTGGACCGGGAGACGACCCGCCGCAAGCTGGGCTTCGCCGAGGTCCAGGAGCCGGTGACGGCCGTCCAGCTTTCGCGCGGCAAGGCGGAGGCCCAGGTGCTCTTCGAGCTCAGCCTGCTGATGCAGGACCTCGGCCGCCTCGCCGCGGACCTCGTCCTCTTCGCCACCGCCGAATTCGCCTTCGTGAGCCTGCCGCCCTCCCTGACGACCGGCTCCTCGATCATGCCCCAGAAGCGGAACCCGGATGTCTTCGAGCTGGTCCGCGGCCGGACGGCCACGGCTCAGGGCTGCCTCTTCGAGGCGCTGAGCGTCACCGCCAAGCTCCCCTCCGGCTATCACCGGGACCTCCAGCTCCTCAAGGCGCCCCTCTTCCGCGGGATCGACCTCGCCATGGAGACCCTCGCCATCCTCGCCGCCGCCCTCCCCGAGTTGCGCTTCCACCCCGAGCGCATCCGCCTGGAGCCCGGGGTCTATGCGGCCGAGGAGGCGTACCGGTTGGTCCTGGAGCAGAGGATTCCGTTCCGGGAGGCGTACCGGCGGGTGGGGGAGAAATTCAAGGAGTAGAACCGGCATAGAATCGGCCAATGCTCGCCGACCTGGCGTTGGCCGAAGCCGATCGCCGCCACCGTGCCCGGGCCTTGGACGCGCTCGATCCGCGGCTCCAGAAGGCCTCTCTACACGAGTCTCTCAGGAGATCCAGACCATGACCCGCACGGCTCTCCTCACCGCCGCACTGGCTACGGTGATCGCCCTCGCCTCGTGCCGCGGGGATGCGAAGAAGGACCCGAACCTCCTCACGGCCTCGGGCCACGTGGAGGCCACCGACGTCCGCATCTCCACCAAGGTCGCCGGCCGGCTGCAGGACTTCGGCCTGCAGGAGGGGGATGCGGTGAAGACCGGCCAGGTGCTGGCCCGCATCGACACCACGGACGTCGCCCTCGCCCTGGAGCAGGCCCGCGCCGAGCGGCAGCAGTCGGCGGCGGACCTCCAGCTCCGGCGCGCCGGCTCGCGCCGGGAGGACGTCGCCGCCGGCGCCGCCCAGGTCACCCAGGCCGAGGCCGAGCTCGACGGCGCCCAGAAGGACCTCGACCGCATGCAGGGGCTCCTCGACCGCGGCTCGGGCACCCCCAAGTCCCGCGACGACGCCCGCACCCGGCGCGACATGGCCGCCGCCCGCCTCAAGGCGGCGCGGGAGACCCTGGCCCGCCTGAAGAACGGCAGCCGGCCGGAGGAGATCGAGTCCGCCCGCGCCCGCGTCGGGGTCTCCGACGCCCGTATCGCCCAGCTCGACCAGCAGATCCGGGACGCCACCGTCGTCAGCCCCACCACCGGCGTGGTGACGGAGAAGATCGCCCAGGCCGGCGAGCTCCTCCAGGCCGGCTCCCCCCTGTGCGTGATCACCGACCTGGCCGACGCCTGGCTCACCGTCTACGTGGGCGAGCCGGACCTCGGCCGCATCCGCATCGGCCAGGAGGCGGACGTGGTCACCGACGACGGCCAGCGCCGCAGAGGGCGAATCACCTTCGTGGCCGCCCAGGCGGAGTTCACCCCCAAGAACGTGCAGACCCGCGACGAGCGCGTGAAGCTCGTCTACAAGGTCAAGGTCGGCCTCGACAACCAGGACGGCCTGTTCAAGCCCGGCATGCCCGCCGAGGCCCGGTTCCATGTGGCCGCGCCGGCCGGCAAGGCGGCCGCGCGATGAGCGCTTCGCCAGAAGCTCCCGAAGCCGTGGTCGTCGTCCAGGGCATGACCCGCCGCTACGGAGCGGTCGTGGCGGCCGAGGACGTGACCTTCGACGTTCGCCGGGGCGAGATGTTCGGGCTCATCGGGCCGGACGGCGCCGGCAAGACGACGACGCTGCGGGTGGTCCTCGGCCTGCTGGCCCCCAACGCCGGCAACGTCCGCACCTGCGGCCTGGAGCCGGTGAAGCAGGGGTCCCTGCTGTCGCGGAAGATCGGCTACCTCTCGCAGCGTTTCTCCCTCTACGGCGACCTGACGGTGGACGAGAACGTCGCCTTCTTCGCCTCCATCCACGGCGTCAAGGGATGGAAGCCAAGGCGCGACGAGCTGCTCGACCTGCTGCGCATGACCCCTTTTCGCGGCCGGCTGGCGGACCGCCTGTCAGGCGGAATGAAGCAGAAGCTGGCCCTGGCCTGCACCCTCATTCACACGCCGGAGCTCCTGGTGCTGGACGAGCCCACCACCGGCGTCGATCCCGTCTCCCGCCGCGACTTCTGGAAGATCCTTGCTCACCTGCAGCGGGACGGGCTGACCCTGCTCGCCACCACCCCCTACCTCGACGAGGCCGAGCGCTGCCAGCGCATCGCCCTCATGGACCGCGGCCGGCTCTTGACGGTCGACGCCCCGGCCCATCTCAAGCAGGAGTCCGGTGAGGTCATCGTCGAGATCCTGGCCCGGCCCAAGCGGGAGGCCTCGGAGCGCCTGCGGGAGCGGCCCGAGGTGGCCGACGTCCAGTCCTTCGGCGAGCGGCTGCACGCCACGCTCAAGGGGGTCGATTCGGCCAACCCCGAGGCTACCGAGGCCGCGGCGGCGCGCCTCGCGGCCGATCTCGCGGCCCATGGCATCGCGGTCGAGTCCGTCCGTCCCGTGCTGCCGACGCTGGAAGACGTCTTCATCGCTCGCATCGAGGCGGAGGAGGTGAGGGCTTCATGAATGCCTGGATTCGTCGCCTCGTCCTGTCGCTGACCGTCCTGACCGCCCTCATCGGCGCGACGGCCTTCGCCCAGCCGGCCACCGTCCGCCTCACCCTCGCCGGCGCCCTCGACCGCGCGCGAACGAATTCGCCGCGCCTGGAGTCGCTCACCGCCCTGGAGGCCGCGGCCGAGGCGGCACGGCGCGGCGCCCTGGCCGAGCGGCTCCCTCTGGTGGACCTCTCCGGAGGCTACACGCGCAATTCCAACGTCGACGAATTCAATCTCACTCTCCCGGGATTGGGGACGCGCACGCTCTTCCCCAACATCCCGAACAACTACCGCCTGCACGCCGGCGCCGCCCTTCCTCTCTATACCGGCGGGCGGATCGAGAGCGCCATCGCCGCCGCCGACCGCCAGCGGGAGGCCGCGATCCAGGACCGCTCCGGCGCCGTCAACGACCTCCTGCTGGAGACCCAGACGGCCTACTGGGGCCTGGTCACCGCCCGCGAGAGCGCGCGGGTGCTCGCCGAGGCCGAGGCCGCCTACGAGGCTCATCTCAAGGATGCGAGGAACCGCTACGAGGTGGGAACGGCGGCGTCCAACGAAGTGCTGGCCGTGCAGGTGGAGAGGGACCGCGCCGAGCTGGCCCGCCTCCAGGCCGAAAACTCCGCGGCCGTGGTCAACGAGAACCTGATCCGCCTCGTGGGCCTCCCCCCGGGCTCACGGGTGGAGCCGATCGAAGCTCTGACCGCGCCGCCCGCCTCCCCGGCCGATCCCGAGGCCCTGGTGAATGCGGCCCTGGCGGCGCGGCCTGAGATCCTCGCCCTCCAGGCCCGGGCCCAGGCCGCGCGTGCGGCCGTCGAGATTCAGAAATCGATCTCCAGGCCCCAGGCCAGCCTCTCCTTGGGCTACGACTACGCTGATCCCAACCCCCGAATCGTCCCACCCCGGGACAGGTTCGAGAGCACCTGGAGCGCCGGCGTGGTGGTGGCCCTGCGCGCTTTCGACGGCGGCCGTGCCGCGGCGGCGGCGGCCCAGGCCTCCGCCCAGGCCGACGCCCTCGACCGCCAAGTCGACGACCTGAAGAGCCGGCTGCGCCTGGAGGTCAATTCCCGGCTGCTCGACCTCTCCTCCGCCCGGGCGGCCCTGGTCGTGGCCGCCCGCAATCTCGACGCGGCGAAAGAGAACGTGCGCGTCGCCCGCGACCGCTACACGGAGGGGGTCGTTCCTTCGACCGAGCTGCTCGACGCCGAGACGGCCCTGCTGCGCGCCGGCCTCGACCAGACCTCGGCGGCCACCCAGGTGCGGGTCGCCCTGGCCAACCTCGACCGCGCCGTGGGAAGGTCCGGGCAGTAGCCATGGCCGCTCCCGCCCTGGAAGCCGTCCACCTGACGAAGCGCTTCGGCGACTTCGTGGCCGTGGACGACGTCTCTTTCGACGTCCGCGCGGGGGAGGTCTTCGGTCTGCTGGGGAGCAACGGCGCGGGGAAATCGACCGTCATCCGCCTCTTCTGCGGCCTGCTCGCCCCCACCTCCGGCTCCGGCCGGGTGCTGGGGATCGACATCGCCCAGGATCCCGAGGGGGTGCGGCGGCGCATCGGCTACATGACCCAGCGGTTCAGCCTCTACGACGAGCTGACGGTGCGGCAGAACCTCAACTTCTTCGCCGGCGTCTACGGTCTGCGGGGCGGGGCGAAGGCCGACCGCCTCGGCTGGGCGATCCGGATGGGGGACCTCGGCGGCAAGGAGGACCTCGTCACCCGCTCCCTCCCCGGCGGCTGGAAGCAGCGGCTGGCCCTGGCCTGCGCCCTCCTGCACCAGCCGCGGCTGGTGTTCCTCGACGAGCCCACGGGCGGCGTCGATCCCATCTCCCGCCGCCGCTTCTGGGGGCTCATCGACTCCCTCTCGGCCGACGGGGTGACGATCATCGTCACCACCCACTACCTGGACGAGGCGGAGCGCTGCGACCGCATCGCCCTGCTCGACCAGGGACGGCTGGTGGCCCTCGGGTCCGTCGCCGAGCTGAAGAACGTCTTCGCCGGCCGCGCCGTGCTGGAGGTCACCTGCCCCCGCTATCTCGAAGCCCAGGAGCGGCTGGAGAAAGAGGACTGGATCTACGAGGCCTCCCTCTTTGGCGACCGGCTGCACGTGGTGGTGGGCGATCCGGAGGAGGGGCGGCGGCTCGTCCTCGCCCTGCTGGAGAGGGAGGGGAACACGCCGGCCACGGCGGAGCGCATCGTCCCTTCGCTGGAGGACGTTTTCATCCACTCCATCGAGGCCCGGGGAGCGACGCCATGAATCCCAGGAAGGTCTGGTCCGTCGCCTGGAAGGAGCTGCTCCAGTCCTCCCGCGACCCCCTGAGCCTGGGGATGCTCCTGGGCGTCCCCTGCATGATGCTCCTGCTCTATGGCTATGCCGTGAACTTCGACGTCCGTCACGTCGCCCTCGCCGTGGAGGACGATGACAAGAGCGCGGCCAGCCGCGAGCTCGTCGCCTCCTTCGTCAACTCCACCTATTTCGATCAGGTGGCCGATCTGGCCGCCGGGGCCGACCTGCGCCGGCTCACCGAGCGGCGCCGGGCGCGGGCCGTCCTGGTGATCCCCGAGGGCGCGGGGCGGGACCTCGCCGCCGGCAGGACGGTGTCGCTCCAGCTCATCCTCGACGGCGTCGACGCCAACACCGCCACCACCGCCCTCGGCTACGCCTCGGCCCTGGTCGCCGCCGCCAACGTCCAGACGCTGGCCGCAGCGGGCGGCCGGGTGCAGCTCGCAACGATTGCGCCCATCGATTACGAGCCCCGGGTCTGGTACAACCCGGAGCTCAAGTCCACCCGCTTCCTCGTCCCCGGCCTCATCGGCTTCATCCTGATGTTGACCGCCGTGCTCTCGACCGCGATTTCGGTGGTGCGCGAGAAAGAGCGGGGGACCATGGAGCAGCTCCGCGTGACCTCCCTGAAACCGGGCGAGCTGATCCTGGGCAAGACCCTGCCCTATCTGGGGATCTCGCTCATCGCCACGGTCCTGATCCTCATCGCCGCCCGCTTCCTCTTCGGCATCGCGGTCGCCGGCCCCTACCTCCACCTTTTCGCGGCGACGCTCGTCTACCTGATCGGCGCCCTGGGCCTGGGGCTGCTCGTCTCCTCGATCTCGGACACCCAGGCCGTGGCCTTCCAGGCGGGGGCCCTCGTCTCCATGTTGCCGGCGATTTTCCTCTCCGGCTTCATCTTCCCCATCCGCTCCATGCCGCGGGCCTTGCAGATCGTCACCTACGCCGTGCCGGCCCGCTACTTCAACGTCGTGCTGCGGGGGGTGATCCTCAAGGGAGCGGGGCTCGGGTCCTATCCGCGGGACATGGCCTTCCTCGTCCTCTATGCCCTGGCGGTGATGGGCCTGGCCTACGTCCGCTTGGCGCGGAAGGAGGTATGAGGTGCACGAGCTGCTGGCGGTGATCGTGAAGGAGCTCCTGCAGCTCCGGCAGGACAAGAAGATGATCCCGGCCATGGTGATCGGTCCCATCATCCAGCTCCTGGCCCTGGGCTACGCCGCGAACCTGGACGTGGCCCACGTGCCCATGGTGCTGGTGGACCAGGACCGCTCGCCGGCCAGCCGCGCCCTGGTCGAGCGCTTCACCGGCGCCGGCACCTTCGACCTCGTGGGCGCCGAGGACGGCCCGGCGGCCATCGACCCCTGGCTGGTGGAGGGGCGGGCGCAGCTCGCCCTGGTGATCGCCCCCGGCTATGGGGAGGCCGTGGCGGCAGGCCGCGCGCCGAGGGTGCAGGTGATTGCCGACGGCACGGACGCCAACTCCTCGGGGCTCGGCCTCGGCTACGCTTCGCAGATCCTCGCTGGCGCCGGCGCGCAGATGGCGGCCGCGCGCCGGGTTCCCGGGATGTCCAGGACGGCGGGCCGTTACGAGCTGGTCCCCCGGGTCTGGTACAACCCGGACTTGAAGAGCCGCTGGTTCTACGTCCCGGCAGTGATCGCCATGGTGCTGATGCTGGTGACCATGATCCTCCCGTCGATGGCCATCGTGCGGGAGAAGGAGATCGGCACCCTGGAGCAGCTCAGCGTCACCCCCCTGCGCTCCTGGCAGCTCGTCCTGGGGAAGCTGACGCCGTTCCTGGGGCTGGGGATGCTCGACATGCTACTGGTCACGGGCCTGGTGACGGGCCTGTTCCACGTCCCCCTGCGGGGCTCGCTCCTGACTCTCGCCTTCCTCACCTTCCTCTTCCTGCTCACCACGCTGGGCCTGGGCCTGCTGGTCTCCACCCTGGTGCGGACGATGCAGCAGGCCATGGGGCTCTGCGTCTTCGTCCTCATGGTCCCCATGATCTACCTCTCGGGACTGATCTTCCCGGTGGAGAACATGCCCCGCGGATTTCAGATCGCGAGCTACGCCATCCCCGTGAAATACTACGCGAACGTCCTGCGCGGCGTCTTCCTCAAAGGCTCGGGTCTCGACGTCCTCTGGCCCGAAGCGCTCTCCCTGCTGGGGATCGGGCTGACGGTGCTGACGCTGGCGTCGCTGCGGTTCAGGAAGAGTTTGGAGTAGTGGAGGACGGCCGTCGTACTGGCCGTCTTCCCTCGACCGGCGACCAGTCCTCTGCTAAGATGTCGAAGATGGACGAAAAACACTCGGGCTACAGCCTCAAGGCGCCGGGTTCCTCGGGCGTTCCTGTTCACTTGCCGGGCCGCGGCTCCTTCCCGCGCGTCGACGATCATCTGGTCCAGCCGGAGGTCACGCGGGACGAGGTCATCGAGGGGCGCCGGGTGGTGGCCTTCCCGGCGGAGTCGCCGCACGCCACCCAGCACGGCGACCTTCACTACGTCCTGCGGGCTCACGTGGCACCGGGTTATCTAGGGGCCGTGGACCTGCTGACCCGGCAGGGGAAGAAGTCGGACTTCGCCAGCGACGCCTGCGTCTACAGGGAAGGCATCGATCCGTCGACCGGCGCGCGTTACCTGGAGGAGATCGCCTTCGAGGTGGTCTCCGAGCAGAGCGACCGGGACGTGACGGAGAAGGCCGTGGGGATGCATCGGCGTGGAGTCCGTCGCATCTTCGCGGTTTTCGTCAAGGGCCCGCGGCTGTGCGAGTGGTCCCCCTGGAGCCAGAGCTGGCGGCCTCTGGATACCGGCGCCTGGATTGAGGATCGCTGCCTGATCAAGCCGCTGCCCGTGGCGGCTCTGCTCGATGCCGCCCTGGCCGACAACGCCGTGGTGGAGGCCCTGGCCGCCAAGGGCAACCCGGCGATCCTGGACCTGAAAGCTGAGGCGAGGGCTACGGGTAGGGAGGAAGGCTTGGCTGAGGGCCGGGCCGAAGGCAGAGCTGAGGGCCGGGCCGAGGGCAAAGCTGAGGGCCGGGCCAGGATCGCCAAGTCCATTCTGAAGATCCTGGAGGCACGAGGCGTCGCCGCAGATCCGATGCAGCGGGAGGAGATCCTGCGCTGTTCCGACTTCGATCGTTTGGACCGGTGGTTGCTCAAGGCCGCGCTGGCCTCTTCTGCGGACGAGCTTACCTCGGAGCCCTGAAGCCCCGCCTATAATCCCGGCGTGCCGTACGTCTACATCCTCCGCTGCGGCGACGGCTCGCTCTACACCGGAGTTGCCAAGGACCTGAACCGCCGCCTCGCCCTGCACCGGGCCGGGCGAGCCTCCCGCTACACGCGCTCCCATGCGCCGGTGACGCTGGTATGGTCCCGGGAGGTCGTCTCCTGGAGCGCGGCCCTGCGGGAGGAGCGGCGGATCAAGGGCCTGTCGCGCGTGCAGAAGGAGGAGATGTTGTCGCCGGAGCCTGTCGGATCATGCCCCCCACCCTCCTCCTGAGCGTCGACGCCGTCACCAAGGGCTACGGCGCCAGCCCCCTGTTCGAGCGGCTTTCGTTCGGCATCTTCGAGGGGGACCGGGCGGGGCTCATCGGTCCCAACGGATCGGGGAAGACCACCCTGCTGCGCATCCTCGCGGGGCTGGAGGAGCCTGACTCTGGAATTCGCTCGCTGCGCCGCGGTATCCGCATGGGCTACGTCCCCCAGGACCCCGCGTTCCCGCCGGGGGCGAGCGTCGAGGAGGTCCTCGTCCAGGCCCTGGCGGACGATCCGGCCGAGGAGTTCGAGAAGCTCGCCCGCGTGGCCGTCACCCTCGGCAGGGCGGGGTTCGAGGATCCGGCGCAGCCGGTCGAGATCCTCTCCGGCGGCTGGCGCAAGCGCCTCGCCATCGCCCGCGAGCTGGCCCGAGAGCCGGACGTCCTGCTGATGGACGAGCCCACCAACCATCTGGACGTGGAGGGCATCCTCTGGCTGGAGGACCTGCTGCAGAGCGAGCCCCTGGCCTACCTGGTGGTCAGCCACGACCGCTGGTTCCTGGAGAACGTCGCCGGCCGCATGCTGGAGCTCGACCCGCGCTATGCCGACGGCCTCCTCCAGGCCGAGGGGACCTATACCGATTTCCTGGAGAAGCGCGACGAGGTGCTGCGCAACCAGGCCGAGTACCAGACTTCGCTCGCCAACAAGGTCCGCCGCGAGGTGGAGTGGCTGCGCCGCGGCGCCAAGGCCCGCACCACCAAGGCCAAGGGGCGCATCCAGGAGGCCAACCGCCTCATCGCCGAGCTGACGGAGCTGCGGGAGCGCACCGGCGCCGCCGTCAACGCCCGCGCCGGCATCGACTTCAACGCCTCGGACCGCAAGACCAAGAAGCTCCTGGTGGCCGAAGGGCTCGCGAAGTCGTTCGGCGAGCGCCGGATCGTTCAGGGGCTCGACCTCAAGCTGACGCCGGGCACCCGCCTCGGCCTCATCGGCCCCAACGGCAGCGGCAAGACCACCCTTCTCTCACTGCTCGACGGCACCCTGCAGCCGGACGCCGGCACCATCCAGCGGGCGGACTGGCTGAAGACCGTGCGCTTCGAGCAGAGCCGCGACACCCTCGATCGCACGGCCACCCTGCGCCGGGCCCTGGCGCCGGAGGGTGATACCGTGCTCTATCAGGATCGCCCCATCCACGTCGCCGCCTGGGCCAAGCGGTTCCTCTTCCGCACCGAGCAGCTCGATACGCCCGTCTCCCGCCTCTCGGGCGGCGAACAGGCCCGCATCCTCATCGCCCGCCTCATGCTCCAGCCGGCGGACCTCCTGATCCTCGACGAGCCCACCAACGACCTCGACATCCCGACGCTCGAAGTGCTGGAGGAGAGCCTCATGGAATTCCCTGGCGCCCTGGTGCTGGTCACCCACGACCGCTTCCTGCTGGAGAGCGTGTCGAGCGTCGTCCTCGCCCTCGACGGCCGCGGCGGCGCCACCTTCTTCGCCGACTACACGCAGTGGGAGGCGGCGCGGGCGTCCACGCCGTCCGCACCCAAGCCCGTGGCCAAGCCGGCGACACCCTCAAAACCGGTGAAGGACCCGAAGCGGCTGACCTATCGGGAGAAGCAGGAGTGGGAGCAGATGGAGATCAGGATCCTGGAGGCCGAGGATCGCCTCGCCGCCTCCCAGGCCGCCGTCGAGGACCCGGCCGTGGCCACCGATCCCAAGGCTCTCCAGGAGCGTTGCGAGGCCCTGGAGACGGCCCGCCAGGAGGTGGAGCGCCTCTACGCGCGGTGGGCGGAGTTGGAGGAGAAACAGAAGTAGAATGTCGGACTCAAAGATGGAAAGGAAGGAACCGTTGAAACCCAAGTCCGGCAGGATCGTCCGACCCTGCCTGTTCCTGCTCCTGGCGATCGCGCTCTCGGGGCCTGCGGCGCCGGCCCCCGATCTCCTGCCGGCGCTCCTGTCGCAGGGTGTCGCCGGCCTCGCCTTCTCGCCCGACGGCTCGAAGGTGCTGGTGTCGATGAACGCCGGCGGCGTCTACAACGCCTTCGCCATCCCCGCGGCGGGGGGCGCGCCGGTCCAGCTCACGCGCTCGGCGAAGTACCCGGTCTTCATCGAGTCGTATTTCCCCCACGACGAACGCTTCGTCTTCCGCAGCCACAAGGCGGAGGGCGAGCCCGAGCATGTCTACGTGCGGGAGCTCGACGGCACGGAGACCGACCTCAGCCCGGGCAAGGGCTCGCGCTTCAAGGGCTGGAGCCCGGACGGCGGCTCCTTCCTCCTCGACGAGGACCAGCGCAGCACGGGGATCGACAACGTCTACGAGGTCTCCACCCAGCCCGGCTACGCGCGCAAGGTGATCTATCAGAACACCCCGAAGACGCCGTTCGCCTTCGCCTCGCCGGACCGCCGGTACCTGGTCCTGACCCGGGTACCGTACGACCTCTGCCGTGAGATCCACGTCCTCGACCTGAAGACGAACCAGACCCACTCCATGATCTCGGGCGAGGGGGCGATGGTCCACCTGCCGTTGGCTTTCACGCCCGACGGCGAACACCTGCTCATCCTGTTCGACGGCGCCCGGGAGTTCCTCTACCTGGCCCGGGCCAACATCGTCACCGGCGTGGTCAAGACCCTGGTGCGCAAGGACTGGGACGTCCTCGCCGCCGCCGCGTCGCCCGACGGCAAGCTCCTCGCCCTGACCGTGGGGGGCGATACGAGCTCGCACCTGGAGCTCTACGACGCCGCCACCTTCAAGCCGGCGCCAGTCTCCCTGCCGCCGGGGATTCCGCTCGACGGCGTGGTGAGCGGCGTGGCCTTCTCCCCCGACTCCAGGACCCTGGCCTTCCTCCACGCCACCAGCGGCTCTCCCCCCGAGGTCTGGGCCCTCGACCTCGAGAAGCCCGGTCCCCCCCGCAAGCTGATCCAGGGCGGCCGGCCGGAGCTCCCCTCCGGCGCGCTGGTGGCCGGCAAGGTGGTGCGGTTCCCCTCGTTCGACAAGCTGCAGGTCCCGGGCATCCTCTTCCAGCCGCCCGGCGCGGGGCCGGAGCACAAGGTGCCGGCGGTGATCTGGGTGCACGACGGACCCAGCCGGCAGACGCGGCTGGACTACGAGCCATTCCTTCAGTACCTCGTCGCCCGCGGCTACGCCGTCTTCGCCGTCAACCATCGGGGCAGCTCCGGCTACGGCAAGACCTTCCAGGGGATGGACGACACCTGGCACGGCGACGTCGACCTGCGGGACTGCCTGGCCGCCAAGGCCCTGCTCCAGGGCACGGGCTGGATCGATCCGGAGCGCATCGCCATCGCGGGCGAGGGGCACGGCGGCTTCCTGGCCCTCGCCGGCCTCGCGCTCCATCCCAGGGAGGTCGCCGCCGGGGTGAGTTTCTTCGGCATGCTGGACTGGGGGCGCTTCTTCGGCACCCTGCGGCCGTCCGACCCGATCCGCGAGTACTACACCCAGGAGATGGGGTCGCTGTCCGAGGCGGCCTGGAAGCGCTTCTCGCCCATCTTCCACGCCGCTGAGGTCGTCCGCCCCGTGCTGGTGGCGCAGGGCGAGAACGACACCGTGACCCTGCCGCAGGAGGCGCAGGCTTTCGTGACGGAGGTGAAGGCGAAGGGGGTACCGGCGGAAGAGGTGGTCCTCCCCGGTGAAGGGCACGGCTTCTCCTCGACGGCTGCCCGGGAGACGGCCTACCGGGTGGCGGCCGACTTCCTCGACCGCCACCTCAAGGCGGCACCGAAAGCAGCCGGGAAAAAGAAGTGAGCTCGATCCCCCGGGCGCGCAGGAGGTCCGGGAGGCGGGGATCGCACAGCGCCGCCGTCTCCCGCTCCCAGCCGTAGCCCCAGGGGTAGGCCGCGGCCAGGTCCGCGTCTCCGAGCCCGGGGTGGCAGACCAGCTCCGAGATGCCCTCGACGCCGGCGAGGGCGTCCGCCAGCCGCTCGCAGGTCAGCCGCCCCGCGTCCATCACCCCCACGGTGCGATCCGCGGTCCGCAATCCCCGCTGCTCCTGGAGCCGCCGGCGGGCGCCGCGCCCCACCCTGTTCAGCACGGCAATTTCCAGAGATCTCTTGGAGAACCGATGGGCCGGCTCCCTGGGGATGCGGACGAATGGGATGCGGTACTCCGCCGCCAGGCGCAGGACGACGTCGAAGACCCGAGGGAGCACGTGCAGGTGCTGGTGCGAGTTGGCGTGGACGAGGGTCAGCCCGCCGGCGAGCAGGCGCTCGATCTGGCGCCGCAGCTCCGCCTCGACCTCAGCCGTGGCGATGCCGCCCAGCAGGTAGCGCCGGGCGAAGCCCCGTACGTGGGGGAGAAAGGCGCCGTCGCGGCCGAGGAGGGAGGGGACCGTGGCCGGCGGCGACAGCGGGCGCTCGCCCACCAGCGTCAGGTGGACGCCGGCGTCGAGCCCCGGCCGCTCGCGCAGCCGCTCCAGGGCGTGGTCCAGGTCCCGCCCGTTGGCCACCACGCTGACGGCGGTGACGATCCCCCGCTCGTGGGCCTCCAGGGCGCCCAGGGTCAGGCCGGCGTGGAGGCCGGCGTCGTCGGCGGTGGCGACGAGGGCTCTCAATGGCCTGGCGTCGGGGCCGGGGCCGGCTCGGACGCCTCCGCGGCTCCCGGCTGCCGCCGCCGCGGCCGGCGCATCTCCGGGTAGAGGGCGAAGAGCTCGCGGAAGATCTTGAGGATCACCGCCGGCGACGACAGCGTCGAGCGCCCCCGGGTGCGGGGGAAGTAGTCGAGGCCGAGCTGCTGGATGACGAAGCCCAGGTTCTTGGCCTTGACGATCAGCTCGGCGTCGATCAGCGAGCCCTCGGATTTCAGCTCGATCGACTCCAGCACCTCGCGGCGGATCAGCTTGAAGGAGAAGTTGATGTCACGGTGGGGCCAGCCGAAGAGCAGGCCGATCAGCGAGTTGTAGAGATAGGAGTAGACCGTGCGCCGGAATCCCTCGGTGGTGCGGTCCAGGCGATAGCCGGCGATCAGGTCCGCCCGCGTCACCAGCAGGGCCTGGATGGCGCGGCCGACGATATCCGGATCGAACGGCAGATCGGCGTCCATGTAGAGCACGAGGTCCTTGCGGGCGGCGGCGAAGCCGGTCTTGAGCGTCGCTCCCAGCTTGCGGTTCACCGCGTGCCGCAGCAGGCGGATGCGCGGGTTGGCCGCGGCCAGGCGGGAGACGATCTCCGGCGAGCGGTCCTGCGAGGCGTCGTCCACGACGAGGACCTCGTAGTCTCCAGCGTGGCGCTCCAGCGCGTCCACCGCGAAGTCGACGGCGTGCTCGATGTTCTCCTCTTCGTTGAACATCGGGATCACCAGCGAGACGGAGGGGCGGGCGCGCATGGCTTTCCTGCCTATCGGGGGACCCGCTCCAAGGCCAGGAGCTGGACCGCGAGGTGACGGGAGTCGGCGCCGAGCCCCGACTCGCGGGGGACGAACGAACGGTCCGAGTGGAAGGCGATCTCCGCCGGCCTGTCCTGCGGGACCGGCAGCTCGCGGCGTTGCGATTCCCCCCGCGCCAGCTCCACGGTCGCGGCCGGAGCGCCGTCGACCGTCACCGTCACCCGGTTCGCTGGCAGGGGGGAGACGGCCGGGAGAGCCAGGGTCACGTCCACCGCCCGCAGACCCTGGGGGAAGACGCGCAGGGCGGCGTCCGCCTCCAGCCAGCGCCAGCGTGGGTCCTGGATGCTGGGCTCCCAGGCGTGGACGCCGCGCACGACCTGATAACGGTAGTCGGCCGGGATCGGGCTCAGGGAGACCACGCGGTAGTGGTTGCGGGTGAGCTTGCCGTAGGCGTCGGTGTCCGGCCAGCGGAAGGTCGCCGCTCCCGGCCAGGCGCTCTCGCCCTCGGCGAAGAGCCAGAGGGGCGCGTGGGGCCGGTGGGCGTAGCGCTGCAGGCCCACCTCCACCGGCGCGAGGTCGAACCCCCGGAGCAGGAAATGGGCGTGGGGCGCCAGATCGTCCTGGACCAGGATGCCCGCTCCCTCCGGCAGGTGCCGGCGGGCCCAGAGGGCCGCCTGCTTCGGCGGCGAAGGAGTGGTGGCGCGCGCGGCGAGGAGGGGGCCGGCGTAGACGGCGCCTCCCGCGATCACCAGCGCGACCAGCGCGGGGACCAGCCAGGCCGCCGCCGGCGCACCCGCCCGGCGCGCCAGGGCCTCGCCCCCCAGGACCGCGAGGAGGGCCACGGCGAGGACGACCGGCAGGGCGTAGCGCACGGCGTCTGCCGGGTCCATCACGGCCAGGCAGACGGCGAGCTGCGCCGCCGAGAGGATGGCCAGGGGGAGCGCCGCCCCTCGCCGCCGCTTGACGAGCACCACGGTGCCGGCCACGGCCAGGGCGAGCACGGGCAGCGACAGCCACTTGGGTCCCCAGGGGTGGGCGACGAAGCGGGTGAGCAGCTCCACGCCTGAGCCCCGGCTGCGGGAGGCGTCCGCGTCGTGCACGGCCACCCAGGCGGCCTGCCTCATCTCGTAGCCCAGGAAGCCCCGGGGGCCGCCCGCGGCCACGACCAGGGGGACCAGCCAGCCGAGGGAGACCAGGGTGAACGTGGTCAGCGCCTCGCTGCGGCGCCACCGGTCCGGTGCCCGCCAGAGAGCCACGGCCAGCATGGGGAGGACGACGAGGGCGAGCTGCGGACGGCAGCCGATGGCCGCCGAGGCCGCGGCTCCCAGCCCCGTCGCGGCCCAGGTGCCGCCGCCGTTCTCCAGCACGGCGGCCGACGCCAGGGCCAGGGCGAGGAACATCAGCGCCGGTGGGTCCGACATCGGCAGCGTCCCCTGCACCAGCATCACGGGCGAGAGCTGGAAGAGGAGCGCGCCCGCCACCGCCACCCGCTCGGCATTCCGGTCATCCGGGCCGCCGGCGATCCTGCGGAAGGCCGCCACCAGCGCCCAGTAGCCCACCAGGGAGGAGACCACGGCCAGGGCCACGAGGCTGGCGAAGTGGCTCGGGAAGACCAGCGCGAAGAGCTTGCCGAGCCCCACCGTCAGCGGGTAGCCTGGCGGATGCGGCCGGTGATGGAGCGGGGCGAAGCGCCCCACGGCGCCGGAGAACAGGAACTCGTCCATCTCCCAGAGGCTGCGGGGGAGCGTCAGGGCACGGGCCGCCGCCACCAGGACGAAGCCGAGGAGGGCGGCGGGCGAGAGCCCGTGGACGGCCGCGCGCAGCCGGGTTGACACCTTGCCGGCCGGCAGATATGCAGTCTCGGTGGCTTCCATCGGATATTTCCAGGCCCTGGCTCTGATCCGCCGCACCTACGCCGGCGCGCCGGCGGCGACCAGGATGCACGTCCTGGTTCGCTTCGTCACTTGCCCCTTCCTGCGGGTGCTCGACTTCCTTCCGCCGAAGGCACGACTGCTGGACCTCGGAGCTGGGCATGCCATCTTCTCACACCTCGCCCTCGCGGCGGGAGCCCGCAGCGCCGTCGCTCTGGAGCCGGACCGGCGCAAGGTCTTCCACGCCTTCCCGAGCCCCGGGATGCGCATCGTGGCCGGCACCGCCGGCGCCCTGCGCGGTCTCTTCGACGCCGTGGCGATCCTCGACGTGCTCTACCGACTGCCGCGGACGGCCTGGGACCCTCTTCTGCGCGAGGTGCGGGGCCTGCTGGCGCCGGGGGGCGTCCTGCTGCTCAAGGAGCAGGACCCGGGGCACCGGCTGAAGGCCTGCTGGAACCGCGCCCAGGAGTGGCTGGTGGACCGCGCCGGGCTCACCCTCGGCGAGGCCTTCAGCTACGAGCCCCGGGAGGAGGTCCGCCGCCGCCTCCTCGCCGCCGGCTTCGCGAGCTGCGAAGCGGTCGGGATCGGCCGGGGCTATCCCCACGCCCACGTCCTCTATATCGCTAGGGTTGCCGCCGGCTGATGAACTCGTCGATGAGGGCGCGGGCGATCGACAGGCGGGAAGGGAGGCCCGGCAGGCTGTCCACCGTGAACCAGCCGGCGTCCTCGATCTCCCCGGGCTGAAGGTTCAGCTCCCCGGACTCGTAGTCGGCGACGAACCCGACCATCAGCGAGTTGGGGAACGGCCAGGGCTGGCTGCCGAAGTAGCGCAGGTTGGTCACCGTCACCCCCACCTCCTCCCACACCTCCCGCAGCACCGTCTCCTCCAGCGATTCGCCAGGCTCGACGAAGCCCGCGATCGTGCTGTACACCCCCGGCGCGAAGTGGGGCGAGCGGGCGAGGAGGACCTGATCCCCGCGCTCGATGCGCACGATGACGGCGGGGGAGATGCGGGGGAAGTGGTGCAGGCCGCAGTGGGGACAGATGCGGGAGAGCTCCCCGGTCTGGCGCTCCGTCGGGGTGGCGCAGCGGCCGCAGAAGCGGTGGTTGTGGTCCCACTCCACGAGCTGCACCGCGCGGCCGGCGAGCTTCCAGGCCTCTTCGTCCAGCGCTCCCCAGAGACCGCGCAGCCCCTGGAAGGAGAAGCCCGGCGGCGGCTCCGTCTCCGGCGGCAGGGCCACGCCCCAGGCGGGGGCTCCGCGCAGGGACCCCACCTCCAGGGTGCCCGCGGCAGCCAATTCCAGCCCGCGCCACTCGGCCGTGCCCGGCACCCGGAACCCGGTCTCCTGCGGCACGACCAGGAGCTCGTTGCCGCGACGGCTGCCCTCGCCCCGGAAGGCGAACCACCAACCTTCGCTCACGTCCCGGCTACGGGCTCGAGCCCCTGGAGGTTCAGCAGGTACTCGGCGAAGACCTGGTTGAAGAGGGCGCCGGGCCGCTTCTGCCGGAGATGGGAGACCACCTCCGGACCGCTCATGCCCAGGTAGCGCAGGATGAGCCCCGCCACCAGGGCCGAGCGGTTGAAGCCCATGCCGCAGTGGGAGAGCACCTTGTGGCCGCTGGCGACGAGCGAGGCCCCCAGCCGCGCCACGCCGTGCAGCTTGGCAAGGTCCGGCAGCTCCTCGTCGTAGATGGGGAAGTAGAGATAGAGGACGTGGTTCGGCATGGTGGGGATGCCGTCGTCGATCTCCCCCTCGAGGTCGATGACGGTGGTGATGCCGTGCTCCTCCACGTAGCTCCAGTCCTCGATGCGAGGCGAGAGGAAGAGGCAGCCGCCGTCGTCGAGACAGAAGACCTGCATGTCAGAGGCGCCACCAGTCGAAGGTCTTCCGCTCCGGGTCCCAGTAGATGTGGAACGCGTCGCAGCGGTCGTCGTGGAGGTTGAGCCCCAGCCCCGCCTTCCTGGCCACCCTGCGCTCGCCGGCCTTGGTCGCGGGGTCGAGAGGCTCCAGGGTCATCTTCGCCTTGTCGGAGCAGAGGGCGCCCTCGCCGCCGCCCTTCCAGGGGAAGTCGAGGAACCAGGTGCGGCTGCGCGACGAGAGGGGACCCTCGACGATCCCGACCACGAAGCGGTCGTTGTGGATGCCGGTGGCGGCGAAGTCGGAGCTGCCGTTCTGGTCCAGGTCGCCCTGGAGCAGGCTCTGCGAGCTCCACTCGGTGTTCGGCTGGCGGAGCCGGAGGACTTCGAGGGCCGTCCGCGGCTCGACCGAGGACGTCCGTGGAGCCTTCGACCGGCTCCCGGCGCAGGCCGCGCCGAAGCAGAGGATGAGAGTGAGCAGGATCGTCTGGCTGGTCTTCATGGCGTCTCTCCCGTTGCTTCCCTCCCCAAGCAGGAATCATACCCCGGCTCTTTAGCGGTCATTCAGCAGGCCATGAGCGGGTCAACGGGCCGGCGCCACGTCCTTCTTCCGCAGATGCTGGTCGATCATGAGGGCGGCGATGTTGCCGGTGCCCATGGCCACCGCCACCTGCTGGGTGATGGGGCGCAGGTCGCCCGCCACCCAGACGCCGGGCACGTTGGTGTCCCCGCGCTGGGACTGGGGCTCGGCGTGGTAGCCGGTCTTGGCGATCGTCACTCCGAGCTGCTCGGCGAGGTCGGTGCGTCCGCGGGCGGGGCTGGAGACGAAGAACGCTTCGGCCGTCAGCGTCGTGCCGTCCTGGAGCTCGAGGCCGGAGAGCCGGCGCTGGTCGCCGATCAGCCGCTTGATCTCGCCGGCGAGCACGGGGACGTTCCGCTCCTGCAGCCGCTCGGCCCAGTGAGAGGAGAGGTTGCGCTCGTCCGTCAACAGCAGCCGCAGGCGCTCCGTGTAGCGGGAGAGGCCCACGGCCATGCTCGCGGCCCAGTCGGCCGGACCGGTGCCGATGACGATCGTGTCCTTGCCGAACAGCTCCGGCCCCTCGCAGTCCGAGCAGTAGAAGAGGTTCCCCTTGCCGGCGTAGCCGAAGCAGGGGGTGAAGTCGCCGTCCACCGTGGGGTGATAGCGGGCGACGCCGGTGGCGAGGAGGAGCGTGCGCCCCCGCCATACCTCCCCCTTGCTGCCGGTGAGGACGAGCGCTTCCTCCTGCCCTGCGGCCTGCACCACGTTGCCGTGCTGGAGCTCGGCCCCCAGGCCCAGCGCCTGCGCCTTGAGGCGCTTCTGGATCTCCACCCCCGTCGCCTCCGGCATGCCGGGGACGTTCCAGAGCTTCTCCAGCGTGAAGAACAGGGGTCCGGTCACCCGGTCGACCACCAGCACCCGGCGCTGATGCCAGGCCAGGTGGAGCGCGGCCGAGAGCCCCGCCGGTCCGCCACCGACGATGAGGGTGTCGTAGAGGGTGTCCATGGTCTTCGGGAAGGGAGCTTATCAGGATGGAATGGGACCGGCAGAATCGCTGTTGGGCGGGGAGGGCGGACCCGGAGATCATCTCCATCCTGTCTCAGGACGAGCTCGCCGTGGTGGATTTCATCGCCGGCGAGTACGGACACGTCGCGCCGGAGCAGCTTGGGTACCTGACGAAGCGGCTGAACACCGAGATCCCTCCCGAAACCTGGGGGACGAACGCGAGCGCAGCCGTCAACGAAGAGGCCTTTCTCCGCCTCAATCCCGAGTGGCAGAACCTCTGTGAACGAATCAGTGAACAGGATCTCACCGATCGGGCCCGAAGTCCGCCGGGCACGAAAAAGTCGGGATCCCGGAAGGGACCCCTTTGAGGTTTGTACTAGGGGGAAAGCGTTGTGAACGCTGAGTTGTTTATCCCATGCCGGGGCGGCGATCGTCTCGGCAGACGGTGGCCCCTTTCCGGCACCAATCGTGATCCTCTCCGGCCGGTCCTGCCGGGCGTGTCAGAGGGCGTGTCAGGGACACGGTGGCCATTTCCTGACACAGCGGACTGACAGACTTCTGACACTCCTCGCCCTCCGCCCCAGGGTAGAGTTGCTGGCAGCACCCTTGCAGTCTCTGCCAATCAGACGCGCCGATCGTTGAAACCAAGTGCGGAGAGGAGCTGAGGGGATGCTCGATCGTCAAGACTTCGAGAGCCGCATCTTTTCCTACTACCTGCCCCTTCAGAGGGTACGTGAATACGTGGAGAGGAACCTGTCCGAGCCGATCCCCCTGCGGGCGGCGGCTCGGGCCGCAGGCTTGGAGGAGAAGTATTTCTCGGCCTTCTTCCACCGCAAGACGGGGGTCTGCTTCCGCGACTGGCTGGCGGCACGGCGGGTGGAGCAGGCGATCGAAACCCTGAAGCGGCACGACGACACCATCACCAGCGTCGCGGCCAGCGTCGGCTTCCAGGACCTGCGCACCTTCGAGCGCGCCTTCAAGCGTTTCACCGGGCTGACCCCCCGCGAGTTCAAGCGCTCCGTGGCGCCGGAGGTCGCGGCGCCGCTGCTCGTCACTCCCCGTTCCGGAGATACCGCCTGGGCAGCGGGTTGAGCTCCCGCTCGTTGTCCCACAGGACGGACATCACCCACCAGCGGTCGCCGTCGTGGAAGAGTTGGATGCTGTTGATCCCGCGGCCGAAGGGCTTCTCCTCCGGCGACTGGCGGGACTCGTAGGTGCTCCAGACGTGGGCGATGTTGCCGAAGCGCTCGACGCGGCGGCAGACCTCGGTCTCCCAGAAGGAGCTCGCAGCGAAGACGGGCGTGCGGGAGGCGATGTACCCCTCGGAATCGAACACCTCGACCTCCGCGCCTCCCTCCGCCAAGGGCCGGGTGGGCATCAACCGGACCTGGGGGTGAACCAGGGAGCGCTCCCGCGCCCAGTCCCGCGCTCCGGCGGGGCCTGAGACCACCTCGTAGAGCGCCTTGACGATGCCCTCGATCGACTCGACGTCCTCTCGTCTCGCGTTCATCCGCCTCCTCCTTGCTGGGCAGAGGCGGAGATCGTATCGCGTTTGCCCACGCCTGACAGAGCTCGTCACTGCCCCGTAGGGGTCTGTGTGCCGCCGAGGTCGAACTTGAGGCCCACATGGGCGCTGAACTGCTTGTCGACGTCGCCCAGGAACTCGCCGTGGTTGGCATACACCAGGCCCAGCGGCACGGAGATCGTCCCGAATTTGCGGGTGAACGTCAGAGTCGCCACCCCACGGTCCTGGCGCTGGGGGTCGTTGCTGACGTTCTCGTAGCTCCCCACGAAGTCCAGGCGCACCGGCTGGTCCCCGCCCGCCGGGTCTGGGAACAGGTGGCTCCAGCCGGCCGAGATGATCAATTTCTTTGCGGCGTCGATCTTGAGGCCCGTGAGGCCCTGCTTCGGCAGATCGAACACCTCTTTGCCGACGTTGAGGTACTCGGCGGAGAAAGAGAACTTGTCGCCGTCCTTCAGGGCCGTCGCATTGTCGTTGACGAACTTCGTATACTCGGCCAGGCACCGGCTGAGCGTCTCCTTGTCGATTTTATCCGTGGCCGGAGTGTCGAGACTCCGCTGGCAATCGCTGCTGAGAGCGTTGTTGAGGTTCGCGCGTCCCCATTCATAGTTGAGCTTGCCGGAGGTCTCGTCGCCGCCCAACACGGGATCGCGAAAGCTCTTGCTGGCCGAGAACGTGAGCTGCGGCTGGTTGTCGAGCAGGTCGGCGAAGTGGCCAAGCCCCGCTTTCCGTCGGATTTCGCGATCGCTTTCCAACAGGGCCATCTCGTCGCCCGCGGCCTTCTCGACGGCCCCCTTCAGCTCGGTGCCCGCGCCGGCTGCCATGGCGTTCAGATCCTGGAAGCTCTTGTTGAAGAGATCGCCAGTGACGGCGGGATAATTCCTCTTGATGGCAGGCAGGGTCTGGGTGCCTACTTTATCAAGGCCGACGGCCTCGGGAACGGCTTCCACGAACTGTTTGGAGACCGCCGTCGCGAGCGCGGCATAGCGGTTGCGGTACTGATTGAATCCGCGTCCATGACTGCGGTCGACCCAAGCGTAGGTGAGGATGAGGGAGTAGTCCGCCAGGTCACCCAGCCCGCCCTCGATCGCCTTGACCAACTCGTCCCGTTTGGCTTCTGGAAGCTGGCTCTTGACGGCATCCGCTACCATGGGCTGGCTGTTCACGACCGCCTGAAACTTCGAGTTCTTGTCCATGGCGAGCCCGGGGATCAGGAAGTTGAGGTCGAAAACGTAGGTCCCCGGCGTATCACCCTGTTTCGCTTGGCCGAGCAACCCGGTGAGCGACATCAGGGGAATGAAATTGGTGGTGTTCGACGCCAGGTTGGCGCGGCCGGTCTGGACGCCGGTGGGCTTGCTCGCGAGCTGATTGGCCTGGTTCGTCGCGTCTTCGCTGGTTGCCGCAGTCTTGGCGCGCTGCTCCCGCGCCTCCCGGGCCTCCTTGTTCATCCGAGTGACGCAGGTGGTGAGCGATTCGTCCATGCGGCACTCGACCGCCGCGAGCGAGCTCGCGGCCAGAGCGAAGACCGAAGCGATCAGCAGCGCTCGGGCAGCACGTCCAGCCGGCTTCATGGCTGGCCTCCCTGGGGGGCCGCCTTCTTGGCCGCTTTCTTAGCGGCTTTCTTGGCGGCTTTCTTGGCACCCTTTTGGGGCTTTGGGGAGCTTGCGAGCAGGCCGAGGGCTGCACCCTGCTCCGCCTCGTTCACCACGATGAGGAGGCTGGTTCTGTCCATGTCGTCAGACTCGGTGGACTCGTCGTACGCTGCGATCTGGCTGCCATCGGGCCCTTGCAGCGTGATCACCAGGCGGGCTGTGGCCTTCCGGACGAAGTGGATGTCGAGCCGTGCTCCATAGGTCCCTGACTGGTCCAGGGTGCGGCTCAGGGTGTTCTGGAGCTCGGCGTTCGTCCACTCTTCGCTGGTCTGGTCAGGGCGCCTGAACGTGGCGCGTGCGGCGAAGGCTTGCTGGTCCGGATCCCCAGTGCCGGAGACCGTCACCGCGAGCCGCGAGTTGAGCGGGACGTCGGAATGAGCGAAGGGTTTGTCCATGGACTACCTCCCTGGTTGCGCCACGGCGACTGACGGCGAGGCGGAATACTTTTAGACGGACGTACTCTTTAATTTCCCGGATTATAGGACAAGTCAACCGCTCCGGCGGCCGGCGTCCCTCCCCTCTCATCCAAGCCGCCCGCTCCCGCCGTAGATAAAGGTTGAACGCCTCGCAAACGTGGAGGGATGATGATGCCATACGTTCTCGTGGTTCACAAGGTGCAGGATTACGATCGCTGGCGGCCCTACTTCGACTCGGACGTGCCGGCCCAGCGGGCGGCGGGGCTGACGGTGCGCCACGTCCTGCGTAGCGCCGACGATCCCCACGAGGTCGTGGTGCTCTTCGAGGCCGAGGACCTCGGCCGCGCCCGCGAGCTCGCCGGCTCCGAGAGCCTGCGCAAGATCATGCAGGAGGCCGGCGTCCTCGGCCGGCCCGACATGCACTTCCTCGAAACGGCGGGGGCGTGAGAGGCCGCCGGCCTGGTTGATCACGACGTCACCGGCGCCGATCTCGAAGGGGCTCGCACCGAGGTCTGAGGGGTCTGCCCCGAGGTCTGAGCCGTCGCGACCTCGGTCTGAGCCTCTCGCACCAAGGTCTGAACCCTTCGCGCCGAGGTCTGAGGGGTCTGCCCCGAGGTCTGAGCCATCGCGACCTCGGTCTGGGCCCCTCGCCTCGAGGTCTGAGCCTCTCGCACCAAGGTCTGAACCCTTCGCACCGAGGTCTGAGTGGGCTGCCCCGAGGTCCGAGCCATCGCGACCTCGGCCTGAGCCTCTCGCACCGAGGTCCCGACCGCGTGGAGCTCGGTCCCGGCGCCTTCGAGCAAGGTCCCGGCCGCGTGGAGACCGGTGAAAGCCGCGTGGAGATCAGCGCGTCAAGCCGCCTCGCCGCCCCACCACGGTGTAGAGCCAGATGTCGCGGTCCACGTAGCGCTGGGTGTGGAAGGAGACCCGGGTCGAGGGGAATCCCAGGACGCGCAGGAAGCGGGAGACCAGCCGCGGCGAGAGGAACCACCAGGTATCCCACGGGCTCTTCCGGTCGGGGTCGGGATGGAAGGTCAGCGGCGGGATGACGGCGTCGGGGATCGCCTCCGGATCGTTGGTCAGCGGCGGCAGGAACTCGTTCCGGCGCGCGTCGAAGAAGCCGGGCACGAGTTCCGTCACGATCATCGTCCCCGTGGTGACGGCGGCGGCTTTCTGCAACGCGAGGAACGGATCGCGCAGGTGGAGCAGGATGCTGCCGAAGGTGGCGACGTCGAAGGGCCCGATCTCCTCGGGGATGGTGTAGGCCGTGCCGTGGACCAGCCGCGCCCGGGAGCCGAGGAGGTGATGGCTCAGCCGCCAGGCGTTGTTGAGGCGGCCGATGTGACGCCGGCGGTCCTGCCGGATCTCCGGATCGACGCGCCCACCGTAGGGCACGACGTCCCAGTCGTGCTCCGGCGACAGGTCGTAGGCCACCACCTCGGCGCCCCGCTTCTCCAGCTCGAAACAGAGGAAGCCGTTAGCGGTGCCGACCTCGAGCACCCGCTTGCCGGCGACTGGGACGTGCCCGAGATAGGCGTCCACGTTGTGGCGCAGGTCCCAGAGGCCGGGCTGGAAGCCGTGCACCGGCAGGTCGATCGAGTGGTAGAAGTGGCACTCCGCGAGCGCGGGGACGCCCTCAGACGCGGCGGCGGGGGCGGACGGCGTGGCGATGATCGGTTCCATGGTCTCCTCCGGGAACGGTGAAAGCTCCTATCCGGCGGCCAGCGCGCTCCGGATCGCCGCGAGGCCGCGCACCGTCCTGTCCTCCGCCTGAGAGGGATCGACGGGGATGCCGCTGGCGGGATAGATCACGTAGGGCGCGACCTGCGTGTCGAAGACTGCAAAGGGCTTGAGGGTCTCGAAGCCGGTGCGGAATTCCGCTGTGAGCGGCGACCGCGTGAGGCGGCGCCAGTGACCGCCGTAGACGCTGAGCAGCAGGTCCTCCCCCTCGGCGGAGAGCCTGGCTCCCACGGCGTAGCGGGCGAGGTCGTACTGCGACGGCGCCACCACGACCTCACCGAGGTCGATGAGCAGGCAGCAGAGGGTCGGGCCGTCGCGATGGAACACGAGGTTGCCGCCCGCGACGTCGCCGTGCGCCAGCACCATGTCCTCCGGAGCGAAGCGCTCGGCCATGGCCGGCCGCAGGGTGGCCAGCAGCTCCAGGGCCTCCCGCGCCAGGCGGGCGACCTCGTGACAGGGGCCGCCGCGGAGGGCGTCGCACATCCCGGTGAGGATCTCGGCGCCGCCGATCCAGAGGGTGTGCCCACCGAGCGCCAGGGCCACCTCGAGGCCGAAGGGAGGGTGGGGGAGACGCCAGGAGTGGGCATGGAAGGCGGCGAGGGCCGCGGCGAAGGCACTGATGGCCAGGGGAGAGCCGAGGGCGAGCGCCGGGCTGGAGGCGATGAAAGGCATGGCGAAGCCGGCCAACTCGCCTTCCTCCACGAAGGTGAGACGCAGCTCGGGGACGACGCCCGTGGGCGCCAGGGCGGTGAGCGCGCCCGCCTCGCGCCGCAGCATCTCGCGGCCCTCGCGGTCTCCCGGCTCGGCGTGCTTGACCACCAGCGGCCCCAAGTCCTCCCCGGTCCACAGCCAGACGCCGGGATGCCCCGGGAACGGTTGGCTCAGCGGCTCCAGGCCATCGCCGGGCTGACCGGGCTGCCCCGCCCGGACCTGTGCGAGAAGCCGCGTTCCCGCCTCGACCTCGGCGAGCGCGGGCATCAGGCACCCACCGCCGCCAGGGTCGGGAGGATCCCCGCCCAGGTCCGGAAGAAGTGCTCGCTGTTGCTCTCATAAGTCGACGAGCGGAAGAGGTGGCGGTGGTAGACGGTGACGGCGCCGTTGAGCAGACCGCGGAAGCCGAGGCGCCGCAGCCGCAGGTAGTAGTCGAGGTCCTCCCACTGGCAACTGCCATAGCCGGGATCGAAGCCGCCCGCCGCCTGCAGAGCGTCCCGGCGCACCAGCAGACAGGTCGAGGGGAGGGCGAACGGCTCACGGATGGCGCGGAAGCGGCCATCGTCCTCGTCGCCGTAGCCGATGGGGAGGAAGCTCGAAGGTGGGCGGTGCTCGATGCCGCAGCAGAAGATGCGCCCATCCTCCAGCTTCAGCTTGGGGCCGGCCATGGCCACGCGGTCGCCCCGCGTCACCAGCTCCAGCAGGCCCGTGCACCAGCCCGGCGTCACCCAGGCGTCGTCGTCGAGGAAGCAGACGAACGGCGCCGTGGAGCGCGCCAGGGCCCGGTTGCGGTTGACGGCGGCGCTGTCGAACGAGCGCTCGACGAGCACGCGATGGGGCTCGGCCGTGAAGCCGCGGATCGACGCGCAGCACAGCTCGAGCTGGTCGGCCGAGCCCGCGGCTCCCAGCCACGAGGCGATGACGATGTCAACCAGCGGCTCGGCCATGGCCGGCCTCCACGCTCCACAGTCGCTCGCTGCGGCTCCGTCTCGTGCTGTGGCCCGAGAACGGCGCCTGGCCCGCCTGCTCCACGGCGCAGAGGAAGCCGTCGTCCATCTGCGAGGCGTAGAGGCCGAGCAGCTCGGTCTTCTCGTCGAACCAGGGGGTGACATCCATCGGCCGCGGGCGCAGGGTCACGCCCTGCCGTGCGTAGAGGTCCAGCCCCGAGCGCACGGCCCGCGGCTGTGTCGCGTAGGGGAGGTCGTCGTAGACCAGCACGCGGTCCGGGGGATAGCCGCGCGCGAGGAGGACGGTCGCGGCCCGGGCGACGACGGCGTGGTCGGCCATCAGCCCCGCCGCCAGGGGCGCGAGCAGCAGGGGGAGCTCGGAGCCGTACCCTGCGAGCCGCGACTCCATGGCGGCGACCACGGGGCCGACCAGCTCTTCTTCCACCTCTTCGGGGGCACGCAAGAAGATGGATGCTGCGGGCTGCCTCACCAGGCGGTCCGGCAGCGGCTCGACGGTGAAGGCGGCGCCGGCCTTGGCGCACCAGGCGGCCTCTTCGAAGGCCCGCACGAAGCTCGTCTTGGCCACGTCCAGTCCGGCCAGGAGCCCGGTCGAATGCCCGCTGCGGCCGAACAGCACGTGCACCCGGACGGGTACGCCCGCCTGCCGCTGCGCCAGCAGGAGCCCGCCCACGGAGAGGGCGGCGTCGTCGGCATGGGGCGCGAAGACCTCGACCGGGCCGGCGGCCGCGAGCGGCGTCTGCGGCGGGGCGACGTCGAGGAAGTCGATGAAGGCGAGGCCGCGGGTGTAGAGGCGCCGGTAGGCCTCGAGCTCGTCGTAGCCGAGGTCGAGCCGGCCCTCGGCCGCCAGCGCCGTCTCCACGTCGCGACGCACCGCCGCGTCCGCCAGCAGACGGGGCCGGACCAGACCGTTGAGCGGCGTCAGACGGTCGAGGTGGGGGATGAGCCGCGGCCGCCAGGCGCGGCGAGATTTCATGCCGCGCACCGCCCACCGCCGCTCGTCGCGGCCGATGGGCAGCCCGCCCGGGAACCACTTGCGGCAGTAGCTCTCGCGGTCCGCCTGCAGGCGCATCAGCCCCGGTCCCTCCATCAGCCGCGTGCTCTGGTGGCGCCGGTGGAGCACCCGGCTCGCCGGTTCGTACCAGACGCCGAATCCCGCGAGGTTGGCGCGACCGCCGTAGTCCGTATCGCTGAAGTAGTTGCGGAAGCGGGGGTCGAGCTCGCCCACCTCTTCCCAGACGTCGCGAACGACGAGCGCGATGCCGAAGCTCACCCATTCGAGCGGCTCCGGCCTCTGAAGCTCGCCCGCCCGCAGGCTGCTCGTGCGATCGAGGCGCAGGAGGCTGGTCAGCTCGCCCCGGGCGAAGAGCGGCCGGCTGCCGCCGCAGACGATGCGGTCCGGATCCTCCGGATCGAGCTCCATGCCGCCCACCAGGCCGACCCGGCTCTCGCAACGCCAGCGGGCCACGAGGGCGTCGAGCCAGCCGGGCAGCACCTGCATGTCGGAGTTGAGGAGCACGCAGGCCTCATGCTCCGGGAAGACGGCGCTTAAGCCCTCGTTCACCGCCGCCGTGAAGCCCCCCTGGCCAGGGCGGGTGAGGAGGACGTCGACCGGGAAGCGCGCGGGCAGGTCGCCGAGGCCGCCCGGCGTGCCATCGTCGATCAGCACCAGCCGGTAGGGGGTGCGGTCGCGCACCTGCGTCAGGCTGCGCAGGCACTCTTCGAGGCACGGCAGCGCGCCGTGGACGGGGATGAGGACGGCGATGTGAGGCTCGCTCATGAGGCGGCCCTCGCGAGGAGCTCGCCGTGCAGGGCGTCGATCCGGTTCACGGCGCCCGCGGCGGTCAGCTCCTCGGGCAGCACGCGGCTCGGACGCGGCTCCCAGCGGCCGGCGAGCCCGGCGATCAGCTCCACCAATTCGGGACCCGGTCTTTCCCAGGCGTCGTCCACAAGGAGGTGGCCGCCGAGCCGGGGGATGGTGTCCAGGTGGCCGCCGACGGCGGAGGCGAAGACCGTCGTCCCCTGAGCGGCCGCCTCCACCGCGAGGAGACCGAAGGCCTCGTAGCGGGATGGGCAGAGGACGACGTCGACCGCCTTGAGGAGGGCGAGGAAGTCCGGCTCGGAGAGGCGCCCCAGGCTGCGGATGGCGCCGCGGATGGCGGCCGGCGTCTCCGAGGCGCGGAGGTCCGTGCCCACCAGGCGCACGGGCAGTCCCCGCTGCCACAGCGCCGATGCCAGGGCGCAGGCGCGGTCTCCCCCCTTGACCCGGTCGCCCAGGCGGCCGCCCATGAACAGCACGATGGCGCCGTCGGGCGAGATCAGGCGCCGCCAGTGCAGCACCCGCTCCGGATCGGCCTCTCGGGGCTCGGTGCCGTTGAGGACGAGGGCGTCGGGTGCCAGGGGGAGGAAGGCTTGCCGGTAATAATTCTGCTCTGCGCTGGAGGTGGTGATCACCGCCGAGCTGACGCCGCACTGGAGCGCCTGCAGGTCGTGGAAGAGCCGGACGGCGAACGACGGCATGCCGGACGCGGCGAGGTAGGGTCCCATGAGGATGAGGAGGTGGGTGACGCCGGGGATCCCCGCCTCGGCCAGGAAGCCGCGCAGCACGTCGGCGTAGAGGAACCCTCCCACGTCGTGCACGAGGTCGAAGCCGTGCCGCCGGTGCAGATCGCGGACGAAGGGGAGCACTTGGCGCCGCCGCTCCTCGAAGGCCTCGGCGTTCCACCCCCGCTCGACGAGCCGCCGGCGGTGGACCCGCACCCGGCCGTCCCGCGAGGCTTCCTCCAGGGCCGGATCGGACGCCACGACGTGGACCTCGTGGCCGCGGGCCGCGAGGCCGCGGGCGAGCGTGCGGGTGTAGTTGCCGGCGCCGCCCGGGTGGCGCGGGGGATAGGGCTCCGAGAGCAGCAGCAGGCGCCGCCGGCGCGCCGGACGGCTCATGACCGCACCTCCAGGAAGGGCTCCACGAAGAGCCCCGGATTGCTGGCGAAGGCTGCTGCGGCGCGCTCGTACTGCGGCCAGTCGCCGACGTCGAACCAGGTGCCGGCGTGCTCGAAGACCGCCACCCGTCCCCCTCCTTCCCGCACCCGGCGCGCCAGCTCCGGCATGTCGATCCGCTCGCCGGGCACCACCGCGCCGACCGCGCGCGGGCCGGCCACGTAGATGCCGGCGCTCACCAGCCGGCAGAGCGTCTGGCGCTCCGCCCACCCCTGGAAGCCCGTCCGCTCGTCCGTCTGCAGCGAGCCGTAGGGGAGGGTCTGCACGTGGCGCACGCCGGCGATCGTCAGGTCGGCCTCCTGCCGGCGGTGGAAGGCGAGGAGGTCCGCCCAGCGCAGGTCGGTGAGCACGTCGGCGTTGCAGACGAGGGTGGTCTCGGCCTCGGCGGGGAGCAGCCCCATGGCTCCGGCCGTCCCCAGCGGCTCGTCCTCTTGCAGGCAGGCGCAGTGGATCCCCTCCTGCTCCTCGAGGTTACGCAGGTAGACCCGGATGAGCCGCGCCAGGTAGTTCAGGGCGACGAAGATCCGCGGCACGCCGGCGGCGAGCAGTTGCCGGACGAGGATCTCCAGCATCGCCCGCTCCCCGAGCGGGATCAGCGGCTTGGGGATCGAGAAGGTGAACGGCTGGAGGCGCAGGCCGCGCCCGCCGGCGAGGATGAGCGCGCGCGGCAGCTCGTCGCGGGAGGTGCTCATGAGGCCACCGCCGTTGTCTGCGGGATCTGCGGGGTCTGCGGAGCGAGGGTCCGCATGGCCTCCACCACCCGCTCTAGCCCCTCCTCGAAGCTCACCGCCGGCGCCCAGCCCAGGAGCGCCTGCGCCTTGGCGGCGTCGCCCACCAGCTTCCAGACCTCGGCCCGCGGATGGCGCGCCCGCTCCTCGCGCTTCCGGATGCGCAGCGGCCGGCCCACGAGCCGGCCCACGGCGCGGACGATGGCCTCGACGTCGAGCCCCACGCCGGTCGCGAGGTGGAGGGTCTCGCCCTCGATCCCCTCGGCCGTACCGGCGGCGAGCATCCCCGCCGCGGTGTCGGTGACGAAGACGAAGTCGCGCACCGGCTTGAGATTGCCGAGCTCGATCTCGTCGCCGGCCAGCGCCTGGCTCACCACCCAGGGGATCACGGCGCGCAGCGACTGGCGCGGCCCGAACGTGTTGAAGGGCCGCACCACCACGGCGCCCAGGCCGAAGGTGTGGAAGTAGGCCTGCGCCATCTTCTCGGCGGCGATCTTCGAGGCCGCATAGGGGGAGCGGGCGCAGAGGGGGTCTTCCTCCCGCAGCGGCCGGTCGTCGGTGCCGCCGTAGACCTCGCTGCTGGAGATGACGACCACCCTTTCGACGCCGAGGTCCAGGGCGGCCTGGAGCACGTTCTGGGTGCCCAGGCCGTTGGTCTGGAGGAAGAGCGCGGGGGCGCGCATGGAGTAGGGGACGTTGATCTGGGCCGCCAGGTGAAAGACGGTATCCGCCGTGCCCAGGGCCGCCCGCAGGTCCTGGGGATCGAGGACGTCGACGAGGTGGACGTCGACCTGGCGCCGGACCTCCGGCGCCAGGAGGTCGAGGTTGCCCAGCCGGTGCTCCGAGTTGGAGCGGGCCAGGGCCCGCACCCGCACCCCCTGCCGCACCAGCAGCTCGACGAGGTGGCTGCCGATGAAGCCGGAAGCGCCGGTGACTGCGGCTTCGCGAATCGGTCTGCTCATGGCCTTGACGTCCTTAGCGGCTCTCGTCGGTCGGGAGGTCGCCCGGGTTCGCCGCGGTGAGGTAAGCGGCGCTCAAGTCCTCGGGCCGCGCGGCATTGAGGTAGGCCGCGTTCAGGTCCTGAGGTCTCGCCGCGGTGAGATAGGCCGCGTTGAGGTCCTGGGGATGGGCGGCATTGAGATACGCGGCGTTGAGATCCTGCGGCCCGGCGGCCGTCAGGTAGGCGGCGCTGAGGTCCTGGGATCTCGCCGCGTTGAGATAGGCGGCGTTGAGGTCCTGGGGCTGGGCCGAGTTGAGATAGGCGGCGTTGAGGTCTTCCGGCCGCGCCGCGGCGGCGTAGGCGGCGCGCCCGCCGGCCGCCCCCAGCAGGCCCGCGGCGGCGCGGTTCTGGAAGTCGTCCAGGTTGCGGTCGAGGACGACCCGCGCGTGGTACAGCCGCAGCACCAGCTCCTGATAGGCGGCGCTCGCGGTGTCGATCGAAAGGTTTTGATCGCGGATCAGCCCTTCGAGATCGGCCAGCAGGGCGCCCGCCACCTTGGGGTTCTGCCGCGCATAAGCCACCAGGGTCGCCAAGTCGTCCCGCTGAGGCGTCGTATCGGCCTTCTCGTCGCTCATTTCGCTCTCCTTTTTGTCGTCAGGTTGGTGGGACATGGCAATGGCCGTGCCAGGCGGCCGCCCCAGGAAGCGACGCGAGGAAAGCAGTCGCTGACGTGTCGGTGACACGTCAACGACACGTCAGAGCCAGGGCTATTGTGAAGGAGCTATCGCGGAGTCACTGCTCGGCCGGCACCACGCCCGGGATCACCACCGGGCGCTTCTCCCGGCCGCTGAAGTCGGAGAGGATCGTCTCCTGCTTCTTCCCCTTGGGCACGATGACGTCGAGGAGCGGCGGCTGGTTCGCCGCGTTCTCGCGGCCGCCGCCGAAGCGGTCCTGCCAGTTGCCCGGCGAAACCGGCATGATCATCAGCGACTTCAGCTCCTCTTTCCGATTCAGCAACGAGCGGCTCGGGTCATACGCCTGGAGCAGGTCGCAGCCCGAGGAGGCGACGACGTAGGCCCAGGTGGGCTTGGCGATGCCGCCCAGGAAAAGGGCCGGCACGAAGAAGCTGATCTTCTGGCCGAGGACCCGGACCTGGGTCGGAAAGAAGATCCGAGTTTCGATGTCCAGGGGGATCTGCTTCTTGAGCGCCTCGATCTCTTCATCCTTGAGCCCGTCGTTGCGTCTGGAGTCCTCGTTCAGGGTCCGCATGAGCATCCGCTGGAGCTCCGTTTTCGCCTCGTTCGGCCGCGGGGTGAGGACGATGGCCTTCTCCCAGGCGGTCGCGGGATCGATCTCGGCCTGGCGGCCCGGCAGCATGGTGACGCCGCCCGAGCCCGGCACGCGGTCGGTGTCGATGTAGACGTCGAGGTTCAAATTATAGAAACCATAGCGGGCCACGTCGCTGAGCTGAGTGCCGAGCTCGTCAATGGCCTCGCGCTGCGGCTTCTTGACCGGCCTGGCGAAGGTCACTTCGAAGCGAGTGCCATTGCCTTCGTCGTAGGCCTCGAAGGAGAGGATGTCCAGGTCGCCCGGCTCGATCCGGCGGTTGCCTGGGTAGACGTAGTTGCCGTCGCCGTGGTCGTCGCCGCGGGGATCGGTGAGCGTGAAGATCGGTTTCTTCGCGGTGGCGGGCGCCGCGAGGAGGGCTGCGACGAGGAAAGCGGCGAGAATACTGATTCGCATAACGTCTCCAAAACGAAGACGGGCAGCAGAGCAAGCCCTGCCGCCCTGACTGCTTTAGAACCGGACCTTCATGAACGCCTTGAGGCGGTTCTGGGTGAAGTCGCGCTTGATCAGGCTGTTCCAGCCGCCGAAGCGGCCGCGGAACCCGGGCGAGCCCACCGGCACGCCGAAGTCCTTGGAGGTCTGGTCGTCGGCGAACTGGGTCACGAAGCCGCCGCCGAAATTGGGCTCGAAGGTGCCGAAGTTGTGCTCCAGGTTCAAGCCGAACTCGGCCCCGCCGAGCGTGTACTTGGCGGCCAGGATGAGCTTGTTCTTCTGGCTCTTGCCCGACGCCATGTTGTGGAGCTGGTAGGCCTGGAAGGCGGTGTTGCCGTCCTTCAGGTCGACGTCGTAGTACTCGAAGGTCAGCGAGGTGTAGAGGTCGCCCGTGAGCTGGTAGCCGGTGCCGACCTGGAACATCTTGTAGTCCATGTCCTCGTCGTCGTCGGACAGGCTGTCGAAAGGTTTCCACTGATAGCCGGTGACGCCGTTGACGGTGATCACCGGCGGGTTGCCATAGATGGCCGACGTCGAGTTGCCGTTGCCGTTGTAGGCGTTGACGTTGTTGTGGCAGGCGACACCGCCACCCGGGCAGTCGCCGGGCTTGTAGGGGAGGAAGCGGGGGTCGTTCATCCGCTTGTCCGTCTCCTTGATGTATTTGACCTTGCCGAAGAGGTCGACGCCCTTGCCCGCGTCGATCACGGTCTTGCCCCGGAGGACGTAGAGGTCCGTCTTCTTGTCCTGGAACGGCGCGTAGGCGTTGCGGTAGGAGCCGATGCCGGCGTCGGACTCGAAGTTGGGATAGATCGAGTTGTCGATCGCCTTGTTGGGGAAGCCCCAGGCCTGCCAGTTGGTGTTGTAGTCGATGTGGGTGAGCTCGGCGGCGAGGTCGAACTTGCCGATCGTCCAGGTGGGGACGACGGTGATGCCCTTCCAACCGATCACCGTCTCGGCCATGGGCTCGTCGAAGTCCGTGAACTCGTTGTCCACGCTGAGGGTCGCCACCTGCTGGGCGTTGCCCTCGAAGCCACCGTAGCCGATGCGGGTCGGATTGCCCGGGAAGACGCCGAACGCCGAATTGTCCGGACCGGGGAAGACCCAGGCGCCGTCGTGCCCTTCCGTGAGCAGCACGTCGGACTCGCGACGGGCGGACAGGATCGACTCGTATTGGGCGCCGATGTTGAAATATTCGAGGTTGAACGACAGGCCGATGCCGAACGGATCGTTCAGGTCGACGTTCGCCTTGTAGGCCGGATCGCTGATCTTGCCGGCCGGCGTGGGCGAGAAGCCGGAGGTGCCGAAGCCCGTGGGCACGCCGAAGCGCGGGTCGGATTCCGCCGACGAGTGGTAGTACTGGCCGCGGATGTCGACCTTGCTCGACGGATGGATGCCGAAGCGCACGCCGTAGACGTCGTTCTTGAACCGGTCGGCGACGCTGGTGCCGTTGTCGAAGTTGCGGTCCGTGGGATCGATCTCGAGGTCGCGGACGCGCTCGGCGACGCCCACCACGTCGAAGTTCGGCGCCGGGGCGAGCTTGAGCTGCAAGCCATAAGCGCCGTCCTGGCCGGTGTAGTCGCCGGTGTTGAAGTTCGGGCCGGCGAAGAGGCGCGGCAGCGAGACGCGGATGAAATCGTAGCCGAGCTTGCGATCGAAGATCGAGCCCTGGAACAGGATCGCCTTGGCGTTGTCGCGGTCGATGTAGCGGATCTTGCCGATGGTGAAGGGATCGAACATGCCGAGGTCGGTGGAGCCGATGGTGGCGCTGTCCAGCCACTTGAAGCCCGGCGTGAAGCGAGCCGTCAGGCCGCGTATCTTGATGTATTCGTTCGACCGCGGATCGAACTCGCCGCAGTCGCCGCCCAGGCAGGGCTGCGGGTTGTTCTCGAACGCCGGATTGCGGCCGCCGAAGCCGCCGTAGTTCGTCCACTGGTTCTGGTTGAACCGCGACTGCAGCCGCCCCTGGACCTCGACGTACTTATTGGGCTTGGAGAACAGGTAGAGGTCGATCTCGGTCCCCTGCCCGTTGTCGCCGTAGCCCTCGTTGGGGATGGTGGTGAAGTTGTAGACGCTGCCGTCGGTGTGCTGATTGCCCCACAGCCACTTCGTGTAGTCCTCACCGGTGATGACCATCGTCTGGCCGTCGACGGCGAACGCCGGCACCGAGGCCAGCACCGCCGCGGCGGCCAGTAAGCCAATCGCGAACCCTCTTGAAAATCTCATGGGAAATCTCCTCTCTTCCACTGGAGGGCTGGTCTACTTCTTCTTGTAAACCATCTTCACGGTACCGCCCGACTTGCGGGTGCCGTCCGGGTTGCACTCGTACTTCAACCATTGGTGCTGGAGGTCGGCCTCGTCCGGGGTGCCGTTGCCGTTGCCCGCCAGGATGTCCATGACGTGCGGATCGCAGTCGGAGTCGGTGCCGCCGCCGAAGCGGTGCTGCCCCTCGTACTCGTTGACCTTGCGGGTCATCAGGTCCTTGCCCTCGGGGAAGCCCTCGTTGGACTGAATGGCGACCTGATAGCCCCACTGCGACGGATCGCCCGCGCCGAGCTGGTCGAGGTCCACCGTGGCGCTGAGCGTGCGGCCGGCGCCCTTGACGCGGGTCGGAATGATGACCGCCGACTGTTCGCCTGCGGCGACCTTCGCTTCCACCTCGGTCTTCACCCGGCCCGGGGCCTGCGGCGAGAGGATCACCAGCTTGTTCCACTCATTGCCGTCGGCGAAGGCGAGGTTGAGCCCCGGCGGGCTGTCCTTGAAACCGCCGTCGCCTGTCTTGATGAAGACGAACACCTGCTGCACGGAAAACCCGGTGCCCATGCGCCAGGGGTCTTCCAGCGTGGTGTTGAACGTCACCGCGAGATCCACCTTCTTGCCGCTGACCTTGACGTCGAAGCCCGTCATGTCGAACGAGCCGCGCTTGTAGACGCCGTCGGTCGGGTAGGTGTAGTTGCCCGGTCCGTTGTCGTCGCCGACGGGGTCCTTGAACGATACGCCGCTCTGCGCGAGCGCCGCGCCCGCGAGCAGCAGCACGCCGGCCGCAACTATCGCCGCCGTTGCTCCCGTAATCCAGAATTTCTTGCTCATGAGATCAACCTCCTTGTGGTTGGGCTTTCAGCCCTTGACTGCGCCGGCTGTCAGACCGGAGACGAGATATTTTTGCAGGAACAGGAACAATGCCATGACGGGGATGGCGGCGACGATGGAGCCGGCCGCGAAATAACCCCACTGCTCCGTGAAGCCGGAGACGAAGAAGCGCAGGCCCACCGGCACCGTGTACTTGTCCACCCGGTCCATCAGGGTGGCGGCCTGGATGAACTCGTTCCACGCCGTCATGAAGGAGAAGAGCGCCGTCACCGCCACCGCCGGCTTGGCGAGCGGCAGGACGATGCGGAAGAAGATCGTCGCCTGCGAGGCGCCGTCGATCAGCGCCGACTCCTCCAGCTCCTTGGGAATGGTGTCGAAATACCCCTTCATCATCCAGACGCAGAACGGGATCGCCGTCACCGTATAGATCAGCACCAGGCCGGTGAACGTCGAACCCAGACCCAGCCACTTGACGATGATGATGTAGAGCGGAATGAGCATCAGCGTGCCTGGGAACATCTGCGACACCAGGAAGGCCATCAGCCCCGCCCGCCGCGCGGGAAAGCGGAAGCGGGAGAAGGCGTAGGCCGAGGTACAGGCGAGGAACACTCCCAGGAAGGTGGTCATCGCCGCCACGACGACGCTGTTGAGCAGCCAGCGGGCGAACGGCTGGTCCGCGAACACCGAGCGGAAGTTCTCGAACGAAAGGTGCCTGGGCCACGGAATGATGGCGCGCGCCCGGTCGAGCGTCGAGGCGCCGGGCGGCAGATTGGCGATGGCGAGGCTCTGGCTGCCCGAGAACGCGATGCTCACCACCCAGAGGATCGGATAGACGGTGAGGATCACCATGAGGATGACGAACAGGTGGAGCGGCCAGTGGGCCGGCTCATCCCCGCTGCGATTGCGCCGGCTCATCCGATGGCCTCCGTGGCCCCCGTCACCCGGTTCTGCCAGGTGCCGTAGGCGAACAGGATGAGGAAGATGATCGTCGAGTAGGCGGCGGCGTAGCCGTACCGGTACTGCTCGAAGGCGAGCTTGTACGACTGGGTGATGAGGATCTCGGTGGAGCCGCCCGGCTGGCCCGCCGTCACCAGGTAGGCGACGTTGAACTGGTTGAAGGTCCAGATCACCGACAGGATGATGGCCGGCACCAGCGCCGGGCGCAGCGATGGCAGGGTGACGGACTTGAACTGCTGCCAGCGCGAGGCGCCGTCCACGCGGGCGGCCTCGTAGAGGTCGGCCGGAATCGACTGCAGGGCGCCCAGCGAGATGACCATCATGAACGGGAACGACAGCCAGCCGTTGGTGGTGAGCATCACCAGGAACGACGTGAACGGCTTTTCGAACCACGCGATCGGATGGCCGCCGAAGATCTGCACGATCTGGTTGACGATGCCGAACTGCTGGTGGAACATGCCTTTGAAGATCAGCGACGTGATGTAGTTCGGCGTCGCCCAAGGCAGGATCAGCAGCACGCGGTAGAGCGGCCGCAGGGCAAAACCTTTCAAATTGAGGATCAGGGCCAGGACCAGACCCAGACTGACGCCGATGGCGACGTTCGACACCGTCCAGATGAGGGTGAAGGCCAACGTATAGTAGAAATTCGTGTAGTCCCAGACCCGCCCTTCCGAAGTCTTCTTGGTGACCGCGAAATCGCTCAGGATGTCGACGTAGTTGCTCACGCCGACCCAGGTCTCGGTGATCGGCTTGGCGGTGTTGAAGAGGTTCGAGTTGGTGAACGACAGGGCGACGCCGTAGAAGAAGGGAAAGAAGACCAGCACCAGCATGCCGATCATCGCCGGCAGCGTGTAGGCGTAGGCCACCCGGTACTCCACGATGGCATGGCCCGTGCGGCTCGCGAAGCCGAAGCCCACGAAGCCCAGCAGGGCGAGCCCCAGGATGCCGAGGGTGATCAGGGCGCGGTGGATGCGCCGCGCATCGGCCTCGTACTGGAGATGCGGATTGGCGACGAGCGGCTGGCGCAGCTCGTCCACGTCCCACCGCGCGGCGTCGGGCGGCGGCCCCTGGAGCCCGGCCGCGGCGGCCACCTCCCGGGCCTGCGCGAGCTCGGCGGCCTGGTGGGCGGCCACGGTCGAGGCCGAGGCCCGCCGCTCCCGTGCGAGCGCGTTCAAAGAGTAGTGGCCGTAGGCGACGAGAGCGGCCAGCAGCACCAGGGCCGCGGCGGTGGCGAGCAGCGTCCGGCGCTCGCCCACGGCCAGCGAGAGGAGCAGCAGGCCGGCGACCGGCGCCAGCCAGGCGGCGAGGAAGGAGAGCCAGCCGAAGGTCGCCGGCTCCTGCTTCACGGCGGTGTCCATCTGCACCATGCCCACCACCTCGCCGCCGCGCTCCACGGGCGCGGCCAGCGACCAGGTGCCGTCCGGCTGCTGAGCGATCGCGATCTCCGCCTGGCGGGCCGCACCCTCGGCGCCCTCGCGGTTGCCCTGGACGGCGGCCCGCAGCTTCTGGCCGAGGTCGTAGAGGTCCTTCTCCTCGCGCTCCAGCCGCCGGGGAGCGGCCTTGGCGCCGGTGTCCGCGGGAGCGGTGGAGGCGGTGAGCTGGAGCCCCTCGAAGTCGACGATGCGGATGGCCTTGACCTCCGGGTGGCCGGCGGCGAAGCGGGCCACGATGCGGCGGACGGCGTCGCCCGCATCGCCCGCGGGCTTCGCCTGCCCCTGCTGCTCGACGGCGGCGATCTCGGCGCCGAGCCCCATGCCGCCGCTCTCGCCCGGCGCGGCGGCTGGCGCGGGGGCTGCCGCCGCCACGGCGCCGCCGGCGCGGTCCACCAACCCGGCGAGGGCGGAGAGGGTGACGACCGCCTGCCGCTCCGCGCGCGCGCGGCGCTCCGCCTTCTGCGCTGCCTTGAGCAGCGCGGCCCCGGCGTACGCCGCCAGCAGGGCGGCGACGGCGAGACCGATCACGAAACGGCGGCGGTGGGAGGCCATGACGCTATTTCTTCAGCAGCGTGGCGATGCGTTCGATCACTTCCTTCTGCGCCTGGTCCATGGCGGCCTTGGGCGTCGCGGCCTTCTTGGTGATGACGTTCATGGCCGTGGTCACGGGCGTCCAGACCATCGACATCTCCGGCAGGTTGGGCATCGGCACGGCCACGTCCACCTGCTGGCGGAAGGCCTTGAGGATGGGGTCGGAGGCCACCTGCGGATCGGCGTAGATCCCCTTGTTGGCGGGCGTCTGCCGCCCCTGGAGGGCCAGGACCCTGGCCGCCGGCAGGTCGGTCACGTACTTGAGGAAGGCGAAGGCGGCGTCCTTGTTCTTCGACGGCGCGGCGACGTAGACCCCCTCGACCGTGATCCACGGCCGCATCGGCTTGTTGCCGGCTTCGGAGATCGTGGGCAGCGGCGCCAGGCCGTAGTCGACTCCCTTGGCGATCTCACCCAGGAACCACGGGCCGGAGAAGACCATGGCCGCCTTGCCCTCGTTGAACAGCGAGGTGATGAGCGCCGTCGACGGCTCGGCCGGCAGGAAGCCCATCCCCAGCCATTTCATGAGGTAGTCGAGCGAGGCCACGTTCTGCGGCGAGTTGACGACCGGCTTGCGGTTGGGGCCGAAGACGCCGCCGCCGAAGCCGTTCATCAGGGCCGAGTGGTAGTAGAAGTCGGAGTACCAGTAGGCGAGGCCGAACCGGCCGGCGCCGGCGTTGGTGAGCTTCTTCGCCGTGGCTTCGAGCTCGGCCGTGGTCTTGGGCGGCACCGGCACCAGCTTCTTGTTGTAGATCAGGGTGACGACCTTGAAGTTGAGGGGCAGGCCGTAGGTGGTCCCCTGATAGGTCATGGCGTCCAGGGTGGCCTTGAGATAGCGGCCCTTGATCGCGGGATCGAGGAAGAAGTCGAGCGGCTCGACGGTGTTGCCGGCCGCGACCCAGCCGCCCAGGCGGTCCTGGGCGAAGATGAAGACGTCCGGCCCCTTGCCGCGCGGCACCGCCGCCGTGATCTTGTCGGCGAAGGCGTCGTAGGGCACGGCGAGCGACGAGGCGTGGACCTTGCCGGCGTTGGCCTTGTTGAACTCCTCGATGACCTGTTCGAACGCCGCCTTCTCGCCGCCGCGGTAGCCGTGCCAGATCACGATCTCCTTCGCTTGGGCGGCAGCGAGGACTGGGAAGGCGAGGGCCAGAGCGAGCGCGCCGAAAATACAGTGAACGAGTCTGCTTTGCATGGAGCTCTCCTCTCAATCAGTCAATCCCCGAGCCGTTTCTCGCTGGTGGCGTCGAACAGGTGGATCGCCTCCACCTCGATCACCAGCCGCACCTCCTCGCCCATCCTGGGCGCCCGGTGCGGCTCCACCTTGGCCACCAGCAGGTCGTCGCCCACCCGGCCGTGCACGATGACCTCGTGACCGAGGGGCTCGACGAACTCCACCTTGGCGGTGATCGGCACCACCGCATCGCCGGGATCGCGGGGGGCCTCGCGGATGTTCTCCGGCCGGATGCCGAGCACCACCTTCTGTCCCACGCGCTGCGCCGTGGCGGCGCGGGACGCCGCGGGAACCGGCAGCGTGAATCCCGAGGCCGCCACGGCATCGCCGCCGGCAGTCACCGTGGCAGCGATGAAATTCATCGGCGGCGTGCCGATGAAGCCGGCGACGAACAGGTTGGAAGGCCGGTCGTAGACTTCGAGCGGCGAGCCCACCTGCTGGAGCTCGCCGGTCTTCATCACCGCGATGCGGTCGCCCATGGTCATGGCTTCGATCTGGTCGTGGGTGACGTAGACGGTGGTGGTCTTGAGCGTCTTCTGCAGCTTCGAGATCTCGGCCCGCGTCTGCACGCGCAGCTTGGCGTCGAGGTTGGACAGCGGCTCGTCGAAGAGGAACACGGCGGGCTTGCGCACGATGGCGCGGCCGAGCGCCACGCGCTGGCGCTGGCCGCCGGAGAGCTGCTTGGGCTTCCTGTCCAGGAATTCGGTGATGCCCAGGATCTGCGCCGCCTCACCTACCCGCCGGTTCATCTCCTCGCGGGGGGTCTTGCGGATCTTGAGACCGAACTCCATGTTCTCCCGCACCGTCATGTGCGGATAGAGCGCGTAGCTCTGGAACACCATGGCGATGTCGCGGTCCTTGGGCGGCACGTCGTTGACCACCCGGCCGCCGATCTCGATCGTGCCGCCGGTGATCTCCTCGAGGCCGGCGATCATGCGCAGCGCCGTGGACTTGCCGCAGCCGGAGGGGCCCACCAGCACCATGAACTCGTGGTCTTTGATGTCGAGGTCGAAATGAGGGATGACCGTCACCGGTCCATAGGCCTTCTTGATCCCTTTGAGCGTCACCTCAGCCATAAGGACGGTCTCCTGCACTTCTTCAATGAAAAGGCTCGACGGCGAAGATCCTGGCACTGTGCGGCGCCACGGCGGCCTCGATCCGCGCGCCGCTCCGGGAGACGGCCTCGCCTCGCCAGACGTCGCGCACGGGCCGGTCCCCCCAGGCGGCGGGAGCGTCGAAGCTCGCCGTCGCCGCTGCCGATCCCCGATTGATCGCCACGACGACGGCGTCCCGGCGGGGATCGCTCCCCTCCTCGCTCTGGAGGAAAACCAGCAGGTCGCCGTCCGTGGAGATCCCCGTGTGGGTCCCCCGCGCGAAAGCCGGATGGGTGCGGCGGATGGCGATCAGCTTCTTGTAGTCCGCCCGCAGCGCCTCGTCCCGCGGCTTGCCCGCTCCGGGGAGGATCCTGCGATTCCCCCAGGGCATGTCGCTGCGGTTGTCCGGCCAGTCGCCCCCCGGCCGGCCGACCTCTTCACCGTAATAGATCATCGGCATGCCGCCGGCGGTCAGCTCCAGCAGCGCCGCCAGGCGGAACAGGTCCTTGTCGCCGCCCAGCAGCGAGAGGGCTCCCTGCACGTCGTGCGAGGAGAGGTAGGGCGAGAGGAGGTGACCGGCGCGCACCTTCTCGCGCGACTTCAGATACCGGTCGAAGGCGATCGTCCGCCCGCGCCCCTGGAGCCAGCCGAGGACGTTGCCCTGGAACGAGAAATCGAATCCCGCGTCCATCTCGTCGCTGGAGAACCAGGGATCGAGGGACTGGGCGTCGCCGCCCCAGACCTCGCCGATCAGGAAGAAGTCCTTGCCCAGCCGCTCGCGGGTCCGTTGCCGGTGCTGCTGCCAGAAGGGGTGATCGACGTGTTTGACCGTGTCCAGCCGGAAACCGTCGACTCCCACCCGCTGGGCGAGGCCGAGGTGAGCGGTCATCAGATAGTCGTCCACCTCCGGCAGCTCGGTCTTGAAGTCGGGCAGGCCGGAGACGCAGAGCGTCAGGTCGTCCTGGCCGCAGGTCCCCGTCGCCTCGGTGCGGAACCAGCTCCGGGTCTTGGGGTCCTTGGTCAGATTGGAATCGTAGCCGGCGTGGTTGTAGACCACGTCGAGGAGCACCTTGATGCCCCGGGCGTGGGCGTCGTCCACCAGCGCTTTGAGCTCCGCCTCGGTGCCGAAGCGGGGGTCGAGGCGGTAGAAGTCGTCGGCCCAGTAGCCGTGATAGCCCCAGTCCGGGAAGCCGGCGCCGGTGACGAAGCCGTCGATCTGCTTCTCGACCGGGGTGATCCAGATCGCCGTCACGCCCAGGTCCGCGAGCTCGTCGAGCTGCTGGCGCAGGCCCGCGAGGTCGCCGCCGTGGAAGGTGCCCTTGGCGTTGCGGTCGACGTTCTGGTCATTGTTGGGGTCGCCGTCGGCGAAGCGGTCGACGATGACGAAGTAGAGGACCGCGTCGCGCCAGCTCTCCTGCGGCACGACCTTTTTGACGGCCGGAGCCGGGGCCATGGCCATTGCCGCAGTGGCCCTCGGGGGAGGCGGAGCGGGGCGGGGCTGCGGCGAGCCGCTGCACCCTGCCAGTGCGAGAGTCACTGCCAGTAACACGAGCCTCAACGGGAAGCGGTCGAACGAGAAAGATCGCAGCGGAGCCTCCCCTCCCCAGGGTGACAGCCTAGACCCTGTCAAGATGCGCCGATTCTAGGGATCGCGTGACAACCGTGTCAATGCCGGGTGACGGCTTGGGAGAACGGGTTCTTGCCGGGGCAGATCGCACCAACCGGCAAGGATGGGTCGTGGCACGGAACATGTTAGGGTCTCCCCTGGGCCCCACGAGGGGTCTGAAGGGAGGTTGAACAATGCCCACCCGGATCGGGCTGATGGGGCTGGGGAGGATCGGCCGGAACGTCTTCCGCATCCTCTACAAGAGCGACGACCTGCGGATCGAGGCGATCAGCGACGTGGCCGATCAGGCTGCCCTGGCCTACCTCCTCCGCTTCGACACCATCCTGGGCCGGTTCCCCGACGAGGTGAGCGTGCGCGACGGCCACCTCTACGTCGCGGGCCGCCAGGTGAAGATGCTGACTGAAGCCAAAGGCAGCGAGGCGACGCCGCCCTGGGGCGAGCTGGGGGTCGACACCGTCATCGAGGCGACCTCGAAGTATCGCACCCGCCAGGAGATCGAGCGCCACCTGGAAGCCGGGGCGAAGCGCGTCATCCTCTGCTCGCCGCCGGCCGAGCCGCCGGACATTACGGTGGTCATGGGGGTCAACGACGACCAGCTCCGGCCGGAGCACCGCATCGTCTCCAACGGCTCGTGCACCGCCCACGCCGCGGCGCCGGTGCTGGAGATCCTCGACGACGCCTTCGGCATCGACCGGGCTTTCCTCACCACCGTCCACGCCTACACCAACCAGCAGCGGCTGGCCGACGTGCCGGACGCGGACCCCCGCCGGGGCCGGGCGGCGGCGGAGAACATCATCCCCCAGGAGACCAACGCCGCCGAGGTGATCATCGGCCTGCTGCCCCATCTCAAAGGCAAGCTCTCCGGCCTCGCGATGAACGTGCCCGTGCCCAACGGCTCGGTGGTCGACCTCGTCTGCTGGCACGAGCGGCCGGTGACCGTCGAGGCGGTCAACGAAGTGGTGCGCACCGCCGCCGGCAGCGCGCGCTGGAAGCGAATCCTGGCCTACGAGACGGAGCCCATCGTCTCCTCCGACATCCTGCTCTCCGAGGCGTCGGGCACCTACGACAGCCTCGCCACCATGGTGCTCGGCGGCGACCTGTCCAAGACCCTGACCTGGTTCGACAACGGCTGGGGCTACGCTCACCGCGTCGTGGACCTGCTCCGCCGTTTCGAGGCGATCGATCGCTCCCGGAAGGAGGCCGCAGCATGAGTGTCATCAAAATCGGCATCAACGGCTTTGGGCGCATCGGCCGCAGCGTCTTCCGCATCCTCGCCAATCGCGACGGCCGCGATGGTAGCGACGACATCCAGGTGGTGGCGATCAACGACCTGTTCGAAAACCAGCAGCTCGTCTATCTCCTGAAGTACGACTCCGTGATGCGGGTCTTTCCCAAGGAGGTCACGGCCGACGACGACTTCATGTATGTCGACGGCCAGAAGATCGCCATGACCGCCGAGCGCGATCCGGCGAAGATCCCCTGGGGCGAGCTGGGAGTGGATATCGTGATCGAATCCACCGGCGTCTTCACCAGGAAAGAGCAGCTTCAGAAGCACCTCCAGGGCGGCGCCAAGAAGGTGATCCTCACCGTGCCGGCCAGCGACGAGATCGACGCCATGATCGTCGTCGGCGTCAACGACGACACCCTGAAGCCGGAGCACCGGCTGGTGTCGAACGCCTCGTGCACGACGAACTGCCTGGCGCCCATCGCCAAGATCCTCCACGAACGCTTCGGCATCGAGGAGGCATTCATGAGCACCGTCCACGCCTACACCAACGACCAGCGCCTGGCGGACGTCCCTCATAAAGATTTCCGGAGGAGCCGCGCGGCGGCGCAGAACATCATCCCCACGACGACGGGCGCCGCCCGGGCGGTGGGCAAGGTGCTGCCCGAGCTGAAAGGCAAGCTGGACGGCATGGCCATGCGCGTGCCGGTGCCGGACGGCTCGATCGTCGACCTGGTGGCGCGGGTGAAGGCCAAGCCGGACCGGGACCAAGTCAACGCCGCCGTCAAGCAGGCGGCCGCGAGCGGGAGCCTCAAGGAGATCGTGGAATACAGCGAGGTGGCCCTGGTGTCGACGGACATCATCGGCAATCCCCATTCCTCCATCTTCGACGCCCTCTCCACCCACGCCGACGGCGACGGCTACGTCAAAGTGGTCGCCTGGTACGACAACGAGTGGGGCTACTCCAACCGCGTGGTCGACCTGATCGATCGCATGGCGGCGGTGGGAGGGCTGTAGCAGGGAGATGGCCAAACGCGTTGGCATCCTGACGGGCGGCGGCGACGTGCCGGGCCTGAACGCGGCCATCCAGCAGTTCGTCTGGCGGATGGAGGACGAGGGCTACGAGGTGCTGGGTCTGCGCCGGGGCTGGGGGGCCCTGCTCCACGTCAAGCCCTACCATGCCGAGGACAACTCGAGCTGGCTCGTCCCCCTGACCCGGGCCAACACCCGCACCATCGACAGGAGCGGCGGCACCATCCTCCACAGCTCGCGCATCAACCCGGCCCTCACCAAGCCGGACATCGTCCCCGAGCACCTCCGGGACCGGGAGAACAAGAGGCTCCCCGACGGCCGCTTCGACTTGACCGACGCCGCCCTGGAGGTGCTCCGCTTCCTTCACCTCGACACCCTGGTGGCCATCGGCGGCGACGGCACCCTCTCCTTCGCGCGGCGCCTCCACCTCGAAGGGGTGAAAGTCATCGGCCTGCCGAAGACCATGGACAACGACGTCTTCGGCACCGACTACTGCATCGGCTTCTCGACGGCCATCACGCGGTCGGTCACCTTCATCAACGACCTGCGGACGGTGGCGGGCTCGCACGAGCGCTTCCTGGTGGTGGAGCTCTTCGGCCGCTACTCGGGGGAGACCTGCCTGCTCTCCTCCTACCTCGCGGGCACCGACCGGGCGCTCATCGCCGAGGTGCCCTTCGACGCCCAGCGGGTGGTGGAGATGCTGGCCGAGGACAAGCGCAACAATCCCAGCAACTACGCCGTGGCAACTGTTTCCGAAGGGGCCTACCCGCAAGGCGGCAAGCCCTTCGAGACGGGAGAGGCCGACGCCGTGGGCAACCGCGAGTTGGGGGGTGTGGGGAGATACCTGCGCGAAGAGCTGCAGAAGAACACCCAGGACCGGGTCATCTACCAGCGCCTGGGCTACCTGATGCGCTCCGGCGCTCCCGACTCCCTCGACCGCCTGGTGGCGAGGAACTTCGCCGCCCTGGCCGCGGACCTCATCCTCGCCGGCAAGACCGGCCTCCTGGTCTCCATTCAGGGCGGCCGCTACACCACCGAGCCCCTGGAGATCGTGGGCGAGGGCAAGAAGCAGGTGGACGTCGAGAGGTTCTACGACCGCGAGCGATACCGGCCGAACATCGTGGGGGTGATGGGGTTGCCGATGTTTTTGGGGTAGAGGCGGGTCTCTCCTCCCCAGAAGCAGCTATCCAGAAGGAGCCTCATCCATCCGTTCCGGTTGGCATCAGGAGAGGCTCGACCCGCTCATGACCGACCAGGCGGCGAGCGTAGACCAGGCAAGCCTGGATATCCTCCCTCTCCAGCCAGGGATAGCCCTCGAGAATGAGCTGCGGAGAGTCACCAGCCGCCAGCATTCCGAGCACGTGCTCCACGGCAAGCCGATGACCTCGGATGATCGGCTTGCCGCCAAAGATCCGTGGGTCGACGGTGATTCGATCCAGCAGGTTCTGTTCGTTCAAGCCTCACCTCCAGTAGCCACCAGCGTCTCAGAGGGCATCCCAGAAGTTATCAGGCCCGAAGGGCCGGCAGCCTGTAGCCTGGGGCGTCAGCCCCAGGGAACCGCGCCCCAATCCTTCAAAGCCCCGAAGGGGCGGCAGAAAAGCTCCACCGCAGCCTGCCGTCGCCCCACCCTTCTCCAGCATCCAGTACCTCGCTCCTCAACGCCGGGGGAGATTCTACCGCGAAGAGGATGGAGCCGCGGGGTGGGCGAGAAACTTCGCCGCCTTGGCCGCGGACCTCATCCTCGCCGGCAAGACCGGCCTCCTGGTCTCCATTCAGGGCGGCCGCTACACCACCGAGCCCCTGGAGATTGTGGGCGAGGGCAAGAAGCAGGTGGACATCGAGAGGTTCTACGACCGCGAGCGATACCGGCCGAACATCGTGGGGGTGATGGGGTTGCCGATGTTCCTGTGTTGAGGCGGGTTCCCCCTTGGGCTCAACCCCCCGGACCGGGCCCCCCTGGGACCGTCGGCGTCCCGCCGGCAACTAACCAATTCTCCTTCTTTCGGGTCACAGCCAGAGAACAGCCCCGTCGTCTGCCGAAACGCCCTCCTTGGGGATGATGGGTGCCACCGCATGTGTATCTGCTCGCCGGTGAGGACTCCCGTAAGATCGATGACCTCCCGGGTGGCCACGGTACAATGAAACTCTGTATAAGGGACAGAGCACGCTGAACCATCGCTCAGGAGGACTATGGACTACGAGGACTTCGTGCTCGAGTTGGGAGCCGACGCCGTGGGGCCAACTGTGCGCGTGCTCAGTTCTCCGGCTGGTGAAATCCGCTCCAGAGGCGCTATCGCTCGCGTGGAGTGAGGCCGAGCGCGACGTCTGGCAGGAAGTCTTGGACGGCGTCAAGGAAATCAAGGCAGGCGGCGGCAAGCGGAAGAAGGTGGAGCTCAAGTCGCACGTGGCTTAGAATCGCCGATCGTCACCCGGAAATGTTGCGGGAGTGAGTCGGTCTCGTCGATCGCGCCCGGCCTCGCGCGGCTCCGCGCCCGCTGAGTCTCGGCGCCCGGAATCTTTCCTGGTCTCCCATAGGCAGACCACGACGTTTCCCCCTCGCGAGGAGACCTCGACCTCGGCCGGCAATCACTGCTGACCGCCTTGACGCTCCCGCCGGCAGTGGCGAGGCCCCCGCCGACAGTGGCAAGGCCTCCGCCGAGAGTGGCGAGGCTCCCGCTGACAGCGGCGAGGCTTCCGCCGACGGTGGCGAGGCCTCCGCCGACGGTGGCGAGGCCTTCGCCGACAGTGGCGAGGCCTTCGCCGACAGTGGCGAGGCTCCCGCCGACACTGGCAGGGCTCCCGCCGACAGTGGCGAGCCTTCTGCCGACAGTGGCGGGCCTTCCGCCGACAGTGGCGAGCCTTCCGCCGATGTCAGCGGGGCCTTCGCCGGCAGCGGTGCCTGCGCGGCCGGGGTTATATACTCCTGCCGGCGAATCACCGGGCCCCTGGCCGGCCGATTCAATCCGAACCGCAGGGAGGATCGACGTGGAACCCACCGTGCTGTCCCCTCTCGTCGCCTGGGAAAGCTTCTATGTCATCGTCGGATCTTCGGGCGCTGCGCTGACGGGCCTGCAGTTCGTCGTCATCGCACTGGTGGCGGATAGCCCTTTGCGCGGCTCTTCCCGGGAGATTGCGGCTTTCGGCACTCCCACGGTCGTACACTTCTGCTCCGTTTTGCTCATCTCCGCGATGCTCAGCGCACCCTGGCGGTCGCTCTTGGGTCCGGCGATCGTGCTGGGGTGTGGTGGCATGTTGGGAGTGGCGTACGCCGTCGTGATCGTGAAGCGAGCACGAGCTCAGACCAGCTACCGGCCGGTGCTGGAGGACTGGCTCTGGCACGTCGTTTTTCCACTCATCGCCTATGCCACTCTGCTCGTGGCCGCCCTATCCCTGCAAGGGCATCCGACGCCGGCATTCTTTTCCGTGGGCGCGTCGTCGCTCCTTCTGCTCTTCGTCGGGATTCACAATTCATGGGACACCGTCACGTACATCGCGACCGAGCGTCCGCAAGCGACCAAGCCAATCGATCGCCAATAGAGCCTTCGAGCTAGAGGCGTACCTCCAGCTTCTTCATATCCGGCCTCGTTTGCGCGTGGGTCGCTTCTCATTGGCTTCGAGCTCGGTGAGCGACGACGCCGGGGAACCTAGGAAAAGGACATCGAAGTCATCAAGCCGGTTTAGGGCAAAGGCGAGATCGAGCAGGGACTGGAGCGACACTTTGCCCGACTCCTCGAAGCGCCGCAGGGACGCCAGGCTGACTCCGGACCGTTGGGCCAGGGTGGCCTGTTTCCACCCCCTGGCCAGCCGCAACGCTTTGACCCGGGCAGCCAGGGACTGGCTGACCTGCTCGGGTGTTGCAAGAGAAAATCCGTCCATGGCGCCCTCCACCGGTCGCGAGCTCCTCACAAGCGCTAGTATAAGAGCAATAAAGGTCGATGACGAGCGGAAGCGCCAAGATATTGGCTGCTCCCGCGGATCTCGGGGTTGCGTACTTCAGTCGGTCGCGTTCCCCTCGCTGAGATGTCCCCCGGGCTCGCTTTGGGCCGTCGAGCGCACCCTCCCTTGTAGTAACCGCGGCAGCCCCTGCTGCCGGCGAAGTAATTTTAAGGAAGGAGAAAATCCTATGTTGAACCTGGCCGCGCTCAACCCCCTTCGCAAGCTGTTCATTCTGCTGGCGCTGTTGACGGTGTGCTTCGGCTTTCTGAGCTCCTTCACCGTGAGGAAAGCCCACGCTCTGCCCTGCTGCTCAGCCTGCGATATCAATCCGCGATTCTGTTCGCATGGCTGCTCGCCGAGCTGCTAGGACGAGTCTTAGAAAGAGAGACCTCCCCTTGCTGCCGGGGAGGTTTCCCGCCGGCCCTGTCGAGCCCCGCTTTACCCCCGCACCTCGCTCATCAACGCCAGCGTGTTCCCCTCCGAGTCCTCGAAGAACGCCATCCACAGCTCGTGGTCCGGCATCCGCGCGGTGAGCTGGGGCTCGCGGATGAGGTCGGCGCCGCCTGCGCGCAGGGCGGCCCAGGTGGCTTGGATGTCGTCCACTTTGAAGTAGAGGATGGAGCTGGGATGGTCGAACTGGGGCTCTTCGGGGAGGGAGAGCATCAGGCGGACCCCGGCGCAGTCGAAGAACGCCAGCTTGGGCGGGAACTGGTAGAGGAGCGGCAAGCCCAGGACTTCCTCGTAGAAGCCCACCGCGCGGCCCAGATCGTGGACGGTGACGGCGATCTGGCCGATCTGGGAGAGCGCAGCGCTCATGGCGGCTCAGGAGCCCGGGCTTCAGCGCGTCGAGGCTGCGCCCTTCGCCACCGGCTTGTGGACCGATTCCAGCGCCTTGCTGACGGCGGCGCCCAGGGCGGCGGCCGAGCGGCCCGGGGCCCAGCCCTTCTGGCGGTAGGCGATCCCACCCTGGGAATCGAGGATCACGTAGCTGGGGAAGCTGTCCACCCGGAAGGCGTTGACGGCCTTCATCTCGCCGTCCCAGGCCTGGAGCCAGTCCATGCCGTTCCTGCTGGCGAACTCCTGGGCCGTCCTCTTGTCCTCGTCCACGCTGACGCTGACGATGACCAGCGGCTGGCCGGCGTTCTTCTGGCGCAGGTCCTTGAGCTCGGGCAGGGCCTTGATGCAGGGGATGCACCAGGTGGCCCAGAAGTCCAGCAGCACGACCTTGCCCCTCAGGCTGTCGCGAGTGACGGTCTTGCCGTCGAGGGTCTGCAGGGAGAAGGGGGGAGCGGGCTCCCCGCCGTCGGCAAAGGCGGCGATGGCCGGGACCAGCAGGCAGGCTCCCAGCGCGATGGCGATCCCGGTGCGACGAAGGCTCTCAGCTCTCCACGACATTCCGATCTCCTCTCGAAGGAGATTCTACCCGAAGGAGGAGGCCCGCGGGGTGGCCGGCCAGCCGGCGCGCCCCGGGACGCCTGCGACGTGGGCTTACCCGGCGCACCAGCAGCAGCCGCCCGACCCGTTGCCGCCACAGCGGCCCAGGCCGGCGCCGCCGCACCAGGTGTCGCACGACTCGCCAAAGCAGCAACCCGGAGAGGCGAAGCAGGCGGGGGGCCGGCAGATAGAGAGCTTCTGGAAAGGCGGCGCGCTGGCCAGGGCGGCGGCCGAGAGACCCAGGGCGAAGAGGAACAGGGTGACGCGTTTCATCTCATGTCTCCTTTCAGCTCACAGGATGACTGCGCACTCGCAGCATTCCCCCTGGCAATAGGGGCTGCTGCCAGGCTCCCGGCCGGCGCAAAAGGTGGCGCAGTCCGAGTCCTGGCAGCAGCCGGGCGTGCGGAAGCAGGCGGGAGCATTGCAGCTCGGCCCGGGGGACGCCTTCGCCGGTCCGGTGACGAGGGCCGTGGTGGTCAGCGCCACGGCGATTAGAAAGAGACCCATTTTCTTCTTCATCAGCTCTCCTTTCGAGGATAGAACCCGTAGAGGCTCGCCATAATTTAGCATGCGCGATCGGCTATGTCTTCCTTACAGCTCGCCCAGCATCCGCTCCCCCAACTCCGTGCCGCTCTGAATGCAGCTCGGCACCGAGATACCCTCCAGGAAGTTGCCGCCGAGGTGGAGGCCGGGGAGAGCTTTCTCGATCTCCCGGGCGCGGTCCACGAAGCGGCCGTGGCCGACTTCGTACTGGGGGATCGCCCGGGGCCAGCGGCGGACATGGACATAGGCGGGCTCGCCGCGGAGACTCAAGGGGCCTCGCAGCTCGTCGATCAGGGTGGTGGCGATGCGGTCCTCGTCCCAGGCGACGATCTCGGGGTCGGTCCTGCCGCCGGCGAAGGCGGCGAGGGCGACGTGACCCTCCGGGGCGCGGTCCGGGAAGAGCTCGGAGGGGAAGAGGCAGCCGAGCGAGCGCAGCCCCTCCTTGCGCGGGGCGAGGAAGCCGAAGCCGTCCAGCGGATGGCCCACCTCCGCGCGGCGCCAGCCGAGGGCGAGGACGGCCACGGCGGCGTAGGGGAGCTGGTCGAAGAGGCGGCTCGCCCCGGCCGTGACCTCGTCCAGGAGGCGGGCCGCCACGTCGGCTGGCACGGCGAGGACGACCCGTTTCGCCTCGACGGGGCCGGCCGAGGTGTCCGCCCGGTAGCCGCCGGCCGCGCGGACGATCCGCTGCACGGCGACACCCGTGCGCACGTCTCCAATCTCCAGGGCCAGTTTCCTGGGAAGAGCTTCGAGACCGTCGCGGAAGGAGATCATGGCGCCTCCTGGGGCCGGTTCCTTGCGGCGGGCGATGGCGCCGCGGATGAGGCTGCCGTGGTCGTGCTCCAGGCTCCAGATCTTGGGCACGGCCCAGCGCACGGAGAGCCGCTCGGGATCGCCGGCGTAGACGCCGGAGACGAACGGGCCCACGGCATAGTCCAGAAAGGACTGCCCCAGCCGGCGGCGGACGAACGCGGCGATGCTCTCCTCGGTCCCCTCCGGCGGCCTGCCGACCCAGGGCTCTTTGAGCAGGCGGAGCTTGGCGCCTGGCGGGAAGAGGGGCGTGGTGAGAAAGCTCCCCGGCCCGCCCGGCAGGGGGACCAGCCAGCCATCCTTGTAGAGATACCGCCGTTTGGCCGCGGGGGCGGCCACGACCTTCTCGCCGTCCAGACCGGCGTCGCGGATCAGCCGGCCCACGCTCTCCTGGCTTTCGACGACGGTGTTGGGGCCCAGCTCGAAACGCCAGGGGCCGTCCGTGTGGGTTTCGATCGCCCCGCCCACGCGGCCGGCGGCCTCCACGACCGCCATGCGCAGTCCACGCCGGGAGAGGCGGAAGGCGGCGGTCAGGCCGGAGATGCCGGCTCCCACGACCAGGACGTCGAGAGGGGCGTCGCTCAACTCAGGTCGCTCCAGCGGCCGGCCGCTTCACCACGAGCTCCCGGCAATGTCGATCTCGATCACGAACGAAGGATAGCGCAAGTTGCGGATGACCTGACTCGCGAGTCCGGCTCCAGCGTCAGGCGTCGGGTTATGTCTCGTCCATCGGCTTGCGGGCAAAAATGTAGGCTCTCCGGCTCTGATGCTCAATGTCCGGATAGGGATCTCGCTCGATGATTTCCTCCACCTCGAAACCCGCCGACCTCAGAGAGCTCGCCATCTCGTCCGGGAGAAAAAAGAAAAAATCAACGTTAACCTTGTGGCCCCACCACTCGTCCAAGTGAATGGCGTCGCTACCGATATGGAAGGCCAGTAGCAATAGGCCGCCTGGTCGGAGGACTCTTCGAAGCTCGCCGAGCGCCCGCGCGAGGTCGCCGCGGGGTATATGAATAATGGAGTAAAAGGCCGCTATGCCTGCCCATTCGTTGTCGGGTACGTCCAGAGCCAGCATGTCGCCCTGTCGGAACTCCACGCCCGGATTCAACAGGCGCGCTCGCTTTACCATCTCCGCCGATAAATCAACGCCGCATACCGAAGCTCCGTGCTCGTGCAGGTAACGGGCGACGTGGCCGGGGCCGCAACCCATGTCACACGCCAGGCCGGCATTACGCACGCGTGCTGCAAATCGGTCGAGAAGCTCCCGGTCCAGCGGTTTGTGCTGGAGCTCATCGAAGATGTGCCGCACGTATTCGTCCGCCACCCGGTCGTAGCTGGACTGGTAATCGCCGTGTTTCTGGGCGTCCATAGATGGTTACGCGCGGCAATGGCCAATCGGAGATCGACCCGGCCGCCCTCATGAAACGACCATTGCGATACTACCACGGTAGCCGCCTCGCTCTTCGAGCGTGGAGGCGGTCCTCTCGCCATCTGCCATCCAGGTGCCATCGAGGTGCCATCCAGGTGCCTGCCGCCAGGTGCCATCCAGGTGCTGCCATCCAGGTGCCGGAGGTCTGATTCTGGGATCTGACCAGGGCCTGGCCAGACCGAGCCCCAGCCCGGACATCTCCGGCGGGCACAGCCAGCGAGGCGACGGCCGCTCCGACTGGCGACAGACGTCGCCATGTCGATTTCAACATCTTGTTTCCCAGGTATTGTCCTTCTTCTTTGGATTGATGCTCATCTAGGCCACGAACAAAATTGTTGAGCGATGGGAGCGAATTTTTCCGTTTCTAGAGAGCATGAGAAAACTTCGCTACGTACCCAAGTCCAAGACCCTCGTCCACATCACCTGCCGGACCATCCAGGGGCGCTATCTCTTCCGTCCCGGCCCGGAATTCAACGACGTCTTCCTGGGTGTCCTCGGGAAGGCCCAGCGAGACTGCGAAGTCGACCTCTGCGCGGTCTCGGTACTTTCGAGCCACTTTCACCTGCTCTCGGTCGTCGACGACGTGAAGCAGGCGGCCAACTTCATGCGGAATTTCAAATCGAAGCTGGCCTTGGAGACCAACCGCCTGACGGGTTGGAGCGGGACGGTTTTCGACCGGCGCTACGAAATGGCTGTCGTCACCGACGAGGAGGCTGCCCAAGTGGAGGTTTTCAAGTATGTTTTGGCGCAGGGTGCCAAAGAGCAGCTTGTGGAACGGATCCAGGATTGGCCCGGCGTCCACTCCTTTGGAGCTCTGCTCGAAGGCACCCCTCTGACCGGCCACTGGTTCGACCGCAGTCGGGAGCATGCGTCCCGGGTTCGCGGCGAGGAGTACGACCGACTCCAGCATGCGACGACCGAGACGGTGGTCCTGACGCCCCCCACACAATAGCAAACCTCGAGTTCGAGTCGATCTTCAGCCGTCGACGTTGCAGCCAGCCGCAGGGGGTGCAGCGGGTTCGTTGAGCCTACGTGCTACAAAGACGAATCCTCGATTTCAGAGAGGTC
>DATARR010000184.1:0-3312 GCA_036264085.1 Thermoanaerobaculia bacterium | reverse complement strand
GTCGATCCCCAACACCTGGCCGAAGAGCCCGGCAAGCAGTTCCTCCTCCGGGGTGCTGGGGTCGACGCGGGGACCCGACAAGGCGGTGAGAACCGGCGCCGGCAGGGCGCGGCGGTCCAGCTTGCCGCTGGGACTGAGCGGCAGCGCCTTGAGCTCCACCCAGACGGCGGGAACCATGTGCTCGGGCAGGCGGGAGCGCAGGTGGGCGCGCAACTCGCCCGGAAAGGCGGCCAGGGCGCTCGCGCGGCGCAGCACCACGTAGACCACCAGACGCAGGTCGCCTGGGCTCAGCTCCCGCGTCACCACGACGCTCTGCAGCACTTCCGGATGGGTCTCCAGGGCCGCCTCGATCTCTCCCGGCTCGATACGGAAGCCCCGGACCTTGACCTGCTGGTCGAGGCGGCCCAGGTAGTCGACGGAGCCGTCCGGCAGCCGCCGTACGAGGTCGCCCGTGCGGTACAGGCGGCCGCCGGGGGCTCCGCCCAGGGCGTCGGGGACGAACCGGCCGGCGGTCAGGTCCGGCCGGCCGAGATAGCCGCGGCCCAGGCCCGCGCCGCCGATGTACAGCTCGCCCGGCACGCCGACGGGAACGAGCCGCCCCTCGCGGTCGGCGACATGGAGGACGATCCGCGGCAGCGGCCGGCCGATGCGCGAGGCCGTCACGCCGGGCGCCAGCAGCGCGGCCGTGTCGTCCACCGTGCACTCGGTGGGTCCGTAGACGTTCCAGAAGCGGATCCACGGCCGGGTGAGCGCCGCGTCGCGCAGCTCGGCGTCCATGGCCTCGCCGCCCACCAGCACCCGAGACAGCGGCGCCCCCCCGTCACCGAGGCCGGCGGCGAGCAGCAGCCGCAGTTGCGACGGCGTGCAGTCGAGCACGTCGAGCCGCTGCCGGTGGATGTAATCCACCAGCGCCGCGGGGTCCTGCCGCAGCTCGGCGGTGAAGACGTGGAGACAGTGCCCCCAGGCGAGTTGCACGAGCTGCTGCACCGAGGCGTCGAATGAGAGGGAGGCGTTCAGGCTGACGCGCAGCGGCCCGCTCGCACCCTCGTAGACCATGTCGCGCAGGCCCCGCACCAGGTTCGCCACCCCCCCGTGGCGCACCACCACCCCCTTGGGCCGGCCCGTGGAGCCGGAGGTGTAGATGACATAGGCCGGGTGCTCCGGACCGGCGCCCTCTCCCTGGGGGCCGGCGGCGCTCTCCACGACCTCCTCGACGAGCACGGCCGCCACTGACGGCGGCACGCGGCCGGCCAGGCCCGACGAGGTCACCACCACCGGCGCCCCGGAGTCCTCCAGCAGCCATGACAGCCGCTCCGCCGGATAGGCGGGATCGACCGGCACATAGACCCCGCCCGCCTTGAGCACGCCCAGCACGGCCGCCACCGAGGCGACCGAACGCTCCAGCAGCAGGGCAACGGGCACCTCGGGGCCGACGCCCAGCGCGCGCAGCCGCAGCGCCAGGCCGTTGGCGAGCCGGTCGAGGCGGCCGTAGGTCAGCTCCTCGCCGTCGCAGACCGCCGCCGGCGCGTCCGGCATCGCCGCCGCCCGGGCCGCGACGAGCTCGTGCAGGCAGGGGCCGGCCGGAGCCGGAGCCGGCGCCTCGCCCCACTCCACGGCGAGCTGATGGGCCTCGGCCGCGGCGAGCAGCGGCAGCTCGCGCAGGCCGCAGTACGGGTCGGCCACGGCCCCGGCCAGCAGGACGGCGAGGTGAACGGCGATCCGCGCCGCGGTGGCGGGATCGAACAGGTCATGGACGTACTCCAGCACGATCTCGAGGCCATCCCCCTCCTCCCGCGCGTTCAGCACCAGGTCGAACTTCGCCGCGCCCGACTCCAGCGCCAGCGGCTCCAGCCGCAGACCGGACACCTCGAGCACTGGCGGCGGGGTGTTCTGGAAAGCCAGCATCACCTGGAACAGCGGCGAGTGGCGCAGGTCCCGCCGCGGCGCCAGCTCCTCCACCAGGCGCTCGAACGGCACCTCCTGATGGTCGTAGGCGCCCAGCGTGGTCTCGCGCGTCCGGCGCAGCAGCTCGAAGAAGTCCGGATCGCCCGCCAGGCTCGTGCGCAGGACGAGGGTGTTGACGAAAAAGCCGATCAGCGCCTCGGTCTCGACGCGGTTGCGGCCGGCCACCGGCGAGCCCACCGGCGCCTCGTCCCCCCCGGTGTAGCGGGCGAGGAGCGCCTGGAAGCCGGCGAGCAGCACCATGAACGGCGTCGACCCCGAGCGCCGGCCGAGCGCCCGCAGCCCGCCGGCCAACGCCGTCGGCAGCCCCGTCCGGACCCTGCCGCCGCGCGGGTCGCGCACGGTGCTGCGCGGGCGGTCCGTGGGCAGGTCGAGGATCTCGGGCAACCCCGCCAGCCGCTGGCGCCAGTAGTCGACCTGGGCCTCCAGGGCTCCCGCGAGCGCGCCCTCGCGCTGCCAGCGGGCATAGTCTCCATACTGCTGCGGCAGCTCGGGCAGGGGGGACGGCCGGCCGCTCACGGCCGCCGGGTAGAGGGCTGCCAGCTCGCGCATCAGCACCGCCGTCGACCAGCCGTCGAAGGCGATGTGATGGACGACCAGCACCATGACGTGCTCTGCCTCGCCCAGCCGCAGCAGGGTGGTGCGCAGCAGCGGCCCGGCCGCCAGGTCGAAGGGCCGGCGGGCCTCCGCCGCGAGCAGCACCGGGACCTCGCTCTCCGGCACCGGCAGGGCGCGCAGGTCTATCTCCCACAGCGGCACGCCGGAGCTCGGCCCGACCACCTGGACCGGCCGGCCCCCGTTCTCTACGAAGCGGGTGCGCAGCACCTGGTGGCGGCGCACGATCTCGCGGAACGCCGCGGCCAGGGCCGCCGGCCGGAGCGCTCCCGAGAAGCGCACGGCGGCGGGGATGTTGTACGCCGGACCGCCGCCCTCCAGCCGGTCGAGGAACCAGAGCCGCTCCTGCGCGAAGGAGAGCGGCAGCGGCGCCTCCCCCGCCGCCAGGTCCGGGCGCGAGACTGGCACCAGGGGCCCTGCCACCTCGCGGCCGGCGGTCGCCAGAGCCGCCGTCAGCCCGGCCACGGTCGGGGTCTCGAACAGCGCCCGCAGCGGCAGCTCGCGACCGAAGACCTGGCGCACCCTGGAGACGAGCTGGGTGGCCAGCAGCGAGTGCCCGCCCAGCTCGAAGAAACTGTCGAAGACACCTACCCGGTCGATCCCCAACACCTGGCCGAAGAGCCCGGCAAGCAGTTCCTCCTCCGGGGTGCTGGGGTCGACGCGGGGACCCGACAAGGCGGTGAGAACCGGCGCCGGCAGGGCGCGGCGGTCCAGCTTGCCGCTGGGACTGAGCGG
>DATARR010000142.1:0-15114 GCA_036264085.1 Thermoanaerobaculia bacterium | reverse complement strand
CTCAACCTCCTTACCTGCTTGTCCGTGACCATCTACCCCCCGTCTCTGAGGGGAAGAGCTTAGGGGACAAGCGTTTACGAGGACTGGAACCCCGCAATTCTAATTGTCGTCACCCCGCAGTTCTAATTGTCGCCCAACAGGGGCCGTCCTGCCAGAGAGGCTCACCCAGGATTAGCCCCCCTACCGCGCCACCGTCAGCCCCAGGTGCTTCTCGAACGGGTCGTAATACCCGGGCGCGGAGTGCAGCAACGCGAAGCCCTGGTCGATGCAGAAGGTGGCGATGCGGCACTCGGCGGTGCGCACGGGGAGGCCACGGGCACGCAGGGTGTGGAACAGGACGGCCGCCTTCGCGGCGAGATCGAATCCCGCCAGCTCCACCCGCCAGAACTTCTCCATCGCCTCGCGGGCCTGCTTCCGGTGCAGCTCGTCCGGCAGCGCGTGGAGCACCTCCATCATCACCACGTCGGCCACCACCAGAGGAAAGCGGCCGAGGAGGGAGTCCAGACGGTCCGCTTCGGGCGTGGCCCTGCCCGTGAAGTAGTCGAGCCAGACGGACGTGTCAACGAGAACCTGCACCGCGCTCCCCCCGGATCTCGTCCAGATCCCCCTGCCACACCAGCTTGCCGCGGAGAGAGCGCACCGCGGCCTGCTCGTGGAGCTGCACGTACATCTTCAGCGCCTCCTCGAACAGCCCCTTCTTCGTCTTGCTGCCGGAGAGGTGCCATGCCTTCATGAACAGCTTTTCGTCGAGATCCAAGCTCGTGAACAAGATCCCTCCTTGGAACTGCCCCTGGCGCCATAAGGCAGCAGCGGCCGTCCTGGTATATGGCCTTACCTTGAAAGTATATACCAGAAGGTCACGGAAGGCATCCTGGAGGGTCCGATTATATGAAGGAGCTGCTCCGCTATATAGAGGAGCTCTCCCGAATGCGTCTGGGACGCTCGCCCATCCGGGTTCGAAGGGCGCCTCCCAGTTCGCGAGCTTTCGCTATATGGACAGTCCGAATTCTCATATGTCAAGATGGTTCCTGCATATGAAATCCTGGAACCTCCATATAGTAGAACTACCGCAGCCGACGGGTACAGGGCCGCACCCGATAGTGCGAGAGTCAGTCTATATAGTTTGGCTCCGGCAACGGGATTCGGGACCTCCCGCGAGCGGGGGGAAACGTTCCGGCGGGGGATTCGGGAGGTTGGAGTATATGGAATTATAGGAATGGTATATGGGGGAGCCGGCAAGGAGTCCCTGAAGTCTCCCTGAAGTCCCTGCTTCCTCTACCCCGCCTTGGCCCGCGCCTCGGCCTTGTCCACCACCATCTCCGTGAGCCTGGCGGTTTTGGAGACGGTGCGGCCGATGGCCTGCAGCAGGGCGATGCGGTTGCTGCGCACCGCTTCGTCCTCGGCCATCACCAGCACCTCGACGAAGAAGCGGTCGAGCACCGGCGCGAGGTCGGCCACGCGGCGCAGGCAGCGCTCGTAGTCGCCCGCGGCGGCGGCCTCTTCGATGTCCAGACGCAGCTCGTCGAAGGCGGCGGCCAGGTCTTTCTCCGCCGGCTCCACCAGCCGGGCCGCGTCGAAGGGGCGGTCGGCGGCGTCCTTGACGATGTTGGCGATGCGCTTGGCGGCCAGCACGACGGTGAGGAAGCCGGCCGACTCGCGCACCTGGTGCAGAGCGTCCACCCGCGCCCTGAGGTCCGGCAGGTTGCTGCCGCCCGCGGCCAGCGCCGCCTCGATCTCGTCGTAGGCATAGCCGCCAAGGCCCAGCAGGTAGCGGATGCGGTCGGCCAGGAACGGCCGCAGGTCCTCCAGGATCTGCTCGGGTTTGCGGGTCAGACGGTCGCCGTAGAGCTTCGCGGCCTCGACGGCGACGCGCTCCAGGTCCAGGGCCAGGCCGCCTTCGAGACAGATCCGCACCACGCCCTGCGCGGCGCGGCGCAGGCCGAAGGGGTCCTTGCTGCCGGTGGGGATCAATCCCAGGCCGAAGATGCCCACCAGCGTGTCGAGACGGTCGGCGAGGCCCACGACCTGGCCCACCCGGCCGCGAGGGATCGAGTCCTCGGTCGAGGCCGGCAGATACTGGTCGTACACCGCCTGCCAGACGGCCTCCGGCGCCCCCTCCTCGCGGGCGTAGATGCCGCCCATGATCCCCTGGAGGGAGGTGAACTCCTTGACCATCTCGGTCGCGAGGTCGACTTTCAGCAGGCGCGCGGCCTCGACCGCCGGCACCTTCTCCGACATCTCCGGGGGCCGGCCGAGCTGGTCGCAGATCGTCGCGGCCAGGGATTCGAGGCGCAGGGTCTTGACGGCGTAGCTCCCCAGCCGCTCGTGGAAGTTCAGACGCTGGAGCTGCTCGGCCCGGCGGACGAGGCCCGCCTTGAGGTCCTCGCCATAGAAGAAGCGGGCATCAGCGAGGCGGGCCGCCACCACCCATTCGTTGCCGGAGCGGACGCGGCCCGCCGGGTCGTCCGGACGATCCATGACGGTGAGGAAATACGGCAGCAGCTTGCCGTGATCGCCGGGAGCTGCCACGGTGAGGGCGCTCTGGTGGTCCCGCAGGCTGGTGGCGAGCACCTCGGCGGGCAGCTCCAGGAAGGCGTCATCGAAGCTCCCCTCCATGACGCCGGGGATCTCGCAGATGGCCGTCAGCTTGTCGAGCAGGACTGGATCGTCCACCAGCCGGCCGCCCAGGGCCGAAGCGCGGTCGCGCATGGTGTCGTAAAGCGCGCGCCGGCGCTCGGCCGGCCGCACCTCGAGATGACGTTCGGCGAGCTGGCGCCTGTAGTCCTCGACGTCCGCGACCCGAAACGGGGCGAGAGACAGCGTGGGATGCCCCTCCGTGGTGTCGCCCGCGGCGATGCCGAAGAGCTCGAAGGGCACCACCTCGCCGTCCAGCAGCGAGACGACGCCGTGCACCGGCCGCACCCAGGGGCCGGTGCCGCTCCCCCAGCGCATGGTCTTGGCCCAGGAGATGCCGGCGAGGATGCGGGGCACGATCTCCGCCAGCACCTCGCGGGTGGGCCGGCCGGCGATCTTCTTCGTCGCCGCCAGGTACTCGCCCTTCTCGGTGTGCACCCGCGCGAGCTGGTCGGGCGGGAGGCCCGTGCGCTTGGCGAAGCCCAGCAGGGCCGGCGTGGGTTTGCCGTCGGCGGCGAAGGCGGCGCGCACGGGCGGCCCCATCACCTGCTCCTCGCGGTCCGGCTCCCCCTCCGGCAGACCGGAGAGGATGAGCACCAGGCGCCGCGGGGTGTAGCCGGTCTCCACCTCGCGGGGGCCGATGCCGCGCGCCATCAGCTCCTCGAAGACGCGGGTGGCCAGCTCGCGCACCCCCGGCTCCAGCATGCGGGCCGGAATCTCCTCGCTCCTCACCTCCAATAGATATTCACCGCGCGGCATCCGCCACCTCCGCTCCAATTCCATAGGCCTCGCGGTCCGCCCCGCGCAGCATCGGAAAGCCCTGCCTCTCCCGGCTCTCGACGTACGCCCTGGCGCAGGCGACGGCGAGGTCGCGCACCCGCTTCATCAGCCCCACTCGCTCGGTCACCGAGACGGCGCCGCGGGCGTCGAGGACGTTGAAGGTGTGGGAGCACTTGAGGGCGTTCTCATAGGCCGGCAGCACCAGCCCGGCTTCCAGACACCGCTGCGCCTCCTTCTCCAGGCCCGTGAACTGGCTCTGCAGGAAGGCGACGTCCGCCAGCTCGAAGTAGTAGCGGGAGAGCTCGTGCTCCTCCTGTTTGCGCACCTGGCCGTAGGCGAGCCCCTCGACCCAGTCGATCTCGTAAATGCTCCGCGACAGGGAGAGGAACATGGTGAGGCGCTCCAGGCCGTAGGTGATCTCGGCGCTGATGGGTTTCAGCTCCATGCCGCCGGCCTGCTGGAAGTAGGTGAACTGGGTGATCTCCATCCCGTCGAGCATCACCTGCCAGCCGACTCCCCAGGCGCCGAGGGTGGGGGCTTCCCAGTTGTCCTCCTCGAAACGGAGGTCGTGGCGGGTGAGGTCGAGCCCGATGGCCTCCAGGCTGCGGACGTAGAGCCGCTGCACGTCGAGTGGCGAGGGCTTGAGGATGACCTGGAACTGGTGGTGCTTGCCGAGCCGGAACGGGTTGTCGCCATAGCGGCCGTCGGCGGGCCGGCGCGACGGCTGGACGTAGGCCACCCGCCACGGCTCGGGTCCGAGGACGCGCAGGAAGGTGTCCGGGTGCATGGTGCCGGCCACCACCTCCAGGTCGAGAGGCTGCTGCAGGACGCACCCCTCGCGCGCCCAGAACTCTGAAAGTTTGAGGATGAGCTCCTGGAACGTTGGCATGGGGCGGAGAGTATCAGGTGCGGCGCCGGCTACAACCGGGCGAGCGTCGTCTGAATGACGTCGTAGCTGCGCAGCTCGCGCTGGAGGAAGGCCCGTCGCACCTGCATGCAGACGGCTTCGACCTGGCGCAGCACCCCGGGCACCGGCGGCCGGCCGGCCATCATGGGCAGGCTCTCGCGACCCATGCGGCAGAGCAGCTCGAGGGTCTCCGGCGCCACCGCGAAGCCGGAGGGTCCGCCGCAGTCGAGGCACAGCATCGTCTCCCCCGAGCGTGGCAGCACCGCCCCTTCCGGCGGGAACGGCCGGCCGCACGACGGGCAGACGTGGGGCGCGGGAAAGACTCCTGCGATGCGCAGCACCCAGGTCTCGAAGTAGCGTGTGGCCAGGTCGCGTTCCACCCCAGCCGCCAGCGCCTGGAGCGTGGAGTCGAGGAGCCGGTACAGGTGGTCCGAGGCCTCCCCTTCTTGAGCGAATTCCAGCAGGTGATCGGCGAGGTAGCTGCCAAGGAGGAGCCCTTCGAGGTCCGACTGCAGGAGATGGGCGGCGCTGACCAGCTCCACCGACGAGATGCGGACGAGGTCCCGCCCCTCGCGCTCGTACCACGTCACCTGCACCTTGGCCAGCGGCTGGAGTTGGCCGCCGAAGCGGCTGTGCTTCACCCGCGCGCCCTTGGCGACGCCGCTCTTCTTGCCGTGCTCGCGGGTGAGGAAGGTGACGATCCGGTCGCGGTCGTGCAAGTCCCGGACGTCGAGGATCAACGCCTCGGCGGTCTGCAGGCCCATCCCCTGCATCCTAGCACTGCGCTACACTGCCGCCGCATGGCCTTCCTCGAAGCCAAGCCACCCGATCAAGCAGAAGATCCCAACCGCGACCTGGGGTTCGGCGCCATTGTCGCCCGCGAGAGCCGCAAGCGCCTGCTCAACCGGGACGGCAGCTTCAACGTCGTGCGCGAGGGGTTGAGCTTCGTCCAGACGCTCAGCCCTTACCAATATCTCCTCACCACCTCGTGGCCCCGCTTCCTCGGGCTGATCATCCTCTTCTACCTGGTGACCAACTGCGTCTTCGCGTTGGCTTTCGTGGCCTGCGGGCCGGGGCAGATCGCGGGCGCCACGGCCACGGCCCTGGGCAGCCGGCTGCTGGAGATGTTCTTCTTCAGCGTCCAGACCTTCGCCACCATCGGCTACGGGGGCATGCACCCGGTGGGGCTCGCGGCCAACCTGTTGGTCACGCTGGAGTCGCTGGTGGGCTTGCTGGGCTTCGCTCTCGCCACCGGCATCCTCTTCTCCCGGTTCTCGCAGCCGACGGCGAAAATCCTGTTCAGCCGCAACGCCATCATCGCCCCGTACCGGGGGATCACGGCTTTCGAGTTCCGCATCGCCAACGCCCGCAGCAACGAGCTGGTCCAGGTGGAGGCCCGGGTGATGCTCACCCGCCTCAGGCCGGACGGCCGCGGCGGCCGGGAGTTCCTCCCCCTGAAGCTGGAGCGCGAGAAGGTCGTGTTCTTCCCCCTCTCCTGGACCATCGTCCATCCCATCGACGAGGAGAGCCCGCTCCGGGGACTCACCCAGGAGGACCTCGCCGCGTCCGACGCGGAGATCCTCGTCCTCCTCTCTGGAATCGACGAGACCTTCTCCCAGACCGTGCATGCCCGCTCGTCCTACAAAGCGGACGAGATCGTCTGCGGGGCCCGCTTCGCCAATCTGTTCAATCCGCCGACGCCGGACGGAGTCCTCTCCATCGACGTCAGCCGGCTCGACCAGATCGAGAAGACGGTGCTGCCGGCGCCGCAGGCTTAAGCCAGCACCACCCGCAGCCAGGCCAGAAGGTCGCGGTCCACGTCATCCCGGCACTCGTCGAGGCCATGCCGGCACTTGGGATAGAGGCGGATGTCCTTGGGTTGCTTGGCGCGGTTGTAGAGGTCCCGGGAGCAGTCGTCGGGCAGGATCTCGTCGTCCATGCCATGGAGCACGAGGAGGGGACGGGGGCTGAGATAGGAGACCGCGCCGGTGCCGTAGGTCTGGCTGCTGAGGGCCGCCACGGCCACGACCTCCGAGGTCTCCACGCCGGCGGTGATGGCGACGGCACCGCCGAAGGAGTGCCCCACGAGCGCCACCCGGGTCCGCCCCAGCGACTCCAGGTAGACGACGCCGGTGAGGACGTCCAGGGCACAGGCGTCGAGGTCGTTGGGATCGCGGTAGTCGAGGCGCAGCGAGGCGATACGGTCCGCGACCAGCTTCGAGGCCAGACGCGGATACATCCCGCGGGCCGGCCCGTCCAGGCCGCCCGCGCCACCCACCCAGACCACGGCGGCCCGCCCCTCGGGCGCTTCGTGAAAACGGCCGTCGAAGGTGCCGCCGTCGGTGTGGAAACGCAGCGTGGCAACCCCTTGAACGACTGGGCCTTGATCGACGGCGCGCAACTCCTGGCTCAGGGTCTGGCTCATGATGGTGACCTCGCTGTAAAGACCTCGTTGCGACTCCAACGTTCACCCGCAGGAGGTTTGGAGGCACGACCCGTGCCAAGGGTGGGAAAGGCCAGCGTGGGGTTGATGCTGGATCTAGGACCGACCGATCCGGCGAAGGATTACACGCGGATCGCGCCGGGCATGGAAGCAGCCGAGGACCAGGACTCGCTGCCGACGGACGACGTAGTAGACGATGTACGGGAAAACTTTAACCGCGGCTCGACGTACGTCGTGATGGACGTACCGGAAAACCAAGGGCGTCTCGGAAAGGATTTCCAGAACGTCGTCAATGCGTCTACGGAATTGCTCGCCCAGACCAGGATTCTTACCTTCGTACCAGCGCTGAGCTTCCAGAAGATCCCGCTCGGCCAAAGGCCGGACGATGATCGGAAAGCTCACCGTGCGCGCTCAAGCCGGGCGCGGACTTCTTCCCAGGAGCTTCCAGCGTCAGGATCATCTTCGAGGTCCTGCAGGCGCCGGTCCAACTCGGCTCGATGTGATTCAGGGATGGAGACAGCGTCGAGATCAGTCACGACCGTCTCCCAAATGGCAGCAGCGAGGTCGATGCGTTCATCCAGGCTGAGCTTGGCGGCTTCGGCCAGCAGCGATCTGCTCATGAAGGGATAGTCTACTCCACTCCCACTTCCTGAAAACGACTCATCGGTTCGACCGCGCATCTCGGCTCTCCTCCCCATAATGCCTGCCGAGTATAAATCGCGGGAGGCCGTCCTGTCTACCCCTTTCCCACATCCCCCAGATCCACGTCCCGGTCCAGGCTCGCCAGCACCGCCTTGTCCTCCCGCCAGCCCGGCTCGAGACGGACGTTCAGGTCCAGGTAGACGCGGCGGCCGAGGAACTCTTCGAGGTCGTGGCGGGCGGCGGTGCCGATCGCCTTGATCATCTGTCCCTGGCTGCCGACGACGATCTTCTTCTGGCCCGGACGGTCGACGAGGATCGAGGCGTAGAGGACCACCAGGTCCTTCTCCGGGTCGTCCTCCCAGCGCTCGATGACCACGGCGGTCGAGAAGGGCAGCTCTTCGGTGGTCAGCTCCAGCACCTTCTCCCGGATGCGCTCGGCCACCAGGAAGCGCTCCGGATGGATGGTGAGCAGCTCCGGGTCGAACCGGGGCTCGCCCTCGGGGAGGAGCTGCCACAGCACCTCCAGCAGGCGGTCACAGTTGTCCCCCTTGGCGGCGCTAATGGGCACGATCTCCTGGAACAGGCCGGTCGCGGCGTAGCGCTCGATCACCGGCAGGATCGCCGGCTTCTTCACCCGGTCCACCTTGTTGAGGAGGAGCACCCGGGGACCCTCGGCCTTCCCCGCCAGGTCGAGCAGGTAGGCGTCGCCGGCGCCGAACTTCTGCGACACGTCGATCAGCAGGCAGACGACGTCGGCATCCGTCATAGCGTCGAGGGCGTAGCGCACCATCTGGCGGTTGAGGCGGTGGAGCGGCTTGTGAATGCCCGGCGTGTCGTAAAACACCATCTGCCCCCGCTCCTCGGAGAGGATGCCGACGATACGGTGGCGGGTGGTCTGCGGCTTGTCGGAGACGATGGCGAGCTTCTCCCCCAGCAGACGGTTCATCAGGGTCGACTTGCCGGCGTTGGGCCGGCCGACCAGGGCGATGGTTCCGGATTTGGGCATCAGGCCTCGGCCTCCTTGCTCCGGCTCTCCTCGGCGGCGGCGTCGATCCGCTCGACGCGCACGGTCTGGATGCGGCGGTCGTCCACCGCCTCGACGGTGAAACGCAGGCCGTGGGTCTCCACCTGCTCGCCCACCTGGGGCACGTAGCCCAGCTCGCTGAAGATCAGACCGGCCACCGTCTCGTACTCGGGATCTTCGATCTCCACCTCGAAGAGCTCGTCCAGCAGCTCGATATGGGCGCGGCCGTCCAGCCGGTAGGAGCCGTCGCCCAGCGGCTCAAGCTCCGCGGCCAGGGCCTCGTGCTCGTCCATGATCTCACCCACGATCTCCTCCAGCAGGTCCTCCACCGTCACCAGGCCGGCCGTGCCGCCGTATTCGTCGACCACGATGGCCACCTGCTGGAAGCGCGCCTGGAGCTCGCGCAGCAGCTCGCCCAGGGGCTTGGTCTCGGGGATGAACAGGGGGGCTTTGAGCAGCTCGCGCAACGGCGGCGGCTCGGGCGTGCGCAGGGCGCGGAGCACGTCGCGGATGTGCAGGATGCCCACGATATGGTCGATCGAGTCCTCGAACACGGGGATGCGCGAGTGGCCGGACTCGACGAAGCGGTCGGCCAGCATGTCCAGAGAAGCGTCCAGGGGCGCGCAGACCATGTCGATGCGCGGCGTCATGACGCTGCGTGCCTGGGTGTCGCCAAAGCCGACGATGCCCCACAGCCACTCCCCCTCTTCCGGCTCCAGGATCCCCTCCCGGGTGCCGACGTCGATGAAGGCCTCGATCTCCTCGTCCGAAGCCTCGGAGTCCTCCCCCTCTTCGTGCCCCTGGCGTTCGAAGGCGCCGGAGGGGACGAGGGGAGCGAAGAGGGCCACCAGCGGCGAGAGGAGCCACAGCGTCACCCGGTAGACGAGAGTCAAGGCGCGCAGGGCCCGCTCCGGGTCCTTCCCCACCAGCGTCCGGTTGAGGATCTCGGCGGCGGCGACCAGCAACAGCACCGCCAGCAGGGCCCAGAGCCCGGGCCAGGCCCGGCTCCAGCGGGCGAGGAGCGCCGCCAGCAGAGCGTAGAGGACGACGGGCGCGGCGCGAGAGAAGAGCGACAGCAGGTAGCGGAAGACGCCGAAGCGGACGGGCGTCTCGAACAGCCTGCGCAACGAGCCGCCGGCCTCCTCGGACCAGTGGCGGAGGCGGATGGGCCCGCTGCGCTCCAGCAGGGCGGAGAGCGTGGCCGCGACCACCGCCAGGAGGATGAGCAGCCCCACCCCCCAGAGCAGCACGCTCAGCGGCACCCCGTGGACACCGTCAGCCATCCGCTCCCTCGCGCAGCCCCTCGCGTAGCCAAACCCGCAGCAGCCGCCGCTCGAGTCGCTCCATCTCCCCCCCGTCGGTCTCGTGGTCGTGGCCCAGACAGTGGAGGACGCCGTGGAGCAGCAGGGTCTTGATCTCGCGCTCGGCGGTATGACCAGGATCGCCGGCCGCGGCGGCCTGGCGGCGGGCCATGGGCACGGAGATCAGGACGTCCCCCAGGTGGTTGTCCTCCGGAGAGGCGGCTTCCCCGGGGAAGGAGAGGACGTCGGTCGTCTTGTCCTGGTTGCGGAATTCGCGGTTGACCCGCCGCATCTCGCGGTCGCTGCAGAAGCGCACGCCGAAGCTCCCCGCCTGGGGAGCCAGCGTCGCCAGCAGGCGGACGAGCCAGGGGCGCAGCCGGCGGGCGCCGGCCTCCGGGTAGTGATTGGGGTTCTGCACGACGATGTCGAGCGATTCGCTCACGATCACGAAGCCTGGCGGATGGCTTTCTTCTCCCGCTTCGGCGCGGCGTTGAAGTCGAAGCCCGGATAGTCGATCCGCTGGTGGAAGATGTTGGCGAGCACCCGGTGGAAGGCCTCCGCGACCTTACGCAGGTCGGAGAGGGTGAGGTCGGTCTCGTCGAGCTGGCCATCCTGCAGCACGTCGTCGGTGATGGTGCGGATCAGGCCGCGGATCTTGGCCGTCGTCGGCTCGGCCAGGGTGCGGCTCGCGGCCTCCACGGCATCGGCGAGCATCAGCACGCCCATGCATTTGTTCTGCGGCCGGGGACCTGGATAGCGGTACTTCTCCTCGGTGACGTCGGTTGCGTCCGGGTCCCTCTGCTCCATCGCCCGGCTGTAGAAGAACTTGATCAGCCGCGTGCCGTGGTGCTGCCGGATGGCGTCGCGCAGCACCCTTGGCAGCGCGTGCTCGCGGGCCAGCTCCACCCCCTCCTTGACGTGGTTGATGAGGATCAGCGCGCTCATCGACGGCAGCAGCTTGTCGTGCCGGTTGTGGCCCGGGCGCTGGTTCTCCACGAAATAATCGGGGCGCAGCACCTTGCCGACGTCGTGATAGAGGCCGGAGGTATAGGCCAGCACCGGGTCGGCGCCGATGGCCTCGCACCCCTCCTTGGCCAGGTTGGCCACCATCAGCGAGTGCTGGAAGGTGCCGGGGGCCTCGAAGGCCAGCCGGCGCAGCAGCGGCAGGTTGGTGTTGGACAGCTCCAGCAGCTTGATGTCGGTGGTGATGCCCATCAGCCACTCGAGGATGGGCAGGACGAAGCTGGTCGCCGCCGTCACCAGCAGACCGCCGGCGAGGGCGCAGAGGAGGTCGAAGCCCACCTGCGCGATACCCCGCTCCGCCGGCTCCACGGCGGCGAGGACGAGGACCATGGCGAGGTTGACGGCCCCCACCATCAGGCCCACGCGGGCGATCACCAGCCGGTAGCCGAACTGGTAGCGATCGACGGCGAGGATGGCGGCGAGCGAGCCGGCCAGGCTGTAGAACACCACCCACAGAGCGTCGCCGTCGACCGCCAGCCGCGAGGCGAGGACAGAGAACAGCACCGAGAGCACCAGCGCCGCGTGGCGGCCGAGCAGCAGGGTCGCCACCAGGGCCAGGGAGGCGAACGGGATGGCGTAGGCGTAGCTGCGGGCCGAGATCAGGGGCACGGACTCGAAGGCGCCGGAGAGGGCGCCGGCGATCACGAACATGAGCTTCGCACCGATCAGGGAGAGCAGCAGCAGCAGCAGGCTCTCGCTGAAGAGCCGTCCCCGGCTGTGGTCCGCCACCCGCTCGCCGCGCTCGGCGAGCCAGACGACGAGCGCCGCGAAGCCCAGGAGGGCGAGCGTGGCGGCGATCGGCGGCAGGCGCTGCGGGAGCCGCCGGTCGCCGCGCATCTGGGCGATGATGCGGGCCTTGGTGTCGTCGATGAGGTCCGCCTTGCGAACGATCATCTGACCTTTGATGATCTGGCTGAAGACCTGGCCCACGGCGGCGGCCGCCGCACTCTGCCGCTGCAGGGTCTCGCTGAGATTGGGCAGCAGGTTCGGGTGGAGGTTTTCCACCAGGAACTCCACCAGCCGCCGGCGCTCTTCGCTCTTGTAGCCGCTCCAGCCCCGCACCTCGGACTCGAAGAACTCCCGCGCCTCCCCGGGATAGCCGAGGTTGTCGAACAAGTCGAGCTTCTTGGTCTCCTCGCCCGTCTCCAGGTTGCGCAGTTTGATGCCGCGCAGGCGGTTCTCCAGGAGCTGATCCTTGTTCGCCACCACTCCCCGGCCCAGGGCCTGGCCCAGGGCGCCGCGGACGCGGTCCTCGAGATTGGGGGAGAAGCCGCGGGCGACCAGCAGCTCGGCCTGCTCCGGGGTTACCTTGATGCCGCCGGGCCCGGGCGGGCTCGCGGTCAGCTCTCGCACCACCTCCGCCCGCACCGCGGCCTCCTTGCCCTGTCCCTCGGCCAGCAGCCGCCGGCCGTTGTCGAAGAACTGCGCCAGGGCGGCGTCGCGCTCGCCGCGGACGCCGGGGTCGAGGTCATAGACCCGGAGCACGGCGTCGCGGGCTTCCCGCTGCTTGGCGAGGGTGGCCTCGTCGTCCTTGAGCAGGAGGTCGCGGGAGGCCACGTAGTCGCGGTCCGCGATGGCGCCGGCCACGGCACGGTTGGGAAAGAGGAAGGCTCCCGGCGTCAGCGCCCAGGTGGCGAGCAGGAGGAACAGCCCCAGCCAGAGCCAGGGCATCTCCAGCGCCTGCTCCCACGCGTCGCGCAACCGCAGCCGCCGGCGCAGCAGCATGGCGCGGGTGGCAGGGCGGATGTCGATGACGCCGGTCGAGTCCTTGTCGCGAGCCATGTCGGTCAGCGGCCCTCGCGTTCGCTCTTCCTCTTTTCGAAAGCATCGTAGGCGGTGACGATCTTCTGCACCAGGACGTGGCGCACCACGTCGCGCTGATCGAAATAGAAGAACTTGATCCCCTCCACGCCGGACAGCACCTCCTGCGCCTCCTTGAGGCCCGACGTCCGGCCCTGGGGGAGGTCCACCTGGGTGACGTCGCCGTTGATCACGGCCTTGGAGTTGAAGCCGATGCGGGTGAGGAACATCTTCATCTGCTCGCCGGTGGTGTTCTGCGCCTCGTCGAGGATGATGAAGCTGTCGTTGAGCGTGCGGCCGCGCATGAAGGCGATGGGGGCGATCTCGATGATCCCCCGCTCCAGCATCCGTCCCACCTTCTCGTAGCCGATGATGTCGTGCAGGGCGTCGTGCAGCGGGCGCAGGTAGGGGTTGACCTTCTCGACCAGATCGCCGGGGAGGAAGCCCAGCTTCTCCCCCGCCTCCACCGCCGGCCGCGCCAGGATGATGCGCCGCACCCGCTTCTCCAGCAGGGCGGCGGCGGCCATGGCCACGGCGAGGTAGGTCTTGCCGGTGCCGGCCGGGCCGATCGAGATGACGATGTCGTGGTCGATCATCGACTGGATGTAGAGCTGCTGCTTGAAGCTCCTGGGCGCCACCAGCCGGCGCACGGAGGCGAGCATCCCCTCGGGGAGGAAGAACTCCACGAGCGACGTCTCCGGCGCCTCGGAGATGACGCGGATGGCCGTCTGCACGTCGCCGGGCCGGAAGCGGTAGCCCTTCTCGGTAACCGCGGACAGCTCCGAGAGCAGCCGCTGCACCCGCTCCACCGGCTCCGGCTCGCCATGGATGTGGAGCTCGTTGCCGCGGGCGGTCAGGCTGACGCCGAAGGTGCGCTCGATGCGCCGGAGGTTCTCGTCCTGGGTGCCGAAGAGGGTGTCGAGCCCCTCCTCGGCGAGAGTGACTTGGGTCATTGCTATGGGAGTCTCACAGGAGCCATCGATGATTCCGGGCGGCGGCCATCGTGACCGCCGCCCCTTGGAGAGGGAGTGTATCAGAGGCGGCTCTGGCGCTGCGGGCGGGCGGGATCTACTACCGCATTGGCGGCGTCGACAAGGCTTCAGCTCTGGCTGGTGGTAGAAGGAGAAGCGGAGCTTGGGAGCTCAGTTCGGCTCGTCGAGGACCGAGGTGACCGAAGCGGCGACGGCGGCTTTCTCCAGCCAGCGCTCCAGCCGCTCCGGATCCTTCTGCGCCAGGATGCGCTCGCGGACGGCGTCCGGCACCGCAATGCCGCGGGCCCGAAGCACGGTCAGCAGCGCGCGCGCCGCCTCCTCGGTGCGTCCCTGTGCGACGTACTTCTTCGCGAAATCGCTCTGGTATTCGTAGCCCTTCATCATTGCCTCCATGGCGCGGCGAGCCACCTCATTCAAGGAATTGTACACGAGATCGTAGTACAACCTGGACCTGTCGTCGTCGAGTCCCTGGATCGCGGGCAGCACCGCGGCGGCGATCGTCGCTCCCTGCTCGGCCTCCCCGTGCGCCAGCGCGGAGAGCACCGCGAGCTCGGGCCGGCGGACCGCTTCCCCGGGGTCCGTCACCACCGGAATGGCGGTGCGGCGCAGCACCGGTGGGTGCATGACGAAGCCGACGCCGATCTCGATCGGTTCCGCACACCACCGGGCGACGGCCGGGTCGGGCGCGACGACGAGTAGATCCGCCGGGCAGCCGTGGAGGGCACGCGCGCCGACCACATAGACAGGCCAACTGAATCGCTTTCTGGAATCGACCGCCAGTTGCACCTCGACGATGACCACCCGGACCGGGACGTCGCGATCAAGAAGGACGACGACGATATCGGCGCGGTATTCGGCGGGCTGGATCTCGGTCAAGTCGGTCGATGCGAGGCGGGATTCGGTGTAGGCCGGCAGCGAGACGCCCAACACCTCAGCGAGGATCTCGGCGGCGAGCGAAGGCCGGTTCTTGAAGAGATCCACCAAGATCTCATGGGCCATCGAGGGCATGACGGCGACGTTCCTCCAGGTTCCTGAAGCCGCAAAAAGATACCATCTCTCTGGCTCAGGGAGAAGCGCTCCGGGGCGGACTAGGGAGTGTATCAGAGGCGGCTTTCCCCCCTTCTTCTACCCACGGAGGCGCTGCGGGCGGACGGGATCTACTACCGAATTGGCGGCGTCGACAAGGCTTCAGCTCTGGCTGGTGGAGAAGGAGAAGCGGAGTTGGGAGCTCAGTTCGGCTCGTCGAGGACCGAGGTGACCGAAGCGGCGACGGCGGCTTTCTCCAGCCAGCGCTCCAGCCGCTCCGGATCCTTCTGGGCCAGGATGCGCTCGCGGACGGCGTCCGGCACCGCAATGCCGCGGGCCCGAAGCACCGCCAGCAGGTTGCGCGCCGCCTCCTCGGTGCGGCCCTCGGTGCGGCCCTCGGTGCGGCCCTCGGTGCGGCCCTGTGCGACGTACTTTTTCGCGAAATCGCTCTGGTATTCGTAGCCCTTCATCATCGCCTCCATGGCGCGGCGAGCCGCCTCATTCAAGGAATTGTACACGAGGTCGTAGTACAGCCTGGCCCT
>DATARR010000080.1:0-55677 GCA_036264085.1 Thermoanaerobaculia bacterium | reverse complement strand
ATTCTCGACGCTCAATCATCGACCGCCGCCGTGATCCCCTCTCCTCCTCATCGTTGCCACCTTGAGACCCCGAGCCGCTCCGAGCCGAAGCGTGCAGGAATAGACTCGAAAGCGAGCCAAAGCGTGCAGGAACGGACCCACAAGCGAGCCAAAGCGTGCATAAACGTGCAAGAACGAGCCGAAACAGCCGCCGGAAGCGGCTATCCGGTGAGCCACTGCGACCGACGCGAGAGGCTGCATCAGTCCACTTTTACAAGTAGTTGCACGCCATTCATGCAGTCCGGACAGAGCCTTCAGGCGATCGGATCGGGGCCACACCAGCCGGGCAGGAAGCTCGCATCCTTGCTTTTTGCGAGTCGGACGGCCCGCTTGAGGGCGGCGGCGAAGTCCGAGGCCACGGCCTTGCGCTTGATCCGCTGGCGCAGGAAGTCGGCCCACAGGAACTCGCTGAACGGCGTCAGGTCCTTGGCGTAGCCGCCGGCGTGCCGAAGGTCTCCGGCCAAGGATCGAAAGGGATCGTCCTCGAGCTTGTCGATCGAGTTCGGGATCGCGTCGAAGCCGGCGCGCCGGCCCTCCGCGTCGTAGGGATGACACCAGCTCTTGTTGTCGAGGAAGGTCCAGAACGACGCCTTGCCCAGCTGGGTCAGGTCGGCCGCGACGGTGACCAGCACGTCCTTGACGCCCTCCTCGTGCAGCGCCCGCGCCAGATGATGGTTGTCGATGACGTAGTGCCGGCCTTTGGGCCCGAGGACCGTCGGGATCATGTGGCGGCCAAGGAACGCGGCCGCCGTGAGGGCGGTCTCCTCGCGCCAGCGACGCCGCTTCTGCGCCACCTCGTGGAAGCCGACGGTGATCTGGGTCGGCCGCAGCTCGGCGATCGCGACCGGCCGAAGGACCGGTTCCAGAGTGTTCAGCTCGGCCCCCTTTCGGATCAGGCTCCCATCGTCGCGAACATGCCCACAGCCGCGGCGGCCATCACCGCTGTCGCCAACCAGCCGACCGCCTTGAGACCCGCGTGGACCTTGAAGTCTCCCATGGCCGATCTCCTGCTCGCCACCAGCATGATCATAACCATGATCGGCACAGCGGCCACGCCGTTGATCACCGCCGACCAGAAGAGCGCCTTGATCGGGTCGATGTGGACGAAGTTGAGGCCCGTCCCCACCAGGGTGGCTGCGATGATCGCGGCGTAAAAGGCCTTGGCGCGGCGGAACTTGCGGCCGAGGCCGACATGCCAGCCGAACGCCTCGCCCATCCCGTAAGCCGCCGATCCGGCGAGCACGGGCACCGCCAGCAGACCACAGCCGATGATCCCCAGCGCGAAGACCAGGAAGGCGAAATCGCCGGCGATGGGCTTCAACGCCAGGGCCGCCTGGGACGAAGTCTGGATGTTCGTGACGTGATGGGCGTGCAGGGTGACCGCGGTTGCGATCATGATGAACACGGCCACGATGTTGGAGAAGGCCATGCCGATGTAAGTGTCCAACCGGATTCGGCTCAGCTCGGCCGGGGCCTGTTCGTGGGCGCGGATCAGGGGCTTCGCCTCGTCCCGTTCCTGGACCTCGTCGACCTCCTCCGAAGCCTGCCAGAAGAAGAGGTAGGGGCTGATCGTCGTCCCCAGGATGGCGACCAGCGTCGACCACCCTTCGGAGGTCTTCGGCAGCGAGACGCTGAGGGTGTCGCGCAGGACGGCGGACCAGTCGGGGTGCAGGAGCAGCGCGGTCACGACGTAGGCGCCGAGCGACAGCGACAGCCACTTGAGGATGGAGGCGAACTGCTGGTAGCGCAGCCAGAGGGTGGCCGCTGCGATGATGGCTCCGAAGACGACGACGAACCAGTGGGAATTGAGGCCAGTCAGCATCGCGGCGGAGTCGGCCATGCCGGCCAGGTCGGCGGCGATGTTGAGCGTGTTGGCGGCGAGCAGAGCGAGGCAGGCGACGATCAGCAGCGGTCGCGGGAAGCGGTCGCGCAGCACTCCGGCGAGCCCCTTGCCGGTGACCATGCCGATGCGCGCGCACGTCATCTGCACGGCGGCCATCAGCGGCCAGGTCAGCAGCGCCGTCCACAGGAAGAGGGTGCCGAACTGCGCGCCGGCGATGGAGTAGGTGGCAATGCCCGACGGATCGTCGTCGGCCGCGCCGGTGATGACTCCGGGGCCGAGGGTCGCGAAGAAACGGCGGACGAGGGACTGCTTGCCCTGCTGCGTACCCTTCCCCTGGGCCATGAAGCCTCCATGGAGCGAAGTCCGTGCGGTACAGGGGAGTCTACAACGAACGGGTCCGCAGACGCCCCGGTGCCGGCGGTCCCCTGAGACCCTGCTACAATCCGGCTCGCATGCTCCGATCCATCGTATCGCCCGGTCTCGTGCTCCTGGCCGCGGTGCTGGCCGTCCGTACGGCAGCCGTCGCCCAGAGCTCCACCGTGCTCACCCCCGCTCAGGGACCGGTGCAGGCCGAGCTGCGCGTCGAGCGCAAGCTCCTGTCCCTCGACCTGGTGACCTACGGCGAGGCGCGGGACCAGCACCGGCGGGCGCGGCAGCGGCTGGAGGAGGTCCTCGGCCGGCTCGACCAGGCCCTCGCCGGCGACTCCGTGGCCCTCGGCACGCTGGAGGGTCTGCAGACCGAGCTGGACACCGCCCGCGCGGCCTCCCGCGTCGCCGAGGACCGGGTGGCCGCCCAGCTCGAGCGGCTGCAGGAGCGCCTGCGGCGCATCGGCCTGCTGGAGGGCGAGACCGCCGCCGGCCGGCAGCCCGACGCCGTCACCGGGCGCTGGCGGGTCACCATCTCGCCCCAGAACCTGAGCGCGGTCTTCGACCTGCGGCTCAATGGCACGGTGGTGAGCGGCACTTATCAGGTGGGTGGCTCGACCGGCGGCTCCTTCCGCGGCACCTTTGCCTCGGGCCGCCTGCATCTGGAGCGCATCGACGCCAGCGGCGGCTTCGACAGCGTGTGGGAAGGCACGGTGGCCGACGGGCGGATCGCGGGCACCTGGACGTCCAATGAACTGGTCACCGGCAGCCCCAACCTTGGGGGCTGGACCGCGGTGCGTGAAAGTGAGCCTTGACGTGAACCGAGACAATTTCCTCTTCGCCACCATCGGCATCCTCGTGGGCTTCATCTCGGGATACCTGCTGCATGAAGTGATGTCGACCCGCCAGCCGCCGCGCCTGACGCCCGAGATGCGGGCGCAGATCGTCGTCCCCGGCGGCGAGCAGGGACCCGCCGCCGCCCCCGAGGGCGATGCCGGCGCCGCTCCCGCCGATGCCGCCGCAGCCGGGTCCGCCCCGGCCGCTGGTGGCGGGGCTCCGGGCATGCAGGCCATCCAGGAGCTCAAGGCCTACGTCGAGAAGAATCCCAACGACGCCAAGGCCGTCCTTCAGCTCGCGAACCTCAACTATGACATCCGCAACTGGAAGCGAGCCCAGGAGCTGTACCACCACTACTTGGAGCTGAAGCCCAACGACCCCGACGTCCTGACCGACCTCGGCATCACCTATCGCTACACGCAGGATTTCGACAAGTCCCTGCAGCAGTTCCAGCAGGCGCAGAAGGCGGCGCCGGACCACTGGCAGGCCTACTACAACGAGATCGTGGTGCTGGCCTTCGACCTCAAGAAGTTCGATCAGGCCACCGAGATCCTGGCCAAGCTCCAGCAGATGCAGCCGGGCAATCCCGACGTCGCCAAGCTCGCGGCCGAGGTGGCGAAACAGCGCAGCGCGGCGTGAACGATGGGCCGTTTCCTCGTCCTGCTCCTGCTGCTGTACGTCCTCTGGCTGGCGGTGCAAAACTTCATGCAGAAGCTGAGAGCCGCCACCGGCTCCGGCGCCTTGCGGCCGCAGGCTCCGGCCGCGCGCTCCGCCGCGGCGCCATCCCCTGAGATCCTCCTCGCCTGCGCCACCTGCGGCACCTTCGTTCCGGCCTCCCGCGCCCTGCCGGGCAGGGGGACGGAGGTGTTCTGCTCGGAGGAGTGCAGAGGACAGAGGAGCGGGGGCAATCCGTAGACGCACCCTGACCCCCTGTACAATTACAATTACCTCGTGTCCGCGCGAAAATCCCCCACTCCCCTCTGGCGCTGGGGCGATCCGGTGGCGCCCCTGCGCGCCCTGCTGGCGCGCGGCGGAGTGCTGGCGATCCCCACGGAGTCGAGCTATGGGCTGGGCGCCGATCCCTGGAACGCGGCGGGAGTCGAGGCGGTCTATCGCATCAAGGATCGGGAGCGGGGCAAGCCGCTGCCGGTGGTGGTGGCGGGGGTGGAAGAGCTTCCCGGTTTGGGAATCGATCCCGACCTGAATATAGTGAAGCGTCTTTCCGCCCACTGGCCGGGGCCGCTGACGGTGGTCCTGCCCGTTGCGAGGCCGCTGCCGGCCACGGCCGGAGAGAGGACGCTGGCGGTGCGGGTGCCGGGGCACGAGCGGCTGCGGGAGCTGCTGGCGGCCCTCGGCCATGGCTTGACGGCGACGAGCGCCAACCGTAGCGGCGGCGAGCCGGTGCTCGACCCCGCCGAGCTGCCGGAGCTGCTCGCCGGCGAGGACGCGGTGATCGTCGACGGCGGCGTGCTCCCCGGAGGGCCGCCTTCGACGCTGGTGGCAATACGCGGGGATGGGCTCGTGGTTTTACGACCAGGGAAGCTCACGGCCGAGCGGCTGATCGCGACGATCGCGATCAGCGCTGAGGACGCCGGTGCCGCTGACATTGGCCGACAAAGGGAGTGAAGTTATGAAGCACCCACTTTCGATTCTTCGGGTCCTGATCGCCCTCGGGCTGACCGCCGCGCCGTTGGCCGCGGCCACCGCGGCATCGCCCGCGCCGGCGCCCAAACCCGACGCCGCGGCGAGAGTCTTCGCCGGCGCGCAGCCCACCCTGCCGCTCGCGGAGGTGAAGAAGGGGCAGCGCGGCTACGGCCTGTCCGTCTTCACCGGCACCGAGCCCGAGCGTTTCGACGTCGAGGTCGTCGGCGTCATGCGCAACCTCCGCCCCGACATCAGCTACATCCTGGCCAAGCTCACGGGCAAGGGGCTGGAGAAGAGCGGCGTGGCGGGCGGCATGAGCGGCAGTCCGGTGTTCATCAACGGCCGCCTGGCCGGCGCGGTGGCCTTCAGTTGGCCGTTCTCCAACGAGGCCATCGCCGGCATCACGCCCATCGAGTCGATGCGCACGCTCTCCACCTTCCAACCCCTGCCGGTCACCCCGCCGCCGCCGCCCATCAATCTCTCGGACCTGCAATCCGGCAAGGTGCCGCAGGAGGTCGTGGCGGCGCAGCTCTCCCGGCTCCAGCCGCGGTTCGACAACGGCGCCGTGCCGGCCGTGCAGTGGGCCTCCTCGGGTTTCGGCGACCGCTCGCTCGGCATGCTGCGCCAGGCCCTGGGCAGCGTCGGGCCCGCGGGCCAGGCGGCGCCCGGCACGGTGGCGGACGACCTGACTCCCGGCAAGTCCGTGTCGGTGGTGCTGGTGGACGGCGACTTCGAGCTCGCCGCCAACGGCACGGTGACCGACCGCTACGGTGATCACGTCCTCGCCTTCGGCCATCCATTCCTCGGCCTCGGGCCGGTGCGGGTGCCCATGGCCACGGCCGAGGTGGTGACCATCCTGTCGAGCACCAACAGCTCGTTCAAGATCTCCAATACCGGCAAGATCGTGGGCGCCTTCGAGCAGGATCGCCAGTTGGGGATCCAGGGACGCATCGGCGCCGTGGCTCCCATGGTGCCCATGGCGCTGCACATCGGCGCCCAGGGCGGGGAGCGCCCGCGGGAGCTGCGCGTGCGGCTGGCGGACCTGCCCGAGTTCATGCCCCTGCTGGTGGGGAGCACGATCCTCGGCGGCATCGAGTCGGCCAGCTACGCCACCGGCCAGCAGAGCCTGGAGCTGTCGGCGCGTCTGCGCCTCCAGCGCTACGGCGACCTCGAGGTGCGGCAGAGCTTCGACAGCGAGAACGCCGGCACCGACGCCGCGGCCTTCCTGCTGACCATCGTCGGCTACCTGACCCAGAACCCGCTCCAGAAGGTGGGTATCGAGTCGATCGACGTGACGATGAATCAGACGGACAAGCCGAGCCTCGCCTCGCTGGTGGGAGCCAACGCCGACCGCACCGTGGTGCGCCCCGGCCAGCGCGTGACGCTGAACCTCGACCTGGTGGCCTATCGGGGGGACCGCTTCCGCCACGCGCTGGCGATCGACCTGCCCACGGACCTGCCCGCCGGCCGCTACTCCCTGCTGGTGGGCGACGGCTCCAGCATCGACGCCGCCCGGCTCGCCATGGCGCCGGCCGATCCCGTGACCTTCCCCCAGGCGCTGGCGCTGCTGCGCTCGTTCCACTCGCGGCGCGAGCTGAGAGTGCTGGGATTCTACGGCGGGGCCGGGCTGTCGGTGGCGGGCGAGGTGATGCCGCGGCTGCCCGGCTCCGTGCGCTCCCTCTGGGGCGCCGCCGCCTCGGGGAGCGCCGTGGGCCTGCGCAGCACCATCGCCCAGGAGCAGGGCGAGCGCCTGGCGACCCCCGTCCAGGGGCTGGTGCGGATCGACCTCGAGGTGCGGCGCAAGGAGCCGCTGGCCGGCGAAGGCGAGAAGACCGTCGTCCCGGCGCCGGGGAGGAACGACACGGCGGGCGCGAAGGCCTCCGCCGAGAAAGGGAGCTCATGAGAGCGAGGTCATCCGTCCTGGCCATGGCCCTGGCAATGCTGCTGCTGGCTGGTCTGGCCGCGGCTCCACCGGTGCACGGCACGCAGGTGAAGATCTTTCAAGCCCAGAGTGCGGCGGCCTTCGGTGCCGGCACCCTGGAGGGAGTGAGCGTCGACTCGCTCGGCCGCATGCAGCTCGCGCCGCGGGTGGAGAAGGTGGCGTCCCTCGCCGAGCCCTTTCTCCTCTCGGCCACCGTCCATCCCGACGGCTGGGTGGTGGGCACCGGCAACGCCGGCAAAGTGCTGAAGATCGATCGCAAGGGGACGGTGACCGAGCTGTTCGCCGCGGCCGAGCCGGAGGTCTTCGCCGTCCTGGTGGATCCGGACGGCACCGTCTACGCCGGCACCTCGCCGCGCGGCAAGGTCTACCGCATCCGTCCGGGCCGTGGCGGTGGCAGCGCGAAGGCAGAGCCTTTCTTCGATCCCCAGGAGACTTACATCTGGGCCCTCGCCCGCAGCGCGGACGGCTCGCTGCTGGTCGGCACCGGCACCCAGGGCAAGCTCTTCAAGGTGGACGCCAAGGGCAAGGGCGAGGTCTTCTACGACAGCGACGACACCCACATCCGCTCCCTGGCCGTGCTGCCCGGGGGGGACGTGGTGGCGGGCACGGCCGGGTCGGGGCTGATCCTGCGAATCGGCCGCGACGGCAAGGCCCGCACTCTCTACGACTCCAATCAGCCCGAGGTCGTGGCCCTCTCGGCCACGCCGGACGGCACCTGCTACGCCGCCGTGGTGGCTTCCGAGGCCAGCCTGGTGGATCAGGCCCGGGAGCAGGCCGCGCCGGCCGCGCCCGCGGGACCGAGCCCCGGCAAGGCCGGCGGGGGACAGCCGCAGGTCACCGTCACCGTCGAGCCCGGCGAGGCTCCCCCGGCTCCTGGCCCGCGCCGGGGAGGCCCCGCCGCGGCGCCCGCGGTGCCGAAGAGCGAGGTGCTCGCCATCTCTCCCAACGGCGTGGTGGAGAGCCTGTGGAGCTTCGCCGACGACACGGTCTACGACCTCCTCTGGCAGGGCGGCAAGCTCTGGGTGGGCACCGGGCTCGAAGGCAAGCTCTATCGCTGGGTGGACCGCCAGATGCTGCTCGAGAAGGACGTGGACGAGCGGCAGATCGTCACCGTGCTGCCGGGCGAGCCGGGGCCGGCGTTCGCCACCACCAACGCCGCCGCCCTCTACCGGGTCGTCGCCGGCACCGAGCGCACGGGCACCTACACCAGCGCCGCCCTCGACGCCGAGCAGGTGGCCCGCTTCGGGACCTTCTCCTGGAAGGGCGAGCTGCCGCCGGGCACCGCGGCCCGCTTCTCCTTCCGCAGCGGCGTCAGCGCCGAGCCGGACCGCACCTGGTCCGCCTGGACCGAGCCGCGGGAGGGGCGGGAGATCGCCCTCACGGGAGTGCCCAACGGCCGCTACGTGCAGTGGCGGGCCGAGCTGCGGTCGGGCGACGGCGGCTCGCCGCGCCTCTACGAGGTGGAGCTCTCCTACCGCCAGGAGAACCTGCGCCCCAGGATCGTATCCTTCGTCGCCCTGGAACCCGGGCAGGTCCTGGTCCCCGCGAACTTCAACCCCTCGAACCAGGTCTTCGAGCCCTCCCATCCGGCCAAGAACGGCATCTTCACCACTCTCACCCCGGGCGGCGACGAGGAGGGCGGCGGCCGCGTCAAGGCGCTCTGGAAGCTCGGCTATCAGACCCTGCGCTGGACCACGGCCGATCCCAACGGCGACGACCTGGTCTACGATCTCTCCTTCCGCCTGGGCGAGGCCGGGGACCGCGCGGATCACGCGGACGCCGAGTGGCACAAGATGGTGGACGATTTCGAGGAGGACCACTACAGCTTCGACGCCCTCTCCCTCCCCGACGGCACCTATCGCTTTCGTCTCCGGGCCTCCGACCGCAAATCGAACGATCCGGCGAGCGCTTTGGTGGCCGAGCGGGTGAGCGAGCCCGTGGTCATCGATCACACTCCGCCGGCCCTGGTCAAAGTGGAGAAGGACAAGGACGGAGCGCTGCGGGCCACCGTGAGCGACGCCGCGAGCCCCCTGCGCGAGGCGGTCTACAGTGTCAATACCGCGGAGTGGAAGCCCGTCCAGGTGGCCGACGGGCTGCTCGACGGCCGCACCGAGACGCTGCTGATTCCGTCCGTCAAGCCCGGAGACCTGGTGATGTTGCGGGTTACCGACGCCGCCAACAACGTGATCACCTTCAAACTGAACCCGGAGCGATGAGCAAACGGATCGCGGTCTACCCGGGATCGTTCGATCCCATTCACAACGGTCACCTCGACATCATCGAGCGCTGCCGGCCCGTGTTCGACGAGGTGGTGGTGGCCGTCCTCTACAACGAAGGCAAGAAGCCGCTGTTCACCGTCGAGGAGCGGGTGGCGTCGATCCGCGAGATGGTGGCCCCCGAGATCCGGGTGGAGAGCTTCACCGGCCTGCTCGTCGACTTCATGGACGAAGTGGGTGCCCGGGCGGTGGTGCGCGGGCTGCGCGCCGTCTCGGACTTCGAGTACGAGTTCCAGATGGCGCTCATGAACCGGCGGCTCAACCCGCGGGTCGAGACCGTGTTCATGATGCCGAAAGAGGACTACATCTACCTCTCCAGCCGTCTGGTCAAGGAGGTCTTCGCCCTCGGCGGCGACCTCACCGGCCTGGTGCCGGAGCCGGTGATCGCCCGTCTCGGGGAGCGCCTCCGCCCGGCCCGGAAGGGGGCGGCGGATTGAGCCTCGACCTCTTCCTGCTGCGGTGTCCCAAGGCCGAGCTGCACGTCCACCTCGAGGGTGCGATGCGCCCGGCCGTGCTGCTGGAGCTGGCGCGGCGCAATGGCATCGAGCTGCCGGCCCGGGACGAGGCGGGCCTCAAGCGCTGGTTTCGCTTCACCGACTTCAATCACTTCGTGCAGATCTACCTCGCCTGCTCGCGCGCCCTGCGCCGGCCCGAGGACTTCCAGCTCCTCGTCCTCGACTTCCTGGCCGAGCAGGCGACCCAGAACGTCCTCTATACCGAGGCGCACTTCACCTTCGCCACCCACCTCGCCAACGGCGCCGCCGGCGGCGAGGTGCTCGGCGCCCTGGCCGAGGCCATCGCCGAGGGCGAGCGGCGCTACGGCGTCACCCTGCGGTTGATCTTCGACGTCGTGCGCAACGTGGGGGTCAAACCGGCGGACCAGACCCTGGAGTGGGCGCTCGCCGGGCGGGAGCAGGGAGTGGTCGTGGCCCTGGGTCTCTCGGGGAGCGAGGCGCAGTTCCCCAACGAGCCCTTCCGCGAGCACTTCGTGGCGGCGCAGCGGGGCGGGCTGCACCGGGTGGCCCACGCCGGCGAGCACGCGGGGCCGGAGTCCATCCGCTCCGTGCTGGCCGTCTGCGGCGCCGAGCGCATCGGCCACGGTGTGCGGGCGGTGGAGGATCCGTCGCTGATGGAGGAGCTGCGGGCGGCGCAGATCCCGCTGGAGGTCTGTCCCACCTCCAACCTCTGTCTCGGCGTGGTGCCCGACCTGGCGAGCCACCCTTTCGACCGCCTCTACCATGCGGGACTGGCCCTCTCCGTCAATTCGGACGACCCGGCCTTCTTCAACACCAACCTCACCCGCGAGTACCTGAAGCTCCACCAGACCTTCGGCTACACCCCGGCGCAGCTCGCCGGGCTCTCCCGCGCCGCCCTGCGCCAGTCCTTCCTGCCGGAAGCGGAGAAGTCGGCGCTGGAGGAGACCTTCCGCCAGCAGTTCGAGATCCTGGGGCGGGAGCTGTTCGGAGCGACGGTCGAGGCGCCGGTGAGTTAGGAAAGGTCGACGAGATGGACTCGACCTGAAGGCTTTGATCGAGGAGTTGGATCTTCAGCCTTCGAGTCTCGAGAGATTGCCTTATCTCCCCAGACGATGAGCCACCGCCGCCAAGCAGCGGAGAGTCTCATCCGTACGACGGACCGTCGTATCCTGACCACCGGTCATCGTCTCGATACGACGAGCCGTCGCATCCTTACAACGGGCGGTTGGCTCGATCCGGCGGCTTGCCGATGGCTACGACGGCGCGTCGTAGCCATACAACGGCCGTTTTCTCGATCCAACGGGTCGCCGTATCCTTACGACGGCTCGCCGCTGCTTACAACGCGCCGTCGGATCGATCCGACAGCCCGCCGTTCCATACAACGGGCCGTCCTATGGATAAGGCGACCCGTTGGATCGGTATGACGAGCCGTTGGCCCCGTACGACGGCCTGCCGATGCTTGCGACGGCCCGTCGTCTCCATACGACGAGGCGTCGTATCCCTGCAACGGCCGTTTTCTCGGTCCGACAGCTCGCCGTATCCTTACGACGGCCGTTGGATCGGTACGATGGCCCACCGATGCATACGACGAGCCGTTGGATGCGGACGATGGCCCGTCGTCTCCTTACAATGGACTGTCACTACTCCTCCCCCGCAGCCCACAGCCCCAACCCCATCCGCCGCCCCAGGAAGAGCAGGTGCTCCAGCCGTTGGAGGAAGTCGAGGAGCCCGGGCCACCCGAGCGGCTCGCCGAGACGAAGGTCCCCCGTCCCGTCGAGCCCCACCCAGTCCGGAGGCGCGGGGAGCTCCCGCCGCTTCGCTCTCGCCGCCAACTCCGCCACCTCCCGGGCCAGGGCCTCCCGCGCCTCCTCGGAGAGGGGCGTGTCCTCCTCCCGTGGTAGGTCCCGGAGCGCCTGGAGAGCGGGGAAGCCGTCGAGCCCCGCGAGATACTCCGCCAGCTCGTCGTCGAGCCCGGCTTGGGACTCTTCGAGGGAAACCCCGTCCTCGTCGACGAGCAGGAGCGTCCAGCCCATGGCGGCGGTACCTTATCAGCCCGCCGCTGGCGGAGGAATTGACAGCGCGGCCCGGGCAGCGTATGTTGGTGGTGGAAGTAATTACGCAGTCCCATGCCTTCTCCTCTGAGACCAACGCCCGGCGGCTTGACGCGGCCTGTGGATGTCTGAGCCCATTGAGACGTCCAGCGGCGGCGCGCCCCCTTCCAGCGGCTATCGTCCCCTGAGACCTGAGCCGGTGGAACGCGATCCCATCCTCGAGCTCATCGCGCAGATCCAGGCCGGTATCCGCGTCGACGAGAGCTCGGCGGAGCTTTTCAGAAAATTCCGGCCCGGCGTCCAGTCCTTCTTCGTCCGCAAGGGCTTTTCGACCGAAGACAGCCGGGACCTAACCCAAGATGTGTTCCTTCGTGTCTTCAAGGGCATAGACACCTTTCGACGGGAGTCGAGGTTCGAGAGGTGGTTATGGGAGATCGCCGCGCACATCTACTTCAACGAGGTCCGCCGGCGACGGACGGAGAAACGGGATGGCCTGGAGCAGTCGTTGGACGCACCCGTGGAGAGCGACGACGGGATCAGTCCGGCCCCCGCCATTTCTTCCCTGGACCCCAGCCCCGAAGAGCAGGTCATCAAGGGCCAGCAGTTGGCCCTCTTCCGCGCCGCTCTCCAGGAGCTGCCGGACCAGATGCGCCGTTGCTGCCTCCTCCGCTACGAGAAGGGCCTCAAGTACCAGGAGATATCGATCGTAATGAAGATCTCGATCGAGACCGTCAAGGCGCACCTGCACCAGGCCCGCAAGCGGCTGGCGGCGCGGCTGGAAACCAGGAAAGAGAACGACTCGTGACCGATGAAACCGCCGATCTGGACAGGCTCTTCACCCGCCTGGCCGACGAGGGCCGCCCCCGCGACCCGAACGACCATCCCGCCCCGGAGAAGCTCTCCGCCTACCTCGCGAACGAACTGTCTCCCGAGGAGGACGACGCCCTGCAGGAGCACCTCACCCAGTGCACCCTCTGCGCCGACCTGCTCCTGGACCTCCAGCGCTTCCTCGACCCGCCCGCGGAGGATCGCCCCCGGGAAGGGGTCGCCGACTTCGAGACGGCCGCGGAATGGCGGGAGCTGAAGGAGAAGCTGCGGGTCAAGGCTCCGACCGCGGTGAGGAGGAGAAGCCTCCTCCGGAGGATCTCGGTAGCGCCGGTCCTCGCTGCGGCCTTGGCTTTCGTCTTCGTTGGGGCGGCATTCCAGATCATGGTGCTCGAAAGGCGGCTCTCCAGTCCCCGCGCCGTTCAGATTACGACGATCGAGGCGCAGGGGAGTAAGAAGGGGACTCCCAGAGAGGCTGAGCCCACGCCCTTCCGGCTGGGGAACGTCGCGGTATTCGACACCCACTCGGATCACCCCTATCCCAAGTACAGGCTGGTCTTCAAGGACAAGGACGGCCAGGTCCGGAGAACCGAGGAAGCTCAGGAGGGCGAGAGCGGAATGATCGCCCTGCTTCTTCCTGGGGACTTCCTGAAGCCCGGCGTCTACCACGTCGAGGTCCAGGGGCCTGAAGGCGCTGCGGCCAATCCAATACGGGAGTTCGATATTCGAATTTTGCGATAGGCGTTTGCTAAGCAGGGGTAGCCTTCTCTGGAGGAATCTGGGTCATGGATTCATTGCAGTCCAAGGGACTGGTGCGCCGAATCCTGTCGCTGACTGCGCTCCTTGGTGCGCTGATCCTGCTCCAAGGGTCTGGACCTTCACACAAATCCCGGTCGGCACCCGCGCCCACCCGCCCCGCTGCTTCTGCGAAGAAGGTCCCGAGCCCGCCGGTCAAGTTGCCGCCTCTACGAAGGGATTTTCCCAACTTCTACGGCCAGAGCAGCGCCTTGTTTCTCGTCAAAGACGAGGTCCACGTCTATAGCTTCGATCTCGAACCGGGCGACTTCGTTGACATCGAGGTGAAGCAGCAGGGCCTGGATGTAGTGGCGGAGATCAAAGGCCCTGGGACACAGCCGCCTGTCGAGGTGGACCGTCTGAACGGAGACTCAGGTCCGGAGAACATTCCTCTCCTTGCGGAGGTCGCAGGCCGCTACAAGGTTGAGTTGAGAGGCGGAGGTGACGGAACCTACCAGATCCTGGTTCCTCCGAAGCACAAGGCGACGGCGCGTGATCGCCAGAACGCCGCGGGAGCCTTGGCGTACTCTCGAGGATCTAAGACCGAGAAGACAAGGGAAGCAGAGCAGGAGTTCCGAAAGGCTTTGGCATTCTGGGAGGCGAGCGGATTTCGTGCCGGACAAGCGGATGCGGCCTATCATCTCCAAAACCTCCTTCCCAAGCGCGAAGCACTGCCTATTTTGGAAAAGGCATCGGCTTTATACGACGAGTTGGGTAATTACTGGCTGGAGGCGATCGTCCGCAACGATCTCGGGTTTGCTCGGCAAGCTCTCGGTGACCGCGACAAGGCGCTCAGCTCGTATGACAGTGCTCTTGCTTTGGTATCCAAAGCGGAAAAACCAAAGACCGAAGCCAGTATCCTGTTCAACAGGGGGCGTCTATATTCTGAGGAGGGCGAGCTCGAAAAGGCGCTGCAGGACCTTGAGAAGGCCGTCGCCATAAGGCGAACCCTATCCAATCCGACACCGTCCGACCTTGTGGCGCTCGCGGAGGCCCTGAACGCTTTGGGCCGCGCGTACTACATTCAGAACGAGTTGGACAAGGCATTGAGACTTCACCATGAAGCTGAGGCAATCCTGAAAAACAGTCCGAGCCGTTACGTTGCCGGCCAGACCCTCCTCCATCTGGGAGACATCCACCGAAAGAAAGGAGAATTCAACCGGGCAATCTCTCAGTATGCGTTGTCTCTGAACCTACTCCAGGGAACCAGGCATCCGCGCGAGGAAGCAATCGCTCTGAACAATCTGGCTCTGGCATACTTTGAGGCTGGTCTCCATCATGAGGCGCTCAGCGCCTTTCAGCGCTGCCAGAGAGAGTTCAAGGCAGTGGATGACACCGACTCGGTGGCCAAAGCTTGGAGCAACATGGGCTGGGTCCTAGGTGCCATGAAACGTAATACCGAGGCATCCGATGCCTATCGTCAGGCTCTCGCGATGTCGCAGGGCAAGAGGAATCCGTTTCTGGAAATGGCATCCTACTATGGGCTGGCCCAAAATGAGTGGCAGCGGGGCAACCTGGTCAGGGCTCAAGAATTTCTCACGAAATCTCTTTCGGCCATGGAGTCGATTCGCTCGAAGGCGGCTCGCGCGGACTTGCGCAGCTCGTTTCTGGCGGGCAAGCAAGATATTTACGACCTCCTTGTGGAGGTCTTGATGGACCAGCATCGGCGCGAGCCGGCGAAAGGATATGACCTCAAGGCGTTCGAAGCGAGCGAAAAGGCGCGCAGCCGCCGACTCGTGGAGGACCTCGAGGGGCGGATCATGGTCCCCACGGTATCGGTTCAAAACGTCCAAAACCAGGTCCTCGGTACCGGGGACACCGTTCTTCTGGAGTATTTTCTGGGACGCCAACGGAGCTACCTCTGGGTCGTGACTTCGTCCTCGTTTACCAGCTACGAGATCCCCGCGTCGCGTGCTCAGGTCGAGAAGCTGTCCCAAGAGGTTCACGACCTCTTGGAGGTGAGCCACAAATTCGAAAAGCGGAAATTTGCGATCCGCAAGTCAATCGAGCTCAGCCGGCTGTTGTTTGGCCAGGTGGCGAACCGCTTGGAGGGAAAGAAGTTGCTGATCGTGGCTCCTCCAGAGCTCCAGTACGTCACCTTCGGTGCCCTGCCGGAGGATCTGCGGGAGTCGGTGCAGCGAGGTACCGAATGGCCCCGCCCATGGATATTGGACCACGAGATCACGGTGGAGCTCTCCGCCACCGTACTGGGGACACTGCGGCGCCTGAACGAGGGCCAGGAGCCTCCATCCGGGTTGATCGCGGTCCTCGCCGACCCTGTCTACTCGCTCGATGACGAGCGAATGGGCAGCAAGAGAGTGCGCTTGCAGCCCGGCAAGGAGCCTCGTTTCCCGAGATTGCACTTCTCGCGGAAGGAGGTCCAGGCCATCATGACCACGATTGATAAGGCTGGCCTGGGAAACGCCAAGCGACTCATAGCAATGGATTTCGACACCAACCGCCAGCAGGTGCTCGACGGTAAGCTGAAAGATTTTCGGTATCTTCATTTCTCAGCCCACGGCGAGCTCGATGATACGACCGCCGACCGGTCGGCCATCGTCCTTTCGCTCGTGGATCGGGAGGGCAAGTCGACCGACGGCTTTCTGCGAGCGGGAGAGATCGCGAAGCTCGAGCTGTCCTCCGACCTGGTGGTTCTCAGCGCCTGCCAGACGGGGCTCGGCCGAAAGATCCGGGGCGAGGGATTGGTAGGACTGACTCAGGCCTTTTTCTCCGCGGGAGCGCCGCGGGTCATGGTGAGTCTTTGGAACGTCGACGACCAGGCAACGGCCGAGCTGATGAGCCGTTTCTATCGAGAGCTCCTGCAAAGGCACCTCTCTCCTGCGGCGGCGCTGAAAGAAGCCGAGGTGTCGATGTGGCGGCAGCCGAGATGGAACGCGCCATCCTATTGGGGTGGCTTCGTGTTGCAGGGGGAATGGAGATGATCGCCTTGAAGTTCCTCGCGAGGTGCCCTAAACAACTCCATCCTCTCAGGTGTCTCTTTCAGTGAAGTCGGGGAGAGTTTCCTTCTTCCCACTGAGGTCAATGAACCCTACAAAGAAGGAGGGCGTCATGGGCAAGTCACCGACGAAGACGAAGGGACGGCGCGAGGGTCGGTCGTCGCCGCAGCTTCAGCAAGGCGACGATGGAGGCCGCGGCATCACTGAGGCTAAGACTGGCTCATCGGTAGGGACCGACACGCAAGGAGGCACGGGCGAACGAGGAGGCGACGATGACGACGATCAGCATCACCGGCCGCATTCTCCTCGTGCGAGGTAATCAGTGATCCCCACGGACCGGCGAGCGGTCTCGCCGGTCCACTTTTCCAGAAGAGAGGAATGACGAGTGAAACGAAAGATGGCATTCGCGCTGGCGATCCTCCTTGTGGCCATCCTGGCTTGCCACTCGGAGAGCCGCCCCCGATCCGACAAATCGTTCGACGACATCTGTCACCTCGTCTCCGGCAAGACGGCTGCCGAAGTCGAGGCGATTCTCGGCAAACCCAATACGCGCGAGAAGCTCGCGGTGGGCGACTGGCGATGGGTATGGTGGAACTACACTTTCCTGAAGGGAGACAACTATCCTCCGGAAATCCGGGACAAGCCGGTTCATCTGGAGATCATGTTCTCCAGCCAGACCCAGGTGCCCGATTCCCAGTGGCGGGTCGGCGGTCCCTTGGCGGTGAGCTACGCCTTTCCGCAGGTGCCGGCGACCGGCGCTCTGTAGTTCTACTTAGCCAGATTGCCTGACCGCGCCGTTGGCCCTCATCACCCCGGCCCTCTTCTCCCAGCCTCCCCCCCATCCGCCGGGAGAAGAGGGAGTGGCTAGTGGAAGAAGGAAAGGCAAAGACGCGAAGCTGTTTTATCCCTCTCTCTCCCGGCGGATGGGAGGGAGGCTGGGAGAGAGAGGGTTGGGAGAGTGAGGGGTTCGCCCCCGAAGGGGCGCTGACAATGGTGGGTCGGGCGGCGTGAGGGCGTCTCATTGACAGCTCCCCTCGGGGAGTCATATCGTCTTGGCGATGCCTCAACCCGCCGCGCCGCAGCTCGATCGCCACGCCGCCCGATTCCGGAATCATGGGACCTCCGAGCGGAGCCGGTGATCCATCGGGCGGCGGCTCTCCCCCCGTGAGCCCCGCAGAAGACAAGAGCCGCTGGCTCATCCTCCAGATTCAGGCGGGGATCCAACGGGAGGAGAGCTTCCGTCGTCTCTACGATCTCCACTCTCCCAGGGTGTACAGGTTGTTCAGGCGCAAGGGCCAATCTGACGAAGATTCCAAAGATCTCACCCAAGAAGTTTTTTTTCGGGTCTCCAGGGGTATAGACGCCTTTCGCTATGAGTCGAGATTCGAGAGGTGGCTGTTGGAGATCGCGAGGCACGTGCTCTCCAACCATATACGGAGCCGGAAGACAGGGAAGCGCGATGCTCAGGAGTATTCTATCGATGCAGCGGTGGACGTCGAGGACGGCGGCGGCGGGGGTTTGCAGGTGCCGGACCCGGCCGCCGATCCCCTGGATCAGGCGATCCGCCACCAGAACCGGGTTGCCTTGCGGGAGGCGCTGCAGGAGCTTCCACCTCAGATGCGCATCTGCTGTGGGCTGCGCTACGAGAGAGAGCTCAAGTATGAGGAGATTGCGAGAGTGATGAAGATCTCCATCGAAACCGTCAAGGCGCATCTGCACCAGGGCCGCAAGCGGCTGGCTGCCAGGCTGGGCGTCGAGGAACCTCCGGGAAAGGACAAGAGATAGACCGTGAGCGAGGATGCCAAGAATCTCCACGGACTCTCCTCGCCGGATCCGCTCCCGGACCCCGAGCAGCATCCAGACCCCGACCGTCTGTACGCCTATCAGGCCGACGAGCTCACTCCGGAGGAGGATCTGGAGATCCAGGAGCATCTGGCCCTGTGCGGCCACTGCACGGAGCTGCTCCTGGACGTCCAGCACTTCACGGCGCTCCCGGCGCAGGAGGAGACCGGCTTCAGCGAGTTTGAACGGGCCGCCGGCTGGCGGCAGTTGCGCGCGCGGCTGGACCAGGACGGCTTCTTCACCCGCGGCCGCCGGCGCTGGTGGCGGAGCCGCGTGGCCACGGTGGCCGCGGTCTTCGTGCTGGCGGTGCTGGGGCTCTCGATCTACAGCCTGACCCGCCCGGCGGCGGAGGCCTGGCCGTTCCAAACCATCGATCCGCTCTACAGCACCCGGGGCGAAGAGTCGAAGATCGACGAGGTCAAGCTGCCGGTGAGGTTGCTGCTGCATTCTCCGGCCGAGACTCGCTACTCGGAGTACCGGGCGGAGATCCGCGATCTCAAGGGCACGCTCATCAAGGACTTTTCCGGACTGCGGCAGAACGATCGATATGAGGTGGAGCTGCCGCTGGATCGTGACGCCTTGCGCCTAGGAGAGTACCGGCTGCGCCTGCGGGGACTGCAAAAGGGCCAACTCAAGAAGGTGGCAGACTACGGCTTCCGTGTCCCGAAGTAGCCTCCCGCTCCTCGCGGACGCGCCGATCCCCACGGCGCGCCTCTTCAGATAGAATCAAGACTCTGCCTTCAAACTGGAGTGGCTCTGTTGGCTTCAGGAAAGGGGAGTCTTTCGCAATGGGGCGTTTCCACTTTCGGCTCCTGGCCTGCCTTGCTCTTCTGGCCGCCGGATCTCCGGCGGCTGCCAAGGACCTCCGGTTCCAGCCGGGGAGAGCCTGCAAGCTCACGGCTGGCGTCGTCGACGTCTACTCCTTCGCTCTGAAGAAGGGGGACTTCCAGGAACTCGTCTTCGACCAGCAGGGCGTGGACATCGAGGTGGAGGTGCTCGACCCTCGAGGTCGCAAGGTGGTCACGGTGGATAGTATGAACGCGACGCAGGGCCCCGAGGACGTCTCCTGGGTCGCCTCCTCCACGGGAAAGTACCAGGTCCGGGTGTCGGGAGAGGCGGGCACCTACGTCACCAGGACCGCCCGCCATCGCCAAGCGATGCCTCAGGACAGGGACCGGGCTGCGGCGGCCGTCGCCTATTCCCAGGGGCAGGAGCTGAAGGGCTCGCACAAAGCGGAGGCGAGGGCGAAGTTCCAGGACGCGGCCCGGCTCGCCGGGGAGGCCAAGGATCGTCTTCGTGAGGCGGATGCTCTGAATCAACTTGGCGATCTTCAGTGCGCCGGGCATCTCTGGGCTGACTGCCATGACTCCTGTTCGCGCGCTCTGTCGATCTACGAAAGCCTGGGACAGCGGGTGCAACTATCCCCCGTGCTCACCCATCTGGCGACGGCTCTGCAAGGCCTGGGCGACTCCGAACGGGCGGTGGCAACCTACGAACGGAGCATTCGTCTGGCGCACGAGCTCGGCAACGACTCGCATGAGGCCTTGGCTAGAGCGGGTCTCGGTCGCCTGCAGCTCGACACCGACAAGATCGATCAGGCACTGGTGAACCTTGAGGAGGCGGCGAAGCTCTATCACCGGCAACCCAATCTGCTGGAAGAAGCCAAGGTCTTGATAAGCTGTGGCAGAGCGTACTCCAAGCTAGGGGAGCTCGACCGGGCGCTGGGAGCTCAGGAGAGCGCCCTGAAGGAGCTCAGCCAAGGCAAGGATACTTTTTGGATCGCCTGGGCGCTTTCTCACCTTGGCGACACCTATCGCGAAGCGGGTCAAAATGAGCCGGCTATTTCCTACTATCTGCGCGCACTGAAAAGTTTTCATCGGCAAGGATTTCCAGAGTACGAGGCTGGAACCTCCAATCAGCTTGGCCTGGCGTATTACCGGTTAAAAATTTATAGTGAGGCCAAAAATGCATTCCTACGGGCGGTGAAGATCTTCCAGGACCGGCACATGAGGGTGGAGGAAGCGAACGCCTGGATCAACCTCGGCTTCGTCGACGTCTCGTTGAACTCAATTCCCAAGGCGATCGATTCCCTGGAGCGCGCTCTGACCATCAATCAGCAGCAGAAGCGGTTGGATACTGAAGCCTCGTCTTACTTCGGGTTGGCCTGGGCCGAGCGCCGCCGCAACAGCCCGGCGGCGGCCCGAGCGAACGCCGCCCGCGCCATCAAGGCCCTGGAGTCTCTGCGCAGCGCCAACGAGGAGCCCGAGGTACGAGCCCTGCTCCTGGGCCACTGGCAGCAGGCCTACGAGCTGCAGGTGGAGCTGCTGATGGAGCAGCACCGGTTGGAGCCGGCCGCGGGGCACGACGTCGAGGCGTTCGACGTGAGCGAACAGGCGCGAGCCCGTACGTTGCTCGAAAGCCTTGGAGAGCGTGCCTTTCCCAAACCCCTGAGACTGCGCCAAGTCCAGCAGCAGGTGGTCGATCAGGACACCGTCCTGCTCCAGTACTCCCTCGGCAATGAAAGGAGCTATCTCTGGGTCGTGACTCCGCAGGAGTACTCGACCTTCGATCTACCGGGCCGGGCGCAGATCGCACCCCTCGCCCGGGAGGTCCACGATCTCCTGTCCCACAGCCACCGTCGACAGGACCAGAAGCGGGCGGTGCGCCAGGCCCGCGCCCTCAGCCGGATCCTCCTGGGGCCTGTGGCGCGTCGCCTGGGCAACAAGCGATTGCTGATCGTCACGCCTCCGGAATTGCAATACATACCCTTCGCTACCTTGCCGGACCTGACCGCCGAAGGGCCGCCGGAGCCGGACGACCGGTGGCCGCTCCCGCTCGTCGTCCATCACGAGATCGTGAGCGCGCCTTCGTCCTCCGTGATCGCCGCGTTGCGGGCGCGAGCCCGCCGGCCCGAGCCGCCCAACCTGTTGGCCCTGGTGGCCGACCCCATCTATGAGCTCAACGGCGCCCGGCCCCTGGCGGGTCGTTTCGAGAGTCTCCCCTCCTCCCGCGACGAAGCCGAGACCATCGCCAGTCTGGCGAGAGGCGAGACCGTGCTGAAACTGTACGATTTCAGGGCCAATCGCGAGGAGGTCATGGACCAGCTCGGTGCCTACCGCATCCTCCACTTCGCGGTGCACGGCGATCCGAACAAAAACAACCCTGGTCTATCCGCCCTCGTCCTTTCCGCCTTCGATCGCAAGGGCCAGCCGCGCGATCCGTTCCTGCGGGCGCGCGATATCCAGTACCTGGGCCTCCCGGCCGACCTCGCCGTGCTGAGCGCTTGTGGCACGGGTCTGGGCATGGAGGTCCGCGGCGAAGGGCTGTTGGGTCTGACCCAGGCCTTCCTGTCGGCGGGCACGTCGTCCGTGGTGGTCAGCCTGTGGGACGTAGACGATCTCGCCACCAAGAAGCTCATGTCGTCGTTCTACTCCAGGTTGCTGAAACGTGGATGGCGGCCGTCGGCGGCCCTGCGGGAGGCGCAGATCGAGATGTGGCGCCAGCCGCAATGGAACGCTCCCTCCTACTGGGCGGGGTTTATCGAACAAGGCGAATGGAGATAGATGCAGAAAAGACTTTCTTTCCGGAGAGGCTAAACATCTCCTGCCTTTGAGGGTCTTCCTGGGATGGAACCCATGGAGAGCTGCAAGCGCTCTCCGCTTCATCCACTCCCTTCAGGAAAGGAGCCCTTATGGCCCAGTCAGCGAGTCCCGTGCAGGCGACCGGCAACGACCCTCGTGCGCAGATGGGGGATGACGGACCCGGACGCGACGGAGGGACGGCGCCGCCGCAGCAACCGCCGCCCGTTCCGGTGGACCCGAACAACCAGGATCCACCGCGGGGAGACGATCAATAGGCCGATCGGAGATCCTCGCGCCTGGGGGCTTCACCGCCTCCGGCCCTCCTCTACGAGCTCCCGAATCACGGACCCCTCTCTCCCGCGGGGAGGGAGGGGGACGGGGATTGAGGGCTCTGGTGCGCGCCGCAACTCCTGCCATCCCGCCTCCCCCCATTCCGTCATATGCTCCCTGATTGCCGTCCACCCGGGTGACGTGACACCCTTGGCGGGCGGAGGAGGGGGGCTGCCCCCCTCCCCACGGACCCGAGGAGGCACTGCGCATGAGCAAGTCGTACCAGGCTCCACTCAATTGGTATACGGGTGGAGGTGCGGATACCGACGTCAACGAGACCGAGGAGTGGCTGACCGCCTTCGAGCAGGTGGTCGAGATCGAAGGGCGGGAGCGCGCCCAGTTCCTCCTCAAGAAGCTGCTGGAGAAGGGGTATGAGAAGGACGTCACCCTCCCCTTCACCGGCAACACGCCCTACATCAACACCATCCCGAAGAGCCAGGAGCCGCCCTACACGGGCGACCGGGCCCTCGAGCGGCGCATCAAGAGCATCGTCCGCTGGAACGCCATGGCCCTGGTGGTGCGGGCCAACAAGAAGTACCCCGGCCTGGGCGGCCACATCTCCACCTTCGCCTCGTCGGCCACGCTCTACCAGGTGGGCTTCCACCACTTCTTCCGCGGCCGCGGCGAGAGCGGCTTCGACGGCGACATGGTCTACTTCCAGGGCCACGGCTCGCCCGGCATCTACGCCCACGCCTTCCTCGAGGGGCGCATCAAGGTGGAGCAGATGGAGGCCTTCCGTCGCGAGCTGGCCCCGGGCGGCGGTCTCGCCTCCTACCCCCACCCCTGGCTGATGCCCGGGTTCTGGGAGTTCCCCACGGTCTCCATGGGCCTCGGGCCCATCGCCGCCATCTACCAGGCCAAGTTCAACCGCTACCTGCGCAGCCGCGGCCTGCGCGATCCCCAGCACCGCAAGGTCTGGGCCTTCCTCGGCGACGGCGAGACGGACGAGCCGGAGGCGCTGGGAGCCATCACCCTCGCCTCGCGGGAGAAGCTGGACAACCTAATCTTCGTCATCAACTGCAACCTCCAGCGCCTCGACGGCCCGGTGCGCGGCAACGGCAAGATCATCCAGGAGCTGGAGACGGCCTTCCGCGGCGCCGGCTGGAACGTCATCAAGGTCATCTGGGGAAGCGACTGGGACCCCCTCATCGAGGCCGACAATACGGGCCTGCTCATCCAGCGCATGAACGAAGCACTGGACGGCGAGTACCAGAAGTACGTGGTGGAGCCCGGCTCCTACGTGCGCAAAGAATTCTTCGGCAAATACCCCGAGCTCGCGGAGCTGGTCAAGAATTACTCGGACGAGGAGCTGCGCAATCTGCGCCGGGGCGGCCACGATCCGGTGAAGGTCCACGCCGCCTTCAAAGCCGCCATCGAGCACGAGGGATCGCCGACGGTGATCCTGGCCAAGACGGTGAAGGGCTATGGCCTGGGCGAAGCCGGCGAGGGGAAGAACGTCACTCACCAGCAGAAGAAGCTCACGGACGACGAGCTGCGCTTCTTCCGCGACCGGTTCGAGATCCCCATCGCCGACAAGGACCTGCACGAGGCGCCGTTCTACTGTCCGCCGGAGAACAGCCAGGAGATCCAATACCTGCGGGAGCGCCGCCAAGTGCTGGGCGGCCCGGTGCCGGTGCGCCGGGTGCGCACCGAGCCCGTGACCACCCCGAACGGCGACACCTGGAGCCGGTTCTTCGAGGGGGTGGACCGCGACGTCTCGACCACCATGGTCTTCGTCCAGATGCTGACCCAGCTCCTCAAGGACAAGGAGATCGGCAAGCGGATCGTGCCCATCGTCCCGGACGAGGCCCGCACCTTCGGCATGGAGTCGCTGTTCCGCCAGTTCGGCATCTACTCCCACGTGGGACAGCTCTATGAGCCGGTGGACAAATCCATGCTGCTCTATTACCGGGAGGCGACGGACGGGCAGATCCTGGAGGAGGGGATCACCGAGGCCGGCTCCGTGGCGTCGTTCATCGCCGCCGGCAGCTCCTACGCCACGCACGGGATCGACATGATCCCCTTCTTCATCTTCTATTCGATGTTCGGTTTCCAGCGCATCGGCGACCTCATCTGGGCGGCGGCGGACCAGCGCACCCGGGGCTTCCTGCTGGGCGCCACCTCCGGCCGCACCACCTTGAACGGCGAGGGGCTGCAGCACGAGGACGGCCACAGCCACGTGCTGGCGAGCGTGGTGCCGAACCTGCTCGCCTACGATCCGGCGTTCGCCTTCGAGCTCGCGGTGATCATCCGCGACGGCCTCAAGCGAATGTTCACGGATCGCGAGGACATCTTCTATTACATCACCCTTTACAACGAGAACTATCCAATGCCGCCCATGCCGGCCGGCGCGGAGGAGGGGATCCTCAAGGGCGTCTACAAGCTCAAACCGGCTGCCGAGGGAGATGAGAACCGGCCGCGGATTCACCTGCTGGGCAGTGGCTCCCTGCTGCGGGAGGCCCTGCGGGCGCAGGAGATCCTCGCCGAACGCTTCGGCGTGGCGGCCGACGTCTGGAGCGCCACGAGCTACAAGGAGCTGCGGCGCGACGCCCTGGAGGCAGACCGCTGGAACCTGCTCCATCCCGACCAGGAGTCGAGAAAACCCTATGTCGTCCAGATCTTCGAGGGGGACGACCGGCCGATCGTCGCCGTCACCGACTACATGAAGCTGGTGCCGGACATGATCTCCCGCTGGCTGCCCGGCCGCCTGCTCTCCCTGGGTACGGACGGCTTCGGGCGCAGCGACACCCGCGAAGCGCTACGCCGCTTCTTCGAGGTGGACGCCGAGTGCGTGGTCGTCGCGGCCCTCTGGCAGCTCGCCCAGCGGGGCTCTGTGGACCGCTGCCTGGTGAAGCGGGCCATCGGCGAGTTGGGAGTCGATCCGGCCAAGCTCGATCCGCTCATCAGCTAGATGGATCGATCATGAACAGGGCTGTTCTCCAAGCTCTCGTGTTCGCCTGTCTGCTGCCTGCCATGGCAGCGGCCGACCCGGCGATCTACAAAGTGGACGCCGACCACAGCGGCGTGAGCTTCAGCATCCGCCACTTCGTCTCGAACGTCACGGGACGCTTCCGGGACTTCGCCGGCGTCATCAAATACGACAAGGCGAGCCCGGCCGCCTCAAGCGTGGAATTCACGGTCAAAGCGGCCTCGCTCGACACCACGAACAACGACCGTGACGAGCACCTGCGCTCCAAGGACTTCTTCGACGTCCAGAAGTTCCCCACCCTGACCTTCACCAGCACCCAGGTGGTACCCAAGGACGCGACGACTCTGGACGTGACCGGCAACCTGACCGTGCACGGCGTGACGAAGCCGGTCACCTTTCCCGTCTCGCTGCTGGGCACGGTGAAGACCCCGCGAGGCGAGAAAGCCGGCTTCGAGACCACCTTCAAGATCGACCGCAAGGAGTTCGGGATCGTCTGGAACAACGTCCTCGATTCCGGGCCCGTGCTGGGGGATGACGTGAAGGTGACGATCGAGGTGGAGGCGGACCGGCAGGTGGAGGGGGCGGGGAAGAAGTAGACCTGTATTTTTCCGCCTCTCCCCCTTCCAGCCTCCACTCCTCCCGCCGCGGAGTTGCACTACACAAAATTCCTGACCCCGGGTCTTTCGGGGTAGTAGGTGGTTCGGTCGGAGGCGTTCGAGACCCGTGGGCCGCCTCCGAGATTGAAATGCTTTTACTCATCGACACCGATTCTGTGTCGCGGTAGGGACGCCGAAGCGCCCCCCGCACAGATCCCGGCGTGCGGTTTTCCCGCACCGGGCTCTTCGGTTACCCTCGCTTCCGCACTCAGCAAACCCCAACAAGCACCATCTGCCGATGTCGACTCTCCGATATCCGTGGCGCTTCCAGAGGAAATCGCTTCAGCAAGGCGTTGAACTTCTCCCACACCATGCGGCCCTTCTGACTACGCCTCCCCAACCACTTCCTCAACAGCCGCCTGACCTGATGGAAGTAGGAACCTAGGCTTCCGTAGTTCCCGATGACGCCGTAGTAAGTATAGTGCCCACGAAGCCTCAAGTTCAACGCCTCGACCATCTGACGCACTGGCATGCTCCGCTGGGCCTTGAGCCACTCGGTCACTCGGGCCAACGAGGCCCTCAGCCGCTTGCGCGACGTCCGGCGAGTCACCCGCGCCACTCCCTTGTAGCCCACCACCCAGCGAAACTCGAACCCGAGGAAGTCAAACCTCTCCGAGTTCTTGCCCAGGTGGGTTCGACTGAACCGGATCAGCCGGCTCTTTTCCGCCGAAAGCTCCAACCCGAACTTCGCCAGCCGCTTCTGGACCGCCTGGAGAAAGGCTTCGGCCTCATCACCCCGCTGGAACGCGAACACCACGTCGTCAGCGAAGCGGCACATAAAGGCACGTGCCTTGCTCCGGGGCTTCACCACGCGCGCGAACCACAGGTCCAGCACGTAATGAAGGTAGATGTTGGCGAGCATGGGCGAGATACTGCTGCCCTGCGGACAGCCCGTTTCCGGGTGTATCACCTTCCCATCCTCTTCCAACACCCCGGCCTTCAGCCATTTCCCGATCAGCCTCAACAGCGGCCGATCGTCGATTCGCAGCTTCAGCATCCGCAGAAGCCAATCGTGGTCGATGCGGTCGAAGAAGCCCTTGATGTCAATCTCGACGACGTAACCGTAACCACCGAACTGGAGCTCCTGCGTCAGCGTCCGCACCGCTTCGCGCGCATTCCGGCCTGACCTGTACGCCCAACTGCACGCCAGGAAGATCGGCTCGTAAATGGCGTTGAGAATGCGGCAGACTGCGATCTGAAGAAGCTTATCCTCGACCACCGGGATTCCCAACGGCCGAGTCTTACCCCCTTCCTTCGAAATGTGACGCCGCCGGACCAACTTCGCCCGGTAACTACCCCGCTTCACACGCTGCCAAAGGTCTCGAACGTTGTCAACCAGATCCTTCGCGTAGCTCCGGGCCGAAACCCGATCTACGCCGCTGGCAGCTTTCTTGTTGACTCGCTGCCAGCAGGACAGCAAGAACCCAACCGTCAGTAGACCAAACAGATTGCGGAAACGGTGGTGCTCGTCGGAGCTGGCCTTATTGGCTATTCCCCGCAGTGAGGTTGGCATGAGGACTCCAGCCTGTCGTATCTGGCTCATGTTTCCTTTGCGAGCTACGGGCTCCCGTCAGCTCCTTCCCCCTGTGGCCGGCTCTCCCGACCTCTAAGTACTATGGGCTGATCCGACTCCCCAAAGACCGTCGGCCCCCCTTGCCTTCTCGGTTCAGGTCGCCTACCTGGACTCCGCTCCGATTCGCTTAGGCTTCGGTCTCCCCTGTTTCCGGGTTTCCCCTTCTGTGGCTCGTCATCCGCATGCCATACGACCGGGTAGGAACCCAGGAGTCAGTAGGGCCTCCCAAGTTCTTCGACGCTTCTCTCCATGCATGCCATGTCCTGAAGACCCCGGCAGACCTCGGGAATCTCACCCTAGCGATTCCTCCGCGTGGGCTTCCCTGCAAGGTTAAGCGGTCGCCGTCTGCATCTGAACGCTCTTTCGGGGCTGTGCCAGACCTCAGGGAGTGCGGGTTCCCTTACGGCCTGCATGGTTCCCTGTGTACGCTTCAAGTCTTTCGTTCGGTTTGCCTCAATAGGCTCTCCTCCTACGGACCTGCAACACTCGGTACGGGTGGGTGGTTGGCCCTTTCCCGGCAGGGACTCGCACCCTGCAAGAAGCGCCAAGCTTTGCTTGGCGCACAACCTTTATGCGTTCAAACCAGCAACTCCTTCTGGAGCGCTAGAAAAATGATCCGAATGCTCGCATATAGCCTAGGTCTTGTCCTAATCATGGCGGCTGTATCTGCTGGCGAGGTGGTCCCCGGCCTCGGGACATTTCTGCGAGAGTTTAGGCCCGTCGTAGCCTTTTTTCTCTACTTTGGCCTGGGCTACATCACCAGTAGCAGAATCGCAAGCCTACCCGCGGCGCGAGGGCTGGTCGCGTGCTCGCTGCTGGGTCACTTCCTCTTATATTCAACTCCGTTCCTCGTTGGTTACTACACGTTCCCGGCTAAAATGGCAAAGTCGATGACTGAAGAGAAAGGCACGGAGGTGAGCTACACTGAGGCCGCCGCATCGCTAAAAACGTTTCTTGCAAGCGAGACCAGATTCCATGGCGTTCCTGCCTATGCGGTGTATTCCGAGCGACGCTCTCTAATGGCGGCAAATATTAAGGAGTACGCAGCTCATCAGTTCGAGGACGTGGATGATCTAGGTCCCCTTTTGGCGGCTATACTTAACGTTATTCTATATAGCATCCCAATAGGTCTAAAGTGGTTTCTTGTAGATACGTTGGGAGTCGTTCATGAGCCAGGATATATCGGCCTCGTCTTTTGGTATCTAGCGGCGCTGGGTTTCTACGCCTTCGGCTTCATAAAAGGGGAAGAATGAGGGATGTGTCAGTGCGGCGATGCGGCAGAGTAGTATATTTACACCGAAATATTTTTCAAGGTTTAGCGGCTGGCCTGTAGCGTAGCCGTGTCATCTCTGCAGTGATCTGGCGGCTCTGTCCTTCCAACTCAAGCCGAGTGGCGATGGCGAGTGCTTCGCGAAACGCCTCTTCGCTCCGCTGGCGCCGCAGCGTCAAGGCATAGAAAAATCCCAGCTTGCGAAGAGCTCGGACCAGGAACTCGGGTCGATGCGAGCCGCGCAGTCTGTCGACTCCCTGCTCCAAGAGATCCTTCACCTTCCAGATTCTTCCGCTGCGCAGGTAGCCCATGGCGAGCTCGACTTCGGCCTCTCCAATCCTTCCTTGATCCTCTCCGCGGCGAACCCGGACCTTCAAACTTTTGTCGTAGTCCTCGACGGCCAGCCTGGCCTCCCCTAGAGCGAGGCGGACGCTCCCCCGGATGGCCAGCAGTCCGGATGGATCGGGTTGCCCTTGATCGAGCGCGAAGGTGACTTTCTCCAACGCACGTTCGAGGAGCTTCCGGCGATCCCATCGTCTCGGCACCTGTTTGGCAATGGAGTAGTACTCACTCGCGATCGAGCCGTGGGTTCCCTGGATGGCCATCTCGTCATCGTGGTCCTCCCGCGCCAGCTTCTCCCGGATGGCGACAATGGTGTTGACGGCCGCCAGGCGCCCGATTAGGAAGTGGCCATGCAAACCATACCAGGCGGAGGCGCTCGCCCAGCGGCCCAGAGCTCGGTGCCAGAGAGGAAGAAAATCTCTGAATTTTGGAGAATCGTACGGCGCCGCCGAAAGCTTGCGGATCGCCGCCCAAAGATGCGCCAGCTTGTTGGGTGCCTTATCCTCTTCGGCCGAGCGGCGGAGAAGGATCTCAATACGCTCCTTGTCGGGAGGCTCGGGCGACAGAGGAGCGACTCGGCCGTCTAGGAACAAGACGTCCAGATCTCTATAGTTTTCGGTTCGCTTGCGGGCGAGGAACTGCACCAGCCTGCCGAAAAGGTTGCCGCGCGGCTTGGAGGGCGCCTCCAATCGCTCGGACCAATCAGTGACGAGTGCAGGAATATCCTCCCGCCGTTTCGCCACCCAGTCGATGGCATCGGGACAAGCAGCTTGCAGAGTCTCCAGGATACCCGCGAGCCGGGGATCCAGCTCGAAAGGTTCGACGAGGAAGACGGAGATGTCGCGGCGGCTCAAGAGGGCCGAGGCAAGCTCAAGCTCGAGGATACAGGTTTCACTGACCTCCAGTGGTGCCCCATAGCTGCCGTCGAGGACGCAGACAAACTTGCTGGCCTTCCGGACTCTGTCCATACAGGCGATCTGAACTTCTTCGAGGGGCAGCGAATCGAGCTCCGGGAGTGAGTCTGCGGCCAGCCAGATCGGCAGCCCCCTGGCCCGAGCGATCCTCAGGATCTCCTCGCGCATCCTCTTCATCGGCTCGCTCATGCGCGAGGCGAAGAACAGGAAGGGCCGGCCTGTTTGGAAGCTGGCTTCGCCAAGGCGGAGCTCGCCTTCAGGTGTCGGGGAGGGTTTCAAACTCTCTCCTCCAAGTCTGTCAGTGGTGCCAAAGCATACCACTACTGCATCTGACACGCGTTGTCACCTCATTGTTTAGGTCTACGCATCCCTGCGGAGGAGAGTTCTACGTCACGTTCCGGCTCCCATGTCGTAGTCGTCGTCGCGCATGCGGCGAGCGGGGATAAACATCGGGGGCCACGACGGTGTCTCGTGATTCGGGATGGAGACCAACCGGAGGAGCTCCTGATGAGCAGCTCAGACTACGAGGACTTCGACCTCCTGATCCTCAGGACTCCGGAGGGGTACCGGGCCCGGGTGCAGGGACCTTGGGGAGGTGTGGCTCAGGCGGACTTTGAGGCGCCTTTCGGGGAGGCGGAGCTCGAGGAGAGGCTCTCCTCCATGGCCGCGGCTCGCCGGGAGCTGGGATTCGAGCCGCAGGAGGGATACCGCGATCCTGCCCGCGAGATCGGCACCCGTCTGTTTCAAGCCGTGTTCCGCGGCGACGTCGAGGTCTTCTGGCGCCGGCGGCTGGACGAGGCGAGGGCCGCCGGCCGGGGGCTTCGACTGCGGCTCCGCCTAAGCTCTCCAGAGCTTTGGGATTGGCCCTGGGAATACCTCTACGATCCCAAGCGCGGGTTCCTGGCCCTTTCGGCGAAGACCCCGGTGGTTCGTTACGTCGAAATGACGGACTCAGGCGGTCCGCTGCGAGTGGCGCCTCCGCTTCGAATCCTGTTGGTGACCGCGAACCCGCCGGGCTTTCCCGGATTGGCGGTCGAGCAGGAGATTGCCGATCTCGAAGCAGCTCTGGCTCCGCTCAAAAGGCGGGTTGAGGTGGTGTCCCTGAAGGGGGCCAGCCGCTCTTCACTGACAGAGCGTCTCGACGAGACCTTCCATGTCCTTCACTTGATCGGCCACGGCTCCATGGGGCAGGGCGAGGGAGGAGCACTCATTCTGGAGGATGCGAACGGAGATGCCGACCCGGTCTCTGGACAGGAGCTGAGCCTGATACTCAGCGCTCAGCCGAAGCTTCGCCTCGTCGTGCTCAATGCTTGCGAAGGCGCGCGCAGCCATCCATCCAGCCCCTTCACGAGCGTGGCGCAAGCCCTGGTGAAAGAAGGGATTCCAGCGGTAGTCGCCATGCAGTTTGCCATCACCGACTTCGCGGCTCTGTCCTTTTCCCGCTACTTCTACAACGGAGTTGCCTCCCGCAAGCCAGTGGACCGCGCGATCTCCGAGGCTCGTCATGCCATGGCCGTCGACCGGATCCCGGAGTGGGGGACGCCTGTCCTGGTCATGCGTTCGCCGGATGGTCACCTTTTCGAGCGCTCCCGCCGGGAAGCATTGGCCGCAGCGGCCAGGAAGATCGTGGCGGCTTCATCGAAACGCCGGCTGACGATCTTGCTGCTCGTCTCGGTCCTAACGACATTCTTCTCGTGGTTCGGCCTGCGGCGCTGGGTCGATCCCAATCTGCTGTTCTCGTTGCTCAATCCTTCGGATTGTCCCTCGCCGCCGGGAATACCGATCGCCTTCGTAAAGATCAAGCCCGGAAACTTCATCATGGGCTCCAACCTGGCTCCCGAGGAAGAGCCGCCGCACGAGGTGACGATCAACCGCCCCTTCTGTATCAGCCGGTTCGAGGTGACCGAGTCCCTCTGGCACAAAGCGCTGAAGGAGAATCCTCGACATTCCAAAGGAGGCCGCTACCCCATGGTTGACGTGTCCTGGGATGACGCGTGGCGCTTTCTGATAGCCCTACGAAAACTCGAGCCGACCGGACGATTCCGCTTGCCCTGGGAAATCGAATGGGAGTATGCGGCGCGAGCCGATGAGCCGGGGCCCAGCCTGGAGGCGGTCAAGGTTTATGGGAACTGCGGGGGCCCTGGGATTCTCCCGGTCGGCTCGTACGAGCCCAATGCCTGGGGGCTCTACGATATGCTCGGGAACGTGTCGGAATGGGTCCAGGATAATTACTTTCCCTATTCTCAGGAAACCCTGAGAAGTGGCCTGCCTGAAGGCTTGGACAAAGTGCGTCGAGGTGGAAGTTTTTTGAACAAAGATGCCCACTGCACGCCGACGCACCGAGCGAGGTCAACACCTTCCTATCATGGCTACAGCGTAGGCTTCAGGCTGGTTCGCGAACCAGTGCTCCAGAAATAGGAAGGGCGGCCCCTCTCGGCCGCCCTCTGCAAATCCCAATCTTAAGGATACTACTTCCCCCTCACCGCCCCCAGCGCCGCCTTCCTCGCGGCCTCGAACTCATCCCCCGGGTTCCACGTCGGCAGCGTGGGGTTGTCGGCGATCGACAAGGCGGCGAAGAAGCCGAGGCGGGCGTCTTCGATCATGCCGTCGTAGGTCCAGTTGGGGTCGAAATTATCGCTCGGCTGGTGGTAGCGATGGGCTTCGTAGTCCTCCGCCTGCTGTTTGCCCCAGCCGGCGGGCTTGCCGATGTAGTCGGTGCCGGACTTGAGGTAGAGGGCAGGGACGCCGATCTTCGCGAAGTTGAACTGGTCGGAGCGGTAGAAGTAGCCGCGGTCCGGGAACTGCTCGCCTTTCAAGGCACGCCCCTGCCGCGCCGCCAGCGCTCCCACCAGTTTGTCCAGAGAGGATTTGCCGAGGCCGATGTAGGACAGGTCGCGGGTGCGGCCGAGGACGTTGCCGCCGTCGTAGTTGATGTTCGCCGCGATCTTTCCCGGTGGGAACGTCGGATGTTTCGCCAGGTATTCGGAGCCCAGGAGCCCCTGCTCTTCGGCCGCCACGAAGGCGATGAGGATGGAGCGCTTCGGCCGCTGCGGCAACGCCGCGAACGCCCGCGCGATCCCCATCACCGTGGCACAGCCGGCGGCGTTGTCGATGGCGCCGTTGTAAATCCTGTCTCCGGTCTTGTCCGGGGCGCCGATCCCCAGGTGGTCGTGGTGGGCGCTGAGGATCACCACCTCCTCCTTGAGCTTCGGGTCGCTCCCCGGCAGCAGTCCCAGGACGTTGGCCGTCTTCACGCGGTCGATGTCGTTGGTGAGCTCGAGGGAGGTGGTGATCCCCAGGGGGACGGGCTTGAAGTCGCGGGATTTCGCCTGATCGATCAGCTTGGCGAGGTCCTGGCCGGCCGCCTGGAAGAGACGCCGGGTGGCGTTCTCGGTGGCCCAGCCCGCCACCTGGATGCGCGGCTCGCCGGCGGCGGGGAGCTCGAACTGCTCACCGCTCCAGGAGGTCTGCACCACCTGCCACGGATAGCCGGCCGAGGGCGTGGTGTGGATGATGATCGCTCCGGCCGCGCCCTGGCGCGCCGCGCTCTCGTACTTGTAGGTCCAGCGGCCGTAGTAGAGACGGCGGTTGCCCTCGAACAGCTTGGGGTCCCAGTCCGGGTCGTTGTTCATCATCACCAGGACCTTGCCTTTGAGGTTCATGCCCTTGAAGTCGTCCCACTTGTACTCGGGAGCCTGGATGCCGTAGCCCACGAACACCAGCTCGGCGTTCCTGATCGAGGCGGTGGGCTCCTGGACCTTGCTCGCGGCAATGTACTCGTCCGACCATTTGAGCTCGACCGTCTGGCTCCCGGCTTTGAAGTCCCAGATCTTGGGAGCGTGGGTCTTGATGCCCACCATGTCGAAGGCCTGCTGCCAGGAGCCGCCCGGCGCGCCGGGCTGGTAGCCGAGGAGCTCGAGGGTGGAGGAGAGGTAGAGGCGGCTCGTCTGGTCGCCGCGGCTGGCGACGCCGCGGCCCTCCAGCAGGTCGTCGGAGAGGAAGCGCAGGGGCGCCTCCAGGGTGCCGCGTTGGATGGCCTGGGCCGCCTTGTCGGCGCCTGGGGGGAGGAAGAGGCTCGCCGTCGTCGAGGCCTTCTTCTCGCTCTTCTCGACTCCGGCGAGCACCGCCGGCAGCGCGAGGAGGAGAAGGAGGGACCAGGCGAGGATCTCCTTCCGGGCCTGTGGTTTCGCGTTTTGCATGAGAGGTGACCTCCGTGGGCTGAGATTTCGGGGGTGGACTGTAACACCCCTGGGGGTCCCTTGCCCCCCGCCCCTCCCCGCGCTATGGTTCCCCGGGGGGTTGGGACCCATGCTGCGGACGACGGTGCGCGACTGCTTGTATCTGAACTGGGCTCTCCCGGCGGAGGAGCTGCCGGCGCCGCCCGTGCCGCTGCGCTATCAGCTCCACTCGTGGCAGGGGCGGGACTGGGTCTTCGCCTCGGCGCTGCTCTTCCATCAGGATTCGCTTCACTTCACGGCCCTGCCGTGGCTGCGGTTCGGTTATCCGCAGCTCAACCTCCGCCTCTACGTGCTGGACGACGAAGGCATCCCCTCCGTGCTCTTCCGGCGGATGCTCATGCCCGCCTGGGTGGTGCCCGGGACGCGGCTGGTCACGCATCAGCCGGCCTCGTCCGCCCACCTGAGCTTCCCGCGGCCGTCCAAGGACCCCGAGGGCGGCCCCTGGACCTGGCGGGTGGAGCGCAAGGGGCGGCTGGAGGTGCGGGCCTGGGAGTCGTCGCCCACGGTGGGCGAGGGGCCGCGGCTGGGCTCGTGGGAACAGGCGGTGCGCTACTTCCAGGACCGCCCGCGGGGCTATGCCCTGGCGTCGGGGGTGTTGCACCGGATCTCGACCGAGCATCTGCCGGTGCCCGTCTGGCCGCTCAAGGCCGAGGTGGACGGCAACGGCCTGCTGCCGCGCCTCCTCGACCTGCCGCCGGGCTCGCCCTTCCCGGCCCTCCACTCGGCGTGGCTGTGCCCGGAGATCTCGTTCGTCTTCGAGCTCGGGCTGGTGCTGCGGATGCCGGTGGCGCCGGCGCCGGTCCTGGCGCAGCCGGCCGCCGGCCGGGTGGTGAGCTTCCGCTGGCCGTCGTCGGACCCGCGCCGCCCGGGGGACCGGGGCTCCTCCGCCAAGCGGCGCCGGTCGTCGTGCTAGCATCCGCGGCATGAGCTCGATCCTCCCTTCCATCCCTCCCTCGCAACGCCGCCCGCAACGCATCGCAGTGCTGCCCGGCGACGGCACGGGCAAGGACGTCACCGCCGAGGCCGTCAAGGTGCTCGCAGCCGCCGCGGAGACCTGGGACCTCCCCCTGGAGCTGGTCCATTTCGACTGGAACGCGGACCGCTATCTCGCCACCGGCGAGACCCTCCCCAAAGGGGCCCTGGACGATTTCCGGCAGAACTATTCCGCCGTCTTCATCGGCGCCTACGGCGATCCGCGGGTGCCCGACATGAAGCATGCCGCGGACATCCTGCTGGGCATCCGCTTCGGCCTCGACCTCTATATCAACCTCCGCCCCGTGAAGCTCTACGACGCCCGTCTCTGCCCGCTCAAAGACAGGACGGAGAAGGACGTGGACATGGTGATCTTCCGCGAGAATACGGAAGGCGCCTACGTCAACGTCGGCGGCAATTTCAAGAAGGGGACCGCGGACGAGATCGCCATTCAGGACGAGATCCACACGCGCAAGGGGGTCGAGCGCATCATCCGGGCCGCTTTCGAGTACGCCGTCTCCCACGGCCGGCGCGAGGTGCTGATGGCCGACAAGTCGAATGTCATGCGCTACGGTCACGACCTGTGGCAGCGGGCGTTCGCCGAGATCGCGGCGGAGTTTCCCCAGGTCCAGTCGCGCCACATGTTCGTGGATGCCCTGACCATGCAGATGGTCAAGCATCCGGAGAGCCTGGACGTGATCGTCACCAACAACATGTTCGGCGACATCATCACCGATCTCGGCGCGGCGCTCCAGGGCGGTCTGGGAGTCGCGGGCTCGGCCAATCTCCACCCCGGCCAGACCTCGATGTTCGAGCCGGTCCACGGCTCGGCGCCCAAGTACGCGGGCACCGGCAAGGCCGATCCCATCGGCGCCATCCTCTCGGCGTCGCTGATGCTCGACTACCTCGGGCACGGCGAAGCCGCGAAGACGATCGAGGAGGCCGTGGCGCGCTCCATGCGCGAGGGCCAGACCACCCCGGACCTCGGCGGCTCGCTGACCACTTCGCAGGTGGGGGACCTGCTGGCGCGGGCGGCGGGGCGGGCGGTGGTGGCGGGGTAGGGAAGCAGAGGAGACCGAGCGATGCATCCCAGTGAATCCGATCTCATCTACGACTGGAACCGCGTCGGCGACGGGGACATCCGCCCGGCGCGCGGCAAGGTCGAATTGGATGATGAAACTCTGCGCGACGGCCTGCAGTCGCCGTCCGTGCGCTCGCCGTCGATCGAGGATAAGCTCAGGATCCTGCACCTGATCGCCGCTCTGGGGATCGAGTCGGCGGACCTCGGACTGCCGGGCGCGGGGCCGCACGTGGTGCGCGACGTGGAGCGGCTGGCGCGGGAGATCGTGGAGCAGCGGCTGCCGATCTCCCCCAACTGCGCCGCCCGCACGGTGATCGCGGACGTCCAGCCCATCGTCGAGATCGCGCAGCGCACGGGCCTCGCCATCGAGGCGTCGTGCTTCATCGGCTCGTCCCCCATCCGCCAGTACGCCGAAGGGTGGACGCTCGACCGCATGCTGCGCCTCAGCCGCGAGGCCGTGGAGTTCGCGGTCAAGGAGGGGCTGCCGGTGATGTTCGTCACCGAGGATACGACCCGTGCCGCGCCCGACGACCTGCGCCGGCTCTACACCGAGGCGGTCGAGGCGGGCGCCCGCCGGGTCTGCGTGGCCGACACGGTGGGACATGCGACGCCGAACGGCACGCGCCATCTCATCCGGTTCATCCGCGAGGTGGTGGACGCGACAGGCGAGGACGTCAAGGTGGACTGGCATGGCCACAAGGACCGGGGGCTCTCGGTGATTAACGCCCTGGCCGCGGCCGAGGCCGGCGCCGACCGGCTGCACGGCACGGCCGTGGGCATCGGCGAGCGGGTGGGCAACTGTCCCATCGACGTGCTGCTGGTGAACATGCAGCTCCTGGGCTGGATCGACCGCGACCTGAGCCGCCTTCAGGAGTATTGCCGTCTCGTGTCCGAGACGACGGGCGTGCCGCTGCCCGACAACTACCCCGTGGTGGGCCGGGACGCCTTTCGCACCGGCACGGGCGTCCACGCCTCGGCCATCATCAAGGCGCGTCAGCGCGGCGAGGACTGGCTGGCCGACCGCGTCTACTCGTCGATCCCGGCCGCCCTCATCGGCAGCCGTCAGGTGATCGAAGTGGGGCCGATGAGCGGCGAGTCGAACGTCGTCTACTGGCTGCGCGAACGGGGGATCGAGCCGGGCTCCGAGCTGGTGAAGGCGATCTTCCAGAAGGCCAAGACCTCGCCGGGCACGCTCGAGGAGGTGGAGATCCTGGAGATCTGCGGCGCGCATGGGGTGGGTCCGCGGGCGCATGCGGTGTCGTGAGCGGGGCTGCTCTCCCCTGGCGCCGCGCCCTCGACCGCTATCTGGAGAGCCTGGCGGTGGAGCGCGGGCTGTCGCAGAACACCGTCGCGAGCTACCGCAACGACCTGGCACGCCTCGGCGAGTGGCTGGCGAAGAAGGGGGGCCGCGACCTGCTGACGGCGAACGCCTCGGACCTCTCGGCCCACATGCGCGACCTGCAGCAGCTCGGGCTCTCCCCGCGCTCCAGCGCCCGCGCCCTCTCCGCCATCCGCGGCTTCTACGAGAACCAGGTGACGCTCAAGGAGCGGGCGGACAATCCGGCCGTCAACCTCCTGCCGCCCAAGCTGTACAAGCCCCTGCCCAAGGTGCTCTCCGAGGACGAGGTGGAGGCCCTGCTCGCGACGCCGGACGTCGCGACCCCCATCGGCCTGCGCGACCGGGCCATGTTCGAGCTGCTCTACGCGTCCGGCCTGCGGGTGAGCGAGCTGGTGGGGCTCAAGCTTTCGCAGCTTCGCCTCGACGTCGGCTTTCTCGTCGCTTTCGGCAAGGGGAGCAAGGAGCGGGTGGTGCCGGTGGGGGAGCAGGCCGAGCACTGGACCCGCCGGTACCTGGCCGAGGTCCGTCCCGCGCTCGGCCAGGGGCGGCATCAGATGGTTTTCCTGAACCGCTATGGCGAGCCGATGTCACGCAGCGGTTTCTGGCGGATCATCAAGGCGCACGGCCTCAAGGCCGGCATCCGTTCTCCGCTCTCCCCCCACGTGCTGCGCCACAGCTTCGCCACCCACCTGCTGGAGCACGGCGCCGACCTGCGGGCGGTGCAGGCCATGCTCGGCCACACCGACATCTCCACCACTCAGATCTACACCCACATCCATCAGGCCCGCCTGAAATCGCTCTACGACAAGTTCCATCCGCGGTCGTAAGCTCTTTTCAGCCGCCTCTTGAATAGCTCCAAACCTCCCTCGCAAACCCGCGCCCGGCGGGTAGTTGCAAGATCGGCCCTGCTTTTTCCGTCTTTATGGGGCGGAGGGAGAGCGCCGATGGGCGGCGATCTCGGCTCGCGGGATCGCCATGGCCACCCAACACGACAAGATCTTCAAGCAACTGCTACGCGTTTTCCTCGAAGACTTCCTGCGCCTCGTCGCGCCCCAGGTGCTGGAACGGCTGGACCTGTCGGCGCCCGAGCTCCTGGACAAGGAGCTCTTCGCCGGCGGTCCGCACGGCCGTCGGCGCGAGTTGGACCTTCTGGTCCGCGTCCGCACGACCGCCGGGAGCCCATGCCTGGTCCACGTCGAGATCGAGGCCCGGGCGAGCCCGGGGATGAAGGAGCGCCTCTGGCGCTACAAGAACCAGATCCAGGCCCGGTATGACACGCCGGTGTTGACGATCGTGCTCAACCTGAAGCGCGGTCGACCCGGCATCTGCCTGGAGATCTGGGAGAGCCGCCTCGGTCCGGATTTTCCCGGGTCTTGCTACGTCTCCTTTGGCATCGCGGGTTGCCGGGCTGCGGAGTATCTCGATCGCCCGGAGCCCCTGGCCTGGGCCTTCGCCGCCCTGATGGACCCCGGCCCGTGGAGCCGCGGGCCGAGCTGAAGATGGCCTGCCTGCGCCGGATCGCCGGGCTGCGGGGCCGGATCGATCCGTTCCTGCTTGTCGACTGCGTCGGAATTATCTACAGTTAGACCCACGGGAGGCGGCGGAATTCGAGCTGCTTCACTCCCGAAGGGAGAACCAGGAGGTGCGAGCCGTGAAGATGACGTGGTCGGAGACGCAGCAAGCCATGGGTTGGGAAAGAGGACGTAAGGAAGGAATGGAGGAGGGAGCCCAGACCGGCGCCCGGCAAGTCCTGCTCCATTAGCTCGGGAAGCGCTTCGGTCCTTTGCCCGAGAACGTCCGGCACCGGGTGGAGGCCATCGACTCCCTGGACCTGTTGACGCGGCTCGCCGAACGCCTCCTCTCTGCCCACTCTCTCGAAGAGATGGGCCTCGCCTGAATCGACAGCCGTCCCGGCCGTCCCCGACCCGGCTTCAACCATCCTCGGATATAGTCATGCCGCCCTGCGGCAGAGCTCTTGCACGGCTGCGCGGGGGGAGGGCGAGCATGGAGCTGATCGAACGCATGTCCCGCCGCCAACTCGTGGTGGTGACGGGCAAGGGCGGCGTCGGCAAGACGGCCATCGCGGCCACGCTGGCGCGGTCGCTGGCCGCCGCCGGCCGGCGGACCCTCGTCGTGGAGGTCGATCCCCGCGAGAACGTCCACCAGATGCTGGGCGTCCCCCCCTCGGGCGGCGCCATCGTCCAGGCCGAGTCGCGCCTCTGGGTGCAGAATCTCAAGCCACGCCAGGTGCTGGACGAGGTGGTGCGCGAGCGGCTGAAGCTGGAGCTGCTGGCGCGGCGGGTGCTCGACAGCCCCGTCTATCACCACTTCGCGGCCGGCGCCCCGGGCTTGAAGGAGCTCGCCACCCTGGGGCACGCCCTGCGCCTGCTGCGCGGGCAGGGAGCGCCGGGGACTCCGAACCTCGACACGATCGTCCTCGACGCGCCGGCCACGGGTCACGGCGTGAGCCTCCTTGCCGCACCGCGGCTCGTTTCCGAGGTGATCACCAGCGGCCCCTTCTCCGTCATGTCCTCCGAGCTGGCGGCGCTCATCGCCGACACGGAGAAGTGCGGCATCGTGGTGGTCACCCAGGCCGAGGAGATGCCGGTCGAAGAGGCGCTGGAGCTGCGCCAAGCGCTGCGCGAGCGGGTGCAGCGAGACCCTGAGCTGCTGGTGGTCAACGGCCTCTATCCACCGGCGCCGCACCACGTCCCGGGGGAGCGGGAGAACGAGCTGGTCGCTCTCTGGCGCCGGCGGCGGGCGCTCAACGAAAGGGAGCTGGCGCGGCTCAAGGCGGGCTGGCAGGGGCCGCGGATCGAGCTGCCGCAGCTCCCGCTCGATCGTGGCCCGGCCCTCCTCGCGGCCCTCAGCCGTTGCTTCGGGGAGTCGGCCCGGCGGCATCTGGGGGTTGCAGGGGAGGGCGCATGGAGCTGATCTCCGATCGCTATCCGCTGATCATCGTCGTCGGCTCCGGTGGCGTCGGCAAGACGACCCTGGCCGCCGCCGCGGCAGTGCTCTCCGCTCGCGAAGGCCGGAACACGCTGGTGATGACCTTCGACCCCTCGCTGCGCCTCAAGCAGGCCCTGGGGGTGGGGGAGGAGGCGAAGCTCCAGGAGGTGCCGGTGGCCTTCGACGCTCCGGGCACCCTCCACGCCAGCCTGCTCGACGCCCGCCAGACCTTCGACCGCCTGATCGAGCGCTATGCGCCCGACGAGGCATCGCGCCGCCGCGTGCTCGAGAACCATTTCTACCAGCACATGTCGGGCACGCTCGGCGGCGTCCTGGAGTACATGGCGGTGGAGCGTCTGTTCGAGGTGGCGGGCAGCGGGCGCTACCAGCAGGTGATCCTGGACACCCCGCCCACCCGGCAGGCCCTGGACTTCCTCGAGGCCCCCTCGCGCATCCTCGGCTTCCTGGACAGCGGTGCCCTGCGGGTGGCCCTCCGCGACTGGTTCGACGAGGAGGGGCGGCTCAAGAGCACCGCCCGCTGGGGAGCCCTCGGCCGCCGGGCCGAGCGCTTCCTGGACGACGTCGTGGGCATGGACCTGCTACGCGACATGGCCGAGTTCTTCCAGGCCTTCGGCCCCCTCTTCGAGGGCTTCCGCGAGCGGGCCCGGCAGGTGGAGGCGCTGCTGCGCTCGCCGCAGACCCTTTTCGTCCTGGTCTCGGGCGCGGGCGAGGAGCGCATCCCCGACACCCTCTTCTTCGCCCGCCGGCTGGAGGAGGCCGGCTACCACCTGGGACCGGTGGTGGTGAACCGCGTCCACCCCCGCTTCGTGATCGCAGGCGCCCCGCCCTCTTCGGCCGACCCCTGCCGGCCCAACGGCTGGGAGCTCCTCTCCTGGGCCGGGGAGAGGGACCGCAAGGGATTGATCGAGCTCGCCAAGCTCTTCTCGCGGGAGCAGCCGCTGGTGGACGTCTCCCTGATGGCGGACGAGCCCATCGACCTCCCTTCCCTGGAGGCTCTGGGCCGCACCCTCGAAGAGCGTTTGGCAGCGTGGCAGCGGTACGTCAGCCGGTCGTCGTAGCCCTGCGGAGCCTGTCCAACTCGGCGCGCAGCGTCTCCCGCGGGCGTTGCCGGTTCCCCTGAGGGGGATTGCGAACGGCGGTCGGGAGGGAGGCTGGGAGAAGAGGGCCGGGGTGATGAGGGTCCCCGGCGGTCAGGAAAGGCCGTGGGGATCGCCCGCGGACACCCCTCTTGCCGCACCGCGTCACAAATCGCTTGACACGCTATGCCGCACTGCGGTAAAGTTCCTTTCGGCGCGGCAGCCCGGGATTGCCGCGACCCCCTAAGAAGGAGAAGCCCATGATCCGGCTCATCAAGCGTTACGAAAGCCGAAAACTGTATGACACCGAGGAGAGCCGGTACGTCTCGCTGGACGAGATCTCCGCCTGGATCCGGCAGGGCCAGGAGGTGCGGGTGGTGGACAACGCGACCAACAACGACGTCACCTCCCAGACCCTGACCCAGATCATCCTCGAGGAGGGCCGCAAGGGCACCTCCTTCCTGCCGAGCGAGCTGCTGCACGACCTGGTGCGCATCGGCGAGCGCGCGGTTTCGAACGGCATGGAGCAGGTGCAGAACGGTGTCGACCGGCTCATCGACCGCCTGGGGCCGGTACGCAAGGCGCGCGAGGAGATGTCGAGCCTCAGGGCGCGGCTCGAGCAGCTCGAGACGTCGCTCGCCGAGCTCGAAAGAGAAGACCTTGCGGTGGCGACCGTGGAGCCGAAGAACGGCCGGTCCGCGGAGCGCCCGCACGTCGTGATCGTCAAGGAAGGAGACATCAAGTGAGCGATGCCAAGGCGCTGCCGAAGAAGGCCGCGTCCCCCGTCGAGACGACCCAAACCGTGAAGACCGTGAAAGCCGCCACCGCGAAAGCGCGCGGCACCAAAAAGGGGTAAGCCATGGAAACGACGACCGGTACCGAGAAGAACGTGCAGGACGAGCTCAAGGATTCAGTGCACCGCATCTGGCTGGCCGGGCTCGGCGCCCTGGCCGCGGCCGAGGAGGAGGGCTCGAAGCTCTTCAGCCGGCTGGTGGACCGCGGCCGCGACGTCGAGGCCAAGGGCAAGGTCGAGGTCGACAAGATGAACGAGAAGTTCGACAAGGTGAACGAGAAGGTCCGGGTCGAGGTCGACAAGGCCAAGGCCAAGGCCGAGTCCGCCTTCGAGAACTGGGGCGACAAGCTCGACGAGAAGCTGACTTCCGCGCTCCACCGCCTGGGCGTGCCCACCCGCGACGAGATCCGCAACCTCACGCAGCGGATCGAGGAGCTGAACGCCAAGGTCGAGCATTTGAAGCCGCGGGTGACTCCCGCGTCGCCCATCGTGACCCCCGGCTCACCGGAGGCCACGGACCCGTCCAAGATCGTCGTCTAAGGGGAGGATTCGGGTGGAGCGCAGCGGCACAGGTACCCACACCCAGGTCCGCTCCCCCAGGATCGGACTGGCGCTCGCCACGGGAGCTCCGGAGGGTGCCATCTACGAGATCGGCGCCCTCCGGGCGCTCGACGAGGCCCTGGACGGCGTCGACTTCAACGACCTGTTCATCTATGTGGGGGTGAGCGCGGGGGCCTTCCTCTGCGCCAACCTCGCCAACAACCTGACGACGGCGCAGATGTGCCGCGCCATCGTTTCCCCCGAGCCCGGCGAGCACCCGTTCATCCCCGAAACCTTCTTCACTCCGCACTGGAAGTCCTACCTGCGCAACGCGGGCAAGGTCCCCCGGCTGGTGGTGGAGGGGCTCTGGGACTGGCTCTCCCACCTGGGGGACAAGAGCCTGCCTGAATCGCTCCTGCGGCTGTCGCGCGCCCTGCCTGTGGGGGTCTTCGACAACGCGCCGGTCCGCACCTACCTGGAGAAGATCTACAACCTCAAGGGGCGCACCGACGACTTCCGCAAGCTCGGCAAGCGCCTGGTGGTGGTGGCGACGGACCTCGATTCGGGGCAGGCGGCCCGCTTCGGCGAGCCGGGGCTGGACCACGTCCCCATCTCGCAGGCCGTGCAGGCGAGCGGCGCTCTCCCCGGGCTGTACTCGCCGGTGGAGATCGACGGCCGTCACTACGTCGACGGCGTGCTGCTCAAGACCCTCCACGCCTCGGTGGCCCTGGAGGCGGGGGCCGACCTGGTGATCTGCGTCAACCCCATCGTTCCCGTGGACACCGTCCACGCCGTCGAGGCGGGGATGATGAAGAGGTCGAACCTCTTCGACCGGGGGCTGCCGACGGTGCTGTCGCAGACCTTCCGCACCGTCATCCACTCGCGCCTGGAGGTGGGCATGGCGGCCTACGACACCAAGTTCAAGGACGCGGACGTGGTGCTGATCGAGCCCAAGCGCGACGACTACCTGATGTTCTTCACCAACATTTTCGGCTTCGCCGAGCGCCGGGCGGTCTGCGAGTATGCCTACGAGGCCACCCGCCGCGACCTGCTGGAGCGTTACGACCAGCTCGCGCCGGTCCTCGCCCGCCACGGCGTCACCCTGCGGCGGGACGTGCTCACGGAGAGGCGGAGCCTCTGGGAGCAGGTGAAGCTCGACCGCGACCGGGTGAAGGTGGCCACCTCGCCCAACCCCACCGTCCGCCGGCTGGACGACGCCCTCAACCGGCTGGAACGGTTGCTGGCGCAGAAGGAGAAGGAGGAGGGAGGCCCGGTGGTGGCTCCCTCCGCGGCCTCGCCGCTCGGGGAGCCCTTCACGGTCCACTGACGCTACGGCAGCGGCAGGTTGAAAACCCGTGCCAGGAAGACGGCCATCTGGTCGCGGCTGACGGGGTCCTCCGGACAGAAGCGGTTGGCGGCGCAGCCGTTGGAGATCCCCTCGGCGGCGAGCTGCTCGATCCAGTCGCCGGCCCAGTAGCCGGGAGGGACGTCCTGGAACCGGGTGCCGGTGGCCGGCGGCGGTGCGTAGCCTGCGCCGTGCCTGGCGCGCAGGAGGAGAATGGCCGCTTCCGCCCGGTTGAGCAGGGAGTCGGGACAGAACCGCGAAGCGCCGCAGCCGTTGGTGATGCCGTCGGCGGCGATCTGTTCGATGAAATCCGCCGCCCAGTAGCTCGCCGGGACGTCCAGGAAGCGGGTGCCGGTGGCCGGCGGTGGGGTGAAACCGGCACCGTGGAGGCCCCGGGTCAGCAGGACGGCCGTCTCCGCCCGGCTCACCGACTGAGATGGGCAATACTGTCCGGCACCGCACCCCTGGGTGAGGCCGGCGCCGGCCACGGCCTCGATGAACTGCCAGGCCCAGTGCGTGGGCGGCACGTCGGAGAAGGTGGTCATCAGGGCGGCCTGCGGCGTCCGCCACAGCTCGAAGCCCGCCACGTTGTCGTTGGCTGCGAAGTAGACGCCGTCGCCGGCGGCCGTGAAGCCCACGGGGCTGGAGGGCGCGGCGCCGGGGGCGATGTCCTGCACCTGGAAGGTGCCGGCAAGGCCGCCGTTGCTGCGCCACAGCTCGCGGCCGTGAACGCCGTCGTCGGCGGAGAAGAGGACGTGATAGCCGAGGGCGGTGAGACCCTGGATGGCGGGTGAGCCCGGACCCGGCACGACGTCCCGCACCAGCCGGGTGCCGGCGGCCGTGCCATCGCTCACCCACAGCTCGCGGCCGTGGACGCCGTCGTCGGCGACGAAGAAGAGGCGGTTGCCGGCCACGGTGAGGAGGTCCACGTCCGAGGAGAGCGGTCCGGGGTGGACGTCCTTGACCTGCACGGTGCCGGCGGCCGTGCCGTCGCTCTTCCACAGCTCGCGGCCGGAGACGCCGTCGTCGGCCACGAAGTAGACGGCGTTGCCCAGCAGCGTCAGGGGAGATCCGAAGTTGGGGAAGGGCTGGATGGAGGAGCCGGCACCGGGATTGACGTCCTTCACCCGGACGGTGCCGGCCGGAGTGCCGTCCGTGCGCCACAGCTCGAAGCCCGTGGTGCCATCGTCGGCCACGAAGAGGATGGAGCTGCCCAGCCGCACCAGCGAGGTGGGATTGGACGAGCCGGCTCCCGGCTGGACGTCCTTGAGCAGGCCGGTGCCCCCCTGGGTGCCGTCGGTCACGAAGAGCTCCTGCCCGGTCGTGCTGCCGCCGTTGGCCGTGAACACGGCGACGGCGCCGAGCGGGACGAAGGAGCCCGGTGAGGAGCTCCCGGTCCCGGGATTGAGGTCGCCTAGGAAGGAGGCCGGGCTCACGCCGTCGGACCGGTACAGCTCCGTGCCGAAGGTGCCGGCATCGGCGCTGAAGTAGACGGACGAGCCGAGCGCGCCGAGCACCGTGACGTTGGCGCTGGGACCCAGGTCCTGAATCAGGGTGGTGCCGCCGGCCGTGCCGTCGGTTTTCCACAAGCCGCTGCCGCCGGAGAAGCAGACCTCGCCCAGGGCCGCCACGAAACCCGAGGCGCTGCCGAGCGTCGCCTGCGGCACGAGGCGCGCCGTGCCGGCGGCCGTGCCGTCCGTGGTCCACAGGCCTTTGCCCCCCACGAGCGTCTGGGCGCCGAAGCGGAAGGGGGTATACCAGTCGAAGTCGTCCCCCGGCGAGAGTTGCTGGGTGCCGGCGGCCATGCCGTCGGTTCCCCAGGGTGCGGGCGCGGTGAGGCCGAAGGGTCCCGGGAAGAGCAGCCGCCCGTTGCCGAGGTCCTGAATCGATCCGTTCAGGAAGCCGTTGAAGACCGGCACGCCCGAAGCGAGGGCGGAGACGTTCTTGACCTCGACGGTGCCCGCGGCCGTGCCGTCGCTCATCCAGGGCTCGAGACCGTCGGCGGTGATGGCGTCGAAGAAGAGCCGTCCGCCCAGGGTGGCCATGCCGGCGAAGCCCAGGCCGAAGCTGCCGGTGCTGCCGGGGTAGACGTCCTTGACCAGCGTCGTGCCGGCCGCAGTGCCGTCGCTCTTCCACAGCTCGGGGCCATGCACGCCATCGTCGGCGAAGAAGTACAGGGCGCTGCCCAGGGCCGTGAGCTGGTAGCGGAAAAAGAACGTGAACCCTGCCGCGGATCCGGGGTTGACGTCCTTGACGAGGACGGTGCCGGCGGCCGTGCCGTCGGTGCGCCAGAGCTCCCGGCCGGACGTGCCGTCGTCCGCCTCGAAGTAGATCTGGCCGCCGAAAGGCGTGAGCTGCAAGGGGGCGGAGCCGGCCTGCCCGGGGTTGATGTCCTTGACGAGGACGGTGCCGGCTGCGGTGCCGTCCGTGGCCCACAGCTCCAAGCCGTTGGTGTCGTCGAAGGCGCGGAACAGGAGGCGGCCGGCGAGAGGCACCAGGTTGAAGGGGGTGGAGTCGTTCGGACCCGGATTGACGTCCTTGAGCAGCGCGGTGCCGGCCGGGGTGCCGTCGGAGATCCACGGCTCTTCGCCATGGCTGCCGTCGTCGGCCTGAAACACGAAGCGGCCGCCCGGCAGGACGCCGGCATCCTCCCAGGCCGAGGAGAAGGGCGGGCTCGAGGAGCCGGCCCCCGGGTTGACGTCCGCGAGCAGCGCCGTGCCCGCCGCCGTGCCGTCGGAGATCCAGGGCTCGCGGCCGTGGACGCCGTCGTCGGCGTTGAGCAGCAGCTTGCCGCCCGCATCCAGCCAGAGGCGCGGCTCCGAGCCGGCCTGCCCGGGGTTGATGTCCTTGACGAGGACGGTGCCGGCGGCCGTGCCGTCCGTCTTCCACAGCTCGGCGCCGTGGACGCCGTCGTCGGCCGCGAGGTACAGCGTGCCGCCGGCCGCGAGGACGCCTCTGAACCCTCCGGGTAGCCCGGGATTGAGGTCCACCACCATCGTCGTGCCCGCGGCCGTGCCGTCGCTGCGCCACAGCTCCTGACCGTGGACGCCGTCGTCGGCGCCGAAGTAGAGGACGCCGTTCCAGACCGCGTAGGAATGGATCATCGCCCAGCAGGCGCCCGGACAGACGTCCTTCACCAGGGCGGTGCCGGCGGCGGTGCCGTCCGTCTTCCACAGCTCCAGGCCGTGGATGCCGTCGTCGTGAACGAAGAGGAGGCTCGTCCCCACTTGGACGAACCCCGGATAGGTGAAGAGCCAGTCGACGAGGTCCTCCTGCGCAGTGTTGAGATCCGCCACCATCGCCGCCGGCTGCGCCCATCCGGCGACCGCGCCCCCGACACAGAAGACTGCCAGCAGAATCACGAACGCAATACACCTCTTCCCAGAGCTCATCGTCTCCTCCTCGGTTCGTCCTACTACTTCAGACCCTCGCGGGCCCTCTTGGGTTCCTACTGGGCTTAGTGTATCACGGCAACGGTACAGTGGTTGGGGTTCCTGCGAGATAGCAAGACTGTGCAAGACAGGCCACGGGTGAAGGGCTACGCTGTTATGGCATAAACGAGATGCGCAGAGAACCGATAAAGGGTCTGACATCCATGGCGCCACAAGCAGAAAACTTCATCAAGTTCTGGTACGCCTCCCAGTTGGGAGCGAGGGTCGAGATGTCGCGGGGGATCGGAGTGACCCACGTCTATCCCTGGCACTGGCACGAGGAGATCCAGGTCTCGGCCCTGGAGGAGGGGCCCGGGTATCTGGCCTTCCGCGGCCGCGAGCACTCGACGCCGGAGGGCTCGCTCCTCTTCGTACCGCCAGGGGAGGTGCATACGAACCGTCATGCCACGCCTGCCGGCTGCACCTATCGGACGTTGAACGTGGCGCCGGAGATGGTCGCCCGCGTGTGCGGCGGCGGCGAGCGGGCCTTCTCGCTGCGCGAGCCGGTGGTGCGGGACCGGGAGCTGTTCCGGCTGTTCGTGGCGACCCATGCGCGGCTGGAGGAGCTGCCGTCGCGGCTGAGTGGGGACGCACTGCTGCTGCGGTTGCTGGAGGAGATGTTCCGGCGTACCTCCGAGATGCGCTGTCACGAGGGCTACGGCCGCGAGGAGCGCTTGGGCATCCGCCGGGTCCGGGAGTACCTGATCCAGCGCTATGCCGAGAACGTGGCGCTGGAGGATCTCTCGCGGGTGGCGAACCTGAGCCCCTTCCACCTTCATCGGGTGTTCACCCGCGAGGTGGGCATGTCCCCCCACGCCTTCCAGACGCAGGTGCGCATCGCGCGGGCGAAGACCCTCCTCCACCAGGGCCGGCCGCTGCGGGCGGTGGCGGCGGACACCGGCTTCGCCGACCAGAGCCACTTCACCCGCGAGTTCAAGCGTTTCGTGGGTCTGACGCCGGGCGCCTTCCGCTCGGACCGGATGCGCTCCTCCCTCGCGAAAGAGGAGATCGCGGAGACGGCCCAGGCACGGGCCTAGGGAGCCGGAGGCTCACCCTCCGCCACAGCCGCTCTACGGCAACGGTAGGTTGAAAGTCCGCACCAGCAGCACGGCCATCTGGTCGCGGCTGAGGAGGTCCTCGGGGCAGTAGAGGTTGGCGCCGCAGCCGTTGGTGATCCCCTCCGCGGCGAGCTGCTCGATCCAGTCGCCGGCCCAGTAGCCGGGAGGAACGTCCTGGAACCGCGTGCCGGTGGCCGGTGGCGGGGCATAGCCCGCGCCGTGCTTCGCACGCAGCAGGAAGACGGCCGCCTGGCCCCGGTTGAGGAGAGCGTCGGGGCAGAACTGCGCGGGGCCGCAACCGCGGGTGATGCCGTCGCTCGCGAGCTGTTCGATGAAGTCCGCCGCCCAGTAGCTCACCGGGACGTCCTGGAAACGGGTGCCGGTGGCGGGCGGCGGGACGAAGGCGGAGCCGTGGAGCCCACGGGTCAGAAAGACGGCCATCTGGGCCCGGCTAACCGCCTGGGAGGGGCAGAACTGCCCGGCAGCGCAACCCATGGTCAGACCGGCCTTGGCGAAGGCCTCCACGTAGCGCCAGGCCCAGTGGTCGGCCGGGACGTCCGCGAAGGTGGCGAGGAGGGCTGATTTCGGGAAGGCCCAGAGCTCGAAGCCTGTGAGGCCGTCGTCGGCCACGAAGTAGACGTTTGGCCCGGCCGCCGTGAACTCCATGGAGCTGGAGGATGCGGGCCCGGGCGCGACGTCCAGCAGGCGGCGCGTCCCCGCCCGAGTGCCATCGCTGCGCCAGGGCTCCGCGCCATGGTCGGGGTCCCAGGCTGAGAAGAGGAGCACTCCGTCCACGGCGGTGAGCTGGCTGGGCAGCGAGGAGCCCGGGCCCTCCACGACGTCCAGCACCACCCGGGTGCCCGCCTCGGTGCCGTCGCTCACCCACAGCCCCCAACCGTGGACTTCGTCGAAGGCGACGAAGAAAACCCTCTGGCCCACGGCGGTGAGCCAGAAGATTTCGGACGATCCGGGGGTGGGCCGGATGTCCTTGACCAGAGAGGTGCCTGCTTCCGTCCCGTCGCTCTGCCAGAGCTCCCGGCCCGTAACTCCGTCATCGGCGACGAAGAACAGCTTACCGCCGGCGGCCACGGGGAAGTGGGAGCCCGGCCGGCGGTCGTCCAGTTCCTCCATCGACGAGCCCGGCCCCGGCCGGATGTCCTTGACCCGCTTGGTTCCGCTCTTGGTGCCGTCCGTCTTCCACAGCTCCATGCCGCTGGTTCCGTCGTCCGCTGCGAAGAAGAGCTGGTCGCCCAAGACGGTGAGCTGGTTGGGTGCCGTGAGATGGACCGGGTCCGGTTGGATGTCGAACGGCGTGGTCCCCGGGAAGGTGCCATCCGTCTGCCACAACCCCCCGGAGACCGTGTTGTAGACGAGACGATTGCCGAAAACCGTCAGTCCCTTGGGCGAGGAGAGGGGGGTCCCGCCGGTGCCGAAAGCTCCCACCGGGTGAGCCGACGTGGTGTCCGTCGCCCAGAGATTGTTCCCTTCAAATCCGCTGTCGGCAGAAAAAAACAGCGTATCTCCCAGGGCGGTCAGGCGGTCGGGATTGACAGTAGGGTAGGAGCGCTGGGGTTGCACGGTTCCCCCCGCAGTGCCGTCGCTCGTCCAGATCTCGGGTATCCCCCCGGCTCCGGCTCCGGAGCAGGTGTCGGCGACGAAGAAGGCTCGACCGCCCACCAGCGTGAGCGCCCTGGGGCGGGACGGCGAGGACCCAAACCAGGGGAGTTTGACGCAGATGTCCTTGACCAGGAAAGTTCCCTCTGCGGTCCCATCGCTGCGCCAGAGCTCGGTTCCCGTGGTGCCGTCGTCGGCCTGAAACAGGAGCGTGTCTCCGAGAGCGAGCAGCGCACCCTCCACGGTCTGCACCCCATGGGAGCGCGGCTCGAAAGAACAGGTCCCAGGGCAGATGTCCTTCACCTGGAACGCCGGTTGTGCCCCGCCCGCCGCAGCCACGAAGAAGAAGAGTACCAGGGTGAGGAGCTTGCCGGACAGGAGATTGGGAGACATGCAGAAACCTTTCTCAAGTGGTTGGAGACCATTGTCCAACAGGAATGTCTTTTCTTACCAAAGTATTTCTGCTGGTCGATCCGGTGACGCGGCCATCGAGAGAGAAAATGCTGGGGCCAATTCTCGTCTTCACTCTTCTGCTGGCGGCCCTACCGCCGGTCCCGGTGCAGCGCCGCCCCGATGCCCACCGCGAAGAGCACGGACCACACCGGCCACGGTCCCCGCGCCCCGGCCAGCACGGCGCCGGCCACCATGCAGAAACCGCCGAAGAGCGTGCCACGGATGCCGGCGAGCGGGTTCTCCGTCGAGCGCCGCGTGGCCTGCTCCAGCAGGCGCAGCCCCTCGGTGATGAGGGCCGGAGCCTTGGCCAGCGCCTCCAGCACCTCGGGACCGGCGCGCAGCACCTCCTTGAACAGATGCTGCGGGGTGAACTGGTTGCGGAAGATGGCGTTGGCGTGAGCCTGTGACACCGCGGCCACGTCGAGCCCCGGCTTGAGGATCTGCCCCACCCCCTCGAAGGTGACCAGGGCCTTGACCATCAGCACCATCTCCACCGGGAAGAAGAGGTTGTGCTGGGCGCCGAGGTTGACCGAGCGCATGATGAGCTGGGCGAGCGAGAACTCGCGGAAGCTCGAGCTGCGGTGCCAGCGCAGGAGGATCTCGGTGACCTCGCGGCGGAAGCCGGCGGGATCGGCCCCCGGCCCCGGCTGGGCGATGGCGCCGAGATAGCGGGCCGCCCCCTCGGCGTCGCCCATCACCAGCGTGTAGTAGTAGTAGAGGAAGGTGCGCCGCAGGTCGCTGTCGAAGCGCCCTACCATGCCGAGGTCGATGAATCCCAGCCGCGGCCCGGGCAGGATGATCAGGTTGCCCGGGTGGAGGTCGGCGTGGAAGAAGCCGTCCTGGAAGAGCATGCGGATGATGCTGGCGGCGCCGAGGTCCACCAGCCGGTCGCGGTCCTCGTCCGAGAGGGCGAGGGTCTCCGGCGAGCCGGGCTTGAACCCCTTGAGAAACTCCATGCACAGCACCCCGATGCTGCTGTACTGGCGGTAGATGTGGGGGAAGACCACGCCCGGCAGGTCGTGGAAATTGGCGGTGAAGGTCTCGGCGTTGTCCGCCTCGCGGCGCAGGTCCACCTCGCGGCGGGTGTACTCCACGAACTCGCGGATCATCTGCCTGGGCCGGTAGCGGGGGATGAGGGTCTGGAGGATCGCCCCCAGCAGCCGCAGCAGGACGGCGTCGCGGTTCAGCGTCTCGCGGATTCCCGGCTTGACCACCTTGATGATCACCGAGTCCCCCTCGCGAGTGGTGGCGCGATGGATCTGGGCGATCGACGCCGAGCCCGTTGGAATGGGATCCACCCAGGAGTACATCTCGGCGATCGGCCGCTTGAGGTCGGCCTCGATCAGGCTCAGATAGCGGTCGAAGGGGACCACCGGCAGGCGGTCCAGCAGGTTCTTCAGCTCGTCGGTGATCGCCACCGGCAGGATGTCCTGGCGCAGGGCGAGCACCTGGCCCAGCTTGATGTAGGTGGGGCCGAGGATCTCCAGCCGCCGGCGGAGCTGCACGGGGAACGGCCGGTCGACGATCGACTTGTCGAGGAACGGCCGCACCAGCCAGGCGAGGAGGCGCTCGAGGCTGAACAGCAGGCGCAGGCGCCGTCCCCGGCCGAGCGCCTGTCCAGCCCGGGCGTGCGACACCAGGCCGCCCAGGAACAGGGCGATCAGGTGGCGCTGGGTGGTGATGAAGCGGCGGACCAGCCCCTGCGGGGGCTCGTCCGGCAACATCTCGAAACCGGGAATGGCGCCGGACGCGAGAGGCGGCGCGGGCGCCACCGTTGGCAGGGAGGCTGGAGCCTCAACAGGCGGGGCCGGGCGCGGTTCAGCCATTTGCGTTCATCGGACGGATCCGACCGATCGGACCGATCCGTCCGATCTTCAGGAGTCCTACCGGTTCCTCCCGTACTGCTCGTGGCTCGACACCCAGTCGAGCGAAGAGATGGCCGAAGCCAGCGACAGCTCGCCTGCCAGCACCACGCCGGCCACGATCTCCGCGAGCTTCTTCACCTTGCCCTTGCCGACGCAACCGAGGATCTCCAGACACTCGCGCTGAGTGGCGAGGTTGGTGCCGCCGCCGTGCGTGGCCACGATCAGCGACGGGATGGTGAAGGAGATGTAGAGGTCCTTCTCCGGGGTCAGCTCGGTGTAGACGATGCCCGCCGACGACTCGGAGACGTTGGCCACGTCCTGGCCGGTGGCGATGAACATCGCCGTGATGCCGTTGGGCGAGTGGGCGCCGTTGTTGTTGGCGCCGGAGATGAAGGCCCCGACGTTGGCGATCCCCGAGTGGTAGTGGAGCGTCTCGGGATCGACCCGCATGTGCTGGATGAGGATGTCGCGCGGGATCGTCGCCTCCGCCGTCACCCGCTTGCCGCGGGTGCGCATGACGTTGATCTGCGACGACTTCTTGTCGGTGGCGAAATTCGACTCCAGGTAGAAGTGGCGGATCTTGTCGTGGTTCTCCAGGATCCAACTGCACGCCGCGAACGTCGCCCTGCCCACCATGTTCTGGCCGGCGGCGTCGCCCGTGGTGTAGTTGAAGCGCAGGAAGACCAGCTTGTTCGAGAGGTAGCGATCGATGTACGTCAGCTTGGCGACGCTCGACGTCGCCTCCGCTTCCTCGCGGATGGTGGCGATGTGCTCGTCGACCCAGGCCACGAAGTCGCGGCCGTCGCGGGCGTTGTCGAAGACGAAGACGGGAGCCCGCTGCATGCTGTCGCCCACCACCGTACAGGTGACGCCGCCCGCGAGGTTGAGCACCTTGATCCCCCGGTTGTAGGAGGCCACCAGCGTCCCCTCCGCCGTGGCCAGCGGGATGAGGAACTCGCCCTGGGCATGCTCGCCGTTGACCTTGATCGGCCCGGCGAAGCCGATGGGGACCTGGGCCACGCCGGTGAAGTTCTCGATGTTCCCCTTGACGACCGAGGGATCGAAAGAGAACTTGTCGATGTGCTGGAGCTTGACGCCCGTGTACTCCTCCACGAATTTCTGCCGGGCGCGGACGATCTCCGGGCCGTAGTCGTTCTCCTTGTCGTGGGGGACGGAGGTGCGCTTGACCTTCTCCGAGATGGCGTCCCTGACCTTGAAGGACAGGGCGCCGAAGGGCGTCGACTCGAAGGCGATCGAGATCTCGTGCTGGCCCTTCTCGAGCTGGTCGCCGCGGGCGTGGAGGGTCACCACCTGGGCGAGCGGGAAGCCGACGGCCGAGGTGGGGCTGATCGACGAGGCGGCCACCTGCCCGCCTTTGATCTCCAGGCTCAGCCGGTCGAGCGGCACCGGCCTGCCGTCGATGCGCACCTCGGAGAGCCCGGTGACCGTGGCGTTGCTCAGCCGGTTCTTGAGACTGAACCGGACGCCGTCCTCGACGTTCTCCAGGCTGCCCAGAGTGTACATCTGCTTCAGGATGAGACCCGGTATCTTCATTGCGTCACCTCGCCTTGGCTTTGAACGCCGAAGTGTATCGCGGCGGGGGAGGAAGCTCAAACGGACGCCCCCGTCTGTCACCGATCCGATGGACCCACTGCTCAGATCTGGCCTGTTGAACCCTCCTCCGGGGCCCGGTAGGCGAGCCGGGCCCCGGGGAGTTGAGTCCTACCGCCTTCCGTAGTATCCTCAGTCGCCGTTTCAATTCAGTAATCCCTGGGAGGCCCGACGCCGTGCGCCTGCTGCCTGCGTTGTTTGCCGTTTACTGGCTGTCCGTCCTCGTCTGGTCGCTGCTGGCGGCGCGGCTGTGCGGCGCGTTGAGCGAGCGCCACCCGCTGGTCTACGCCGCTCTGGGACGGCCGGCGCTGCTCGCGGTGAACGGTCTGCGGGGTGACATGGCCCTGCTGCGCTTCCTCCTGGGCGGGCGCTACCGGTTCCTCGACGATCGCGGCCTGGTCCGGCTCTGCGGGGCGATGCGCGCGTTCCTTGTCGTCTACGTGCTCCTGTTCCTGACTCTCCCCGGTCTGGTTCTGCGCTAACCGCCCCGAGAGCGGAGAGACCGGCCCCGAGACGGAGCCTGCGGCGAGTCCCTGGCGACCCGCCGACCCGCGAATCAGGTCACGCGATCCGCGGGGCGAGTCGCCCGACCCGCGAATTGAGTCGCCCGACCCGGTACTGGGTCTTTTTGAAATCATGCCTTCTTCTTGTAAGGGCCGCGCTTCTTGGCTTCCGGCTCCGGCAGGAGGGCGACGATCTCAGCGATAGACCACAGGTGCGGCGTGACGCCCGCCGCCATCGCGGGGGAGCATCGGATGGTGGAGTGGATGCGGGCGAAGTTGTAATGCATGAAGTAGATAGCCAGGGCCGCGCAGTGGTTCTCCAGCTTCTTGGAATGGCCGTTCGTCAGGCGGGTGTAGCGGCGCAGTCCCATCCTCATGGACAGGTTGGACCGCTCTACGTAGGAGGTCGATACGCGCTTCGGGTCGGGGCTCCCGGAGACGGAGCGCTTCTCGCACCCGATGCACTCCGCCGGGCTGTACCGCGTCTCCGGGCCGGTCGGCGCGTTGCCGTAGATCTTGATGAGCTGGGCGAAGTCCACATCCCCTCCAAAGGCGTCCGCGATAGCGCCCTCGTAGAGTTTTAAGCCATCGCTTGTTATCTGCGCCCGGCCCGCGAGCCGGCCCGCGAGGTCCTGGCAAAACTCCGTGGCCGTCCCGGCATCGCGCGGGCCGACCATGTAGGAGGGGATCAGCTTCGTATCGGCGCAAATCGCGGTGAAGGTCCACACGTCGCCGTAGCCGAAGATACCCTTCTTCTCTCCGGGGACGTTCTTGGCCTTGGCGAAGCAAAACGCCCAAATTTCATCCATCTCTAAAATTTTGCAGGGCAGGTCGTGAAAGGCCTGATCCATGTAAGCGGCGCACACCGGCCCGAGATCGGAGATGAGCTTGAGGACGGCGCCCTTGGACGCCCCTGTCATCCGGCAGGTTGAGCGGATGCCCACCCCTTCGACCAGGGCGGCGACGATGGCGGCGCGGCGTTTCGTGTCCAGGCGGTTCATGATGACTTATTATGCTTGAGCAAATTGCTCTTGTCAAGCGCCCGCCTTGGTCGGCCATCCTTGTCACGCGGTATCGCCCTCCTCTGGTTCTTCCGTCGCGCCCCCTCCTTTCGCCGCCGCCTTTTTCGCTGGACGGGGCCGATTGGGGTACCACTCTGTCAGTCCCCACTTACCTCTCCCCAGGTTGGTGAATTCGGGTGACCGCTTGAGCGTGGTATAGAGGTTGGAGTAGAAGTTTTTCGCGTTGGTGAGGATTCCCCCCTGCTTCAGGGCGTCGACCAACTCCTGTGTGAGAACGG
>DATARR010000009.1:0-20935 GCA_036264085.1 Thermoanaerobaculia bacterium | reverse complement strand
ACTGCCGCTTGCCGGCTCAAACTACGGACCGGGCTCTTCGGATCTCGATCCTACGCTCAACCGGAGCCTCTCTGAAGACCCGGAGGGTAGCCTCCATTGGGCCTTACATCTCGTCGGTCTGAGGCAAAGCCTCGTTAGACTGTCAGTCTATCGTGAGCCAGCCCGACTCCGCACTACCGCCCGGCCTTGTCCTCCGGTGCACGCTCGGCGCGAGCCAGAGAGCTCTGCGCCGGGCCGCCTGGTCGCCGGATGGCCGCTTTCTGGCCGTGCCCGGAGAGGAGCCCCTGGTGCGGGTCTGGGAGGTGGCTGCCGGCAGGGTCGAGAGGGCTCTCCCGCTGGACGGACCCGCCTGGACGGTCGCCTTCTCCCCGGACGGCCGCCTCCTCGCGGTGGGAAAGCTGTTGCCGGACGTCGATCTGTGGGACCTGGAGACGGGAGCGTTACGATGCGCCTTTCCCCTCCACGCCGACCGGTTCGCCACCAGCGTGGCGGTGTCTCCGGATGGCGAGGTGCTGGCCGGGGGGAGCAACACCGGCCGGATCTTCTTATGGGACGTCGAGAGCGGGGAACGGCGACACAAGCTCCCCGGGCATGCCAAGGCCGTCCAGGCCCTCGCCTTTCGCCCGGGGACTTCCACGTTCGCGTCGGCGTCCCAGGACCACGACCTGGCGCTCTGGAACGCGCGCTCCGGAGACAAGCTGGGATGGCTGCGCGGCCACACCGGCTCGGTCTATGCCGCGGCCTGGTCGCCGGACGGCGGAGCCCTCGTCTCAGGGGCCGCCGACTGCACCCTTCGCCTCTGGGACCCGGACGGCCAGGGGGAGGTCCGCCGGCTGGACGGCCACACCGGCCCCGTGGTGGGCGCCTCCTTCTCGTCCGACGGCCGGCTGCTGGCCTCGAAGTCGTTGGACGGAACGGTCCGCCTCTGGCGTTGCGACACCTGGCAGCCCGTGGCCATCCTGGCCGTGGCGGCCAACGACCGGAATCTCTTCGGCACGGTGGCCTTCCATCCCCACGACCCCGCTCTCGTCACCTCGGGAGAGGGGGACACGGCGCTCCAGGTCTGGGACCTCGATCCGGATCGCCTCCTGGCCGCAGCAGACGCGCCCGGAGCTCCCCGAGCTGTCCGCGACAGGGTCTTCATCAGCTACAGTCACGCGGACCGGGAGTGGCTCGACCGCCTGCACACCATGCTCGCGCCGCTCATCCGCAACGGCTCGATCTCCCCCTGGGACGACACGCGGATCCGGGCCGGCGCCAAGTGGAAGGATGAGATCGAAGCGGCCCTGGCCTCGGCCCGGGTGGCCGTGCTCCTGGTGAGCGATCACTTTTTGGCCTCGGACTTCATCGCCGAAAAGGAGCTGCCGCCCCTCCTGGCCGCTGCCGAGAAGGAGGGCGTGACGATCCTCTGGGTCTACGTGAGCGCCTGTCTCTATGACGAAACCTCGATCAACGACTATCAGGCCGCCTACGACATTTCCCACACGCTGGAGGAGATGAACGAAACGGAGCGCAAACGAGCCCTGGTGGCGATCTGCAAGCGGATCAAGGAAGCGGCTGCCGGGGCGTGAAGCCGAGCGACTCTCGACATCGGCTTAGGGCTGTTCATCGTTAGGGGGCTGCATCCCGGGCACAACGGAATCCGACCACGTCGTAGCGACCGACAGCGAGGTCCCAGCCGCGGGCCGACACCCGAAGGCTTCTGAGATTCTCACGCCAGGACCCGCCACGAATCACCCGAGAAGCTGAGCTCGTCCCTGTCACCCAAGCGCTGCCATCGTCAGGTGCTCCCTTGTAAGAATCATGCCACGTGTCCTCGCACCACTCCCACACGTTCCCGACCATATTGTAGAGGCCATAACCGATGGCTGAATAAGAGCTCACCGCAACCGGGTTCGTGCCGTTGAACCTGGCACCGTTGCTCACATCTGCACGATCCACGGGACTCCCGTCTCCCCATGGATACTTTCCACCCTCGAGGCCTCCCCGGGCGGCATACTCCCATTCCGCTTCCGAGGGCAGCCGGCCTCCCCCCCACTCGCAAAAGTCCTTGGCGTCGTTCCAGTCCACGTCGACGATAGGGTCATTCCATTTTGTCCAACCTGGATTGAACTGCGGAGCTTTGGGCATGTCGCGTTTTTTCTGCGCAGCCGTCGTAAAGCCCCGGTACACCAATGTGGGCACTTCGGTCTTGCCCAGCCAGAAGCCATGGACGATCTTCACCGGGTGGCGGGGTTTCTCTCCGGTTTCGCATTCCCCATCATCAGGCGTACAGCCCATCAGAAACGACCCAGGAGGAATCCAGACATACTGGAGTCTGTCGATGCCGTTCGTGCGGACTTCATCGGGTATGGGAAGAGAGGGAGTGGAGGCGGGGGTCGAGGCGGGTACGGTTTTCTGGTTCGCCTGGTCCTCCCAGGGCCGCCAAACGCCGAGGCCGAGCGCCACGACCACCAGCAAACCGCCAAGGCCGATCCGGCGACTCCATGAGCTCCTCACGATCTGCTGGTCCGCCCGACCGCCTGGTGCGGGTTGATCCACCGGCGAAGCCGGCGGAGGATCATCAGGAACCGTCCTGAGAGGGCGAGGTTCCGGAGCCGCCACCGGCGCCGCCAGCAACTTTCTGAGCTCCCCTGCATTCTGCGGCCGTTTCTCAGCCTGGAGCGCCAGCCCGGCCAACACCGCCTGGGAGCAACCCGGGGAAATCCCGGGCACCAGCCGTTCCGGTGGCACCAGCTCATCCTTCGCCGTCCGCTCAAGGGCGTTCGGAGGAACGACCCCGGTCAGCAGCTTGTAGAGCGTGGCGGTCGCTGCGTACACGTCCGTCCAGGGTCCCTGGTCTCCCCCCGCGAGGTATTGCTCAAAGGGGGCGTACCCGGGCGTGTGCACCAGCGAGGCGGTCTGCGTCCGTTCTCCCAAAGCGGAGCGGGCGGCGCCGAAGTCGAGGAGGATCGGGGTGTGGTCTTCCTTGAGATAGAGGTTGGAGGGCTTGACGTCGCGGTGCAGCAGGTCCCTGGCATGGACGTACTGGAGGGCGTCCAGGATCGGCAGCAGGATGCCCACCGCCTCGCGTTCCGGCAGCCGGCCTCCCCGCTCTGCGAGCAGACGGTCGAGGCTTCGTCCGGTGTAGTAGTCCATGACCAGATAGGCCGTGCCATTCTCCTGGAAGAACCCGCGCACCCGCACGATGTTCGGATGGGACAGCCGCGCCAGGGTCCGTGCCTCGCGGAGAAACTGTTCGATGCCGAAGCGGAAGTTGGCCTCGTGGTTCAACGAATGGCTCTTGACCGTCCGGCTGTCCGGTGAACGCCCGGCCAGATCCGTGGGCATGTACTCCTTGATCGCCACCGGCTGCTCCAAGGCGCCGTACCAGGCCAGATAGGTGATGCCGAACCCGCCCGGCTGGCCCAGCGGATTGCCCACCGTGTACTCGCCGTGCAGCACCGTTCCCACCGGCAGGCAGAACGCCGGGCGCTGCCGCAGCTCCTCATGGCCGCAACGCGGGCAGGCGGCACCCGGCGGCATGGCTCCGGTGCAGACCGGGCAGAGGTGGAGCGGATGGGGCATGAGTGAAGCTCCAGGAAAGCTTGCCAGACTGTCAGTCTATCGTGAGCGCATACAGGGCTTCGTGGAACGCCCTTCCCTCCTGCACGAGGCGGAGCCGACCGTCCGCCGCCATGCGGCGGAGGGTGACGGAGGCGGTGCGGGGGTCGAGGGGGCGACGGAGTCTTTTGCCGAAGCGGGCGTTGACTTCCCCGGCCACGGCCGTGGCGCCGAAGGTCTCCTGCTCAGGCTTGCCCTCCACCACCCGCGCGATGAGCTTGCTCAACGTGGTGATCCGCAGGCTGGCGTCGTCTTCCGATTGCCGCGCCGCAGCGGCCGTGCCGGCGCGGTTCACGACCTCTCCGGCCGCCGTGGCTGCCGTCTTGAAGGCGTCGTAGCGCTCGCGGACTCTCGCCAGCTCGGCCGCGTTGAGCTCGCGCTGCTCCCGGTGGGCGGCCTCGTGTTGGGCGTGAAAGGCCTCCCGGCTCTGGAAGTGCGCGATCTGGGCCTCCATGTCGGCCAGGATCTGCGCCACGGAAAGATGCGGGTTCATTCAGCTCTCCTTTCTGCAAACCGCCGCGCCTGCCGGCACGCTGCGACACCGCTCTCAAGGTTGCGACAAAAACCCCTTCGTCGCTGCCGAACGGGTCCAGATCCTCCATCCAAGCCCAAGATGCGGCATATCCGCCAACCGGCGGCCGTCTCTTCCCAGCCAACGCAGCAACGGCGACATTCTGCATCATATCTCGCCAGACTGCAACAGATGAAAGGACGACGAGACAAAATTTATCTACGATGCGGCGTCCAAGACCAAGACGAGTCATCATACGAAGTTCTGCGACATATCTGAAAAATTCTAACTCAACAGCTTGGATATGATGCATGTTCTCTCAATTCTGCGGCATATCCACACGTGATGCAACATATCTGGCCATGATGCGACATATCCGTGGGTGGCGTGGTGTGTTCCGGTAGGATGCGCCAAATCTGCCAGGGTCGCGACAGCTTCTGGAGCGACGAGGCGTGTCCGCTTCAGTGGGCGCGCCGACGCTTGAGGACGGCGAACATGCCGAGGTAGAACGCCATCCCCACGACGGTGACGACCGGCAGCAGCCAAGCTTTCAGGGTGGCGGCGAACAGGGCCATGCCGACGAAGATGAGCCAGAAGAAGACCTCGCCCACGACGGCCTGGCCCCAGCGGGGCGCGTGCCCGCTCGCGGGCAGGCGGGGCCGCAGCGCGGGCCAGAGACCGGGGACGGCCGCGAGATAGGTCCGATACGTCTCGCCCTGGGACGCCAGGAGCTCGGCCTCCTCCCGGCCGATCAGGCGGCTCAGGTACACGACGTGGCCCATCACGAGCAGGGCCATCCCCAGGCGGCTCGCCGCCAGCCCCACCCCCAGGGCGATCAGGAGGTTGGCGAAGTAGAGCGGGTTGCGGACATAACGGTAGGGACCGTCCGCCACCACGCTTTCGGTCCGCAGGTTGGCGTCGTGGACCCGGTCGCTGTCGAGGTACGCGGTCGCCCAGGTCCGCAGGAGCGCCGCCAGCCCGACGAGCAGGGCCCCGGCCCAGAAGACCCCGTGCAGGACCCGCTCCCCCGCCGCCGTGTCGAAGTGCGTGTCCCGGGTCAACAGGCGGGCGAGGGCCTGTCCGGCGTTCTGGGGATCGATGGCGTAGGCGAAGAACGAGACCCCGAAGAGGAGGCCGAAGATCCAGAAACGATTGCGAAACTCGAAGTCCGTGGCGCGCATGGGAGCTGGCGGGCAAGCCTACCACTAAAAAGAGGAGTAAGTAGCCGGCGGGACGCCGGCGCTCCCAGGGGTCCCAGAGCAGGCCGGGAGGGCTACGGCAGCCGGCTGCTCCACTTGGCGAGCCCGCCGAGCTCGAAGCCGTCGTAGAACAGGGGGGTCGTCCGCACGCAGTTGCCGGCGTAGTTGAAGCGGCCGCCGCCGTCGACCATCTGAAAGTCGGTGACCTGGAGGGCCCGCAGGTCGAGCGGCCCCAGCAGGCCGCTCCACTTGGCGGTGGTGAACTGGTCGCTCTGGGCGGTGAGCGCGATGGTGCCGCCGTCTGAAAGCAGGATGCCATACTTCTGCATCGCCCGCGCCACCACCCGCGCCGCCTCGTTGGGCAGGTTCTGGAGCGGATAGTCGGCCCGCAGGCGCAGGCGGGCGCCGTAGGGCGGGGCCGACGCGGGGCCGCTCGTCGAACCCGTCGAGTGCGTGGCGGGATGCACGTACACCTGCCGCCGCATGCGGCTGTTGGGCAGGATGAAACGGATGGCGTGGTCGACGTGGCCGGCTGCCACCTCGTCGGCATTGAACAGCAGGGGCGCCATGGGAAAGCCGGCGGCGTCGGCGCTGCTGCAATCGTTGCCGCGGCCGGCCGGCGGATAGGTGAGCGTCATGTCCCACACCGCGAGACAGCCGCCGTCGAACTGGGTCCCCACGATGTTCGCCCGCCACATCTCGTAAAGACGGTGGCTGGGCCGGTGGACCACCAGCAGGTGGCAGTCGCCGTCGCTGACGCACTGGTAGCCGGCCTCCCCTTCGAGCGCGCCGCCGGCCGGCACCGGCACTTGCTGGAAATCGCAGTCGCCGGGGAAGAAGTCGACCGTGGGAGTGAAGCTCTTGAACGGCGTCGAGGCGTCGGCCTCCAGCACCTCGATCGAAAAGTCGATCTGCATCCGCCCGCCACCCCAGCCGCCGACGCTCGCCAGCCAGTTGATCACCGTCGTGGATTCAGCATCGACGGGCGCCGCTGAAACGTCCTGATACCAGGGGGCGTCGGCGGGAAAGTACGGCCCGTGCCCTGCCGCGGGCTGGGCCCCCGCCGCGGCCGGCCGGAGGAGGACCGCGCCAAGCCCGCCGAGAAGGACTCCCAGCAACTTCGCCGATCGCCGAATAGCCATGCGGGGGTATTGTACTCACTTCGCCAGGGCCAGCGTCGGGACCATCCACGGGAAGACGTAGGCCTGAAGGATGACGAGGACGCCGACCAGGGAGGCGAGGGCGATGCTGTGCCAGAAGACGTAGCGCAGGATCTCGCCCTCGTTGCCCTGCTGGCCGGTGGCGACGCCGGCGACGACGATGCTCTGGGCGTCGATCATCTTCCCCATGACGCCGCCGCTGCTGTTGGCGGCGCAGGCCAGGAGGGGGCTCACCCCCAGCCGCTCGGCGCTGAACCGCTGGAGCCCGCCGAAGAGGACGTTCGACGACGTGTCGCTGCCGGTGAGCGCCACGCCGAGCCAGCCCAGGAGTGGCGAGAAGAAGGGGAAGAGCACCCCGGTCGACGCAAAGGCGAGTCCCATGGTCGCGTCCAGGCCGGCGTAGCGGGTCGAGAAGCCCAGGGCCAGCATGGCGGCGATGGTCAGGAGCGACCACTTCACCCGCCCGAGCGTCCCGGCCAGGATCCTCGCCAGCTCGCCGAACGAGAACCCGAGGAAAAGACCGCTCACGATCCCGGTCAGCAGGAGGGCCGTCCCCGAGGCGGAGAGCCAGTTGAAGACATAGACCGCGGCCTCCGGCGTCGGCTTCGCGACCACCGGCGGCGTCCGCACCACGGCCTTGTCGAGCCCGGGGACGGGGACGTTGAGGACCGAGATGCCGTGCAGGAAGTTCTCGTGCCCCTCGGTGCCGCCGTTGAGGAAGTCCTTGGCGGCCGGGTAGCCCCAGATGAAGACGAAGACGCAGAGCAGGAGCCAGGGCACGAGGGCCTTGAACGCCGTCCCCGGAGCGTGCTCGGGCCGGGCCGCCGCCTCGGCCGCGCGCTCCTCCTGCGATTCGTGCTCGAAGCTCCAGATCGTCTTCGGCTGCCAGAAACGGAGGAGGACGAGCAGCGAGAGGATGGAGACGATCGACCCCGCGATGTCGACCAGCGAGGGGCCGAAATGATTGCTGACGAAATACTGGGTGACGCCGAAGGAGAGGCCGGCCGTGAGGCAGGCGGGCCACACCTCGCGCATCGCCTTGCGCCCGGCCATCGCCCAGATCAGCCAGAAGGGGACGAGGACCGAGAAGAACGGCAGTTGCCGCCCGACCATGGCGGAGAGCGCCGCTTCCGGCAGCCCGGTGACTTTGGCGAGGGTGATGATCGGAGTGCCGAGCGCGCCGAAGGCGACCGGCGCGGTGTTGCCGAGCAGGGCGAGCCCCGCCGCCTGGAGCGGCCGGAAACCGAGCCCGATGAGCATCGCGCCGCAGATGGCGACCGGCGTGCCGAAGCCGGCCCCGCCCTCGATGAAGGCGCCGAAGCTGAAGCCGATCAGGAGCAGTTGGATGCGGCGGTCGCTCGCGAGGCCCGCGATGGTCGTCTTCAGGACCTCGAAATCGCCCGACTTGACGGTGACGTCGTAGACGAAGATCGCCCCGACGATGATCCAGCCGATGGGCAGGAGACCAAAGGCGGCGCCATCGGCGGCGGCGGCGAGCGCCAGCTTCGCCGGCATGCCATAGACCAGGACGGCGATCGCGAGCGCCGTGGCGAGCCCCAGGAGCGCCGCCCAGTGCGCCCGCACGTGCAGGAAGGCGAGGAGCCCGAGGAGGACGACGACGGGGATGGCGGCGACGAGCGCCGACCCGAGAACGCTGCCGTTGACGGGAGAGTACACCTGCGTCCAGGTCATGGTTTGATCCTCCTGTCGCCGTCCGGTGGTCGCGGAGAGGATACTCTACTTTCCCCTCGGGGACATGGCACGAAGCTTGTACAGCTTCCCGGTCAGGCCGGGGGCGACCCGGCCTCGGGACCCGGAGGAAAAACATGACTCGATCGCACCTCGATCGCTGCAAAGCTCGAACTTCATGGAAAGGAGAGTGCGACCATGCCACGCTGGACGAAAATTCTGCTGATCCTTGAGATCTCCATCCTCGGCCTTGGCGCCCCCGCGGCGGCTCAACGGCGCTTCGTGGGCGCCTATACCGAGTGGGCCGTCTACGGTGCCAACTTCGTGCCCGCCAACATTCCCGCCGACTCTCTGACTCATGTCAACTACGCCTTTCTCATCCCCAGCGATCCCGACGGCGACGGCTATTACGACTGCGCCATCGCGGACACCTGGGCGGCCCTGCAAAAGCCGCTGTCGCCCACGGTCCCGGGCACCACGGGTACCGGCAATCTCGGCACGCTGGCCCAGCTCCGCCAGCTTCGCACCTACCAGCAGAGCCGCGGCAAGTCGCTGCGGCTGATCTTCGCCGTGGGCGGCGCCAGCGACTCGGCCAGCTTCTCGGCCCTCGCAGCCGATGCGGCGCACCGCCAGCACTTCGCCAATTCGTGCATTCAACTCATGCAGCAGCAGAGCTTCGACGGCCTGGACGTCGACTGGGAGTACCCCGGCGCCGCCGAGATCAACAACTTCACCTCTCTCATTCAGGCTGTGCGCAACGGTCTCACGGCGGCCGGCAACAACCCGCGCACCGGCACGCCCTACCTGCTGACCATGGACGGCCCGGCCGGCTACAACGCCGATCACTACGACGCCGCCGCCGTCGCGCCGCTGATCGACTGGATCAACGTCATGACCTACGATTTCGCTGGCTGCTGGGGGATGAGCAACACCGGTCACAACTCGCCCCTCAAGGGCTCGGTGGACGATCCGGACGGCTCGGCCAACGACGATCAGGACACGATTCAGGATTGGATCAGCCGCGGCATGCCGGCGGCCAAGGTCAACTTCGGCCTCCCCTACTACGGCAAGGCTTTCCAGGCGCTCCAGAACGCGGGACCCAACCCCTCCTATCCGGGGCGCTACGCCGCCATCGACCCAGCGCAGAACGACTCCACCTGCGCGCAGGGGACCTGGGGCGCGGACGGCAGCCTCGACTACTGGGACCTCGTCCAGCGCTACGTCAATCTCAATGGCTTCAGCCGGATCTGGGACGCGGAGCAGCGCGTGCCATTCCTCTGGAAGGACTTGGCGAGCTACTGGATCAGCTACGACGACCCGACGAGCCTTGGAGAAAAAGTGGACTGGGCCAAGAGCGCCGGCCTGGGCGGGATCTTCGTCTGGGAGCTCAGCCAGGAGCGGGCGCCGGGAGCGACGGTCCACCCGCTGACCGACGCCGCGGCAGCGCATCTCAATCCGTGACCTCACCCTCGCCAGCCCCTCTCCTCCACGGAGAGGGGCTGGGTGAGTCGCCCTTTTCAATCCTCCCTGAAGATCCCCTGTCCCGGCGCCAGCAGAGCCTCCGGGTCGAAGGCCTCCTTGGCGGCGAAGAACTGGGGCCAGCGCCGGCCGAAGTGCCGCCCCCTGTCACCGTATTCTCCCCGGCCAACACCTTTGAATAAAGAGCGTTCCCGCTCCGCGGGGCTGCGGGCCCTGTCACCTACTCACGGAGATCCCACTATGCGCAAGAAGCTCATCGCCCTCACCTTCACCCTCGGGGCCGCGGCTGCCCTGGGCCTGTTCACGCCGAAGCCCTCCGAAGCCGCGAAGTGCAACGGCTTCCTCGTCTGCTGCTCGCCGACGGGGCCCTGCTACTGTTGCTCGCCCCGCCCCTGTCCGATCCAGTGCCCGTAGGCTTTGGGAGAGCTGGGACGTACACGGACATACAAGGACGGCAGGGACACGGAGGGCACCGTGATAGGCTGCGCTCCTCTACCCTATCGACCCCCGAGGTCAGAGGAGCGCACGCATGGCGAGACGAGGCGGATTCAGACCGCAGGCCCCGAAGAAGGTGACTCTCATCATCGCCGTCATCCTCTGGGCGATCGGCACCCTCTCCGGGCTGGGAGTCCTTCACCTGCCCAGCGGCACGGGCAACCTCGGGTTCTGGTCGCTGGTGGTCGCCGGGCTGCTGCTGATCCTCGGCTCGCTGCTCGACGGCATCTGAAGCTCAGCCTCGCTGCCCCACGCTGGAGACGACCGTGATCTGGTCGGCGAGCAGCCGACCGCCACGGTCGCGGCGCACGTGGACCTCCACGACGTCCCCCGACTCCAGGTTCTCGGGACCGTAGCTGTTGCCCTGGTACTCGACGGTCGTCTGCGCATCGTAGTGGACGACGACGACGTCGGACTCTCCGTTCTGAGAATCGCGGGAATCATCGTCCGACGGGCCCGACGGCTCGATCTCCAGAGAACGGTCGCGCGGGTCGACGCGGCGCACCGTGCCGCGCAGGTCCGTCAGGCTCCGGTCGTCACGGTCGCCTCGATAGGCGGGGCCACGCCGGTCGTCCTGATCGCCTGGCTCACGCCGGTCCCCCGGATAGCCGGAATCGTCCCGGGCGCCGCCGCCGCTGCTGACGTCATAGATCACCTGGATGTCCTGGGCGACCAGGCGGTTGTCTCCCGTCCGCTCGACCGTGGCCTGGATGCGGTCGCCAGGCTCCAGGTTCTCGGGCCGATAGGTGCGGCCCTGGTACGCCACCCTCGTGTCGTCGTCGTAGTACAGGGGGACCTCATCGCGGCCGTTGCGCCGGTAACCGTTGCGGGAGTCGTAACGGTCGTCGGCGTTCCCCTGGTCGACGACGATGACGTGGTCGCGGCGGCCGACGCGCACCACCGTGCCCTCCAGGTCGCCGCCGCGCTGGTAGGCGCCGTGCCCGGGACCGGGATAGCCGCGAGGGCCGGGGTAGCCGTCGGGATAGCCGTCATACTCCGGGCCGCAGCCGGCGACGAGGGCCGCGGCGGCGAACGCGATCAGGACGCTGGTCAAGCGGAAAATTCTCATGGTGTTACCTCCTGGAGGCGCAGTCTTCCCCCTCCTCGGACGAGGAGATTGCAGGACCCGTGCCCGGCTTCGCGACGGCGGCGTGCAAGGAGACCGGTCACCTGCCAGCCGGCGGAATGAGTCCGAACCGGCGACTGCCCCACCGGACATGGCGTATGTAGAAGTAGACGGGCTATGATATCCGCTCTGGCCCTTCCATGATATCCTGAACCGCGAGAGGTGGAACATGAGCGTCCGAAAGACCAGCGTCGAGATCAACGAGGAGCTGCTGACCGCCGTCCAACGGGTGCTCTCGACGGCGACCATCAAGGAGACTATTGAGGAAGCTTTTCGGGAGGTCCTGAAGGCGGAGGCCCGGCGCGAGGAGATCGAGGCCTTGTCGACAATGAGCGGCATGGACCTGGCGGATCCGGAGATCATGTCCAGGGCGTGGCGTTCGTGAAAGCTCGTTACCTGATCGACAAGAGCGCGCTGGCTCGGATGCCGCTCGAGAAGGTGCGTGACCGGCTGGTGCCCATCATCGAAGCGGGAGAGGCGGCCACCTGTGCCATCATCGACTTGGAAGTGCTGTTCAGTGCCCGCAACCGCGAGGATCACGACCGCATCCGACGACGCCGGGCCCTGGCTTACCAGAACGTTCCGATCACGGAGACGATCCTCCAGCGCGCCATCGACATCCAAGCCGATCTGGCCAGGACAGGCCGCCATCGTGTTCCCATTCCTGACCTTATCATCGCCGCGGCCGCCGAAGCTTCCGGACTGACACTGCTCCATTACGATCGTGACTTTGACCTGATCGCAGAAGTCACCCGCCAGCCCGCGGAATGGGTCGTTGAGCGGGGATCGGTCTAGTAAAATTCACGTCCGCGGAACAGCGGAGGTAAGCTAGAGTGCCAATCCTTGGAACGAGAGAGATCAAGGAGGCCGCTCGGGAGATCGTCTTGGGGCGGCCCGAGGGTATCCGATTCAAAGACATTGTGGAGCAGGTTCTGGCCCGTTATCCAGACGCCACAAACCGAACGACGGTTGAGGCGCAGGTCGCAAACTACCTTGTTCCTGCCTTTCCGGCGGAGATCTCAAGCTCCTTGCGGGTTTTGCCGGCGGCGTGCTGTCCGAGCGCCGCGCGAGAAAAAATGATCACATCTAAGTCTCACGCAGCCTTCCAGAGGAGCAGAGATGTCCACACGCATCGACGATCGCCTGAAGGCGCTCGGTATCGAGCTGCCCACTCCGAGCACCCCGGGCGCGAACTACGTCCAGTTCGTTCGCACCGGAAACCTTCTGTTCCTCACCGGCCAGTTGTCGCAATGGAACGGTGAGCGCCGGTTCATCGGCAAGCTGGGACGCGATTTCGGCGTCGAGGAAGGACAACAGGCGGCCCGGCTCTGCGCGCTCAATCTCATCGCTCATCTGCGGGTGGCGCTCGAAGGCGATCTCGATCGCGTGGTGCGCTGCGTTCGCATTGCCGGCTTCGTCAACTCCCTTCCCGACTTTGTCGCGCAGTCGCAGGTCGTCAACGGTGCCTCGGATCTCTTCGTCCAGGTGTTCGGCGAGTCCGGCCGTCATACCCGCATGGCGGTCGGGGTTGTGGCGCTGCCCTATGACGTCGCCGTCGAGGTGGAAGCAGTTTTCGAAGTCCTGTAAATGTAGCCTCGCGGCTCCGCTTTTTCCGTTCATGGTATAGTTCCGGTCCTCGGAACCGGTTACCTGGTGAGTCTGCGGAGGGTGTTCGCGTGACGACGAGCTCGATCTCCGAAAAGGTCGCGGAGCGGCTGACGCCGTACATCGGCCCCTTCAATGCGCGGATGTGGGTCAAGGCGGTGGCCCGGCGCGAGCTCGGGCTGGCCCCCGAGGAGCTGAAGCCCGCACATCTCCCCACCCTGGTGGACGGGCTGCGCCCGTACCTCGGGGCGCTGATGGGCCGCGTCGCGGCGGACGACCTCCTACTGCAGATCGGACGAGAGGTTCACTGAAATGCGCTTTCGCTGGCTGGCGGTGTTCCCTCTGCTCTACGCTGCGGTCTTCATCGCCATCGTCTGGTGGCTCGGCGGCGGCGAGACCCTCGGTTCGTTCAGTCCGTTCATCATCGGCCAGCGGCTCCTGGTGCGTCTCCTCGCCATCGCGGGCTGCTTCCTGGCGGTCTCGGTCTTTGCGCGGGGCGATCACTTGCGGACCGCCTGGCTCTGGCTCGGCTGGGGAGCGGTGGCGATCCTGATCCGCGACCTGCTGCGGCTCCTGCCGCCGTTCCAGCCGGCGAACGCCGGCCCGGGTGCCCTGGTGATCCTCAGCGGGCTGGGAATCCTGAGCAACGTCGCCCTCCTCGCCGGCGTCTGGATGCTCGCCCGCTCCTGGAAGATGGCCGCCATCTCCCTGCCCGGCGGCCGGTACGGCGCCCTCGCCGTGGCGCTGATCACGGCGGTGCTCGCGCTCGCCGTGGCAGGTCCGGGGGCGCTCAAGGGCGCCCGGGCGGTCGCCGGCGGCGACTGGGGCTCGCTGATCCTCTGTGTTTCGGCGGTGGTGGACATCCTCTCCCTCTGCCTGATCACGCCGCTGCTGCTGACCGCCATCTCCCTGCGCGGCGGGCTCTTCTCCTGGCCCTGGGGGCTGATCACCGCGAGCCAGCTCTCCTGGCTGCTCTACGATGCGGCGGCCGCCCTCGCGCCCGCGCTGACGCCGGGCGGATTCCCGCTGGCCGAGGTCTTCCGCGGCCTGGCTCAGAATTACCTGTTCGTGGCCGGGCTGGCCCAGCTCTTCGCCATCCGGCAGGTCCGCCGATCGGCCGGGTGAAGAGCCGTGCCGGCGGAGATCTCTCACGCCAACGTGCCGGTGGGGAGGCGCTTGTAGAGCGGCTTGAAGGCGAGGAGCCAGAGGCCGGAGTAGTCGCGCATCAGCCGCATGCGCAGGAGCTGCACCTGCCGGCACTCGCCCAGGTCGCCGCCCTGCATCAGCTCGTTGAGGACGTGGTTGAAGCGCCAGAGGTAGGCGTCGGCGACGCGGGCCGTCAGCCGGGCGCGGGCGAAGACCACGGAGTCGCCGGTGACGGAGGTCTCGTCGAGCAGGCTGGCGATCTCGTGGGCCTCTTCGTTGATGCGCACGCGCAGGGCCGCCGACTCCAGCAGGAACTGCTCCAGCTCACGGTCGGCGTTCCCCTTGCCGAAGACCCGGCGGTAGGCCTCCACCTCCCGCACCTCGATGCGCAGGGCGAAGACCTCGGGCTTCAGGATCACCCGCTCGGGCGCGAGGTCCGGCGGATTGACGTCGCGCAGGGCCTCGACCACCCGGCGGTAGTGGTCCCCCAGCAGCTCTTCGTGCGACTTGAGCGGCGTCGACGCGGCGGCCCCCGCCCGTTGCAGGGTGATCTCGCCGGTGTCGACGCTGGGCGGGCCGGCGGGGCGGCCGCTCCCGCCGAGGCCGCCGGCGCGCCCGGCGGCGAGGCGCGGCAGGAGCTGCTTGACCCGCTGCCGGATGAGGGCGATGTCGCCGAGGCGGAACTCCTCGCGCTGGAGCTGCTTCTCGAAACGCTCGATCTCCTCGCGGAACTCCCCCAGCTCGCGGTCGAGCTCGGTGTCGAACGGCACCTCGCGCTCGAGCTCGAAGACCCGCTGATACTCGGCGATGATGCGCTGCTCCTCCTGGCGATAGAGTTTGTGGATGCGCGCCTTGAAGACCAGGTTGGTCTCCTGGATGGGGAGCAGCAGGTCGGGGTAGAAGTACCAGGTGCCCAGGCCGTGCTTGAGGTCGCGGTAGCGGCGGATCAGGCCGCTCTCGTTGAGACGGTCGAGGCTCTCCACGGCCGCCATCTCATGGCGCACGGCGTCGATCTCCGCCCGCCGCTCCTCGGCGGCCTGGTCGCCGGGGGGCGCCTCGCCGAGCTGGGTCCAGATCCCCTGGAAGACCTCGTTCAGGCGGTGGTGGCTGCGCAGCACCAGCTCGCCCGTGCGATCGTCCATCTCCTCGGAGAGGCGGGCGAGGATGAAGTCCACCTTGTCCAGCCGCTCCGAGGGCCAGGAGCCGCCGCCGGCATGGGCGTAGAGGTAGAAGCGCACGAGCTGCGAGAGGATCTTTTCGTCGTAGTTCTTGACCCGGCGGAAGAACTGCCGCAGCAAGTCGGGGGTGACTTTGGTATCCTCCTCGCTGAGCCCGCGGATGAGGTCCGTCAGCCGGCGGTCGATCGCCTCCAGCCGGTGGCGGATGCGCTCGCTCTCGGACGCGTTCAGGTTCTGGGAGATCTCCTTGAGACCGGTGTAGAGGTCCTGGAACTCCGTCGAGTGGGGATCGTCCAGCCGTTGCAGCAGGGTCTTGCCCAGGCTCTGCAGGAACTGGTGGAAGGTCCAGCTCGCCCGGAAGCGGTGCGAGGTGTCGGCGTAACGGCGGTGGAGGACGCTCAGTTCCTGGACGGTCGTCATGGGAGCAGCCCCTCGTAGATCGGCAGATGAGCTGTGAGGAGTTTACGCCAAGCCCAACCAAAAGGGAAAACCGGAAAGGAAAACAAGCGTGCGCGTGCTGATTTCCCAGGAGGACCTGGAAGCGAGGGTAGCGGCGATGGCGGCGGAGATCGACCGTGATTACGCCGCGAGCGACCGGCTGGTCTGCATCGGCGTGCTCAAGGGCTCCGTCTTCTTCATGGTGGACCTGCTGAAACGCCTGAAGGTGCCGCTCGCCATCGACTTCTTCCAGACGTCGAGCTACGGCTCCTCGACCAGCCCGGGCGAGGTCCGCATCCGCAAGGACCTCGACCTGTCGATCCGCGGCAAGGACGTCCTGCTCATCGAGGACATCGTCGACACCGGCTACACGCTGCGCACGATCCTCGACCTGCTACGCTTCCGCGGCGCCCGGAGCGTGCGCCTCTGCGCCCTGCTGGACAAGGCGGCGGCCCGGGAGGTGGAGGTGAGGATCGACTACCGGGGGTTCGAGATCGAGAAGCTCTTCGTGGTGGGCTACGGGCTCGACTTCGACGAGCACTACCGCAACCTCCCCTATATCGCGGTGCTGGACGAGGAGGCGCCGGACGTTCCGTCGCCTTCCTAGAAAGGACTCCACTTACGATGCGATTCCATCACACGGACGACGCCCCGCAGGCGATCGGACCCTACTCCCAGTCCGTCGAGGTCGACGGCTGGCTCTACACTTCGGGCCAGGTGGGGATCGACCCGGCCACCGGCGAGCTGGTGCCGGGCGGCTTCGAGGCCCAGGCGCGGCAGGTGATGAAGAACCTGAAGGCGGTGCTGGCCTCGGCCGGCTGCACGTTCGCCAACGTGGTCAAGGCCACGGTCTTCGTCGCCGACCTCGCCGATTTCCCCAAGCTCAACGCCATCTACGCCGAGGCGATGGGAGACCACCGGCCGGCACGCTCCACGGTGCAGGTGGCGGGCCTGCCGAAGAACGCCCTGGTGGAGATCGACCTGGTGGCGCGGCTGTAACGCGGCTGTAACGCCGGCTGGCGGGTCAGAGCACCGCGGAGCTCGCCAGCGCCGCGGCCAGGGGATGGCCGAGGAGCCGCTCCAGCTCCGGCTCCAGGGCTTCCCGCAGGCGCCCCGGCGGCGGACACAGGAGCCGCGTCGGGCCGGAGCACAGCAGCTCCAGGCCGGGAGGGGTCCTGTCGTCCGGGGCCAGCGCGAGGATCGGCAGGTCGCGCAGCGCGGGGTCGGCCCGCACCCGCAGCAGGGTCTGGAAGCCGTCCTGATCGGGCAGCAGAAGGCTGAGCAGCAGGACGCCGGGGCGGACCCGGGTCAGCAGTTGGAGGGCTTCGCGGCCATCCCGGGCGGCGAGCGGCCGGCAGCCCAGGCTCAGCACCGCTTCGCTCAGCCCCCCTTCCCCGCCGGGGTCCTCGATCACCAGCACGGTGCCGCGCTCGGGCTCCGGCGCGGTGGCCTCGTTGTGGGCGCGCGGCGGCGGCAGGCCCTGGGCCTGGCGGCTGGCGGGGAGAAGGAACTTGAAGCAGCTCCCCTGGCCGGCCTCGCTCTCCACCCAGATCCTGCCCCCCTGCTGCTCGACGAGCCGGCGTACGATGGCGAGCCCGAGGCCCGTGCCCTCGCGCACTCCCGAGGAAGTCTCCAGGACCTGATGGAACTCGGTGAAGATCTGCTCCTGCTGGTCCTGCGGGATGCCGGGCCCGGAGTCGGCCACCGCCAGACAGGTGAGCGAGCCGAGGCTGGCCGCCGTGAGCTCCACCGTGCCACCCTCCGGCGAGAACTTCACGGCGTTGCCCAGGAGGTTGAAGAGGATCTGCCGGAGGCGCACGCGGTCGGCGTAGACGGCGAGCCCCGGGGGCACCTGCCGTGCGATCCGGACCTGCCGGGCATCGGTCAGGGGCCGGAGCGTCTCCACCACTTCGGGGATGACGCCGTCCAGGGCGGTCTCCTCGGGGTGGAGGTCGAGGCGGCCGGCCTCGATCTTCGACAGGTCGAGGATCTCGTTGATCAGCTCCAGCAGGTGGCGCGCCCCCTTGCGGACGTAGCCGAGGTAGGTCCGCTGGAGGGGCGTGAGCGGGCTCTCCTCGTCCTCGTCGAGGATGTCGGAGAAGCCGATGATGGAGGTCAGCGGCGTGCGCAGCTCGTGACTCATGGCGGCCAGGAACTCGGTCTTCAGCCGGTTGGCCTGCTCCACTTCGCGGTTGCGCAGCTCGAGCTCCAGGTTCTGCGTCTCGATCCGGCGCAGGTAGCGCTGCTTGTCGGCCTCCAGGCGCTGGCTCTCCCGCCGCCGGTCGGTGACGTCGATGCCATGGCCCAGGACGAAGGTGGGAGCCCCCGGCTTTTCGAGCACGAGGTTGCGGTACATCCAGAACAGCTCGGCTCCCGAGCGGTCCTGGAGCCGCAGCAGGCCGCTGTCGGTGCGCCCGCGCCGGATGCGCTCCAGGTAGACGGGAAACAGGTGGCGGACGTCCGGGGCGAGGAAATCCTCCAGGCTGCGGCCCACCAGCTCTTCCGGCGTATACCCCAGCAGGCGGGCGGCGGCCGGATTGACGGCCAGCAGCCGGCCTTGGAGGTCGTGGGTGCACAGCAGCCCCAGGCCGTTCTCGAACAGCTCGCGGTAGCGCTCCGACTCCAGCTCCAACTGCCGCAGGGCCGAGGCGCGGCTCTTCGCCAAGCGGGCGCCGAGGAAGCAGGCGACTCCCGCCACCGCCAGCAGGAGGACGAGGAGGGCGCTGGTCACTCGGCTCTCATCCCGGCCCGGCTCCGGCTCATTGCACCCTCTCCTCCGGAGTCCCTCCAGCGGTGCTGAGGACGCCGTGTTCGCACAGCCAGGCGACGGTCAGGCGGATGCGGCTGGGCGCCGCCCACTGGCCGGCGATCAGGTCCGCGAGGGTGACGCCCGGCAGGGTCTGGACGCGATCGAGGACCGGGGCGACCGCCAGGCGAGGGAACCCCTCGGGCATGGCGGGCGCGACCGGAAAACAGGCGAGCAGCGGCTCGTCGCCGCCCGGGAGGTGCCGCCGCCGTTTGGCCAGCTCGTCCTGGATCCACGCCGCCTCCAGGATGGCCCATTGGAGGTCGATGGATTGCTCCGCCAGGAAGCTCACGTTCTGGGGGCTGAGGTGGGCGGTGAACCGGAAGCGGCCCCAGTCCAGGGTCATCAGGGCGACCAGGGCATCGGCTCCGGTGAGGCGGGCGAAGCTGGCGCCGAAGATCGCGCCGTCGCGCAGCACCAGGCGGCCGAAGCCCTCCCGTCCCACGACCGCCAGGAAGCCGCTCTTGCGGTTGCGCTCGAGGAGCTGGGCGACCTCGCCGAAAGGGAAGTCCTCGAGCTTCCCCTCCAGGCTCTCGGCCTCGCCGGAGGCCTTGGCGAGCAGGCGCTGGAGACGGCAGACCAGCTCCTTGGGGTGGAAGGGCTTGCCCAGGTAGTCGTCGGCGCCGTGCTGCAGTCCGCGGACGCGCTCCGACGCTTCGGTCAGCGACGACAACAGGAGCACGGGGACGGAGCGCGTCCGCTCGTCCGCCCGCAGGAGGTCCAGCAGCTCGTAGCCGTCCATCCCGGGCATCATCACGTCGAGCACCACCGCGCCGAACTCCCCCGCCCGGGCCAGCTCGGGAGCCCGCAGGGGATCGGAGAGGGTCGAGACCGCGAACCCGGCTCTCGCCAGCACCGTCTCCTCCAGCGTGAGCAGGTCCGCATCGTCGTCGACCACGAGAATCTTGTCCATGGAGTGTCCCTCGTCTTCGGTAATCTGGATCGCGTCCTGAAGCTACACAGCCGAAGTTACGATCCACATTAAGCCCGCTGGTCAAAAGATGACCACTGCGCTAGCATCCACGGGCTTGCGGACGAAAGGAGAAGCCTCGGGGGAGTCTCGCGCGGCAGGGGCGCGCAGGAAACGGGTCGCGGTGGTGGAGGACAATCCCGAGACCCGGATTCTCGCCCGGCTGCTGCTGGGCCGCACGTACGAGGTCGCCGACTACGAGACCGGCGACCTGGCGCTGGCGGATTTCGGCAGGTTCGAGCCCGACCTCGTGCTGCTCGACATCTCACTGCCGGGGATGGACGGCGTCGAGGTGATGACGCGGATGCGGGCCGATCCCGGGTTGCGGGAGGTCCCGGTGGTGGCCTTCACGGCCTACGCCTCGGACGCGGAGCGCAAGCGCTACCTCGCGCTCGGCTTCGACGGCCACGTCAGCAAGCCGATCGTCGACAAGAGCATCCTGCTGGAGACGATCGCGCGCCTGCTGGCGGACCCTGCCGGCGGGTGAGCGGCCTTTCAGGCCGCCACTCCCACCAACCCCCGGATCCTCTCGATCGCTTGGTCGACCTGGCCGCGGTTGACGTCGCGGTGGGTCACCAGCCGCACCTGGTCGCGGCTGACCCGCCCGCCCAGGACGCCGGCCTCCTGGAGGCGGGCCAGGAAGGTCGTGGACGAGCCGTCGCAGAGCTCGGGTCCGAGGCGGAAGATGACGATGTTGGTGCGCACGGTGGCGAGGTCGAGCTCGATGCCGGGGACCTCGGCAAGGGCGCGGGCCAGGCGGCCGGCGTTCTCGTGATCCGCGGGCAGGCGGGCCGGCCCTTGGCGCAGGGCCACCAGCCCCGCCGCGGCGAGGACGCCCGCCTGGCGCATGCCGCCGCCCAGCATCTTGCGCCGGCGCCTGGCCTGCTCCACAAAGGCGGCGGAGCCGGCGAGCATCGAGCCAACCGGGGCGCTCAGCCCCTTGGAGAGGCAGAACATCACCGAGTCCACCGGGCCGGTCAGCTCGGTTACATCAATTCGTTGCGCGACCGCGGCGTTGAATACGCGGGCGCCGTCGAGGTGGACCTTCATGCCGGCGGAATGGGCGAGGGCGGCCAGCTCGCGGGTCTCCCCCGGGCTGAGGCAGATGCCGCCCTGGCGGTTGTGGGTGTTCTCCAGGCAGAGCAGGGCGCTGCGCGGCTCGTGAATGTCAGGCTCGCGAAGGGCGGCTCGCACCTGGTCCGGTGTGAGGTGGCCGTCGCGGGTCATAAGCGGTCTCAGCTGCAGGCCGCCGACGACCGCCGCGCCGGCGACCTCTGAGATGAAGATATGGCTCTCGGCTTCCACCAGCACCTCGTCGCCTGCGCTCGTGTGAGCCAGCAGGGCACACAGGTTGCCCATGGTCCCGCTGGGTACCAGGAGGGCGGCCTCCTTCCCGACCATCTCGGCGGCCCGGCGTTGCAGCCGGTGGACGGTTGGATCCTCGTCCCAGACGTCATCTCCCAGCTCCGCCGCCGCCATCGCCTGGCGCATTTCGTCGGTGGGCAGCGTGAAGGTGTCGCTGCGCAGCTC
>DATARR010000180.1:0-70776 GCA_036264085.1 Thermoanaerobaculia bacterium | reverse complement strand
AGTTCTCGCGCGGCTGCCCCTTCGACTGCGAGTTCTGTGACATCACCAAGCTGTTCGGACGGGTGCCGCGCACGAAGTCCAACGAGCAGATGCTCGCCGAGCTCGACCGTCTCCACACGCTCGGCTGGCGCGGATCGGTCTTCCTGGTCGACGACAACTTCATCGGCAACAAGAAGGAGGCGTTGCGCCTGCTGCCCGCGATCACCGCCTGGCAGCGCGAGCGCGACTACCCCTTCGAGCTCTATACCGAGGCGAGCGTCAACCTGGCCAAGCTGGAGCCGCTGCTCGACGCCATGGTCGAGGCCGGCTTCACCATGACCTTCCTCGGCATCGAGAGCCCGAACCCGGAGGCCTTGAAGCAGACGAAGAAGGCCCAGAACACCGACCGCGGCGATGACCACTACCTCCTGCATGCGGTGCGGAAGATCCAGGAGAAGGGGATCGAGGTCTCGGGCGGCTTCATTCTCGGCCTCGACGGCGACGGCCCCGAGGTCTTCGACGCCCAGGTTGCCTTCATTCAGGAGGCCGGCATCCCGATGGCCATGGTCGGCCTGCTCACCGCCTTGCGCGGGACGGATCTCTACACCCGGCTGGAGCGCGAGGGGCGCCTGCTTGCCGAGTCGAGCGGCAACAACGTCGAGATCACCGTCAACTTCCGGCCCGAGCTGGAGCTCGGAGTGCTCGTCGACGGCTATCGCCGGGTGCTCGGCGCCCTCTACGACCGCAGCCTCGCGAGCTATTTCGAGCGCTGCTGGACGCTCCTCTCCCGGCTTGGCGACCGGCCCCGGCCGCGGCGACACGGGCGGATTCGCAAGGCCGATCTTCTCGCTCTCCTGCGCTCGCTGCGCCAGCAGATCTTCTCGCGCCAGGGTCCGGCCTACCTGAAGTTCCTCGCGCGCACGCTGCTCCACCGGCCGTCGCGCTTCGATCACGCGGTGGCCCTGGCGATCAAGGGTCTGCACTTCCGCAAGTTCACGGAGCAGACCCTCGCGGCCCACGACTTCCGCCAGGCCGCCCTCGCCGGCTACCAGCAGGTCGAGAGCATGGCCGAGCTCGCCGCGGTATCGCCGGCCGGGCCCGCCGGCCCGCTCGCCGCCCTCCAGCGGCGGGCCGACGCGGCGCGGCGCCAGGTCCGCCGGCTCCATCGCCGGCTGCGGCCCGAGTTCCGCCGCAACCTGCTGCCCGACCGCGCCTGCGTCGAGGCCGCGATCGAGGCGTGCGTGCGCGAGGTCGCCGGGCTCGATCTGCTGCAGCGCTGGGCGCCGCTCGCCCAGCGCTGGTTCGCCAGGAGCTCCTTCCACGACGCGCTCGCCCGCGACGGCTACCAGCCGGCCGGCGGGGAGTGGCGCGGCGCGGCGGAGCCCACGGTAACCCTCGCCCCGGTGGTGGAGCAGGGCCGGATGCGGCGGTCGCTCGAGCTGTTCTTCCAGGAGCTGGGCGTAAAGGTCGTGACCACCACCGAGCAACTCGCGCAACTGGGCCACGAGAAGCTGGAACGGCTCCAGCAGGCCGGCAGCGCGGCCGAGCGCCTGCGCTCCTACCTGCGCGAGCTGGGACAACGGATCGACGCCGTCGTCGTCCCTTGGACGGGCGACGCCGGCGAGGGCGAGCGGCGCGTCGAGGTGCTGGCGACGAACCGGAGCGATTCCGCCCCGATCCTGCCGCCGCTCGTCTGCGTCCACCTCGAGACTAGCCACCGCCGGTTGCGCGAGAGCCTCGTTGAGCTTGGCGTGGTGCTGACCGGCGACCGGAACCGCGCCGAGCTCGCCTTCGACTACGCCTTCGCCGTCGCCTGAGCGGCCATGGCCCTGCTCAGCCCGTTGGCGATTCGCGGCGTGACCTTCCGCAACCGGATCGTCATGTCCCCCATGTGCCAGTACAGCGCCGAGGAGGGCCTGGCCAACGACTGGCACCTGGTCCACCTTGGCAGCCGGGCCGTGGGCGGGGTGGCCCTGGTCATGGTCGAGGCCACGGCCGTCACTCGCGACGGCCGGATCTCCCCGGCCGATATGGGGATCTGGAGCGACGCGCACGTCGAGCCCCTGGCCCGCATCGCGCGGTTCGTCCACTCCCAGGGTGTGGTCGCGGGCATCCAACTGGCCCACGCCGGGCGCAAGGCCAGCACCGAGCCGCCGTGGAAGGGCGGGGGGCCTCTCCTGACGCCCGAAGAGGGCGGCTGGACCGTCGTCGCCCCCAGCCCCATCCCGTTCAGCGAAGGCAGTCCGGTGCCGGTGCCGCTGGACGAGGCCGGCATCGACGAGGTGGTCGACGGCTTCGAGGCCGCCGCCCGGCGCGCCCTGGCGGCGGGCTTCCGGGTGATCGAGATCCATGGCGCCCACGGTTATCTGCTGCACGAGTTCCTCTCACCCCTCTCCAATCACCGGGAGGACCGCTACGGCGGCAGCCTGGAGAACCGGATGCGCCTGCTCCTTCGGGTGGCGGAGCGCCTGCGCGGGGTGATGCCCGGCGAGCTGCCGCTCTTCGTGCGGATCTCGGCGACCGACTGGGCCGAAGGCGGCTGGGACGTCGAGCAGTCCGTCGAGCTGGCGAAGCGGCTCCAGGCGATCGGCGTCGACCTGATCGACGTCTCCTCCGGCGGGACGCTGTCGAAGGTGAGCATCCCGATCGGCCCGGGATATCAGGTGCCGTTCGCCCGGCGCATCCGGCACGAAGCCGGCATCCTGACCGGAGCCGTCGGACTGATCACCGAGCCGCAGCAGGCGAACGAGATCATCGCGAACGGCGATGCCGACCTGGTCTTCCTCGCCCGCGAGCTGCTGCGCAATCCGTACTGGGTTTTCAGAGCGCAGCGCGAGCTCGGCGTGCCGACGGCGTTGCCGGTGCAGTACGGACGGGCCCGGTGAGTTGGAATGCGTGGCTGTTTACCATTGTGCACAGGAGGCCGACATGTCCATTCGACCCGTTCAGCGACTGATCAAAGCCAAGCCCACCCTCGAAGGCGCGGGCGTGCATCTGCGCCGCGCCTTCGGCTTCGGCAACACGTCCGACTTCGACCCGTTCCTCCTCCTCGACGACTTCCGCAACGACGTCCCGGAGGATTACCTGGCCGGCTTTCCGTGGCACCCCCACCGCGGGATCGAGACCATCACCTACGTGCTCGCCGGCACGGTCGAGCACGGCGACAGCCTGGGCAACCGCGGCGCCATCGCCGCCGGCGACGTCCAGTGGATGACGGCGGGGCGGGGGATCATTCACCAGGAGATGCCCAAGGGCGATCCCACGGGCCGGATGCACGGTTTCCAGCTCTGGGGGAACCTGCCGTCATCGCTCAAGATGACCGAGCCCCGCTATCAGGAGGTGAAGGCGGAAGAGATCCCGGAGGTCACGGACGACGACGGCACCCACGCCCGCATCGTCGCCGGCAGCTTCTGGGGCAGGACCGGCCCGGTGGACGGCATCGCCGCCGACCCTGTCTATCTCGACGTGTCGGTGGCTCCCGGCCGCAGGAAGAGCCTGCCGGTCGAGACGACGCGCCACGCCTTCGCCTACGTGTTCGCGGGGTCCGGGAAATTCTGCAACGCCTCGGGCCCCCTCGCCGTGCCCACCGAAGGGGTCGGCTGGGCGGACACGGCGCCCCCCGCCGCGGCGGACAACCGCTCGCTCGTGCTCTTCGACCGCGGCGACGAGGTCGTGGTGCAGGCCGGCGACGAGGGCATCCGGTTCCTCCTGGTCTCGGGCAAGCCGCTCGCGGAGCCCGTGGCCTGGTACGGCCCGATCGTCATGAACACCCAGGAGCAGCTCCAGCAGGCCTTCGAGGAGCTCCGGGAGGGGACGTTCCTGAAGGCGGAGTAATTCTTTGTAGGTCGCATGTCGGAGGTCACCATGGAGAAAATCAGCCAGTTCATCGAGACCCTGGTGCAGCCCCACGTTGCAGCTCAGGACCTCGCTGCTGCCTACCGGGACATGGCTGCGGATGAATCCCGCGAGGCCGAGGCCAACGAATGGGCGGAAGCTACGGTCCAGGACGTGGCGGATAAAGCGCGGTGAGATCTGGTGTGTCAACCGTCAGCAAGAGCCGGCTGCGGGAGAAGATGGGTGAGCGATGAGGGTCGGGTACCGCTCTTGCAGCCGTAATCCTTTCCCATGCGCTTCAAACGACGAGAGGAGGACCACACCATGGCACGAAGCGACAATCAGGGACAGGCAGGCGGCGGCACGCAGACGCTGGAGGAGCAACCGCAGGTTCAGGCCGAGCCCAAGCCGCCGTATCCGAAACAGAAACTGGACAAGCCGGGCCTCGAGGCGGAGATGGAGCAGCAGCCTAAGTGGCGGGCTCCGAAATACAAGGCCGCCGGCAAGCTGGAGGGCAAGGTGGCGCTGGTGACCGGCGGCGACAGCGGCATCGGCCGGGCCGTCGCCTACCTCTACGCTCGCGAGGGAGCGGACGTGGCCATCGTCCATCTGCCCCAGGAACAGCAGGACGCGGACGAGACGCGCCGCGCCATCGAAGAAGAAGGGCGGCGGTGCCTGGACCTCCCTGGCGACCTGACCGACCCGCAGTTCTGCCGCGACGTCGTCGAGCGCACCGTGCGCGAGCTGGGCCGTCTGGACGTCCTCGTCTCCAACGCCGCCTGGCAGAACCGCAAAGAGAGCCTCGAAGAGATCACTGACGAGGAGTGGCACCGCACCTTCCGCACCAACGTCGACGCCTACTTCCACCTTTCCAAAGCGGCCGTCAAGCACATGCAGCCGGGCAGCGCGATCATTGCCACCGGTTCCGAGGTGGGCCTCATGGGCGAGAAGGCGCTGCTGGATTACGGAGCGACCAAGGGGGCCATCCACACCTTCACCAAGGCGCTGGCGCAGCAGCTCGCCCCGAAGGGCATCCGGGCGAACGTGGTGGCCCCCGGCCCGGTGTGGACACCGCTCAATCCCGCCGACCAGGGCACCACTCCCGACAAGGTCGAGAAGTTCGGCGCCAAGCAGCCGATGAAGCGCGCCGCCCAGCCGGAGGAGATCGCCCCGGCCTACGTCTTCCTCGCGAGCGACGCCGATTCCTCCTACATCACGGGCATCGTGCTCCAGGAAATGGGCGGGTTGACGACGGGCGGGTGAGAGGAGACCCATCGGCCCGCCTCCTCCCCCGCGGGGAGGACGCAGCTTCTCCCCCGGAGGCGGGCCTCTTTCAGGCGGGACGGCGGCGGCCTTGGGCCCGGCGGCCGGCGTCCCTTCTCAATTGTCAATGAACCCGAGACCCGGCATCCCTCCTCGCGAAGAGGGGCCGCCGGATCCCTCCTGCGATGTATACGGATCTCGCCTCAATTTGTCACAGAAACTGCGCCCCCCTCGGAAACGACGGCTGCCGCCTCCTGTGGCGAGCCTTTCGCCAGCACCGGCGAACGCTTCGCCGGTCGTCGCCGCGTCGCCGCGAGAGCCAGCGCGCCCCTCGCCAGCAGTGGCGAGCCTTTCGCCAGGAGCCGCAGAGCCTTCGCCAGCCGCGGCGAGCCTCCCGCCGTTGCCGGCAAGCCCTTCGCCGGAGCCGGCGAGACGTTCGCGACGGCCGGCTTGGGCGTTTTTGCTACGGGCGTCGTATGAATCTGTGTCCCGTAGTCAGCGTCCGGCGAAGACCTCGCCGGCCGGGACCGTAGGCTCATTGACAATTGAGAAGGGATGGCGGCCGCCGAGCCCAAGGCCGCCGCCGTCCCGCCCGAAGGGGGCCCGCCTCCTGGAGAGAGGACTTCGTCTCCCCGCGGGGGAGGAGGCGGGCCGAGGGGTCTTCGTGCGGCTGCCAGAGAGCCGGGTCTACCCGATCGTTAGAGGCCCGCACTCGTCAAGAGCAGTCCCTTGTCCGTCTCCAGACCGAGGCCGTGAATAGTATTCTGGCCCTTCCTGTGGAGACTGCCGAGTTGATTCGCTCTTCAGCGCAGATGCTTGAGAACAGCCTCAACCCTATGCAAATACGCCGAGAGGCGGTCGCTCTCTGGCTGGCGCAAGCGCCAATTGCCACGCTCTCCGACGAGGACCTTTCCCGCCGTACCGCAGACCTCATTGCCATCGGGTTCAAGAGCTTCGATGCCTTTCACCTTGCATCGGCCGAGCTGTTGGGTGCCGATGTCTTCCTCACGGTCGACCTTCCACTATTGAAGCGTGCAGCTCGGTTGTCCGAGAAGCTTTACGTCAGGGTGGCTGATCCTGTAAGCTTTCTTGAGGAGCTAGCCCAATGGACACACTGATTACGAACCTGAGTGAATTGAGATACCGCGGTTTTCAGGCCCTCACCGAGGCCTTGGGCTGGGTCAACGCGGTTCGATTCCTGCGCCAGTTCGATTCCGGTTCGGGCAACTACACGGAGGAGAGGCGGAACCTTCTTCCCGAGTGGGACGCGTCCACCCTCGTCCAGCAAGCCCGAAAGTTACAGGAGCCTCGGGAGCCGGGTACCTAGCCCCTTTTCGCAGCGTTCGCATCCTCCCTGACGTCTGCGGTCAGAAGGCGCTGCGCCGGGTCGGTGAGGTGGCGCCGGCCCGAGCGCCGATCGGTCATTGGTTCAGCCGCAGCCAGGAGCATGCGGCCCGTGGTCGCGGGTGCGTGTCACACCAGCGCTGGAGACGCCCCGCCGTCCCCGTGGACTGCCGAGGGTATCGTATCGGGTCTGGGGCGTCTCTACGGACCGGTTTCGCGATGCCAAGGGATGGCGATTACGGAGGCGTCGCGAAGCGGAATTTTCCAACACCTCCGGAACCTCTGTCCCTGGCCGTGCCTCCGCGGTTCCGTAGAGACGACCCGGACCCGATACGATTTCGTCTCGGAGGCCACGGGGACGGCGGGTCGTCTCCGAAGCGGTGATGCAGGTCCGGTTCATTGGTACTCTCCGGCGTCGCGAATGAGGTCGCGACGCCGGAGGTTGGGAAGGGATATCGCCGCGCCGGAGACGCCCCCGCCCTCCCCGGAATCTACGGCCGCGACACGCTGTCGCTCGGCAGCGGCGGCGTGCTGGCGGGGGGCAGGCGATGGTGGGTCGCCTGCTCGAAGGCGTAGGCCAGGGCGATCAATCGCGGCTCGGAGAAGGCCGGACCGGAGAAGGTAACTCCTGACGGGAACGGATTCGCGATCGGCGGCGTCGGCGGCACGAAGCCGCCGGGCACGGTGATGCTCGGATATCCCGCCTTTGCAGGGGTGGCTGCGAAATTGTTCGCCGAGGCGAGGATGGCGTCGAAATCGTCCGCCGTGCCCTTGATGCCGTCCGGGCCGTTGTACACGGCGTCCAGCGCGCCCCGCGACCGCTTGAGGTCCTCCGCGCGGTCCGCCTGGTAGCGCAGCGTGTCCGCGCTGCCGGGCGTGGTATCCACCTGCGCCGCCGCTTCGAAGATCGCCTGTCCATACTTCATCGGCGGGTTGAAGGTGCTGTTGAAGGCGACGATCTCGGCGATCGTCCTGTGGGGTGCGCCAGGGGTCGCCGCCAGATACTTGTTCAGGTCGCGCTTCTGGCCATACAGGAGGACGGTGGAGCAGTCCGTGGGAGCGGGGAGGCTCACGCAGGTGCCGAGCTGCGCCGGGAACGGCGATGGCAGGAGCTCGACGTGGGCGCCCTGAGCGCGCAGGACGTCGATCGCCGCGTTCATGATGTCGGCGCGGTTCGCGGGGATGGGCGTCAACACGGCGATGCGGGCATCCTTGAGCGCGTTCTTGCGGAGGAACCGCGTGTAGTTGCTGAAGCATTTGCCGGGTGTGAGACACGCGGCCGTCGCCGGGTCCGCGGGATCGTGACCGGCGATGACGCCGAGCAGGAGGGCCGCATCCGCGACGGTGCGGGCGATGGGACCGGCGGTGTCCTGGTCCACCGTGATCGGGATGATGCCGTTGCGGCTGACCAGCCCCAGGGTGGGTTTGATGCCGACCACGCCGTTGGCGCTCGCCGGGCTGAGGATCGAGCCGGAGGTCTCCGTGCCGATGGCGATGGTGACGAGGTTGGCGTTCACGGCGATGCCGGGGCCTGAGCTCGAGCCGCCCGTCTGCAGCACCGGCCGGCCGTCGCCGCCCGGCAGCTCGCGCGGATCATAGGGGTTGAAGCCGAAGCCGCCGAGCGAGCTGTAGCCGGTCGGCATGTTGAGCGCGATGAAGTTCGCGAACTCCGTGAGCGTGCCCTTGCCGAGGATGATCGCGCCCGCCTGCCGCAGCTTCTTGGTGATGAAGGCGTCGTCGGGCGGAATGGAGCCGGCGAGCGCCACGGAGCCGGCGGTCGTCGGCATGTCGGCCGTGTCGATGTTGTCCTTGAGCAGAATGGGGATCCCGAAGAGCGGGCGCGAGCGGTCCCCATCCGGTTGCCTGCCGAGCGCCCTCGCCTGCGCTTCGGCCTTCGGGTTCACGAACAGGAAGGCGTTCACGTGGGGCCCCGCCTTGTCGTAGGCGGCGATGCGCGCGCGGTACATCCGCACGAGCTGGGCCGGCGTGATGAGCCCCGCCTTCATGGCGTGCTGCAACTGCGCGACCGTGGCCTCGACGAGCTGAAGCCGTGCCTTGTCCTCCACGGGCTCCTCCGCGGCGACCGTTCGCGCGATGAAAGCCACCGCGAGCACCGCCGCCGCCAACAGTGTGATCCTCGTTCGTTTCATGGGTTTACCTCCGGGGAGCATGAAAGATACCTCTCCAAGAGTATTGGTGCGCCAGGACCCGCCTGCGGGACAGAGATCTGATGTCTGCTAAGATAGCCCTCGAACCGTTTCATCAGGACAGGAGGGCTATCGCATGACCATGCGCTGGCTGCATCAGTGGCCGACGTTCTGGGCGGGTCTCCTCGTGGTCGGGATCTTCGCCGTCGTCTCCCTGGCCGGCCTCTGGCTGACGCGGCCGTGGGTCCGGAAGCGCTGCGCGGACTCCAACGAGCTCGCCAACTACTTCTTCGCGGCCATCGGCGTCTTCTATGCGCTGCTCGTCGGCCTCATCGCGGTGTCGAATTGGGAGGACTATTCCCGGGTCGGGGACGTGGTCACCGGCGAGGCGGTCGCGGTGTCGGACCTCTACCGCGACATGGAGGCCTATCCGTTGCCCCTGCGCGAAGAGCTGCGTGGCTCCCTGCGGCGATACGTGGAGGTCGTGATCCAGAAGGAGTGGCCGCTGCAAGCACAGGGAAAATCTCCGGCCCGGGTCCTCGATCACGTGGACCAGCTCGTGCACCGGATGGTCACCTTCGAGCCGTCCACTCCCGGCCAGCAGGTCGCCCAGGGCGAGATCCTGCGCCAGCTCAACAGCGTCCTGACGCTGCGCCGGCAGCGGCTGCAGGCGGTCGACGACGGACTTTCCAGGCTGATGTGGCTGATCATGCTGGTGGGGGCCGCCATCACCATCGGCATCACCTATCTGTTCTGCACCGAAAAGCTCGGGATCCAGGCGGTGCTGACCGTGGCGCTCAGCATTCTCATCGGCCTCAGCGTCTTTCTCATCTTCACGCTGGACGGGCCGCTGGTGGGCGACAACGCCATCCAGCCGGACAGCTACCAGGATGCGCTGTCGACGATGAGCCCCGGGTCTCTACCGTAGACCCGAGGGGAGCCGCGGCGAGGAGATGAGCTGCGTGAATTCCTCCCAGCGCTGCTGGGGGTGGCCGGCCGTGCCGCCGCGCTTTTCGATGTATTCGCGCACCACGTCCTGTCCCAGGTTGTAGTTGATGACATAGCTCCGGTACTGCTCGATGAAGCGCACCCTTTGCGCCGCCCGCTCGGGAGACATGAGGGCGTAGCGCACGAGCCAGGCTTCGGCGTCCTGACGGGACAGCTTGCCATCGAGATAGCCGCGGGCCGCTTCGTTGCCGGCGTAGCCGAGCTGCTGGAGCAGGTCCCGCACCTCGGCGTAGCGGGCCGCCGTGGCGGGATCGAGGCCGGCCAGCGGATAGAGACGCTCGCGCTCGAAGGCCGTGCGCTCCACGCCGGGGAAGGCGACCTCGATACCGAAGTTGGCCGTCCCCTCGGCGATGAGCGATTGCGGCGAGAAGAGCGGATAGATGGAGAATTCCGGCCAGCCGCGGCCCCGCACCAGGTGCTGCTCCAGCAGGGCATTGTAGACGTGATGCCCCGGGTAGCCCTCGTGGCAGGCGAGGTCCACGGCGCGGTCGACGAAGATCGGCAGATCCGTGTTGACCTGGATCAGGCTGTGGTACCCGCCCTTGTACCAGTTGTAGCCGCTCCAGGATTTATTGGTGACGTACTCGACGACGAAGCTCTCGCCGGCCGGCAGCTCGACGTGCTGCGCCGTGCGCCGGCGGCATTCGTCGATCGCGGCCTTGAACACGGCGTCGAGCCGGTCGCGGGGGATGACGAAGCGTTGCCGGAACGCCTCCACCCGCTCCGGGAGAGTGCCCTCGCCGGGTACGGCTGTTTCGAGCCGGTCGAGGATCTGCTGGAAGTGCGCCGCGCCGTAGGTGGGCGCCACGGCGTCGTAGAGGGCCTTCGACTCCTCGTCGAAGCTCATCCGCTTTCCTGACAGGAAGTCGATCCGCGCCACCATGGACTGGAGCTGGCGCAGCAGATAGGCGTGCCGCAGGCGCTCGAGATCGTCGCCGCTCGCCGGGTGGCCGGAGATCGTGGCGATCAGCGTTTCGGCCTCGGCGCGGATCTCGGTCAGCGGCCGCTTGTGTGCCTCGGCCTCGCTGCGCCACTCCGGCGGGCCGTAGAAGGCGTCCACGTAGTCGGCGTCGTGCTGGCCGACGGCGAGCACCAGCTTGACGTAGGATTCGGCGGCACGGTTCATGTCGAAGGCGTCCTTTCGCGCCGGCATCACGGGCACGGTGGCGCAGCCGGCCATCAGCAGGAGGAGCGTCAGCAGCGTCGGGAGACGGCACAGTCCGGCCATGGCCGGTGAGCTTAGCACCGGCTAGAATCGATAGGAGACGCCGATCGACACCACGGGATAGACGGTGTAATCGGCCACGTCCTTCTCGATCTCCGCCTCCTCGCGATTGAGGAGGATCTGGAGGGCGTCGCGGGCGACCGGCGCGTTGAGCGGGCTGCCGGCCGGAATCCGTGGCGTCAGCGTGGCCTTGCCCTTGCCCTGGAAGATGACGCCGAGGTCGGCGGCGAAGCGCACCCGCCGGCCGGGTCCCACCGCGTTCCCCCAGCCGAGGCCGGCATAGGGGACTATCGGGTCGAACTTGATCTGGCCGTCGAGCGTGCCCACCAGGCTCGCCGGCACCGGCACGCCGCCGATGTCATAGACCCCCGAGGCCGGCACCAGGCTGTTGCCGTCGATCCGCGTGTCGTTGTAGATCGCGCCGGCCGACAGGCGGAAACCACCGCCGCCGGGGTGGAAGTCGAGCAGGGTCTCGGCCGTGCGCAGATGTGCCGTGGCATCGTAGAAGATGCCGCTCACCTCGCGGCGGTTGTCCGTGTAGTTGAAGGCGTTGCCGCCCAGGCGGACGTTCCACTGCGGGGAGAGGCCCACCGTCAGCTCCGCGCCGCCGCCCAGGGTGCCGGCCTTGGCGGTGACGGCCACCTCGGCCGCTGCCGGAATCGCCGGGCCGGCCAGGAGCGCCAGCAGCAGCAGCGCGATGCCTTTCGTTCCGATCTTGAGTCTGCCCATTCTCGCGTCCTCCTCGGCCGTCACAGGCTTGCAAAGCCGGGACCGCCCGGCGGTAGTAGACTTCCATGGCTCCCTCCCGGTCGCCAGTGAGGAGGGGGTCAACCGTCGTCAGAAAGGGAGGACTCCAATGCAGATCGGCATGATCGGCCTCGGACGCATGGGCGGCAACATGGTCCGCCGCCTGCTCCGGGACGGGCACGAGTGCGTCGTCTACGACCTGAACCCGAGCGCGGTGGCGGAGCTGGTGGCCGAGGGTGGAAAGGGATCCGGAACGCTGGACGAGTTCGTGGCGCGGCTGCGGCCGCCGCGCACGGCGTGGGTGATGGTGCCCGCGGGCGATCCGACGGAAAGCATGGTGAAGGCGCTCGGAGAGAGGATGGAGAAGGGGGATGCGATCGTCGACGGCGGCAATACCTATTATAAGGATGACGTGCGGCGCGCCCGCGCGCTGGCGGAGAAGGGGATCTTCTACGTCGACGCCGGCACCAGCGGCGGCGTCTGGGGCCTCGAGCGGGGATACTGCCTGATGATCGGCGGCGAGACCGAAGCCGTCGAGCGGCTGGGACCGATCTGGAAGACGCTGGCGCCCGGCCGCGGCAGCATCCCGCCGGCCCCGGGGCGCGAAGGCAAGAAGAGCACGGCCGAGGACGGCTGGCTGCACTGCGGTCCGGTCGGCGCCGGCCATTTCGTGAAGATGGTGCACAACGGCATCGAGTACGGCCTGATGCAGGCCTACGCCGAGGGGTTCGACATCTTCAAGAACGCCACCTCGAAGGCCCTGCCCGACGACCACCGCTTCGATCTCGACCTCGCCGACATCGCCGAGCTGTGGCGGCGCGGCAGCGTCGTCGCCTCCTGGCTTCTCGACCTGACGGCGAGCGCTCTCGCCGAGAGCCCCGAGCTCAAGGAGTTCACGGGCCAGGTCGAAGACTCGGGCGAAGGGCGGTGGACGCTCCAGGCCGCCATCGAAGAGGCGGTGCCCGTCAACGTCCTCGCCGCGTCGCTGTTCGATCGTTTCCGCTCCCGCCAGGACCACACCTTCGGCGACAAGATGCTCTCCGCCATGCGCAACAAGTTCGGCGGCCACGTCGAGCACCCGGCCAAGGGTTGACGCCATGACCTCTCCGGTGGCGAGCGAAGAGTTGGAAAAGATGGACGAGTCGAAGGCGCGGCCGGCGCCGCCGTGCGCCATGGTGATCTTCGGCGCCACGGGCGACCTGACGAAACGCAAGCTCATCCCGGCGCTCTACAACCTGGTCGATGACGGTCTGCTGCCGGACGAATTCGCCGTCGTCGGCATCGGCCGCTCGCCGCTGTCGGAGGAGGAGTTCCGGCAGCGCATGGAGGAGGACCTGCGGCAGTTCGCGACCGTCGAGGTCGACGACGCGAAGATCGGCTGGCTGCTGCAGCGCCTTCGCTACGTGGCGGGCGACCTGGAGGATCCTGAAACGTTCCGCCGCCTGGGGGAGGCGCTGGCGAAGGTCGACGCGGAGCTCGGCACGGCGGGTAACTATCTCTATTACCTCGCCGTGCCGCCGAGCCTGTTCTGCGACTACATCCACCGCCTCGGCGAGGCGGGCCTCACCCGCGAGGAGGAGGGGAGATGGCGGCGGGTGATCATCGAGAAGCCGTTCGGCCACGACCTCGACTCCGCCCGCAAGCTGAACCGCGACATCCGCGAGGTGCTGGCCGAGAAGCAGATCTATCGCATCGATCACTACCTCGGCAAAGAGACGGTGCAGAACATCATGGCGTTCCGCTTCGGCAACGGCATCTTCGAGCCGATCTGGAACCGCCGCTACGTCGATCACGTGCAGATCACCGTCGCAGAGACCGTGGGCGTCGAAGGGCGCGGTGCCTACTATGAAGCGGCCGGCGCGCTGCGCGACATGGTGCAGAACCACATGTTCCAGCTCCTCGCCCTGACCGCCATGGAGCCGCCGGTGTCGTTCGCCGCCGACACGGTGCGCGACGAGCGGGTGAAGGTGCTCTCGGCGATCCGGCCGTTCACGCCCGAGGACGTGTTGCGCCTCACGGTGCGCGGCCAGTATGGCGAAGGCGCCGAGGAAGGCGAGCGCGTGCCCGCCTATCGCGCGGAGAAGTCCGTGGCGCCGGGCTCCAGCACGGAGACGTTCGCCGCGCTCGAGCTGTTCGTGGACAATTGGCGCTGGGCCGACGTGCCGTTCTATCTGCGCACCGGCAAGCGCCTGCCGAAGCGCACCACCGAGGTCGCCATCCAGTTCAAGCGCGCGCCGCTGATGCTGTTCCGCGACACGCCGGTCGAGCGCCTCAGTCCCAACCTGCTGGTGCTGCACATTCAGCCGGACGAGGGGATCTCGCTGCGCTTCGAAGGCAAGGTGCCCGGCCCGCAGGTGAGGCTCGGCACGGTGAGGATGCACTTCGAGTACGCCGATTATTTCGGCGCCCAGCCGCACACCGGCTACGAGACCCTGCTCTACGACTGCATGATCGGCGATTCGACGCTCTTCCATCGCAGCGACATGGTGGAGGCGGGGTGGCTCGTGGTGACGCCCATCCTCGACGTGTGGAAAGCGCTCGCGCCGCGCAACTTCCCCAACTACGCGGCCGGCACGTGGGGACCGAAGGAAGCCGAGGAGCTGATCCAGAAGGACGGGCGGAAATGGCGGGGCTGAGCGAGGTCCGCGGTTTCGCCGTTTTCGCCGCTGCCGCGGAGCTGACGAGCGCCGCGGCCGAAGAGGTGGCGCGGCGCGCCGAGGAGGCGGTGCGCGAGCGCGGCCTTTTCGCGTGGGCCCTCTCCGGCGGCTCGACACCGCGCGATCTCTATCGCGCGCTGGCGAGCCCGCCCTATCGCGATCGATTGCCGTGGAGCTCCGTCCACGTCTTCTGGGGCGACGAGCGCCACGTGCCGCCCGATCATCCGGACAGCAACTTTCGCATGGCGCGCGAGGCGATGCTCGACGCGGTGCCGCTGCCGGCGGAGAACGTCCATCGCATCCGCGCCGAGGAACCGGACGCGGCCGTTGCCGCGGCGGCCTACGAAGCGGAGCTGCGCGCCTTCTTTCATCTCGCGCCGGGCGAGTGGCCGCGATTCGATCTCGTGCTGCTCGGCCTCGGCAAGGACGCGCACACCGCCTCGCTGTTTCCGGGCAGTCCGGCCGTGCACGAGAGCGAGCGCCTCGTGGTGGCGCCGTGGGTCGAGGCGCAGAGCACCTTCCGTATCACGCTGACGCCGCCGGTGCTCAACCATGCGCGTCTCACCGCCTTTCTGGTCAGCGGCGACGACAAGGCCGAGCCCCTGCGCGCCGTGCTCGAGGGCCCGCGCGATCCCGAGCGCTATCCCGCGCAGATCGTGGCAGGAAATCGTTTGTGGCTGGTGGATCGAGCGGCGGCACGCCTGCTGGCTACGGCCGCCTGAAAGACTGCTCTTGGAGCCGGCACGACGCTCTCGCCTCGGGGCGGAGGCGGTGACGCCGTGCTAGGCGACGCTGGTGATGCAGACAATGGAGGTCGACAAAGAAACAGCGCCCCGGAAAAAGTCCAGAACGTCGCCTTCTTGAACCTCTCTCTGCTCCGCCCTACTGCTCCTTCTTGGCAGACGCTTTCGCCGCCGGCTTTTTGGCGGTCGTCTTCCTGGCAGCCTTTTTCGGAGCCGTGACCTTCTTGGAGGCGGTGGTCTTCTTGGCCGCGGTCTTCTTCGTCGCCGTCGCAGTCTTGGCCGCCTTCTTGGCAGCGGGCTTCTTGGCGGCGGTTTTCTTGGCCACGGTCTTCTTGGCCACGGTCTTCTTGGCGGCGGTCTTCTTCGCCGCCGGTTTCGCGGCAGCGGCCTTCTTTGCAGGGGCCTTGGCAGACTTCTTTGCGCTAGCCATTCCAATCTCCTTTTGAAGGATGCCCAACGTTGCGGGCATGTGGTGATGCGTTTAGGTTACGCCCACTACATCTTGGGCGTCAAGTGCTTTTACGCCTCTACCCTTAGTGTCCTTGCCGGCTGGCCTCGACGACCGGCCGCGGGCGGCTCGCTGAAGCGGCCTCACGCGTGGCTACGCCGGCGCCGCAAGACTTTGCGCGGCGCCGTGAAAAGCCCGCGGAATGCCCGCGAAATAAGGGTTTGCCCGCGAGAGGCTAGTAGGCGTTGAGGCGCAGCGCGTAGCGCAGGGTCATCCAGAGGATCTTGAAGTCGAGCGACAGCGACCAGTTCTGGATGTAGTAGAGATCGTACTGGATGCGCTTCTTGATCGAGGTGTTGCCGCGCCAGCCGTGCACCTGAGCCCAGCCGGTGATGCCGGACTTCACGCGGTGGCGCAGCATGTAGCGCGGGATCTTGTGCTTGAACTCACGCACGAACGTCGGCCGCTCGGGGCGCGGGCCGATGATCGACATGTCGCCGGTGAGGACGTTCCAGACCTGTGGCAGCTCGTCGAACGACCATTGTCGCAGCAGGCTGCCGACGCGTGTGCGGCGCGGATCGTCCTTGATCGCCCACACCGGACCGCTGCTGGCTTCGGCGTCGACGCGCATGGAACGGAACTTGAGGATCATGAACGAACGGCCGTCGAGCCCCATGCGCTCCTGGCGGTAGAAGATGGGGCCGCGGTCCTCGAGCCAGATGGCGAGTGCGATGAGGGGGAACAGCGGCAGCAGCACGACGGCCGCGGCCGAGGCGATGGTGAGGTCCATGGTGCGCTTGACCATGCTGCTCCAACCCTGGAGCGGCACCTGCGAGAGGTTGATCACCGGCGTGCCGTCGAGGTCCTCGAGCGCCGCCTTCAGGGTGGCGTACTGGAGGATGTCGGGCACCAGCCGGATCTCCACGCACTCGCGGGCCATGAGGTCGATGAGCTGCAGGACCTTCTTGTGCGCTTCGAGGGGGAGGGTGATGAAAACCTGATCGATGCCCTGTGTCCCGACGACCTCTTCGGCCTGACGCAGAGTGCCGAGCACGGGCACGCCGCAGATCGTCGTCCCCTGTTTGCCGGGATCGTCGTCGAGGAAGCCCGCGACCTCGAAGCCCATCTCGCGGTGGGCGAGGATCTTGGTGGTGATCTCGCGGCCCAGCAATCCCGCGCCCACCACCAGGATGCGCTGCAGGTTGTGCCCGGAGCTGCGCACGCGCCGCAGAGCTGAGCGCACCACCATGCGCGACGACGCCACGAGACCCAGGTCCACCAGCGCGAACAGCCCGACGAAGGCGCGGCTGTAGGTGAAGTACTCGCGGCTGCCGGGCCCCGCCGGCGGCCGGTACCAGGCGATGACCACCGAGAGCAGCACGGTGGCCAGCAGCACGGCGAGACCGATGGTGAGCACCTCGTCCACCCGGCTGCGGCCCCGGCGGCTCTGGTAGAGGCCGTGGAAGTAGAAGACCACCGGCCACAAAATCATCACGAACGGCACCAGTTGTAGATAGGGGCCGAACTCGGGGACGTTCTTGGTCACCGGGATCACGGCGACCTCGAAGCGCAGCAGCCAGGCGGCGAAGAAGGCGGCCAGCGTCGCCGCGACGTCGGTGAAGAGGTAGAGACCAGCCGTCTTCCTGTGTCGTTCCTGGATCAAAGGAGAGGCACCCTCAGCTAAGCCGATGAGATAAAAGAGCACGGATGCGCGACGTGAATCGCGAGACAGAGAACGACTCTGCCCGATCGCGCAGGTCCAATTCATTGAATCCGATCCGGCCGGCTTTGTCAATCGCGTCCGCCAGGGCCGAGGGTCCCTCCCAATCCCCGTAGAGCACGCCGTGCCGGCCATCCTCCACCACGTCGAGGATGCCGCCGCGCGCCGTGGCGACCACCGGCGTGCCACAGGCGAGGGCCTCCACCGAGGCGATGCCGAAGTCCTCGACGCCGGGCTGCAGGAAGAGCCGGGCGCCGCGGTAGAGCTCGCGCAGCTCGCCGGCGCCGACCTTCCCCAGGAAGCGGACGTTCGCGGTCGCCATTCCGGCGAGGCGCCTGCGCTCCGGCCCCTCGCCCACGATCCGCAGCTCGAGGCCCAGCTTCTCGCACGCCGCCATGGCCAGCTCGACCTTCTTGTATGGCGCCAGGGCGGAGACCATCAGGCAGTATCCCTTCTCCCTCCCGCGCTCCCGGGCCTTGCCGGGGGTGAAGAAGTCCACGTCCACGGGCGGATGCAGCACCTCGGCGGGGCGGCCATAGTAGGTCTCGATCCGCCGTGCCACGAAGCGGGAGTTGGCCACGAAGAGGTGTACGCGCGCCGCGGACGAAACGTCCCAGGCGCGCAGGGCGGTGAGCGCCAGCGATCGCAGCCGCGGCCCCGCGCCCGTGCGCTTCGGGAAGTAGGCGTGCTCCTGGTCCCAGGCGTAGCGCATGGGGGTGTGGCAGTAGCAGAGATGGAAGGCGTCGGGCGGCGCGATGACCCCCTTGGCCACGCAGTGGCTGGAGCTCAGGACGATGTCGAAGCCCGAGAGGTCGAGCTCCTCGATGGCGGCGGGAAAGAGAGGGAGGTAGCTGCGGTAGTGGCGGCGGAGCCCCGGCGCCTTCTGCAGGAAGCTGGTGCGGATGGGGTGGGATTCGATCGCCGGGCTGACGCTGCCGGGGAAGTGGAAGAGGGTGTGGAGGGGAGCGTCGGGGTAGAGCGATCCCAGCACCTCGATCACCTTCTCGCCGCCGCGCATGCCGGTCAGCCAGTCGTGCACCAGGGCCACCCGCGGCTGGGGAGGCCCCGGCCGTGGCGGCGCCGGCGGAAACTGGAACGGGATCACCCCGCCTCTCCCGGGCCCGCGATGACCGAGAGGTAGACGTCGAGCGTCCGCCGCGCCGTCTCGTCCCAGCGGAAGTCCCCGGCCCGGCGCTCGCCGAGCTCGACGAGCTTCGTCCGCGCCTCGGGGTTGCCCATCAGGTGGGCGATCGCCTTGGCGATGCCGTCGAGGTCCAGCGGGTCGACGAGGTGGGCATAGCCCTCGGCGATCTCCTTGAGCGCCGAAGTGTTGGAGGTGATCACCGGCACCCCCGAGGCCATGGCCTCGATCACCGGCAGCCCGAACCCCTCATAGAGCGTCGGGTAGAGGAACAGCGTCGCCCCCTGGTAGATCGCCGGCAGCGCCTCGTGCGCCACGTGGCCCAGCAGGCGGACTCTGTCGCCGATCCCCAGGTAGTTGGCCCGCTGCCGGATCTTGAACTCCGACCCTTGGCGGCTGCCGACGCAGATCAGCGGCGCGTCGAACTGGGCCATGCGCCGGGCCCGGGCGTAGGCCTGCACCACGGTGTCCAGGTTCTTGTGCGGCTTGGCGGGGTTGCCCACGAACAGCAGGTAGGGCTGGGCGACTCCCAGGTCGCGCAGCCAGCGCTGCAGGTCCTCGGCCGGCAGGCGCTGGCGGAAGATGTCCTCGACGCCGTTGTGGATGACCTGGATCTTGCGGCGGCCGACCTCGAAATGATGCTCCAGGTCGTGCTTCGTATTCTGCGACACGGCGATGATACGGTCGCCGCGGGTGAGGCTGCGGCGGATCATCCGTTGCGCATAGAGGAAGGCCAGGTGGCTCGGCAGGAACTCCGGGTAGAGGAGGTGGATGATGTCGTGGATGGTGACCACCACCTTCGACCCCACCCAGGCCGGCAGCACGTAGTGAGTGGAGTGATAGAGGTCGAGCTTGCGCCGGTAGAGGTGCCAGGAGAGGGCCGCCAGCTCGCGCAGGGAGTAGACGGGCGAGCTCTCCAGGGCGACCTGGAAGTTGTCCGGCAGGTCGAGCAGCCCCTCGCGGTCGCCGGGCTTGGCCAGCAGCACGTAGCGGTTCTCGGAATCGATGGCGGCCAGCGACCGGACGAGGTTCCGGACGTAGGTGCCGATGCCGAAGTCCTGGATCTTCCGGGCGTCGATGCCGATCGTATAGGGCAAAACCTGCTCCGCGGGTACTTGAATTCGAGATTCTATCCGATGCGTGGCCTCGGATGCGGATGCGCGGCGCATTGTACCCCTGGAGTTTCCGGGAAATCGTGATAAACCTGCCGCTGTGCTCTCCTTCGCGGGTTCCGTGCTCCGTGCCGTGGCGCTGGCGCTCCTGGCGGTATCGCTGCTGGCGGCCCTCCCCCTGACGGCGACCCGCGTCGCGCGCCGCATTTCCGAGGTCGTGTCGCTGGCGGGAGAGGACGCCCGGGGCGCCCACGTCCGCGTGCTGGGAGCCCCCGAGGCGGCCGCCCTGGATGCGATCCGCCGCGCCATTCCAGCGGACGGCGAGTACCTGCTCGTGGATGGCGGCGAGGAGTGGCAGGGCTCGACCTACTGGGTGCGCTTCGAGCTCGCGCCCCGGCGGGCCCGTTCTGTGGGCCGGCTGAGCGAGATGGCCGGTCCGGCCCGGCGGCCGTGGAGCCTGCCGGCGGGGCCGCGCTGGGTGGTCATCGCCTTTCCCCACCGTCCGGCGGTGCTGCTCGGACGCGACGATTTCCTGCGCCGGATGGAGCTGAGCCATGGTTCCGGCTGAGGCCCTGCAAGGGCTCGCGGGCGTGGCGCTCTTCGCCGCTCCGGGTGCCGGCCTCGTCGAGCTCCTGCCGGCGATGCGCGAGCTGCCGGCGGTCCGCCGCCTGGCCCACGCCTGGCTGCTTGGCGTCGCCTGGACGGCGGGAGCGCTCTACGCCCTCTCCCATTGGCTAGCCGTGCCGCTGCGCTCTCCGGCCATCCTGGCCGTGGCCGCCGCGCCGGTCCTCGCGGGGGCCGTCTCGTGGCTGCGCCGGCGGCGGCCGCCATCGCCGTCGCAGTCACCCCGGCGAAAGAGGCCGAAGCGGCTCGTGGAGTGGCTCGCGCTGGCGGCCGGCGTCCTGGTCTCCCTGGCCCTGCTCTGCGACACCTTGAACAATCCGCTGACGGACTGGGACGGGCGCATGACCTGGAGCGCCCAGGCGCGCTGGGTGCGCAGCGAGGGGACGGTCCATCCGGCCGCGCTGGCTCAGCGGGGGTGGTACGTCTCCCACCCCTGGTATCCGCTGCTGATGCCGGTGGCCCAGGTGGCCGTGCTGGAGGCGACCCGGTCGGATCTGGACCATCACGCCTTCCGGCCGCTCTACGGCGTTTTTTTCCCCGCCTGGCTGCTGCTGATCTACGGCGGGGCCGAGGCGCTGGCGGGCCGTGCCGCGGCGGCGTGGACGGCCCTCGCCGCCGCGCTGCTCTCCTTCCCCGCCTTCGCGGTGACGGGCGGCGCGGCGTCCGCGTACAGCGACCTGCCGCTGGCGTGCTTCTTCGGCGGCGGCCTGCTGCTGTTGCTTGCGACCCGCCCGCGGCCGTCCGGGGGCCTGGCGGCGGGGATGCTGCTCGCCGCCGCCGTGCTCACCAAGGCCGAGGGCGAGATCCTCGCTCCCGTGGCGCTGGGGCTGGCGGCCCTCTACCCTCTCGTGCCGGGAAAGGGGGGCGAGCGGCGCCGCCGGCTCTGGCGCCAGCGCCGGCGGGCGCTCGCCCTCGCGGCCCTGCCGGTCGCGCTGGCCCTGATCCTGCTGCTCTCCTGGCGGGCCGGCGTTCCCGAGAGCTTCGAGAGCTTCGAGCAGGCGACGTCCTGGTCCCTCCTCTGGCCGGGGATCGTGACGCGTCTCCCGCGGCTCGCCCGGGACGCGCGCGCCGAGATGGTGAGCTTCCTCGACTGGGGCCTCTTCTGGTCGGCGGCGCCCCTGGTGGTGGCCGCCGGCTGGCGGGGGCTGCGCCGGCGGCCCGCTCTGCCCCTGCTCCTTGCCGCGGCGGTCCCCCTGGGCGTGGGCTGGATCTATGCCACGGTCAGCCTGCGGCCGGACTTCGTCGTGAGGACGACCTGGGACCGCTTCCTGCTCCAGGCTTCGGTGCCGCTGCTCGTGCTCTTCGCTTTGAGCCTGCGGGACCTGTTGCGGCGGGCGGGGTGGCTGCCGCGGGCGTTGCGGGCCGCCCACCCAAGACCCTCATCACCCCGGCCCTCTTCTCCCAGCCTCCCCCTTCCGCCGGGAGAAGAGGGAGAGGTTCGTTTGAAAAAGGAGGCCGCTCATGCCACGCATCACCCGGGTCTACACCCGGACCGGAGACGATGGAACCACGGGCCTCGGCGGAGGCCAGCGGGTGCCGAAGGACTCGGCGCGCATCGCCGCCTATGGCACGGTGGACGAGCTGAGCTCGGCGATCGGCGTCGCCATCGCCCTGGGGCTCGATCCGAGGCTGGCCGCCACCCTGGCGCGCATCCAGAACGAGCTGTTCAACGTCGGCTCCGACCTCTGCATCCTGGAGGAGGACAAGGCCGCGATGCCCGTGCCGGTGGTGGAGGAGCGGCACGTCAACGCTCTGGAGGAGCTGATGGACGATCTCCAGGCGGAGCTCAAGCCGCTGGAGAACTTCATCCTGCCGGGCGGCACGCCGGGAGCGGCGCAGCTCCACGTCGCCCGCACGGTCTGCCGCCGGGCCGAGCGCGAGGTGATCCACCTCTCCCGCCAGGAGCCCGTCGGCCCCTGGGTCGTGCGCTACCTCAACCGCCTCTCGGACGCTCTGTTCGTCATGGCGCGCTCCGAGAACTTCAAGCGGGGTGCGCCGGACGTCCTTTGGAGCTCCCGGGCCTGAGCAGGCGAGCTCTGCCTCAGCTCTCCCCCGCCCAGGACCGGCGGTCCGAGTCTAAGGTCGCTCCCATGGGGACAGGGGTGAGGACCTCCCCCGAAGCTGGCCCGGGTTTTGAATGAACCCAGGCGCGAGCGCCGGCCGGCCTTCATGGCCGTGTGGTCGACTCAACTCCAAGAGGAGCGCGGCATCATGTCTTCTTCGTTCGGCATCTACCTGATCGGCTTCATCATCGTGATCATCGGCCTGGCGATCGGAGCCCATCTGATGGGCGTTCCGTCGATGTGGATCGGCGTCGGGGTGATCTGCCTGGTGGGGCTCGGCATCCTGAGTGCCGTCAAGAAGACCCAGGGCCGTGCCGGGACGGGCGGCACGCCGCCGCCCCGGTACTAGGAAAAGTTTTCAAAAGTTGGGCGGCCAGCGGTCGCCCTCTCGGAAGGGAGGCGTGGGCGTGACGGGGTGGAGCGGGGTGGGCGAGAGGGCGTGGGGGAGTGGGAAGGGGCGACCGCAGGCCGCCCTTCGTGTTTTCACCGAACAGGGCCGGGCTCCGTTCTAAGCCACTCCCCACATCTCGATCGACGACCGGTCCGTGCCCGCAGCCAACGCATCCCCTGCCGGAGAGAAGACCACCGAGGTGACGCAGGACGAGGCGACCGGCAGGGTCTCCCGGAGCTTGCCGTCCGCGGGGTCCCACAGCCGCACGGCGCCGTCCAGCCCGGCGCTCGCCAGCAGCGTGCCGGCGGGATGGAAGGCGAGGGCGGAGACGGCCTGCGGGTGGCCGGTGAGGACGGCCGTGCGCTCGCCGGTCTCGGTGCTCCAGATCCGCAGGGTACGGTCGACGCTGGCGCTAGCCACCAGGGAGCCGTCCGGCGAGAAGACGACGGCCGTCACCGTCTGCCGGTGAGCCCGGAAGCCGATGCGGGTGCGCAGGGTCTCGAGATCGACGACCTCCAGCATCCCTCCCGCGGTGCCGTAGACGACCTCCCGACCGCTGGGGGAGAGGCTGGCGGCGGTCACCGGCTCGGCGCTGCCGAGCGTCCGCCGCGGCCGGCCGGTGGTGGCGTCCCAGAGCCAGACCTCCTGGCCCGAGCCGCTCGTCACCAGCGTCCGGCCGTCGCGCGAGAACGCCACCGTGTACACCGCGCCCGTGTGGCCGGCGAGAGTCGCGAGCAGACGGCTCGTCCGCGGGTCCCACAGGCGCACGGTGCCGTCCCCGCCGCCGCTCGCCAGCAGCGGTGCCGCCGGTGAGAACGCCACGGCGTGGACCGGCCCGTCGTGTCCGGCGAGCGTCGCCAGCGGCTGGTCGCTCTCCGGACCCCACAGCCGCACCTCGCCGTCGTCGCCGGCGCCGGCCAGCACCCGGCCATCGGGCGAAAAGGAGACGCAGCCGATGGTCTTTCCCCGGATCTCCAGCCGCCGGCTGAAGAGCCGCGCCGGCGTCCAGTCGGACGCTCCAGAGGCCGCGCGTCGCGGCTGCCGCAGAGATTGCCGCTCGGGCGTGGGCAGGGCCATGGCCGGTCGCGCAGCGATCTCCTCCTGCACGGCGGCCAGGACCTCCGCCACCTCATGGGCGCTCCCCGGCCGCGCTTCCGGATCCGAGTCCAGGAGCGCGAGGACGAGCCGCTGGAGGTTCTCCGGAATGCGGGGGCCCGGGCGCAGGACGGGGATGGCCGGCCGTTCCGTCGCCGGCAGCCGTCCGGCGAGCAGCTCGTGGAGCACGACGCCCAGGGAGTAGAGGTCCGAGCGCGGATCGGCCCACTGCTCGCGGCCATCGCGGCGCAGGCGCTCGGGCGCCAGGTAGCCGGGAGTGCCGGCCACCATGTCCGGCGGGGCCAGGGCCTCCAGGACCGGTGTCAACCCGACGTCCAGCAGCTTCCAGCTCCCCTGGGAGGTGAGGATGATGTGCCGCGGCTTGAGGTCGCCGTGGATCGTGCCGAAGGCATGGAGGGACGCCAGGGCCTCCGCCACCTCCCGGCCGAGCTCGCAGACCCTGTCGAGGGGCACCGGCTGGCTCAGCTCGAAGGGGTCCCTGCCCTGGACCAGCTCGAGGACCAGGAACGGCGAGCCATCCTCGGTCTCGCCCACCTCGCGCACGGCGGCGAGCCCCGGATGCCGCAGTCCGGTGAGGGGCTCGGCCTGGCGCGCGAAGCGCCCGGGCGGCAGGTGGTCTTGCAGTTGATCTCGCCGCAGCACCTTGAAGGCCCAGCGGCTCTGCTTCTCCAGGTCCACCGCCTCGAAGACCTCGCCGAGGGGGCTGCCGCCGAGCCGGCGTTCCAGCCCATAGCGGCCATGGACCGTGACGCCCACCCGGATCTCCGGGTCCGCCGCCGTCTCCGGCTCGTCCTCCGGCGGCGACACGGCGGTGGCCGGGCTCGGCAGCTCGCGCTCGGTGCCGCCATCCTCGTGGGCCGCCCCGGTCGCCCGTTCCCGGGCTTCGGCGGCCGCTTCCCGGGCCGCGGTCTGGAATTGCAGGAGTGCCTTCGCGTCCAGCGGACAGAAGAGGAACTCGTCGGGATACGTAGTACTGCAGTCCGGACAGACTTTCATCGTCAGACCTTCCCTGGTAAGACAGAAACGGGTTCGCTGGGAGAATTATGCGCCATCTGCTCTGAATTGCAAGGGGTGGCGTGACACCGGCGCGACCTTGCCCTGTCACCTGCGCCACGGCGGCCGGACGGGATAAGATCCGCCAGGCGGAAAATCATGACGAAAAGAGAGAAAGCCCAACGCATCTCCGAGATCCTCGACCGGCTCTTCCCGGCCGTGGAAGTCCCTCTCCAACATCAGGACCCGTTCACGCTGCTGGTGGCGGTGGTGCTCTCGGCACAGACCACGGACAGGCTGGTCAACGAGGTGACGCCGGCCCTCTTCGCCCGTGCCTCGACTCCCGCGGCCCTGGCCGCCCTGCCGGCCGAGGAGGTCAAGCGGCTGATCCGCCGCATCGGCCTCTCGGAGACCAAGGCGAAGAACCTGCAGCGCCTCTCCGCGATCCTGGAGGCTGAGCACGGCGGCCAGGTGCCCCGGACGCTCCAGGCCCTGGAGGCCCTCCCCGGCGTCGGCCACAAGACCGCCTCCGTGGTGCTCAACCAAGCCTTCGGCCTCGCCGCCTTCGCGGTGGACACCCATATCCACCGGCTGGCGGCCCGCTGGGGACTATCCAGCGGCAAGAGCGTGGAGCAGACCGAGCGGGACCTGAAGAGGGTCTTTCCCGAGGAGACCTGGGGGAAGGTCCACCTCCAGATCATCTACTTCGGCCGCCAGTACTGCCCGGCCCTCTACCACGACCTCGACGCCTGTCCGATCTGCTCGTGGGCGGCGTCGAAGAAGCGGAAGGAGGAGGAGAGGCGGCGCAACGCGGGGCTGCGGCGGCGGGGAGCGGCGGTGTAGAGGTCCGCCCAAGCGCAGGGGATCGATCCGGGAGAGGTGCTCGACTTTGCGGTGCTGGGAACCCGGCGATGACGCAACGCGCGGGTTCGAAAATCTCAGTTGTAGTAGGTGGTCTTTGAATTATCCACGATCCAATCGCAGGAGCAATCGTTCAGGTCACGGGTGGCGAAGTACGTGAAAGTGTTGGAGACCGTGGCGCCGTTTTTTTGTCGCTCGTACAGCCTCAGCACACAGCGATTGGATTTCCGCGGCTGGAGGAGGAACCCGTAGGAAATGCCGGAATTGGAGGCCGCCTCGAAATGATATCGCTCGGCGCTCAGTGGAAGTAGATGGAGCGCGCGCGAGGCCGCGGCGGTCGCGTCCTCCGGCGTCTCGCCCTGCTGTTCCAGGGACGAGGCCACCGCGGCGGAGAAGGAACGGGAGCACGCTTCGTCTGACAGATTGTTCACTGTAGCATACAGGGGACCGAGCCAAGAGGCGACGGCGCAACCGGAAACCGAAGCCGCCGCGATCCCCAGCCCCAGGAGCGCCAGCCAGATACGCCCCGAGCCTCTCCGACGTTGCACGACGTGAAATCCAGGTTCGTCCTTCATCGAAGACCCTCCTGTGTTGACGCTCGACTGAACTGCGGAGGATCAGAACGCCGCGGTCTCCCGGATCATTCCCGGCCGCTGTAAAGGTGCCCGGTTGCTACCCGGAGGCCGGCGGCTGGCAAGTCGCCGCGCGGGTTCGAATCCGGCCCTCTCCGCCATTCCAGAAAACCGAAGACAGGGACAATAGGGACGGCAGGGAGAGGCAGTCTCGGCGATATTCTTCATGTCCCTGCCGTCCCTGAAGTCCCTGCTTTTCCTGAACCGGGGCTGCCCCTGGACAGCCGTTTCAAGGGCGAGGACTTTGAGCCCCCAGCGCCTTGATCAGCGGAATGACTCTGCTTATACTCTGTCCATGAAAACCGCCGTCTCTCTTCCCGATCCGCTCTTCGAAGCTGCCGATCAGCTCGCCAAACGGCTGGGGATGTCGCGAAGCGAGCTCTATGATACGGCTATTGAAGAGTACCTCCGATCCCACCGGAACGAAGGAGTCACCGAGGCTCTGAACCGGATCTACCGGGAAGAGTCCTCGAACCTGGACCCGGTGATCTCCGCGATCCAAGCCGCTTCCTTGCCCCGGGACGAATGGTGATCCAGCGAGGGATATCTGGGGGAATCCCTGCCGGAACCAATCGCCTCCGAGCCGGGATATCGACGCCCGATCGTGATCGTCCAGTCCGACGACTTCAACCGGAGCGAGATCAGGACCGTCCTTGCCGTGATCCTGACCACAAATCTGAGGCTTTCCGAGGTATCTGGAAACGTACTGCTTCTGAGTTGCCAGACGGGTCTGCCCAAAGATTGCGTGGCGAACGTCTCGCAGGTGGTTACCGCAGACAAGTCGTTCCTGACTGAGAAGGTGGGGAGCCTGTCGCCGTTCCTGTTGGAACGAGTTGAAGAGGGATTGCGGATGATTTTGGAGCTATAGACATGTCCCGTTTACCCGAAGACCTCCCGCCTGATCCCGTGATCGAAGCCTACAAGAAGGATGTCGACGTCACGTTGATCCGCTAGAATCTGAAGCTGACGCACGAAGAGAGAGCCCGCAAGCTGATGGAGCTCCAAGGGGTCGCCGGGGAGCTGCGCAGGGTTGGCCGGGAAGTGAGAGCAAGAAGAAGGTGACGGATTACGAACAGCTTCTGCGAGACCTGGCCACTTCGAGAGCGGCGGGGAGACCCAAGATTTTGACTCAAGCGGCCGAACAGGGTTGTCGATGAGCGGCGGTGTCAGCCGTCGCTGCACGTCTGCGGATTCAGCGGCCACTTCTCCTACGAGAGTCAGGATCAAAGTTTCCTCGAAGAAAGGCTCGAGTCACCTCGGTCTCAAGTATAGGCAGCGTTACCACATCAGGCACAGAAATTTGGCTCGAGTTTACAACAGATCGCCTGATGCGAAAGTCGTAGCGATAGACGAGGACGTTGGTGTCAACGAGAGCTGCCACGGGTATAGAGGTCCTCCCGCCGCCAACCCCGCTCCGTCACCCTGCCCACCGGGGGTCTGCCCGCCTCCCGTGCCCGCTGTCGCTGCGTGGCCTCATCGAACAGGCGGAGCCGCTCTTCGAGGCTCAGGCGTGGCGATGGAGGACGTGGGGGGACGACTCGGATGACCTCTCCCGCAGGCTCCCAAGTGATCTCGTCTCCAGGACGGATGCCGTAGCGTTCCGCCACTACTTTGGGGATCGTGACCTGGAGCTTGCTCGTGACCTTCGACATGTCTTTACGGTAACAAGGATGGCATCCCTGGTCAAGTCTTCTGGCGCTGCGCCGCCTCCGCCCTCTCCCCGCCCCCGTCCTTGACACGCCCCACCCCACAGGTAGAATACGCCCCGGTCACACGGAAAGGAGCTTCCTGGTCGTATCTAAGCAGGTGAAGGCGGGTCAATCATGACGAGCTATTTGCCGATTCTCGTATTCACGCTGGTGGCCATCGGCTTCCTCGTGGTCTCGCTGCTGGCGGCCAAGCTGCTGCGGCATGGCGGCTCGGTCGCCACCAACCTGGACCCCTATGAGTGCGGCAACGAGCCCGAGACCCTCGCCCACGACCACCGGTTCTCCATCCGCTACTACCTGATCGCCGTCCTCTTCGTCATCTTCGACGTCGAGACCATCTTCCTCTTCCCGTGGGCGGTGATGTTCGACCGGCTGGCGCTCTTCGGCTTCATCGAGATGTCGGTGTTCCTGGTCATCCTCATCACGGGTTACGTCTTCATCTGGAATCGGGGGGCGCTGCGTTGGGCCTGATGGACTCGGTCGAGGCGAACGTCCTCACCACGACGTACGACAAGATCTTCAACTGGGCGCGCCGGTCGGCCATCTGGCCGATGCAGTTCGGCCTCGCCTGCTGCGCCATCGAGATGATGGCGGTGCTCGACCCGCGGCACGACATGTCCCGCTTCGGCGCCGAGGTGTTCCGCGCCACGCCGCGACAGAGCGATCTCATGATCGTGGCCGGTACGGTGACGGAGAAGATGGCGCCCATCGTGCGCCGCCTCTGGGACCAGATGCCGGAGCCGAAGTGGGCCCTCGCCATGGGCGCCTGTGCCACCTGCGGCGGCCCCTACCGGACCTATGCTGTGACCCAGGGGGTGGACCGGGTGATTCCGGTGGACGTCTACGTGCCCGGCTGCCCGCCGCGCCCCGAAGCCCTTCTCTGGGGGCTTCTCCACCTGCAGCGCAAGATCGACCGCATGACGGTGGGCAAGCCCAAGGCCGCCACGGCGGCGACATCCTCGGCCGAGGTCCGCGCATGAGCGACGAGCCGGAGAAGCCCGCCGCCGGAGCGCCGGACTCGCCCGCGGAGGAGGCGCAGAAGGCTCGTGACGTCGCCGAGGCCAAGACGGACGCCGCGGTGACCGCCGCCGGCTCGGAGGCCGCGGTGGGCGACGTGCAGCAGCCGGCTGCTCCCGCCGCCGCGCCCGCTCCGGCCTCCGACGCCGAGGCCAAGGCCGCCGCCAGGGCCGCCGCTCTGGAGAAGGCCAAGGCCGCCGCGGCTGCGAAGGCTGCCGCTGCGGCCGCGGGCCAGCCGGCGCCGGCGGCCGGGGCCGCTCCCGCGCCAAAGCCGGCTGCCGCGCCCAAGGCCGCCCCTGCGCCGGAGGACCCCAACAAGCCGCTCTGGGAGAAGGACCCCATCGTCCCCGACTGGAAGGACGCCGGGGACGACCCCCTGGCCGCCGCGCTCAAAGAGGAGCTGGGGGAGAAGATCGAGTCGGCCCGCACCTTCGCCGGTGACCTGACCCTCCAGATCCGGCGCGACGCCATCGCCGAGGTCGCGGCCTCTTTGAAGACGAAGCACAGGTTCACCTATCTGGTGGATATCTGCGGCGCTGACTACCCGAAGCGCACGCCGCGCTTCGACGTCGTCTACCACGTCCACAGCTTCGCGGCGAACCGCCGCATCCGGCTGCGGGTGACGACCGACGAGGCGACGCCGGTGCCCACGGTCTGCACGGTCTGGCGCGCCGCCAACTGGCCGGAGCGCGAGGTGTACGACATGTACGGCGTGCGCTTCGACGGGCATCCGGACATGACCCGCATCCTCCTCTGGGAGGGCTTCAACGGCTACCCGCTGCGCAAGGACTTCCCCGTCGAGGGGATTGACACGGGCTCGGCGATCTACCCCGAGTACTACGGGGAGACGGCCGGCCCCGTCGCCGGCACCGGCACGGGCTGGAAGCCGGCCAAGCCGCCCGAGCCGGCCGCCCCGTCGCCGGCATCGCCGGCACCGGAGAAGCCGTCATGAGCGAGCCCTTCGTCCAGCCCTTCGACGACCAGAGCCTGGGGGACAACCTCCTCAACCGTTCCGAGGAGATGGAGCTGAACTTCGGCCCCCAGCACCCGTCGACGCACGGCGTGCTGCGGCTGAAGCTGCGGGTGGACGGCGAGCGGATCGTCGACTGCTATCCGATCATCGGCTACCTTCACCGCGGCACCGAGAAGCTGTTCGAGCTCCATCCGTTCTTCCAGAACGTCCCCCACACCGACCGCATGGACTACGTGGCCGCGGCGACGAACAACCTCGCCTACGTGGGGGCGGTCGAGAAGCTGATGGGGCTGGTGGTGCCGCCGCGGGCGCGCTACATCCGCACGCTGCTGGCGGAGCTGCAGCGCATCTCCTCGCACCTGCTCTGGCTCGCCACCCACGCCATCGACATCGGCGCCATGACGCCGTTCTTCTACACCTTCCGGGAGCGCGAGCTGATCCTCGACCTCTTCGAGGAGTACTGCGGCGCCCGGCTGACGCTCAACTGCATGCGCCCCGGCGGTCAGCCCCACGACCTGCCGGTGGGCTGGGTGGACAAGTGCCGCGAATTCGTGGACGGCTTCCTCCCCCGCATCGACGAGTACGAGGGGCTCCTGACCGAGAACCGCATCTGGAAGAAGCGGACGGTGGGGGTGGGCGTCCTCGATCCGGAGACGGCGATCGACTACGGCATCACCGGCCCCATGCTACGCGGCAGCGGCATCGCCTGGGACCTGCGCAAGGCCATGCCCTACGAGGCCTACCCGGAGGTCGAGTTCGACGTGCCGGTGGGCAAGAACGGCGATACCTACGACCGCTATCTCGTGCGCATGGAGGAGATGCGGCAGGCCAACCGCATCCTGAAGCAGTGCCTGGACAAGCTCCCCGAAGGGCCGATCATGGCCAAGCGGCCGCGCGTGATGAAGGCTGTCAAGGACGGTGAGGTCTACCACGGCATCGAGGGACCGAAGGGGGAGATCGGCTTCTACATCGTCGGCGACGGCACGCCGAACCCCTACCGCTGCCACGTCCGGCCGCCGTCGTTCATCAACCTGCAATCCGTTCCCGAGCTGTGCAAGGGGGCGCTGATCGCCGACCTCGTGGCGATCATCGGCACCACCGACATCGTGCTCGGGGAGGTCGACCGCTGATGCCTGGGTTCCTCGAGTCGATTCGCCACGCGGTGGGGGACACGCTCTTCTACGGGGCGGTGTCGCCGGTGATCAAGATCGTCCTCCTCCTTTTCCTCGGCATCCTGCCGCTCATCACCTATCTCACCTTCGCGGAGCGCAAGATCCTCGGCTACATGCAGGCCCGGCTCGGCCCCAACCGCGTGGGTCCGTGGGGGCTCCTGCAGCCGATCGCGGACGTGATGAAGCTGCTGGTGAAGGAGGACACGCTCCCTCGCCAGGCCGTGAAGTGGGCGTTCATCCTCGCCCCCTGCCTGGTGGTGGGGCCGGCGTTCATCATCTTCTCAGTGATCCCCATCGGCCCGCCGGCGGGCGGGCAGGGCAGCATGTCCTGGTACATCGCCGACGTCAACACGGGGCTGCTGTTCATCGTCGCCATGGCCACCGTCGGCGTCTACGGCTTGATCATCGGCGGCTGGGCGTCGAACAACAAGTTCTCGCTGATGGGCGGCCTGCGCTCGGCGGCGCAGATGATCTCCTACGAGGTGCCCCAGGGGCTCGCGCTGGTGGGGCCGCTGATGCTCGCCGGCACCCTGTCGCTGGTGGGGATCGTCGAGGCGCAGCGCGACCAGAAGATCTGGTACGTCATCCCGCAGCTCGTGGCCTTCTTCATCTACCTGGTGGCCGGCGTCGCGGAGTCGAACCGCAACCCGTTCGACCTGCCGGAGGCGGAGTCGGAGCTGGTGGCGGGTTTCCACACCGAATACAGCGGCATGCGCTTCGCTCTCTTCTTCCTCGGCGAGTACGCCAACATGATCGTCATCTCGGCGGTGGCCACGACGCTGTTCCTCGGCGGCTGGCTGCCGCCGTTCCCGCACTGGCTGCCGTGGCTGTCCGTCATCCCGGGGCCGATCTGGTTCATCCTCAAGGCCGTCCTCTTTCTTTTCGCCTACATCTGGTTTCGCGGCACCTTCCCGCGCTACCGGTTCGATCAGCTCATGGACCTGGGGTGGAAGTGGATGATCCCGCTCGCCCTGCTCAACATCTTCGCCACGGGTCTGATCAAGCTGCTGGTCTCGGGAGGCTTCCATTGAGCGCGCTCAAAAAGTTTGCCGACAAGATCATGCTCCTGGACCTGTTCGCGGGCCTCGGGATCACCTTCAAGAACATGTTCAAGAAGAAGGTCACGGTGCAGTATCCGGAGGAGCGCTGGGAGCCCGCGCACCGCTTCCGCGGCATGTTCCGGCTGGACGAGGACCGGTGCATCAAGTGCACCATCTGCGCCCGCGACTGCCCGATCGACATCATCTACATCGACTGGCACCAGGAGGTGAATCCGGAGACGGGGAAGAAGGAGAAGCTCCTGGACCGCTTCGACATCGACGTCCAGCGCTGCATGTTCTGCGGCCTGTGCGAGGAGGGGTGCCCGACGGAGCCGAAATCGATCTGGCTCACCACCAAGACCTACGAGCTCGCCTCCTACGACCGCTGGCAGAACCTCTACGTGGACATGGACGAGCTTCAGGAGTGGAAGACGCGGCCCGCCTACACGGATGAGGAGATCGCCTAGGTCATGGAATTCCTGACGGCGCATGGCGCGGACCTCCTGTTCTATCTTTTCGCCGCCCTCGCGGTCGGCGGGGCGCTGGGCGTGGTGACGTTGCGCAGCCCCATGTACGGCGCGCTCTCGCTGCTGGTGACCTTCCTCGCGGTGGCGGTGCTGTTCCTGCTGCGCAGCGCGGAGTTCGTGGGCATCGTGCAGATCTTCGTCTATGGCGGCGGCATCATGGTGCTGTTCCTGTTCGTCATCATGCTGGTGAACCTGCACAAGCTGCCGGATCTGAAACTGTTTCACGGCCAGTCGCCGTTCGTGCTGGCACTGGTGGTGGCGCTGCTGGCCCTGTTCGGCTATTTCTTCGCTCATGTCGCCTTCGGTCCGGCGTTCGCGCAGCCGGAGACGTTCAAGACCGTCCAGGGAGCGGCCGTGGGCAACTCCCAGGCCGTGGCCTGGAGCCTGTTCACGCAAGCCCTGCTCCCCTTCGAGATCGCCTCCGTGTTCCTGCTGGTGGCGATGATCGGGGCGGTGGTGCTGGGACGCCGGCAATAACCGGCGATATTGGCAATAGAAAGGATTCCCATGTTCGCGGTGACGACGACGCACTACCTGGTGGTGAGCTTCCTGCTCTTCGCCATCGGCATCTTCGGGATCGCCGCGCGCAAGAACATGATCACCGTGCTGATGTCGATCGAGCTGGTGCTCAACTCGGTGAACCTGAACCTCATCGCCTTCTCCTACCAGCACTCGAACCTGACCGGCCAGATCTTCTCCGTCTTCACCATCACCGTCGCCGCCGGCGAGGCCGCGGTGGGGCTCGGCATCCTCATCGCCTTCTTCCGCCTGCGCGAGTCCACGACGCTCGACGGAGCGACGGAGCTCAAGGGATAGCCGATGAACATGACGAAAGAGCTGCTCTGGGTCATCCCCGTCCTGCCGTTCCTCGGCGCCCTGCTGAACGGCTTCCTGCTGCGCGGCCGCATCGGCAAGCAGGCGGTGGCGGCCATCGCCTGCGGCACCGTGGGGCTCGCGGCGGTGCTGAGCCTGCTGGTCATCGCCGGCTACCTGGGGAGCCCCGAGCACGCGCAGAACCAGCCGATTGAAAACAACGTCTATTCCTGGGTCCCCTCCGGCCCGCTGCTCACCGGCGCGAGCGGATTGAAGAGCTTCACCGTCGACATGGGCTTCCAGGTCGATCCCCTGTCGTGCGTGATGCTGTTCGTCGTCACCTTCGTCGGCTTCTGGATCCACGTCTATTCGGTGGGCTACATGGCCCACGAGGACGGGTTCCAGCGCTTCTTCACCTATCTCAACCTGTTCATGGGTATGATGTTGCTGCTGATCCTCGGCAACAACTACCTGGTGATGTTCGTGGGCTGGGAGGGCGTGGGCCTCTGCTCGTACCTGCTGATCGGGTTCTATTACAAAGAGGAATTTCCGCCGTACGCCGGGCGCAAGGCGTTCATCACCAACCGGGTGGGCGACTTCGGCTTCGTCCTCGGGCTCTTTGCCCTGGTCTCGCAGTTCGGCACCTTGCGCTACAGCGAGATCTTCCCGCGGGTGGCGGCGGACCCGTCGCTGCTGCTGGGCCCCGGCCACCTCGGCCTGACGCTCGCCGCCTTCATTGGCCTCTGCCTGTTCATCGGCGCCATGGGCAAGAGCGCGCAGATCCCCCTCTACGTCTGGCTGCCGGACGCCATGGCGGGCCCGACGCCGGTGTCGGCCCTCATCCACGCCGCCACCATGGTGACGGCGGGCGTCTACATGGTCTCGCGCTCGAATGCGATCTATCAGCTCGCGCCGGGGATTTCGGAATTCGTGGCGGTGATCGGTGCGGCGACGGCGATCTTCGCGGCCACCATCGGCCTGGTGCAGACGGACATCAAGAAGGTGCTGGCCTATTCGACGGTCTCGCAACTCGGCTACATGTTCCTCGCCGCGGGCCTCGGGGCGTACACCACGGCGGTCTTCCACCTGATGACGCACGCGTTTTTCAAGGCCCTCCTCTTCCTCGGCTCCGGCTCCGTCATCCACGCCATGGGCGGCGAGCAGGACATGCGGAAGATGGGCGGCTTGAGGAAGCACCTGCCCACGACCTACAAGACTTTCGTGATCGGATCGCTGGCCATCGCCGGCATTCCGCCATTCGCCGGGTTCTTCTCCAAGGACGAGATCCTGGGCACGGCGGCGCAGCACGGCGAGTGGGTGCTCTACGGCGTCGGCCTGCTGACGGCGGGCTTGACGGCCTTTTACATGTTTCGCGTCGTGTTCATGACTTTCTGGGGCGAGTTCCGCGGCACCCACGAGCAGGAGCACCACCTGCACGAGTCGCCGCCGTCGATGACGGTGCCGCTGTGGGTGCTGGCCGTGGGCGCCGTGCTGGCCGGTTTCGTGGGCCTGCCCAAGCTGCTGGGCGAGCACGTCAACCTGTTCCACAATTTCCACGACCCGATCGTCTACCGGATCGCCGGGCACCCCATCGGCGAGCACGAGATAGGTATCTGGGCGGAGCTGTCGCTGATGCTGGTAGCGATCGGAGTGGCGCTCGCGGGCATCGTCCTCGCCGCGCGCCTGTACGGCCCCACTCGCGGGCTCGCGACGGAAGAGGCGTGGGAGCGGCGGTTCCCGGCTTTGCACCGGCTGCTGTCCAACAAGTATTACGTCGACGAGCTGTATGACCGGACGGTGATCGGCGGCACCTGGGCCCTGGCCCGGACGCTCTTCCGCTTCGACGCCGGGTTCATCGACGGCCTGCTGGTCAACGGCGCGCGCAACCTCACGGTGACCGTGGCCATGGTTTCGGGATTCTTCGACAAGTACGTGGTCGACGGACTGGTCAACCTCGTGGCCACGGTCCTCGACGTGTTCTCCAAGCTGTTCCGCCGCCTGCAGACGGGCTACGTCTCCAATTACGCGCTGGTGCTCGCGGCCGGCATGTTCGCCCTGGTGGTCGTCTACATGGTCCTGCACCGGGGCTGAGCGTTCGAGTTCTTTTAAGGGGAGCCATTAGGGGGAGCCATGCACAACGTTCCGATCCTCTCGATCATTTGCTACCTGCCCCTCGCGGGGGCGCTGCTCATCGCCTTCGGGATGAAGAGCAGCCAGGGAGCGTTGATCCGGAAAGTGGCGACGGGCTTCGTGTTCGTCGACTTCCTGCTTTCACTGCCGCTCTGGTTCCTCTTCGACCGCCACGGCGAGCTGTTCCAGTTCCGCGAGAGCGTGCCTTGGATCGATTCGATCGGCGTGCGCTACGAGTTTGGCATCGACGGCATCGCCCTGCTGCTGGTGCTGCTGACGACGCTCCTGGGCGTGCTGGCCTTCCTCTCCTCGTGGAGCGCCATTCACGAGCGCGAGAAGGAGTACTACATCTTCCTGCTCCTCTTGCAGACCGGCATGCTGGGCGTCTTCATGGCCCTGGATTTCTTCCTGTTCTACGTCTTCTGGGAGGTGATGCTGGTGCCGATGTATTTCCTCATCGGCATCTGGGGCGGGCCGCGACGGCTCTACGCGGCGATCAAATTCTTTCTTTACACCCTGGTGGGCTCGGTGCTGATGCTGCTGGGCATCCTGGCGCTCTACTTCTACAACTCCAGCGGCCTCTTCGGCTGGAAGGGGCTGGGCAATCCGGCCACCTTCAGTATCGAGCAGTTCCACAAGATCGGCGCCTCGATTCCGCCCGACCTCCAGTTCTGGATCTTCCTCGCCTTCTTCGTGGGCTTCGCCATCAAGGTGCCCATGTTCCCGTTCCACACCTGGCTGCCCGATGCGCACGTCGAAGCGCCCACGGCGGGCTCGGTGATCCTGGCCGGCGTCCTGCTGAAGATGGGCACCTACGGCTTCGTGCGCTTCTCGCTGCCCATCCTGCCGGCGGCGACGATGCGGCTGCTGCCGTGGGTCGCGGGGCTGTCGCTCATCGGCATCGTCTACGGCGCGCTGGTGGCCATGGCGCAGAAGGACATGAAGAAGCTGGTGGCCTATTCGTCCGTCTCCCACCTCGGCTTCGTCATGCTGGGGATGTTCGCCTTGAACGGGCCGGGCTTGAACGGCAGCGTGTTGCAGATGATCAATCACGGCCTCTCGACCGGCGCCCTCTTCCTTCTGGTGGGCGTCATCTACGAGCGGCGGCACACGCGGGCCATCGCCGACTACGGCGGCCTCTCCCAGGTGATGCCGCTCTATGCCACGGTGTTCCTGATCATCACGATGTCGTCCATCGGTCTGCCGACGCTCAACGGCTTCGTGGGCGAGTTCACCATCCTGGTTGGCGCCTTCAACCGCGTCTGGTGGTGGGGCCTGATCGCGGCCCTGGGGATCGTGCTCGGTGCGGCCTACATGCTGTGGATGTATCAAAGGGTTTTCTTCGGGCCGCTGACCAACCCGGACAACAAGGGCCTGCAGGACCTCAACCGGCGGGAGATCCTGTACCTCGCGCCGCTCATCATCCTCTGCTTCTGGATCGGCCTCTATCCGAAACCTTTCCTGGCCGTGTTGGAAAAGCCTGTCAACTACGTGGTGGCGAAGGTCGATCCTCACTACGCCACGGCCGTGGCCGCCGCGCCGATCGTCCCCGCGGCGGCCACGGCCACGGCTCCGTCAGTGACTGCGGCGGCGGGGGAGTAGCCCGTGCCCAGCGCGCAAGAGTACCTGCTGCTCGCTCCGGAGATCCTGCTCGCCGCGGCGGGCCTGCTGTTGCTGCTCGCCGGCGCCGTGGGCCGCGGCATGGGGAACCGGGACTCGGCGCTGGTCACCATCGTGAGCCTCGCGCTGACGGCCGGCGTCCTGCTGCGCGTCCACTCGGTGGCGCCCGGGCGGCTGCTGATCCTGGGCGGCAGCTTCGTGCTGGACGGTTTTTCGTTCTACGTGAAGCTGCTGGTGCTGGTGGCCACGGCGCTGACCGTGCTGCTCTCCATCCGTTTCCTGGAGGAGGGAAGCTACCGCGCCGCCGAATATTACGCTCTGCTCCTCCTGGCCACTTCGGGGATGCTGTTCATGGCCAGCGGTTACACGCTGCTGACCATCTGGATTTCGCTCGAGACGATGGCGCTCGCGAGCTACGTCCTGGCCGGCTACTTCAAGCGCGAGCGGCGGAGCAACGAAGCGGCACTCAAGTATTTCATCCTCGGGGCCATGTCCTCAGGCGTCCTGCTCTATGGCATCTCGCTGCTCTACGGCGCCGCCGGCACGGTGCAGCTCAACGAGCTGTCGCAGGGGCTGGCCGCCGCCCACGGCAACATGCTGGTGCCGCTCGGCTGGCTGCTGCTGGCGGCGGGGCTGTTCTTCAAGGTGGCGGCCGTGCCGTTCCACGTCTGGACGCCGGACGTCTACGTGGGTGCCCCGACGCCGGTGACGGCCTGGCTGGCGGTGGCCTCCAAGGCGGCATCGTTCGCCATCCTGCTGCGCATCTTCTATGAGGGTCTGGCGAGCGTGCACGTGGAGTGGCAGACCATCGTGGCCATTATCTCCGTGATCACCATGGTGTGGGGAAACCTGGCGGCGCTCACCCAGGACAACGTCAAGCGGATGCTCGCCTACAGCTCCATCGCCCATGCCGGCTACATCCTGATCGGTCTGCTGGCGATGTCGCAGGTGGGGCTGTGGTCCATCCTCTTCTACCTGCTGGCCTACACCTTCATCACGCTCGGGGCCTTCGGCACGGTGATCCTGCTGGAGCGGCGGGAGTACGCGGGCGAGACCTGCGCCGACTACGCCGGCCTCGCGCGGCGCTCGCCTTTCCTGGCGGCGATGATGCTGCTTTTCATGGTGGCGCTGACGGGCATCCCGCCCACCGGCGGCTTCGTGGGCAAGTTCTATCTCTTCGCCGCGGCCGTGCAGGGGGGCTGGGGCTGGGTGGCGGTGATCGGCGTGCTCACCAGCGCGGTCTCGCTCTACTACTACTTCCGCATCGTCCTTTACATGTACCTGCGGGACTCCGACCAGACCACCCCGACGCCGCTCCAGTCCCCGGCCCTGGTGGGAGCCATCGCTTTCTGCGCCCTGGCCACCCTGGCGCTGGGGATCTTCCCGGGGCCGTTCATCGAGCTGGCGAAGCAGAGCTTGTTGCCGTTGCCGTAGGGGATTATGACTTCTCGTCACCAGACCAAGCTCGTGCGGGAAGGCCAGTTCATTGCCGAAGTCGAGGTCGAGCTCATTGAGGAAAATGAAGGCTGGGCCCCCTACCTGTCTTTGGAGGATGCCCGCCGGTTGGACTCAGTTCGCGAGGCCTGCGAGGCGGTGACCTCAAGAAGGCGAGCCAGGCAGGCCAGGGTCTTTCGTTCAATGCCCGTCGCTGTTTGAACGAGTCTCGCCCGCGGCCGTCTCCGCGACCCTCCTGCGGCGGAACCTTCCGGAGGTTGGGCTCTTGCAGCTAGCTCCATACTCTTGTAGCCTATACTCATGACCATTGAGCTGCCAGGCAACGTGGAAGAGCCACTGCGAATTCTCGCCGCAAGGCAAAACCGGGACATCGGCGCACTCGTGGAAGAGGCAGTCCGCCAATATCTCGAAGCTGAGGCCATTACTGACCTGGATACTTCGGAGGTCGCCGAGGCTCAGCTTGCACTGGCCGGCGAGCTTCGCGGAACCGCCCCTTGGAAGGGCGGCCGCGGGTGAGACGAGCAGAGGTCTGGTGGGCTGAGCTGCCTCCTCCGGTCGGCGACCGGCCTGTGGTGATTTTGACCCGGGATGCCGTTCTCCGCTCGATCGGCTCTATCGTAGTGACTCTTGTGACTCGAACAATCCGTGAGTTCCCGAGCGAAGTCGAGCTCGGCCGTAAACAAGGAGGCGCTTCGCGGTTTTGTGTGGGCGCCTTGGGAGGCTCCTCGGCAGTGCCGCCCAACCGGCCCCAGACACCAAGTGAGAGCACAGGTCGTCATGTGTAACCAGGCAACTCCCTGCTTTTCAGTAGCTTACGTCCTTTCCCCGCCGCCGCCGCCGCGGCTGTGGGCGGGGCGGGAAGGTGCGGAGGGTGGCCGGGTGGCAGCTTTCCGCGCCGTCCATAGCCGACCCCTGCTCCCGGGGGATTCCCCTGCCACCCACACAAATCCGTGAAGACCCAACAAGGACTACCCATCCGATGCGTTGCGAATCTCGATAACCTCCTAACGGTCCCGCGCAATCGTTTGAAGTGGCTGATGGGAGCATGCGACACTCCGAAAGTGGAAGAGCTGAACCAGGCAATTAAGGTGGCGCTCGATGTCCAATGATCTGATGATTGAGGAGGCCAGATCTCCTCTGGCTGGAGCCAGGCTCCGGGGGCTCGCTGCTCGCCAGGATCTTCTGGGCCGGGAGGGCGGTGCCTTCGGAGTTCAAGAGGTGGCCAAGCTGCTGCGGCTGTCGCATCAAGCGGTGCAGAAGCGTCACCTCGCCGGTCGGTTGCTCGCCATCGACTGCGGTCGGCATGGGTACGTCTACCCGGCTTGGCAGTTCGTGCCGGGTGGTGTGCTGCCTGGGCTTGAAGAGGTGCTCCGCGCTCTTGTCGATCACGACCCCTGGATGCAGCTTGCCTTCTTCGTCAGCGAGAACGACGCGCTCGAGGATGGAACTCCGCTTGCAGCCTTGAGGCGCAACGATCTTCCGGCTGTGCTTCGCGCTGCGCGGCTTTACGGGGAGCATGCGGCGCTCTGAGATGACGGTGAACCAGAGAAATCACAGTCAGAGGCTCCTCTCCCACATCGACTCTCCTCTCCAGGCCCATGAAGCCAGTGCAGATCAAGGCAACCGGTAGTAACCGAAGTGCAGATCGGCCAATTCGACCGGGGGGTCCGGCATTGGAATCTCCCAATATATGGGACGGATGAAAGAACGGCGCCGTTGCTTGAGAGCATGGCGCCATTCCTTCTCCACGTTTGTCGAATGCTTGGCAGTTTGAGACCAGCAGAGCTGAAAGATATCCGCCCTTTCGATCATCGCGAGAAGCCTGGTTTGCCATTCCTCGCCACTGCGAAGAATATGAACATCACGAAGGTACTCCATGCCCAAAACTTCGCAGGCCTGCTCAAGACGATCTACGATGAGTGAGTCAGCATGGGAGTAGGATACAAAGACAGCTTGAAACGGCTTTGCAGAAGCCTTCACCGCAGCTCCTTGGGCGACGGGGTCAGATGTCTCTGAGATCTCAACCTGGAACCCGATTTCTCCGACAAGAACTGGACCGACGAAGAAATCCAAGCGGCCAGAAAGCGAGACGTCTAACGCGAAACCTGGAAGCTCGGGAAGTGCCTGGAACCGGAACTCGATACGGTGCCAGCGCTCCAGCCAGCCTACGGAGGCCTGTTGGGGGTTGAAGCGGCAGCCGTGCAGGAAAGGCACAACGACAATCTCTGCTTCCCGTGCAATTATAGATGGATGCTGCGTGCTGCTCATCTCGAACCCTGCATGGTCTTGGCCTAGATGAAACCGACTGTCCTCGTCAATATCTAACCGCGCTTCCGGCATGTGGCAGTAGGCAATCAGCGGGTTCCAGGCCAAAGGTAAAACCTTCCGAGGGCTGTAGGCCGTAAACTGGACCTGCTCAAACCTCCTGGCAGAGTCACCGGGCGGTGTTTCTACATTTCGAAGTACCAATCGGCGTCTGACCTCGTCGACTTCCACGATTTCGACCGCTACCTTATCCCCCGCTTTCAGGTCCTGGCTGAGAAAACGGTCCCTGAACTGAGGCGTCATCCTGGCAATCGGCAGAAGGCCGGCCGTGTCATCGGTGACCTGCACGAGGGCATAGCCGCGGTCCTGCTCGACCCTTGTAATTATTCCCTCGAAGGACTGTCCCCTGAAGAACGATCCCCAGCCGGGTCCTGCGAGACGTGACGATTCAGCCAACTCGACGTATCGCAGCCTGACCTCCCGGCGAGTCGGGTCGATGCGCTCCACCTGCGCCCTGACCTCGGAGCCTGGTCCAATGTCTCGTGGCACTTGTGTGTCCGGGATCAAGCCGCGAATACCGTATTTCATCTCTACGAATAACCCGACCCCCGGCATCGATTTTACTACGACGCCGCGAAAGCTGCTTCCTACGGGAATTTCCCTTTCGAGCTTAGGCCAGGGGTTCTCTTCATGAGCGAGGAGCGAAAACCGGGGTTGTCCGTTCAAGTCGACTACGAAGGCGCCGTTCAGTTCTTGCCCTTCCCTTAGATCCCTTGTGAGGTCCCGCGGTCTGCGCTTCCAAGAGAAGTCCTCGACGTTCAAGAACCCTCGGCGGCCGTCCTGGGCCTCGACCGTGGCGAACGAAGGCGTGACGTGCAGCACCCTAGCCAACACCGGCTCTGCGCCACCACCGGCGGCTCCAGGGAGAGGCATCAGCATGACCTCCGCCGACGGCTCTTTGCGTGCGGCCTCGAGATGCCGTGGGAGCTCACGGGCGAGTTGTCGGAGACCTGTATCTTCTCTCGAGTAGCGGATCTGGATGAACTTACCCATGGCTACCGGGACATCGTCTGGTTCCATGGTGAGGATCAGTATCCGCTTGCCAATCGCTTGTGCCAACCCAAGAGCATAGAAGACATCACTGTTCCGGCCCGTGACATCAGCGACGATTACCTCTGCCTCTTGGATCCCGTTCCATAGCCGGTCGAGATATGGTTCGGCGCCGATAGCATCAGCGCGACGGGGAATCATGCCGATGTCTTTGATGGCTCGCTCGATCACCTCATTATAATGGCTGTCCCAGTTGAACCCCTGGCCATCCCGGAGCTTGTTCTCAACGAAAGGCATTATGAGGAAGCAATTCCCAATCTGAGGCCATCGATTTCTCGTGAAGCGCATAAAGAGCGTTCTCCTGGTTTGAAAGGCTACGACGAACCCATAAGAAATCTTGCTCCTTCATCTGCCTTCTGGTCTTCGGCCCATAGCCAAACCGTGATCGCCTCGCGGACGTTCTCGAGAGCTTCTTTTTCGCCCCTGCCCTGCGAGACGCATCCCGGGAGCGCGGGGCACTCCACGACGATCCACCCGTCTTCAGCCGCCTCGAGGGTCACGTGGAAGATCATGCTTGGTTCCTTCCGACCGATTCTACAGCATACTCGCCGTTCCCTCCGCCCATGTCATTCCCTTCAGGGACTTCCCTTGTGTCGCCACATCAGGATATCTTTGACGGATCTCGGGAGATTCCCTATACTCGGGTCCATGGGCGAGCCCGCACGCAAGCTGTCCCGCGGCGAGATCGAGGGCCCGGGTTCCGAGCTCCCGGACGACGAGCTCTCCGAAGTCAGTCTGCTGGAGCGCTGGGTCGAGCGTCCCGATGGGACGTTCGAGCAGGTGCTCCGGCCTCTGACGCCGGAGGACTACCTCAACCCGCAGATGGGGGACAAGTGGTTGCAAGGCCGAGCCCACAGCGATTTCGTCACCCATCTGCCCCCTCTGCTGCGGCACCATTTCCGGTCGCGGCCGGACGTCGTGGTGACGCACGACCTCCAGCACCGGTTCGGTCCCGGGTTCCCGAAGCCCTGTCCGGACGTCTCCGTGGCGAAGGGGGTCCGTGATCGCGATCTGATCGACACGTACTTCGACGTCTCGGAGGTCGGAGTCCTTCCCTGCCTGCTCATCGAGGCCATCTCTCCCAAGGACAAGCGGATCCGGCGCGTGGATGAGGAGGACAAGCGGGAGCTCTATCAGGAGATCGGCATCCCCGAGTACGTCCTCATGCTGCCGCCTCAGGTGGGGAGAAGGGAGCAGCGGTTTCAGATCTGGGGCTACCGTCTGGGACGGAAGGGGAGGTACGAGCCCATCCGGCCGGACGAGAAGGGCCGGCTCCTCTCCGAGACCACCGCCCTCCTTTTCGGAATCTCCCCGTCCGGAGACCGGCTCGAGGTCTTCGACGCCAGGACGGGAGAGCGGTTGCTCGACCTCGACGAGGAGGCAGACGCGAGGGAGGCGGCGGAGAGGAAGGCCGCTCGCGAAGTCGCAGCTCGGAAGGTGGCCGAGGAGGAGGTGGCGCGGCTGCGGGCGGAGTTGGAACGGCTGTCTTCCTCCGGGCATTGAGGGAGGCGCGGCTGGAGATCCGACAGCATTCGATGTAAAATGGCCGGGCCGGTTCGGCACGTCCCTGCCGCCTCAGGTGCCTAATCGGCGGCCTCTCGGGAAGAGGCTTTGAAGCCGATCTCGAAAGAGAACGCTCGCCATCGCAGCCGGCTTCCCCGGAGACCGTCACTCTTCGAGGACACCCTGTTCCCTTTTCCTTCCGGAGGAGGGGACGGGGACACGTCCATTCCGGCCTGTGAACCGTTGGCACCGTCTATGCGTATAGCTGTCGGGGGAGAGAGGTTATGCCGAAGGGGGTAAGCATGCCCAAAGAGAGCGTAGTGGACCACCAGAAAGGGTGGAACTTCGAGGCGGCGGCGATGCCGTTCGTGGATGCGCTGTACAACACCGCCTACCGCATGACGCGCAACGCGGAGGACGCCGAGGACCTGGTCCAGGAGACCTACCTCAAGGCCTACCGCTATTACGACAAATTTGAGGAAGGGACCAACTTCAAGGCGTGGTTGTTCAAGATCATGAAGAATACCTTCATCAACAACTACCGCAAGAAGCAGCAGGCCCCGACCCTGAGCGACTTTGCAGAGATCGAGGAGTCCTTCGAGAACCAGGTGAGCGAGGACGCGGCGAAGCCGATGAAGAACCCGGAAGAGGAGCTGCTGGAGAACGTCCTCGACGAGGACGTCCAGCGGGCCCTGGACAAGCTGCCGCCGGACTACCGCATGGTGGTCCTGCTGGCGGACCTGGAAGGGTTCTCCTACAAGGAGATCGCCGAGATCCTGGACGTCCCCGTGGGCACCGTCATGAGCCGCCTCTACCGTGGCCGCCGTCTGCTGGAGGCCGCCATGCTGGAGTTCGCCCGCGACCATGGCTACCTGCGGGAGGGTGACGAGCCCGCCAAGATGCGGAGCCGGAGCGCGAAGTAGCTCCGGGAAATATACCGGCCCAGGCCAGAGTTGAACTGGAGGGGTTCACACAAGGGTCGACCGCATAACGTCATCATGTAGTGAGTCTGGGTCGCGGAGGAAGGACGATGGACTGTAAAGAGGTCAGCGAGACGCTGTTCCTGTTCTTCGACAACGAGATGGAAGAGGAGCTGCTGGCCCCTTTCCGAGACCACGTCGGGACGTGCGGCGACTGCGCCAAGAAGGTCGACTACACCCGCAGGCTGCTCTGGATCGTCCGTGAGAGGACGTACCGTTGCTCCGCCCCCGACCGTTTGCGACACCGCATCCTCGTCAGCTTCGAGCATCGCCGGGTTGTCGGCCCCCACTGATCCCCCTTACTGATCCCCCTTAACGGATTTCCCATGAAAACGACGCTTCAAGCCCGGACGCTCGTCCTCCTGAGCTTCTTGAGCGTTGCCGGCTTGGCGCGCCTCGCCGGAGCGGAGGACGTCAGCCTCTCGTGCCTGGGAGGGGAGCGGCTGACGGACGGCGAGCTGGCGCGGGGCACGACCATCGTGGTGGTCTGGGCCTCCTGGTCGCCGCGCTCGCGCGACGTCGTCCAGCGCGTCAATCCCATCGCCTTGCGCTGGAAGGGGAGCGCCCGCGTCATGACCGTCAACTTCCAGGAGGAGCGCCGGGCGGTCGAGGGCTTCCTCACCGGCAAGGGCCTCGACGCTCCCGTCTGCCTGGACCCGGACGGCCTCTTCTCCCACAAGTACAACGTGGCCACCCTGCCGGGCCTGCTGGTGGTGAAGAACGGTCAGGTGGCCTATCACGGCAAGCTGCCCGACGACGCGGAACGGGTCATCGCGGACCTGCTGCATTAGAAGACCCTCATCACCCCGGACCTCCGGGGGCTTGCATCCGCCCCTCCCACCTGTGTAGTATCCCACCCGCGTTTGTCATCCTTGTTCGAGCGGCGTTGAACCCCCTCTCCACGGAGGTCTGCACGGGATGCAGTCACAGTGGATACGTCTTGGCCCGAAAGCCTTCCGATGGCTCCTCCCGCTTGGGCTGACGCTCCTCGGGGCCGGGCTGTTCACCACCACCCGGAACCTCGATACCGACAACCGCTCGCCGTACCCGCTGCCCCCGACTCCCCGCTTCGCCGCCCGGTTCGCCGCCAATACCGTCCTCCCGAACGAAGCCAGCCGCTGGATCGACCAGGCCCGGGTGCCGGTCGAGGCGAGGCTCCTGCGCGGCGAGACGGTGGCCGGCGTGTTCGGCAAGCTTGGCCTCCAGGGCGGCGAGCTGCGTGAGGCCACCAACGTCCTGGCCCAGAAGGTCAATCTGCGCAGCCTCAAGGCCGGCAACCACTACTCGGCCTTCTTCAATCCCGATTCGAAGCTCGCCTCTTTCGAGATGACGCTCGACGGCAGTGGCCGCGTCGAGCTGGTCCGCCAGGGGGATCACTGGCAGGGCGACTGGCAGCCGTTCCACCGGTCGGTGGAGATGCGCTCGGTCCAGGGGACGCTGACCGGCTCGCTGGAGGATTCCATCCGCACGGCCGGCGGCCCGCCGATGCTCGCCTACCGCTTGGCCGAGGTGTTCCAGTGGGACCTCGACTTCACCAGGGATCTGCAGCGGGGGGATACCTTCCAGGTGCTCTACGAGGAGGTCCAGCTCGACGGCCGGTTCCATGACGTCGGCACCATCCAGGCAGCGGCCTACGACAACAAGGGGCGGCTGCACGAGGCCTACCGCTACGGCGACTCGGACGTCTTCTATGACGGCGAGGGGCGGCCGATGAAGAAGATGTTCCTCCGCTCGCCCCTGCGCTACTCCCCCCGCATCACCTCGGTGTTCAGCCTCCACCGCTTCCACCCGGTGCTGAAGGAGTACCGGCCGCACTACGGCGTCGACTACGGCGCGCCGGTGGGCACGCCGGTCCAGGTCACGGCCAACGGCGTCGTGAGCTTCGCCGGCTGGGACCGGGGAGGCGGCAACGTGGTGAAGGTGCAGCACCCCGGCGGCTATCTGACGTGTTACCTCCACCTCTCCCGCTTCGCTTCGGGAGTGCGCCCCGGGGCCCGGGTCCGGCAGGGCGATACCATCGCCTTCACCGGTGCCACGGGCCTCGCCAGCGGGCCGCATCTCGACTACCGGGTGAAGCTGCGGGACGGCTGGATCGATCCGCTGTCGCTCAAGAGCGTCCGCGACGAGCCCATCCCGACGGCTCGCCTGGCCTCTTTCCGGTCCTGGCGGGACCAGCTCCGATCGGGCCTGCGCGACGGTAAGACGGCCCATGGGCTCCGTCTCCCGGGTCGCGATCGGGCCGGCACCCAACTCGCGGTCGGAGACGCCGCACCGCAGCCCTCCCGCTCCGGAGTGGCGCGCTAGTTTCCTCCTCCGAGGCTTCGATGGTCGTCGTCAGGGCCTGGTGCCGGGTCGACTTCGGCGGCGGCACCCTCGACATCTGGCCTCTGGGCCTGCTCCATCCCGGCGCGCGGACGGTCAACGTGGCGGTGGACCTCGCCGTCACGGTCGAGCTGGGTCCCTCCCCGGCCGGTGGCTACGTGGTCCGCCAGGGCGCGAGCCGGACCGAGGCCGCCTCGGCGGCGGAGCTGGCGCGGCATCAGGATACGGCCCTGATCGGCGTGATCGCATCGGCGCTGGAGCTGCCACCCTTCGAGGTCTCGCTGGCCAGCGACTCGCCGCGCGGGGGAGGCCTCGGCGCGAGCTCAGGCCTGACCGTGGCCTTCCTGGCCGCGGCCGAGGAGGCCTTCGACCGTCCCCGCTCCCGGCCGGAGCGGCTCGCGGCGGTGGCGCGGGACCTCGAAGCCCGGCTCATGGGGCTCCCCACCGGACTCCAGGATCACTACCCCGCCCTGCTGGGTGGCGCCCTCGAGATCCTTGCCGAGCCGGGAGGGGAGCGGGTCCGCTCCCTCGACGTCGACCTCGAACGTCTGGGCGCGAGCCTGCTGGTGGTCTACTCCGGCCAGAGCCACTTCTCGGCGGGGAACAACTGGCAGGTGGTACGGCGCCGGCTGGACGGCGAGGCCCTGGTATCCGGGCTCTTCGCGGGGATCGCCGAAGCCACGGCCGAGCTCACCCCGGCCCTGGAGGCGGGCGATTTTGCCCGCGTCGGCGAGCTGATGAGCCGCGAGTGGAGCTACCGCCGCCAGCTCGCGGCGGGAATCTCGACGCCGGTCCTGGAGAGCCTCCTCCAGACCGCGTCGGCCCACGGCGCCTGGGGCGGCAAGGCCTGCGGCGCGGGAGGCGGCGGCAGCCTCGCCATCCTGGTCCCGCCGGAGCGAAGGAGTGGCATCGTCGCCGTGCTCCAGAAAGCGGGCGGAGAGATCCTTTCAGCGCGGCCAACAGCCTTGCCGCTGGCGATCCGCCGGTCGTCTTGAGAGAACGATGGTCCGCAAGCCGCGGATATATCGCAACGTCTCCGGATAGGTGGCAGAGTCCACGAATATGTGGCGCCGTCTCTGCATTTGTGGCAACATGGCCCAATACGAGGCAACGTTCGTTGATTTGTGGCAACGTACGCGGATATGTGGCGTCTTCTCCGGACATGGCGCAGATTTTGCGGATACGTTGCATCATTTCTAGATTTGAGGCAGCATGCACGGGTATGTTGCAGCCTCCGGTGATATGAGGCAGCTTCTCCGGATATGAGGCAACTTTTCGGGATACGTGGCAACGTCTGGCGGTGACACAAACCCCGAGCCCGTAGGACGGCATACTCCCAGCCCAGGGCGTCAGCCCTGGGGAGGACGGCGGCAGATTTAATTCCAGCCCTGCCAAAGGCGCGCCCTTGGCAGGGCGAATGGAGGAGGCCGAATGCGCCTACCCAGGGCTTGCGCCCTGGGCTAGGAGTATGCCGCCCTACGGGCTCGCCGTAGTTGAAGCATAGGTTGAGATGTCTAGCCGACATCGATGATGTGTGCGCGGGCGTCGGGGTCCGCCGGAGATTGATTGGGATCGGGCACGCAATCGGAATTGCAAGGAGGTCTTGCTCCAACGCGGAGGACGGAGCGGGTAGGTCGGCTTGGGGAAAGGCAGAGCAGCGGCGCGCCCGTAGAGCGCGCCTTTGAAGATCACGGTGGGCTTGAAGGCAGACTAGCGGTTGCGGACCCGCTGCTTGAGGATGCCGTAGGCGTGGGCGGCGTCCAGCGAGTCCGACAGCTTGATCTGGCGCTGGTCGCTCCAACCCGCATCCTGGCTGAGACGGTAGAGGATCTTGCCCGTGTCCGTCCAGGCGACGAGCGCATCGTCTCCCGTCTCCGACAGGAAAAGCTGTGTCCCGGCCGAGCCCATCTGCGGAGCGGGCCGGTTTGCAGCCACCCGGAAGTGAATCAGGTGAGAGGGCGCCGTCGGGTCTGTGGGGTCCACGCTGACGGTGCTCTCGAGCATCGCCTTGGTGGCGGTATCGTTCTTGTCCCGGAGACCCCGGCCGGAGAGCCGAACACCTACGTCGATGATGTGAGCGCGGGCGTCCTCGCTGAGGGCCGTCAAACCAGAGGGGTCGGTGCCTCGATTCGCGAGGACCAGGTCATGGATCTGGCCCGCGATGTAGTGGATGACGTCGTCGTGGAACGCAGTGCCGCGAGAGACGATGTCAGCCATGGTCTTGTCGGCTAGGACCTGGAGATAGTTGGGATAAAGGCTGCGTCCGACGTCAATGATGTGGGCGCGGGCGTCAGCGGCAAGAAGCGAAAGCTCCTCGGGAAGGACGTCGATCTCAACCGCGGAGAGGGCGCGTGTCTCAGCCGAGGCGAAGCCGACGACCAGGGTCCGGGCATCGCGACCAGGTTGCAGGACGGGTGACTGGACGAGCGTGTCCGGAGGAGCGAAGCTCGAACCGGAGGACGTTCTACCCACCATGTCGTTCAGGTTGTAGACGGGTGCCCATCCGAGGTAGGTACCCTCCTCGAGGATCACAGGGGTATAGAGGACGTCGGCGTTGCCGCCTGCGGTCTGCTCTTCCCAGACGACGTGGATGATGGTGCGGTGTCGGGTCGCCGAGTTCCCGTCGGAGTCCGTGGTCGCGAAGGAGTCGCGGGTGATGGCGAGCTGCGGCGACGTCTTCGAGGAGAACGGATTGCCGGTGATCTGGATCGGCGGTCCCCACTGCGTGCCGTCGAAGCTGGCCAGCATCAGCACGGAGCTCAGCGGATTGGCCTGGCTCGCCCAGACCACGAACAGGGTGTCCGAGTCGTCCTCGAAGAGCACGGCCGGCGAGCTCTCGACATCGGCTCCCATCGTGTAAGGCACCACCAGGCGCTGCGGAGCCGCGCTCGGTTGGATGAGGTCGATGGCCAGCACGGTGTTCCCCAGGGTCGTGTCATGCCCCTTGGGGAAGAGGTCCTTGTAAGCTCCTACCTTGGCGAGGTAGACCTCGCCGGCCGCGCCGAGCGCGGCGGTCCCGTCCTGGGCAAGGGCAGGAGCGCCGAGAGTGCCGGCGAGAAGGATCAGGGCGAGGGCGGAGGATGGCCTTTTCATGTTCATGGCAGGCTCGGCTCAAGCGTGCAGATTGATGAGCTTCCGGATGTCGACCGTCATCAGGAAACCGGGAAGGTAGACCTCGTCGGGGAAGAAGTCGTGCTGGAGCCGCGTGAAGTAGCTGCGCGCAACTTCGTCGTCGCCGCTCAAGTGAGCAGTCTCCCCGAGGAGATACAGCGCATTCTTCACCGAGTCCCGCTGATGCGTCCGCTCCGCGAGCTCGAGGGCGAGCGAGCCCCAGTGCTCGGCGTAGTGGAAGCGGCCCGTTTCGAGGTGGGCGAAGCAGAGATCGATGAGAGTCGACACCATGTAGCGCTCGGCTCGGAATCGCCGCAGCAATCGCAGGCTTTCGTAGAGCAGCCTGTAGCCTTCGGAGTGATGGTGCTGGAGGACCCTGCAGTACCCGAGGTTGCCCAGGATGTTGGCGCGCCAGACAGCCTGACCGTCCGGCATGAGGGAAAGCGCCAGCTCATAGCTCTGCGACGCCTCGGCGATGAAGCTTTCAGCCAGCAGGACGTTGCCGATGTGGTTGTGGGTCGAGGCCATCCAATCGCGCCGTCCCACGGTCTCGCCACGCTCCAGGGCAATCCGGGCGTAGAACAGCGACTTCTTGTAGTTCTTCATCAGCTCGTAGTAGCGGGAGATGTTGTAGGCCGCGAGCCGGCAGTTCTGGGGGTTGGCGTTGCGCAACAGGATCTCGCGCAGCCGCGGCAGCTCCCCGTCTCCATGGCCCAGCTCGATGGCGACGGCGGCGCGGTTACAGAGGCCGAGGTCGATCTGCCAGGGCTCGCCGTTCTCCAGGGCCCAGTGCAGGGCGCGGTCGTAAAGATCCTCTGCTTCGGCCAATTGCCCCGTGCGGATCGCCTCTTCGCCGCGACTTCGCAGATCCTCAAAGATGTCTGAAGTCATTCGTCGCTCTCCGCTTGCCGCAACTCGCGTATCCCGGCGTGGTTTTGAAGGGTTTCATCCTTGCTGCGCTTGAAGGCGATGAACTCCTCGACCTCGCGCTGGGCGTCGTCGGGGAGGGCATTGAACTCTTGGACGAGCTTGACGTCGCGGGGGGTGATGGTCTCCTGGGCGACGCCTTCGAAGAACTCGCCGATGCTCATCTTGAACTCGGCGAGGATGCGGAAGAGGGTGTCCAGGCTGACCCGGTACTCCCCCTTCTCCATGCGGGAGAGGTCGGACTGCTGGATGCCCAGGCGGGCGGAGAGCTCCACTTGGGTCAATTTGCGCTCCTTGCGAAGCTCCCGGATCTTGCGTCCAACCAGTTGGACCTGGCGAATCTTGTCGAGTGCGGCCATGGTGGCATTGCCTGTGCTGCTGCCATGTCAGAATGGCATAGCTGGGTCATGTGGATGGATAGTACGCCGGACTCCGGGGGCTGTCAATGACCCCGGCGCCGCGTCCTCTATATATGGGGAGCCGCCGGCTGTGGCATGATGCGCCGTCCGCCGGTCTCGGACAGTCTCGGAGATGCGTTTGCGACATCACCTCTTCCTCCTCAAAGAGCTCGTCAAGCGGGACTTCCAGGGCCGTTACGCCGGCTCGCTGCTCGGTCTCGTGTGGTCCTTCGTGCAGCCGCTCTGGATGCTCCTGCTCTTCACCTTCGTCTTCTCGACGGTGATGCGGATTTCGCCGGTGGGCACCCGCACCGGGCACTTCTCGGTCTTCCTCTTCAGCGGCCTGCTCCCCTGGATGGCGCTCAACGAGGGGGTGCTGCGGGCGGCGACGGCGATCACCGACAACTCCAGTCTGGTCAAGAAGCTGCGTTTCCCCTCGGAGCTGCTGGTGGCGGCGGTGGTGCTGGCGGCCCTGCTGCACGAGGCCATCGCAGGCGTCATCTTCCTGGGGGTGCTGGCGGTGCTGCGGGAGCTCACCTGGGGGGGGCTGCCGCTGCTGCTGCTGGCGGTGCCGCTGCAGGTGGCCCTGACCCTGGGGCTGGGGCTGGTCCTCGGCGCGGTGAACGTCTTCTTCCGCGACACGGCGCAGCTCCTGGGGATGGCCCTCACCGGCTGGTTCTATCTGACGCCCATCGTCTATCCCCTGGCGCTGGTGCCGGAGCGGTTCCAGTCGTGGCTGCGGCTCAATCCGCTGACGCCGCTGGTGGGGCTCTACCGCCAGGCGCTGCTCGGCGGCGAGCTGGCGTGGGTGCCGGGGGCGGGCGCGCTGGCGGTGGTGGCGGTCGTGCTACTATGCTGCGGCTTTCTGCTCTTCAGACGCCTGAAGACCGCCTTCGTGGATGAGATCTAGGGCTGGTGCGGTTCTTGCTGGGCGCGGTGCGACCGAGGACGTTTCAGAAAGGAGCTTCACGCATGGAGTTGACTCGAAAGCTCGCGGCTCGCCGTTCGATCCGCGCCTTCGCCCTGGCAGTGGCGGTGCTGCTCGCCCTGGGCGTTGCCGGCCTGCCCCACGCCGGGGCGGCGCCGGCCGCCGCCAAGCCCAAGACCAAAGCGAAGGCCGCGACGCCCGCCGCGACGCCGGCGACCGCGGATGACAAGAACCCCGGCTATGGACCGCAACCGCCGGACGGCAAGTGGCTCAAGGACAAGGAGGGGCGCCAGTACTTCCTCGACAAGCTCCCGAAGGACGGTCCCTTCCTGCGCCTGAGCGACCATCGGATCCAGACCCGCTGGGGCATCGCGGTCGACGTCGCGAAGGAGGACGACCAGTTCTTCTACTTCAAGGTGTACAAGAGCACCGGCTCGTTCGACACGTCGCGGCCGGCGCCGACGCAGGAGGAGGTCCAGAAGCTGGTGGCGAGCTACGCGGTGGACGTCCCGGAGGCCCACCGGCTGAGCTTCGTCAACTTCGGCCAGGGGCTGCCCGCCAGCGGCCAGTGGCGCAACGGCTTCGACATCGCCGACATGAACGGCGACGGCCATCTCGACATCGTGCACGGGCCGGCCCGCAAGTCGATGGGGCCGCCGGTCATCTTCCTGGGCGACGGCAAGGGGCACTGGCGCCGCTGGAGCGAGGCGAAGTTCCCTCCCCTGCCGTACGACTACGGCGATGCCGTGGTCGCCGACTTCAACGGCGACGGCAAGCCGGACATCGCCCTCGCCATGCACCTGCGGGGCTTCGTGGTGCTGGTGGGGGACGGCAAGGGCAACTTCACCAACTGGAGCCAGGGACTCGACCTGCACGTCGCCGGCTCGGGCAAGGACGACCAGGGGTTCTCGTCCAAGGCGCTGGTCGCCATCGACTGGAATCACGACGGGCGTCCCGACCTCCTCGCCCTGGGGGAGGGGCCGCGGCTGAACCTCACGGGCGGCAACGCCCGGCCGGACGTGAAGACCCAGTCGTTCGGCACCGCGATCTACCTCAACCAGGGGGACGGCACCTGGGTGCGCAAGGACCAGGGGACCTCGGGCCACGAGAACTTCGGCGACGACGTCACCGTGGGCGACTTCAACGGCGACCACCGCAAGGACTTCGCCGAGGGGACGAACACCCAGGGGCGGCGGGCGCTGGTCAACTACGCCCGCGAGGACGGCGGCTGGAACACCACCGAGATCGACCAGATCCGGCCGGGGAGCTACGTCCGGTCGGTGACCGCGGCCGACTTCAACGGCGACGGGCTGGACGACCTCGTGGTAGGCTACATGAGCTTCGAGCAGAGCGCTTGGCGGACAGGGATCGACGTCCTCTTCGCCCATGCCGACGGCACCTGGACCCGCCTGCCGCTGGCCGTCGAGGAGGGGCGCCGGGAGGTCTCGGCGCTGGCCCACGGCGATCTCGATGGCGACGGCAAGACCGACCTGGTGGCCCTGACCGGCGATGGCGAGACCTGGATCTTCTATGGCGACGGCAAGGGCGGTTTCGTCCGTGAGACCAGCGCGGGGATCCCGCCGTATCCGGGCGGCTGCCGCGGCTACCACGTCCAACTGGCGGACCTCGACGGCGACGGCAGGGACGAGATCGTGATGGAGTTCGCCGGCGAGAACTCGCCGATGTTCGCGCCGGACCTCTGCCCCTCGGGCGGCGGCCTGCAGGCCTGGCATGGGGCGCCGGCCGGCTCGATGCCGGGGAAGCCCAAGTGACGGCCCGGTTGACGGCGGTCCGCAAAGGCGAAAAAAGCCTCTTGACAGCTTGGAGAGAGACCCCTATAGTGCAGAAGCATAAATCATCCGTGGGGCGGGCGGGCTAAGCCTTCGAGGCCCTTCGGCGGGTAGGCCAGGAACGAGAACCCCTGGGGCGAGTTTGGCAGAGGAGCTGACAAATCGTCCCGGATGCGATAAAGTTCGCGGCACTCTATACTTTGAACAGGAGGTGATTTTCGTCCCGAGGAGAGTGGAGACAGGCTGTACAGAATCGCTTCGCCTGGTTCAGCTTCAGCAAACTAACCCTAGGAGATTGTCTGTCATGAAGAAAACTGCATTGTGCCTCGCTCTCTTGGGCCTGCTGGCCCTCGGCGGGCAGGCCGTTGCTGTGATCTGCACCATCGATGCGGTGCCGGCGGCTACCCTGCTGCTGCCCTACTTCGAGGTGGATCTCAACAACCCGAACGGACTCACCACGCTGTTCTCGGTGAACAACGCCTCGGCCACCGCGGTGCTGGCCCACGTAACGGTCTACTCGGACCTGTCGGTCCCCGTGCTCGACTTCAACATCTACCTGACCGGCTATGACGTGCAGACGATCAACCTGCGCGACATCCTGGTCAACGGCAACCTGCCGCAGACGGCGTCCGCCGGGCAGGACCCCACCGACAAGATCAGCCCGAAGGGCCCGAAGTCGCAGGACATCAACTTCGCGAGCTGCACCGGCCAGCTTCCGCCGCCGCCGCTGCCGCCGAGCTTCCTGCAGCACCTCGCGCTGGCCCTCACCGGCAAGGGCTCGCCGCTGTTCGGCGGCCTGTGCGCCGGCCGCAACCTGGGCGACAACATCGCTCGCGGCTACATCACGGTCGACACGGTGAACAACTGCACCCTGCGTCTGCCCAGCGACATCAACTACTTCACCTCGGACATCACCTTCCAGAACGTCCTCTGGGGCGACTACTTCTACGTCAACCAGGCCCAGAACTTCGCCAACGGCGACACGCTGGTCCACGTCGAGGCGTCGCTGACCAACCCGGCCACCACGACGGCCGGCCGCTACACCTTCTATGGCCGCTACGTGGGCTGGAACGCCATCGACCATCGCGAGCCGCTGGCCACGACCTTCGCCGGCCGCTACGCCAACGGCGGTACGTTCAGCGGTGGCACGAGCTACGTGGTGTGGCGCGACTCGAAGACCAACCAGAACCCCTTCACCTGCCCGGCGACCACGGGTCGTCCGAGCTGGTTCCCGCTCGGCCAGGAAGGCATCGACATCTTCGACGAGACGGAGCAGGTCAACACGCCGCAGACCTTCCCGTTCTCGCCGCAGCCGCCGCAGCAGGGCATCATTCCGTTCCCGGCTGAGGCTCAGCGGACGGTGATCAACGGCGCGGACTTCCCGGTGCCGTTCAACTTCGGCTGGCTGTACCTCGACCTCAACACCACCATCTCCGGCAACCCGAATCCGCCGTTCGACCCCGCCGCGGCTCAGGCCTGGGTGACGGTGAACATGGATTCCAACGGCCACTTCAGCGTGGGCTTCAGCGCTATCCAGCTCGACAGCGCCTGCGCCCCGAACCACTTCGTCCCCTGATCCCAGGGTTGAGCGGGTGGGCCTGGTCAACCAGGCCCACCCGTTTCTTTCCTTGGCTCCTGCAAAGCGTTTCCCGGCAGTCCCGGGCGTCGGTTTGGAAGAGCTAAGCTTCTGGTTCACCCCCTCACTCGATAGCCGCCGGCTGTGCTGACGACAGAGGGAGGGTAGAGCATAGGATATGCTCAAAGTGCGATCTCACTATGCCCTGGAGTGATGCTGAAGCGCCAAGCAGTGGCTGTTTCGCTCCGGCAAAGGTAAGAGGAGAGGTATCTTCATGAACACGCCCCGTTCCTCCGCGCCGCGAATCCACGCCCTGTGCCTCCGTATGTCGCTCGTCCCGCTGACGGCGCTCCTGTTCCTGCTGGCCTGTCCGCTGACGGTGCAGGCCCAGGTCTACAACGACCTCGGTCATGCGCTCGTGGCGCGTGGCTACACGGGAACGGTCTGGGTCAACAGCTTCGACTCGAGCCAGTCGCGTCTGGCTCACGGCCTCTTCTATCCGGAGATCCCGGTCGGTGTGACCGGGTACGATGCGCGGTTCGGGATGCAGCTCACCGGCACGGGAACGGTCTCCGCCGGCACCGACGGTCTCCTCATGGCCACCGGTGTCGCAACCAATCCCAACCAGGTCGACGCCGACGGCTCGGTGTCGATCGACCTGCTGAGCAATGGCAACGTGGTGGACGGGGTGAAGGTCCCTTATAGCTGCGGCCCCGGGGGCTCCTGCTCGTGGACGGCTCACTTCCAGACGAGGGCGGGCAGCGTTCCCCCTCCCTTGACGGTGCGCGTCTACCGCCACGTCGAGGGCTCCAACTGCGGCGGCGAGATCAGCGTCGACCTCAACGCGGAGTGTCATGACGCGCTGGTCAGCTACTTCCATCTGCCCGGGGGGTACCACTTCACGGACACCGACCAGATCGACACGAACTACGTGTCGAAGCCCGGTGCGACCACCACCGTCCTCTGCGCTGCCATCAAGCCGGTCTGCTCGGGGGCGCCGCCGCCGCCGCCGCCGGCCCCGGTGTCGAACTTCCTCTGGAGCCCCGCGGAGATCTACACGGGCACTCAGGTGAGCTTCACCGATCAGTCGTCGAACGTGCCCACGTCCTGGAGTTGGATGTTCCAGGACGGCTCGCCCGGGAGCTCCACGGCCCCGAATCCGGTGGTCTCGTTCAACTCGCCGGGGACCAAGACCGTGACGCTGACGGCCAGCAACGCGCAAGGGCCGGGGACCCTGGCGTCGAAGAGCGTCACCGTGCTCGACCCGAGCCCGGCGGGCACCCTGGCGGCGTCGACGGCGACGGCGACCCAGTGCCAGGACGTGACCTTCACGGCCACGGCCACGGGCCTGCCGCCGCTCACCTACTCCTGGCAGGTGCTGGACCCGAACAGCACGACGCTCAATCCGCCCGGCGTGGTGGCGGGCACGAACAGCTTCACCTGGTCGAGCCCGGTCGGCGTTTCGCCGGGCACCTACACCGGCAAGGTCACGATCAAGAACAGCGCCAATCCCACGGGTCTGGTGCTGACGAAGCAGGTCCAGGTCGTGGCGCTGCCGGCGCTCGCGAACATCAGCGGCTCGGCGCCGACGACGGACGCGTTCGTCGCCAACACGGTGCAGCTCACGGCGCCCGACGTCACCGGCGCGACCAAGGTCGTCTGGGACTACGGCGACGGCAAGACGGACACCTTCAACGATCCGGTGGCCGGGAAGACCCCGTCGCACACCTACGCAGCCATCGGCACGTACAACGCCAAGGTCACGATCAGCAACTGCATCAACACGACCGGCTCCACCAGCCGGACGGTGAGCGTCAACGTCACCCAGACGTCGCCGCTCGCCGCCGCCTTCCAGGCGAGTCTCTTCTGCCAGTTCGCGCAGTGCTTCGGCACCGCGGGGACGATCAACTTCAACGACTCCTCGCAGGGCGCCACCTTCTGGGACTACGACTGGACCCACGCCGATGCGAGCCCGCAGACCTGCAACTTCACCGACACGGGGAATACGGCGCCGGTGCTCTCCCACGTCTACGCTGCCGGCACCTTCTATCCCTGCCTGCGGGTGCGGCGCGGGGCCAGTGAGCACAACGAGGCCGTCCATATGGCGATCGTCGTCAGCTCGTCCGGTCCGCCGCCGCCGCCGCCGTCGATCTCGGTCTCCGGCCCGGTCACGGGGCAGCCGAACCAGGCCGTCACCTTCAACGCCTCCGCCAGCAACTGCACGGTGGACGTCAACGGCTGGAGCTGGAGCGTGAACGGCGGCACCATCGCCGGCAGCGCGACGGGCAGGAGCATCTCGGTCTCCTGGTCGACCACCGGCGCGAAGACGGTGTCGGCGACCAACAGCGGCTGCTCCGGCGCCCTGGGGAGCCAGGGCATCAACATCAGCTCCGGCACCACCGGCGGCCCCCTGCAGGCCCTGTTCAACTTCTCGCCGGCCGCGCCGAAGGCGGGCGACACGGTGACCTTCGACTCCAGCCCGTCCACCGGCGTCCCGGCCGGCGCGACCCTCGGCTGGAGCTTCGGCGACAACGGCTCCGCCTCCGGCGCCACCGCCACCCACGTCTTCGCCAGCGCGGGCAGCTACAACGTCCAGCTTTCGATCACCCCGGCCGGCTGCCTCAACACGAGCTGCCTGGGCTCGGTGTCGAAGACCGTGACGGTCGCCCCGAACGGCGTCCCGTTGCAGGCTCAGTTCAACGTCTCGCCGGCCGCGCCGAAGGCGGGCGACACGGTGACCTTCGACTCCAGCCCGTCCACCGGTATCCCGGCGGGCGCGAGCATCGGCTGGGTCTTCGGCGACGGCGGCACCGCCTCCGGGCCGACCGCCACCCACGTCTTCGCCAGCGCGAGCAGCTACACCGTGCAGCTCACGATCACCCCGCTCGGTTGCCTCAACGCGACCTGCCTGGGCGCCGCCTCGCGGACGGTGACGGTCGCCCCCAGCGGCGGCCCGCAATTCACGGTCTCGCCGGCTTCGCCGGCCGCGGGTGAGGCGGCGACCTTCGATTCCAGCCCGTCGACCAATATCCCGGCCGGCTCGCTCGCCGGCTGGGACTTCGGTGACGGCACCGGCAACAGCTTCGGCAAGGTCGTCCTCCACGCCTTTGCCCAGCAGGGTTCCTACAATGTCGTCCTCGCCTTCGCACCGCCGGGCTGCAACGCCGTGAGCTGCCTGGCTCTGACGTCGAAGACGGTCGCGGTCGGTCCGCCGCCGCCGGTGTCGAGTGACTTCTCCCCTGACGTCACGTGCACCAACCAGTTCGGTATCGACCAGTGCCAGGCGCAGACGGCCAAGACGGTCACCCTGACGGCCAGCGCCGCCGATGCCACCAGCTATGCCTGGGACTTCGGCGACAGCACCACCGGCAGCGGCCGGCAGGTGACGCACGCCTGGGCGCAGCCGGGCAACTACAACGTCACCCTGAAGGTGGTCAAGGGCGCCGCGACCGCCACCAGGACGCGCACCTTCGTGGTCACCGGACCGCCGCCGCCGAAGACCAAGATGGTGCTGCTCCCCCTGGTGGCCCAGAGCCGCGGGCCGCTGGTGCAGTCGAACGACCTGTACGTCTACAACCCGGGGACGGCGCCGCTGGACGTCACCGTCGAGTTCCGTAAGCGCGGCACTCCCGACGTCAACCCGCCGCAGGTCACCTCCACGCTCCAGCCCGGTGCGACGCTCTACGCGCCCGACGTGCTGAGCGGTCTGTTCAACGTCGAGAACGTCGCGGGCTTCATCGACGTCGTGGTGGGCCTCGACAGCGTCGCGCCGGTCATCACCTCGTTCAACAGCAGCACGCAGGCGAAGGGCAAGCTCTTCGGCCTGACCATCCCCGGCACGGCGCTGGGCAGCCAGGGGAGCGGCGCCAGCTCCGCCGTGGACGGCTCGTCGCAGTTCCTGGTGGGCCTCAACGACACCCCGGACCGCCAGTCCAGCTTCGGCTTCAGCAACCCGAGCGATCAGCCGGCCACCTATCACCTGCGGTTCTTCGACAAGACGGGCCGGCTGATCACGGAGTCCGGCGACCTGACGCTCTCCGGCCATGACCAGCGGCAGTTCCAGGTGCAGGAGATCCGCGACCTCTTCGGCATCAACAACATCGACGACTACCGGGTCGAGGTGAAGAACGTGTCGGGGGCCCAGATCTTCCCCTTCGGCTCCGACGTTCGCCTGGCGACGGGAGACTCGTCGTTCACCGAGGCCGGCTCCTACAAGACCTCCAGGCTCTACCTGCTGGGGGTGTTCACCGGCCAGGGTGCCGCCCGCTCCAACTGGCAGACCGACCTGCTGCTCTCCAACGTCGGGGACCAGGCCGTCGATACCACGTTGACGTTCACCGGCGTCACCAACAAGGCCGGGATCAAGGCGGCGCACGTCGCCGTGCAGCCCGGCTCGACGGAGCGTCTGGAGAACGCGCTGTTCACTCAGTTCGGCCTGCGCAACGGCACGGGCGTCCTCACCCTGACGAGCACCTCGCCCAACGGCGTCTTCCCGATCGCCATGGGCGAGAGCTACGACAACACCAACCCCGTGAAGCGTTTCGGCCAGTCGCTGATCGCGCTCAGCGACGCCGACGCGGCGGACACCACCAAGAATGTCGCGCTCGTCGGCCTGCGCCAGGACGCAGCCAACAAGACGACGTTCTGGATCTTCAACCCGAGCGGCGCCGCGGGCGTGTACGACGTCGTCTACCGCGGTCTCGACGGCGCCGTGATCGGCACCCTCGCGGGGGTCAGGGTCGGCGCCGGGCAGATCCGCCAGGTCTCCCCGACCCAGCACCCCTTCAGGAAGACCGGGGTTGCCAACGGCTTCACCGTCGAGATCGTGGTGAAGAGCGGCCAGGCCTTGGCCGCCGCCCAGGTGGTCAGCACCGGCTCCAACGATCCGGCCTTCATCGCGGGCGTGGCGCACTAGGCGGGGAGAGGGTCGTTCACGTTCCAGGGCTTTGGGCCGCCGGTCGACCGACCGGCGGCCCTTTCCGTTTCTGAAAGGAGGGTACAATCGCGAGGATGCGTGACGCGCGCGACGTGCCCGACAGGCCGGACGTGGTGGTGGCGGCCGACGGGCTGACCAAGACCTACAAGGTCTATGGCACGCCCTGGGACCGGCTCGGCGAGCTGGTGACGCGGCGGCCGCGCCACCGGCAGTTCCACGCCCTGGAGGGGGTGACCTTCGCGCTCCCCCGGGGTGAGGGCCTCGCCCTCATCGGCGAGAACGGCGCGGGCAAGAGCACGCTGCTCAAGATCCTGGCCGGCATCACGGCCCCGACGGCGGGCGCGTTCTCGGTGCGAGGGAAGGTGGCCTCGATCCTCGAGCTGGGCTCCGGCTTCCATCCCGAGTTCACGGGCCGGCAGAACGTCGTGCTCAACGCCGCCATGCTCGGCCTTTCCCAGGAGGAGGTGCGGCGCAAGATGCCCGACATCCTCGCCTTCAGCGAGCTGGGGGAGTTCATCGATCAGCCGGTGAAGGTCTACTCCACGGGCATGGCCATGCGGCTGGGCTTTTCCATCGCCACCCAGGTGGAGCCGGACGTGCTGATCATCGACGAGGCCCTGTCGGTGGGCGACGGCTACTTCCAGAAGAAGTGCATGGACCGGCTCCGCGTCTTCGTCCAGGGCGGCGGCACGCTGCTCTTCTGCTCCCACGCCATGTACTACGTCTCGGCGTTCTGCCAGCGGGCGCTGTGGCTGCGCCACGGCCGCGCCGAGGGGCTCGGGCCGGTGGCGGACGTGGTGCGCGACTACGAGAACTTCCTGGTGGCCAAGAGCGCCCAGGCGGGGCCGCCGGAGGCGCCCGGCCCCGCGCCGGCGGCGCTCCGGCCGTCCGGCATGCCGGCCCGCATCGCCGCCGTGCGCCTGGTGGAGCCCGCCGCCGAGAACCTCTACCGCCCGGGCGAGGCGTGGGAGCTGGAGGTGGAGTGGGAGACGGCGGACCCCAGCCTCGCGTTCCACCTCGGGGTCGGCATCAACCGCTTGGACGGCGTCGAGGTCTGCTCGTTCGCCACCCACCAGGACGGCCTGCCGCCCCGCTCCGCTGCCACCCGTTACGCGGCGCGGCTGCGGATTCCCGCCCTGCCTTTGATCAAGGGGGAGTTCACCCTGTATATTTTCCTCCTGGATGAGGAGGGATTGCACATCTACGATCAGCGCGTCCTGCCGAACGCCTTCACCGTCCACAGCCCGTCCTACACCTTCGGTCTCGTCCGGGTCGATCATGCCTGGGAGCTCGACGCCCGGCGGGTCTCATCCGTACACAGGAGCATAGCCTGGCGTTGACCTGGAGATCCGAGACTCGAATGAAGAGCGCGACCCTGCCCATCCTGACCGAGCTCGCCCCTCCCGTGGAGCGGACGCCGCGGACGCCGGAGCTGCAACTGAACCCCTTCCTCCACGTCGGCGCGGACCGGCTCTACAATCCGCTGACCGATCGCACGCTGACGGCGGGGGAGCCCGGCTACGACACCTTGCGCGGCCTGCTGAGCGGCGCGCTGCCGCTCGCCCCGGCGCCCGCGCACGCCCGGCTGGCGGCTGAAGGGTGGCTGCTGCCGGGGGACGCCGAGCCGGCCCGGGAGTTCCGGCTCAAGTACGTCTCGCTGGAGGCGCACACGGTGTGCAACCAGTCGTGCTACTTCTGCCCGGTGTCGATCGCGCCCCGGGAGGACTACTTCATGCCCACCGAGCTCTACGAGCGGATCGTGGGCGAGCTCGCCGCCTGGCGCGACACGCTGGAGGCGGTGTTCATGATCAACTACAACGAGCCCACCGCCGACCGGCGCTTCGTCGACCAGGTGCGCGCCATCAGGAACGCGGGCCTGCCGCCGGCCGTGCTCACCAACGGCACGGGGCTCACCCCTGACCGCGTCGACGCCCTGGTGGGGATGGGCGGCCTGCGGTTCCTCTCCGTCAACCTCTCGACCCTGGACCGCGAGCGCTACCGCCGGGAGCGCGGCGGCGACCATCTCGAGCTGGTGCTGCGCAATCTCGACTATGCCGGCGACAAGGCCGTGGCCGACGAGATGGACATGGCGGTGCTGGGCACGGGCAACGACGACCACAAGCGGGACTTCGAGGAGATCTCCCGCCGCTTCGCGGCCAGCCGCTTCGAGGTCAAGTACTTCGAGGTCATGGACCGCGCCGGCTATCTGCAGATTGGCCACCGGCCGGCCGCCCTCGCGCAGCGGCTGTGCGGCTGCGAGAACGTCGGCTCCCGCCCGCTGCAGCACCTCCACGTCACGCCGCAGGCGAAGTGCGTGCTGTGCTGCGAGGACTACGACGCCAAGTACGTGGTGGGCGACCTGACCCGCGAGAGCGTCCGCGAGGTCCTCACCGGTCCCACCCTGGCGACGATGCGGCGCTGGGCCTACGGCCTCGACGAGGCGCCGCGGGACTTCCTCTGTCGCGGCTGCACCTTCGCCCTCACCCGGCCGGCCTAGCGTGCGCCTGGCCATCGTCCTGGTCCACTATCACACCCCCGGCCTCGCGGCGCTGGCCCTGGAAGCCCTGTGGGCCGATGTCCAGGGTCTGGCGGGCATGGCGGTCGACTGGCTGCTGGTGGACAACGGCAGCGACGCGGAGGAGCGGGACCGCCTCGCCGCCCTGCCCGCGCGGCGCATCGACCCCGGGGGGAACCTCGGCTACGCCGGCGGCGTGAACCGGGGGGTCGCCGAGACGGATGCGGGGCTGATCGTGGTGATGAATCCGGACGTCATCGTCCTCCCCGGCTGCGTGCCGGCACTGATCGACAGGTTGCGGACCGCGGAGGATGCCAGGGCGGTGGCCGGTCCCGCCTGCTACTGGGACCACGGCCGGCGCCTGCTCCTGCCGCCGGCCGAGAAGCGGAGCCGGCGGGAGGAGGTCTCCACCCTTCTCGCCTGCCGCGGCGAAGCCCGGGGCGCCCGGGCCCGGCGGCGCTGGCGGCGCCACGCCCGCCGGCACTGGGAGGCGTGCTCGCCGCTGCCGAGCCACGCCCTGAGCGGCAGCCTGCTCGCCCTGACGCGGCCGGCGTGGGAGGCCGTGGGACCGTTCGACGAGGGGTTCCGGCTCTTCTTCGAGGAGACCGACTGGCTGCTGCGCGCCGGGCGCCGGGGCGTGCCTTCCTGGTACGTGCCGGCGGCCGGGGCGGTCCATCTCTACAACCAGAGCGCCGGCCGCGAGCCGCGGGCGCAGGCGTGGTTCGAGGAGTCGGCCCGCCGCTTCCGGCGCCTCCATTACGGCGAGGGCTTCGCCGCGGCCGTGGAGACCCTGGACCGCCGGCTGCCTCCCCCGGCGCTGCCGGCGCTGTCACCGATTCCGCCGGCGGGGCTCGACCTCGCCGGCCTGCCGTTCCCCCTCTGGGTGGAGGTGTCGCCCAACCCGGCGGGGTTCCCCGCGGCGGCGGAGCTCCTGCGCGAGTCGCCCGCCGGCCCCTGGCGGCTGCCGGAGGAGGTCGAGGACCGGCTGCCGGCGGGGACCGTCCTCACCGTGCAGGCGGTGGACGCGGCCGGCCGGGAGCTTCGCCGCGGCCGATGGGCGCGCGGCACGGGCGGAGGAGGCTGAGGTGCGCGTCACCTACGTCCTCGGCCGGCCGGAGCTGGGCGGCGGCCCCAAGGTGGCGTTCCTGCACGCCGGCCTGCTGCGGCAACGGGGCGACGAGGTGACCGTGCTGGGCGACGGGCCGGAGCCGGACTGGATCGACCTGGATCGCCTCGGCGTCCGCTACGCCGACCGCGGGACGGGGCCGCCCCGGCTGCCCTCCCAGGACCTGGTGATCGCCACCTGGTGGGAGACGCTGCCGGCGGCGCAGAGCCTCGGCCTCGGTCCCCTGGCGCACTTCTGCCAGGGGTACGAGGGGGACCTTGTCCACCTGCGGCCGAGGCTGGCGGAGATCGAGGCGGTCTACTCCCGGCAGGCCCCGGCGCTCGTCGTCTCCCCTCACCTGGCGGACTTCCTGCGGCAGCGCTTCGGGCGTGACAGCCGGCTGGCGCCGCCGCCGCTCGATCCCCTGTTCCGGCCGGCGTGGCGCCTGCGGCCGCGGCGACGGCCTTGGATCGCCGTGCCGGGGATCTTCGAAGCCGAGGTCAAGGACGTGCCGACGGCCCTGCGGGCGGTGCGGCGGCTGCGGGACCTGGGGATCGCTGCCCGCGTGCTCCGCTTCTCGATCCTCCCCCTGTCGGCCGGGGAGCGGTCGCTGTTGCCCCCCGAGCGCGATTTCCGCGACGTTCGCTATCTCCAGGCCGTGCCGCCGCGGGAGGTCGCCCGGGCGCTGCGGCGCTGCGATCTGCTGTTCCTGCCGTCGCGGGCCGGGGAGGGATTCGGCCTGCCGCTCCTGGAGGCGCTGGCTGCGGGGGTGCCGGCGGTGGCCTCGCGCCTTCCCTCCACCCTGGAGATGGCCGAGGGGGCCGCCGCCCTGGTGCCGGCCGGGGACGACCACGCCTTCGCCGAGGCCGCCCGCGCCCTGCTCGCCGTGCCCGAGGTCTGGCGGCGGGCTCGGGAGCTGGGTTTCCACGCCGCCCGGAGGTTCCGGCCCGAGACCGTGGCGCCGCAGCTCCATGAGGCGGTCGACTGGGCCCGGGAACGGGCTTTGCAGACGGAGGAGCCGACCTCATGAACGAGACCCCCGTCGACCTCACCGTCGTGATCCCTGCCTACAACGAGGAAGGCCGGCTGGAGCCCGGCCTGCGCCGGGCCCTGGAGTACCTGGGCCGGCGGGGCCGCCCTTTCGAGCTGCTGGTGGTCGACGACGGCAGCCGGGACGGCACGGCGGCGGCGGCCGGCGCCTTCGCGGCCCAGGGCGTGCGGGTGCTCCGCCACGAGCGCAACCGCGGCAAGGGCGCGGCGGTGCGCACCGGCGTCGTCGCCAGCCGCGGCGAGCGGATCCTGATCTCCGACGCCGACTTCTCGACGCCCATCGAGGAGGTGGAGAAGCTGGAGGCCCGGCTCGGCGACGGCACGCCCCTGGTGATCGGCAGCCGCGGGGTCGACAGCTCGCAGGTCCGCGAGCACCAGCCCTTCTACCGCGAGATGATGGGCCGCACCTTCAACCTCATCATCCGCCTGCTCGGCGTGCGCGGCATCCGCGACACCCAGTGCGGCTTCAAGCTGATCCGGGGCGACGCCGGCCGCAGCCTGTTCTCGGCGCTGACCATCGAGGGCTTCGCCTGGGACGTGGAGCTGATCTGGCTGGCGCGCCGCCGGGGCTTCGGCATCGCCGAGGTGGGGGTGGTCTGGGTCAACTCTCCCGACTCGCGCGTCGATCCCATCCGGTCGTCGCTGTCGATGCTCCGCGACGTGGTGCTGATGCGGCTGCGGCACCGTCGTGTCCGCGGGGAGCGTGGCCGGCGGTGACCGTCTCCTTCCGGCCTACGACATCCGAGGACCTGCCGGCGCTGGCGAATTTCTTCGCCGGCCGCTTCGGCCGCGCCTGGACGCCCGAGGAGTGGGCGTGGAAGTACCGGACGATCCTCGCCGGCGCCGGCGAGGCCCGCAGCCTGCTGGCGGTGGGCGAGGGCGGCGAGATCCTCGCCCATGCCGGAGCGCTCTGCCTGCCGGCCCGCTGGCCGGCCGGCGAGGCCGGTGACGCCCGTGACGGCGGCATCTGGCAGCTCGTGGACTTCGCCGGCACCCCCCGGCGCCGGGGGCTGCGGCCTCCCCTGGTCGAGCTGGGGCGCCAGCTCCTGGCCGATCTGCCGCGTCCCGGGGACGCGCCCTGGATCTTCGGCTTCCCCAGCGAGCGCCACTTCCGGCTGGGGGAGCGCGTCTTCGGGTATCGGCCGCTCAGGGTCGTCGAGGAGCTGGGCGGACCGCTGCCCGGAGATCCGGCGCCGGCCGTGAAGATCAAGACGGAGATCGCGACCGGGGACTCCTGCGGCCCGTGGGCCGAGGCCGTCTGGGAGGCCTGCGGCGTGAGGGGCGTCCGCCGCTCCGCCGCCTTCCTCAACTGGCGCTATCATGCCCGGCCTCACCGGTATTACCGTTTCTACCGGCTGGCCTCGGGTCTCGCCGAGGGTCTCGCCGTCTTCGCCTTCGTGGGGGAGGAGGCGTGGGCGGCCGAGCTGTGGCTGCCATCGGCGGGGGAGTGGTACCCTTCGCTGCTCGCCGTGGCCGCGGACCTGCGCGCGGCGGGTCTGCGAAGCTGGCGCTTCTGGCCCGCCGCTCCGCTGGCCCCCTTGGGCCTCTCGCCCACGGGCGAGCACCGGTTCATCGGCTGCCGCGGCCGGCTTGGCGGGGAGGACCCGGTCGCGGCAGCGGCGGGCTTCCACTTTGCCATGGGCGACTACGACGTGGTCTGAGGGTCGTCCCCGGGCTTGCGCCCGGCGGCGGCGATGGTGGTCGCCGGCAGCCAGAGCTGGCGGTTGCCCAGGGCGGCCGGCAGGCGGACCCCGAGCTTCTCGCCGATCAGGTCGAGGGAGAAGACGCTGGCATAGGGCAGGCTCTGCACGGTCTCGTAGCCGCTGCGGCGGAGGAGCTCGCCGAGAGTCCGCCGGTCGAAGAAGGTGACGTGCTCGGGGATCTTGAAGAAGGGCCAGCGGTAGCGCATCAGGGGGCGCCAGAGGCTCCCCATGTCGGGGGTGGCGAGGACCATCCAGCCGCCGGGGCGCAGGTGGCCGGCCAGGGTGCGCAGGAAGTCTTGCGGGTCGTAGATGTGCTCGATGACGTGGATGACGGCGATGCAGTCGAAGAGCTCGCCAGCAGGAATTTGCGCGGTGCCGCCCAGGATCACGCGGTCGGCCCGGCCGCGCGCCTTCTCCAGGGCGGCCCGCGAGTAGTCGGTGCCCGTGCGGTGCGCGAAACGGCTCCGCGCCTCGTCGAGGAAGAAGCCGTAGGCGCAGCCCACCTCGAGCAGCCGGCCGCCGGTCATGCCTCGCCGGTCGAGCTCGGCGAGGAAGCGACGGAAGGTGGGGCGCAGCGTCCGCTCCTGGGCCTGATAGCTGGAATAGCCGGCCGCGCCGCCCTCGAAGTAGGAGTCGTCCTCGTACTGCGCGTGCATCGCGGGCTCGGCCAGCCGCGGGTGGAGGTACCAGAGGCGGCAGCGCCGGCAGCGGGCGACGGCGAACGGGGGGAACACGTAGATGTTCTCGTGGCGCTCCTCGCTGCCGCAGAGCGGGCACGGGGAGCGTTCGAGATCGCGGGCTGAAACGGTGGAGACGATGGAGGTCATGGGGGGCTTGAGACCGGGATGAGAGTATGGGCGCCCTTGCCGCTAGTCTACTCCTGGAAGGTGCGGCGGTGAACCCCGCGCTGCCCCTGCTCGCCCTCCTGTCCCTGGCCGGCCTCCTCGGGCGGCGGCGCGAGGCCGGCCTCGGCATTGGCATTCCCCTGGCCGCCTGCGGGCTCGCCGGCATCGCGTTGCTGGGGCCGGCCTTGCGGCTGCCGGACGGCATTCCCAGCCCGTCGGCGACGCTGGCGGCGCAGGCCCCCTGGCAGGGGATCGCCGAGCCGGCGGCGGGCAACCTCAACCTGCGGGACGTCACCTGTCAGGTCGAGCCCTGGCTCCTCTTCCTGCGCCACGAGATGCGCGCCGGGCGGCTGCCGTTCTGGGACCCGCACCAGTTCTCCGGCAGTCCCTACTGGAGCAACGGCTCGGGGGCGCCGCTCTTCCCCCTGCACCTGCTCTTCGCCGCCCTGCCGCTGCAGCTCGGCTTCGTGCTCCTGCCCTGGCTGCGCCTCGTGACGGGCGGCTGCGGCGCCTGGCGGCTGGCCCGCGAGCTGGGGCTCGGCCGCCCGGCCGCGCTGCTCGCCGCGCTGGTCTTCCCCCTGTCGGGGATGATCACCAGCTTTCTCCTCTTCCCCATGGGCAACGCGCACGCGCTGGTGCCGTGGGTGCTCCTCGCCGTCGAGCGCCTGGCGAACGGCCGGGGGAGCTGGACCGGCCTCGCCCTGGCCGGCGGCCTGCAGCTCCTGGGCGGCCACCCCGAGACGCCCGTGTTCACGGCGCTCCTCGCCGGGGTGTACCTGCTGGCCCGGGGGAGCGCGCCCGGCGAACGCTGGCTGGTCGTGTGGGGGAAATTCCTCGCCGGCTGGACGGCGGCGCTGGCGATCAGCGCCGTCCACGTCCTCCCGCTGTACCGGACGCTCACCGGCAGCGGCAAATGGCTGCACACGGCGCCGTCGCCGCCGGCGCCCCTGGCCGCCGTGGCCGGCGCCCTCCTGCGCTGCGTGCTGCCCGACGCCTTCGGCAATCCGGCGGATGGCACCTGGTGGGGACCCTACAACTACGCCGCCACGGCGGTCTACGCCGGCGCCCTGACGATCCCGTTCGCCGCCGCCGGTCTGGCCGCGGCGCGCGGCGACCGCCGCTGGCGGGCCGTGGCCGTGATGACCCTCTTCGCCCTGGTGGGGGCCTATCACCTCTTCGGCATGGGGACGGTGCTCTACGCTCTGCCGGTGATCAACCGGGGGCTCCACCACTACATGAAGTTCGGCCTGGAGTTGGGCCTGGCGCTGCTCGCCGCGGCCGGCTGCGAGCGCTGGCTTGCGGGCAAGGGCCGGGGGCTCCTGGCCGGCTCCGCCCTGGTGGCAGTGGTCCTCGCCGTGGCGGCCTGGCGCTTCGCTCCCGAGTGGCGCCAGCACGGTCTGCTGGGGAGCGAGATGGCCTGGATCGCAGCCATCGGCGGCGCCGCCATCCTCCTCGCCCTCTCGCTCCGCCTGCCGGCGAGCCGGCGCTGGACGGCGTGGCTGTTCCTGCCAGGGCTCGTGGTCCTCGACCTCGTGGCCGCCCACGGCCGCACCAACCCCGGCCTGTCGCTGGCGAAGCTCTACCCGGTCACCGGCGCCGTCAGTTTCCTCCAGGGGCGGCCGGAGCGGGTGGCGGGTTTGGGCACCGTCCTCCATCCCGACGCGGCCATGGTCTACGGCCTCTACGACGTCCGCGGGGACAGCCCTGTGAAGCTCCAGCGCTACGATCGTGTCTACGCCGAGATGGGCGCCGGCGATCCCTTCTACTTTCAGCCCATCCACGACTGGCGGAGCCCCTGGCTCGACCGCCTGGGCGTGCGCTGGGTGATGGCCGGGCCGGCGGAGGAGGCGCCGCCCGGCGCGGGCTGGACCCTGGCCTATGCCGGCACGGACGCCCGCGTCTACGAGCGGCCCGGCTTCATGCCCCTGGCGCGCCTCACCGCCGGCGCCGAGGGCGGACCGGTGCGGGTGGCAGGCCGCAGCCCGGGCTTCTGGGCCCTCGACTTCAACGCCCCGAGCCCGGGAAAGCTGACCGTGGCGGAGACCTGGGACCCGGGCTGGCGGGCCACGCTGAACGGCAGGCCCGTGGCAGTGGAGCCTTTTCGCGACATCCTCCTGGGGGTGGCGGTGGGGCCCGGCCCCGGACGTATCGAGTTGCGATACCATCCGGACGGCTTTACCGCGGGGATGGTGTTGAGCCTGCTGGGCCTGGCCGCCGTGGCCCTCGGGATCCCCGGGACCCTCTGGCGGCGGCGGAACACCCGATGAACGAGACGCTCCAACCGCCCGGCTGGACCGAGCGCGTGCGCGCCGCGAGCGCCCTCATCCTCGCTCCCCACTACGACGACGAGGTGCTGGGCTGCGGCGGCCTGATCGCTCAGCTCACCGCCGCGGGCGCGGTGGTGCGCGTCCTCTTCCTCACCGACAGCGGTGGGGGAGCGGAGGGAGCAGCGGGAGCAGGGGGATCGGCGGACCGGGAGGCCTACGGCCGCCGCCGGCGAGAGGAGGCGGCGCAGGCCTGCGAGATCCTGGGGCTCACCGGCTGCGACCACCTGGGCCTGCCGGACGGCGCCCTGGACCAACACCTGGACGAGGCGGTGCGGGGCATCCGGCGGGCGATCTTCACCCAGCGGCCGGATCTGATCCTCGTCCCCTCGCCCCTGGAGGTCACCCGCGACCACCGCGCCGCCTTCGCCGCCCTGCATCGCCTGCTGGCGCCGTTGCGCGAGGGCGGCGGCAGCGGCGACACGCCGGAGCCCCTGCGCGGCCTGCGCATCCTTCTCTATGAGGTCAACCATCCCGGCCACCCCGACCTGCTGGTCGACGTCAGCGCCGAGCGGGAGCGGCTGGAGCGGGCCATGGCCGCCTACGCCAGCCAGGAGGAGCGCCACCCCTACTGGAACGCCGGCCTCGGCCTGCGCCGCTTCCGCACCCTCAGCCTGGCGCCGGGGGTCGAGCTGGCGGAAGGGTACCGCCGCCTGCGTCTCGAGGACTTCACGACCCGCAGCCCGGCCCAGCTCGTCCGCCATCTCGGCGGCCACCCCGAGGTCCACGAGGTGCGCGAGGGGCCGAAGATCTCGGTGATCGTCCGCACCCGCGACCGCCAGGGCCTGCTCGACGAAGCGCTCGCCAGCCTCGCCGCCGGCGACTACCGCCGTGCCGAGGTGGTGCTGGTCAACGACGGCGGCACGCGGCCGGTGGTGCCGGCG
>DATARR010000135.1:0-8935 GCA_036264085.1 Thermoanaerobaculia bacterium | reverse complement strand
GATGTAGCCCTGGTTGTCTCCCGGGTACTGGTCGCGCAATCGGCGGCCGATGACGCCCGCCTCCGCCCGCGCCCGCTCCAGGGTCGCGCCCGGCGCCAGCCGGGCGAGGGCACTGAAGAAGACGGCGCCGCGCTGCGCCAGCTCGTTCGGCGCGAACACCATCGGCACCCAGACATCGGTGCCGGAGGGGAACCGCTCGCCATGGCGCAGCACGCCGACCACCTGGTAGGCGTCGCCGCTCAGGGTGAGCGGCCGCCCCACCACCCCCGGGTCGCCGCCGAAACGGCGTCGCCAGAACTCTTCCGAGAGGATGGCCACCCGCGGCGCGCCGGGCTGGTCCTCCCCCGGCGCGAAGGTGCGTCCGAGCCGCGGCTTGACCCCCAGCACCGAGAAATAGTTGGCGCTGACCCAGGCGGCGGGCAGCCGCTCGGGCTCGGCACCGGTGCCGGACAGGTTGAGCGTGCCGCCGTGCACCCCGGCGACGCCCGTGAGCGCGCGGCTGGCGGCGCGGAAGTCGAGGAAGTTGGGCGGCGAGAAGGCACCCTGGAGCTGCCCCTTCGGGCCGACGAAGAAGGGACGGACGAGGCGGTCCGGCTGTGGATAGGGGAGCGGGCGCAGCAGCACGCCATAGACGACGCTGAAAATGGCCGTCGTGGCGCCGATGCCCAGAGCCAGCGTCAGCACCGCCACCAGAGTGAAGCCCGGGCTCTTGGCGAGCTGCCGCCCGCCGAACCGCAAATCCTGTCCGAGCTCGCCGAAAGACTCCATCCACTTCATCTGCGTCTCCTTGCGCGCGTCGAGAGCGCGGCAGATCCGCCGCGTCCCCTCCAGGTCGCCGAACCGCCGCCGGGCCTCGCTTCCCGCGGCCTCGGGCGGCCACCCCTCCTCCATCAGCTCCTCCGCCACCCGGTGGAGGTGAAAATCCAGCTCCGCGTCGACGTCCGCCGCCACCTGGGCGGCGGTACGCCAGGGGAAGCGGAACAGGCGCCGGCCCGGCAGGCGACCCATGGCCGTCAGGCCGTCTCCAGCACCTTGGAGACGGCTTCCACGTAGCTCCGCCAGGTCGTCAGCTCGGCCTGGAGCGCCTGGCGCCCGTCGTTCGTCAGGCGGTAGAACTTGGCCCGGCGGTTGTTCTCCGAGAGCCCCCATTCGGCCTCGATCCAGGCCCTTCGCTCCAGGCGGTGGAGGGCCTGGTACAGGGCGGCGTCCTCGACGCCCAGGGCGCCGTCGCTCCGCTGGCGGATGGTGCGCGAGACGTCGTACCCGTGCATCGCTCCCCAGGAGAGGGTCTTGAGGATCAGGACCGCCACGGTCCCCTGCATCAGCTCGAGAGAGGTCTTGGGCATTGCGTCATCCCCCTCACAACGTGAGGGGACAGGATAAGGGGGAAACGGGGCGCCTGTAAAGCCCCCTCACGTCGTGAGGGGGGCTGCGGGCGCGGGCAACCGGCCGCCGAGGTGCTCGGCGGGATCCGTGCCGTGCTCGCGCAGGTAGAGCTCGAGCACCTGGCGGGACGCGCCGTCGGCGCGCAGCCGGCCGTCGTCGAGCCAGATGCAGCGCGTGCAGTTCTTGAGGATGGCCCCGGGGTTGTGAGAGACGAGGAGCACCGTGGCGCCGGCGTCGTGGAAGCGCTGGAGGCGCGCCTCGCACTTTTCCGTGAAGGTGGCGTCGCCCACGGAGAGCACCTCGTCGAGGATGAGGATGTCCGGCACCCAGGCGGTGGCGATGGAGAAGCCGAGGCGGGCCTGCATGCCGGAGGAGTAGTTGCGCAGCGGGGCGCGGATGAAGTCCCCCAGGCCGCTGAACTCCACGATCTCCTCGATCCGCTGCTCGATCTCGCGCCGGGTGTGGCCGAGGAGGAGCGCGTTCAGGTGGACGTTCTCGAGCCCCGTCAGCTCGTAGTCGAAGCCGCTGCCCAGCTCCAGGATGGGGGCGAGCCGGCCGCGCACCGTGGCGGTGCCGCGAGTGGGCTTGAGCACGCGGGAGATCACCTTGAGGAGGGTGCTCTTGCCGGCGCCGTTGCGCCCGACGATACCCAGCGTCTCGCCCTTCTGCACCGTGAGCTCGATGTCGCGCAGCGCCCAGAGCTGCTCGTAGGAGAGGGAGCCGCGCAGGAAGTGGATGGCGTACTCCTTGAGCGACGGCACCCGCTGCTTGGCCAGCCGGTAGCAGACGGAGACCCCCTGGAGACGAATGCTCAAGTCTGCCATCAGATATAGAAAGGAATGCGGTCGCTGCTGCGGCGGAAAGCGATGCCGCCGATGACCAGCGCTGCCACGGCAATCCCGAAACAGACGCTGAGATGGCTGAGGGGTGGCACCTTGCCCAGGTAGATCGGATCGCGGAAGACCTCGAGGATGGAGCGCACCGGGTTGAAACGGACCAGGGGCCGGTAGCGGGACCCCTCGAGGATCTTCATCGGATAGAAGATCGGCGTCAGGTACATGAGGATCGAGAGCAGCACGCCGATCATCTCCACGACGTCGCTGAAGAAGACCGCGAGCGGCGAGAGCAGCAGCCCCGCCCCCAGGGTGAACAGCGCGGCGAGCAGGATCGACACCGGCAGGAACAGCAGGGCGGGCGTGATCGGGTGACGGGTCACCACCAGGATGAGCAGCAGCGGCACCAGCGCGAAGACGAGGTTGATGACCCCCGAGATGACGGTGGCCAGCGGAAAGACCTCCTTGGGCACGGGCAGCTTGCGCAGGATCGGCGAGTTCCCCTTGAGGCTGTTCATCGAGGCGAGGATGCTCTGGCTGAAGAAGTTCCAGAAGAGGATGCCGCAGAGGGCGTAGACCGGGTAGTTCCCGTAGTCGAGCCGGAAGCGGAAGAGCGAATTGAAGACCACCTGGAGGACCAGCATCATCAGCAGCGGCTGCAGCATCGTCCAGGTGAAGCCGATGGCCGAGCGCCGGTAACGGACCTTGAGCTCCCGGCCCACGAGGGCGTAGACGAGGTCGCGATAGCGGAAGATTTCGAGCATAGAGCAGTGACCGAGGGGCCGGAGGCTTTGTACACCCTCAGGGGGAGGATGGCAAGCGCAGGATCAGGGTAGTGGCGGGTCTGGACGGTGGGGCGGGGGCTCGACCCGCCCTGCTCCCAGCGCCCTCACCGCCGCCCGCAGGGCCTTTCCGTCCTCCCGCCAGGCCTCCCGCCGGCTCGCCGCCACGAAGGGGGAGGCGAGGCGGCGGGCGCCGAGGCGCAGGGCGGCGCCGGCGCGCAACCTCCTCTCGGCCCGGGCCGCCCAGGCCGCGCCGTGCTGCTTGCGGGCCCAGCGCAGCAGGTCCATCCACAGGATCTCGTGCTGTTGGCGGCGGCTGGCCCCCGGGTCGCGGCCGATGGTGGCGCCGTGGTGATGGAGCACCGGCAGCTCCGGCCGCACCGCCACCACCCAGCCGGCCCGCCGGACGCGCAGGCAGAAGTCGAGGTCCTGGGCGTAGAAGCGGAACCCCTCGTCGAGCGGGCCCGCCGCCTCCCAGGCCGGCCGGCGGATGGCCATGGCCGCGCCGGTCACCCAGTCCACCCGCGCTGCACCCGGGGGAGCGAGCGGCTTCAGGCGGCGGTAGAAGGGGACGTGCTGGAGGAGCGCCGGCAGGCCGCTCGCCAGGGCGAAGAACCAGGCCGGCGAGGGCTCGCGGCCGCCGCTCCACTGCGGCGAGCCGTCGGGATAGTGGAGGAGGGCGCCCGCGATCCCCAGCTCCGGCTCGCGGTTGAACACCGCGATCAGCTCCGCCAGCCCCCCGGGCTCCACCTCGGTGTCGCTGTTGAGCAGCAGCAGGATCCCCCCCTGGGCGCGGGCGAGCCCGGCGTTCGCCGCGCGCGTGAAGCGCTCCGCCGCCTCGTGCCGCAGGACGATGGTCTCCGGAAACCGCTCCCGCACCGCCTCGGCCGTGCCGTCGCCGCTGGCGTCGTCGACGACGATCACCTCCATCCCCGGCACGGCTCCGCGGCGGAGCGACGCGAGACAGGCGAGCGTCAGCTCCCGGGTGTCGTGCGTCGGGATGACGACGGAGAGCGACGGCTGCGGGAGTCCCATGGCAGGAGGATTGTAGGACGAGCGCGAAGCGTAACGATCTCTCTGCGCTCCTCGTATACAGTAGCAGTCATTAACCGGAGGAGAGCCGGCGATGCGACCGTTGAGCGTGCCATGGTGGTCCCTGCTGCTGGTTTCCCTCGCGTTCTCCCCGCCTTCCTGGGCGCAAGGCAAGCCGGCCCTGACGATCACCTTCGAAGAGAGCGCCGTGGTGGCGAGCGGGCTGTCGCCCGGCAAGACCGTGATCTGGTTCGGCGTCGAGCGGCGGCTGGACGCGGAGTACTCGAGCCGCCTCGCCCAGCGCTACCTCGTGGGGACGGCGGCCGCGGACGGCACGGCCCGCTTCGTCCTCGACCAGCCCGTGGCCCACCGCTCGATCTGGACCGCCGTGGACCTCGACACCGGCGGCTTCGCGGTGGCGGCGCCACCGGGCTACCGGCTCAACCGGCTCAAGAATCCTCCCTGCCGGCTGGGCCCGGGCTTGGCGTCGCGGCCCGACGAGATCCTCGACGACCGGCCCTACCTGATGGGCCTGGTGGTGCGCCCCGCGGTGGGGGCCTGGAGCTTCGTCGGCGGCGACGGCGGAGCGCGCGACGAGGACGGCGTCAACGACGGCCATCTGCGCTTCGCCCTGAGCAAGCTCGATCCCCTGCCGGGGAGCCCGGCGGCGCCGGCCAGGGCGACGGGCGTCGACCTCTGGTTCGTGATCGATCCCCAGCGCATGGAGATCTCGGTGCACCAGGGCGGGGTGGCGCAATGAGCGGCCGCCGGCTCCTCTCCGGGCTCCTCCTCGCCGCCCTCGGCATCGTCGTGCCGGCGGCGGCGGACGTCCACCCGAACACCGCCGGCGGCTTCCCCGTCGCCCAGTCGTTCCACGCCGGCGACGTCGACAACGTCAACCTGTTCAACGGCAGCCTGACGCTGACCCTCCCCCTCGGCCCCAGCCTCCCCGTCGACGGCGGCTTCTCCTACGGCCTGAAGCTGGTCTACAACTCCAGCCCCTGGTTCTTCCAGACGATCGATCGAGTGGCGGACCAGACGCCGCGCACCCAGGCCAGTCCCACCCCCTGCTCCAACGCCGGCCTGGGTTGGCGGGTGTCGCTCGGCCGTATGGACCCTCCCTGCCAGGTGCCGGACGACGCGAACGACTCGCCTCTGGGCCCCATCTACCAGGACGAGATGGGGACGGATCACATTTTCTACGCCACCCTCCATGACGGCGATCCGGAGGATGCGCCGCTGCCCGGCGTCCACGACGTCCAGTACACCCGCGACGGCAGCTACCTGCGGCTGAAAGTCTACACGGCGGGGTTCCGCGAGGTGGAGTTTCCCGACGGGACGGTGCGCACCTTCGATGCCTCGGGCCTGCCCACCCGGATCCGCGACCCCTTCGGCAATTTCCTGACGATCAGTTACGTGACCGGCATCAACGGCGCCGACGACCAGTGGGTCCTCCGCGACAGCCAGAACCGGACCCAGACCGTCTTCCTTCACACCGATTCGATCTCGCACCTGCAGCTCATTGACCTCATCCAGTGGACGGCCTTCGGCAATACCACCGCGGCCTATACTTTCAGTTACGACTACGCCTCTCTCTGGCGAAGCTGCCCGCACGACGACACCGACCAGAACGGTCTCAATGGCGTGAGCGATACCGTGACGGTGCCGCTCCTGACCCGCTTGACCCTGCCGGACGGCTCGGCGTTCCAGGCGACGGTCAACGACTACCTCACGGTGCTCAACACTTCGCAGGTGCCCGGCAGCCACTGCGCGAACAACTCCGGCAACCTCACAGCCCTGACGCTGCCGACGCTGGGCCGGCTGGAGTGGACCTGGCAGACCTATAAGTTTCCTTCCGGCTCGACGGTGAAGATCCACCTCCAGTCGAATCCCGGAGTGGCCACGCGCACCCTGCGCGATGCCGGCGGCGCCGTGCTGGGCACCTGGACCTACGTCCAGTCCCCCGATCAACCCCCGATCATCACGGCCCGCGAGGTCAGGACGACCGTCACCGACCCGCTGGGCAACCGGATCGTCAACTACTTTTCGACCGGGATCACCGACAACCGCAACTACAGCCTGCCCTTCTCCCCCGCCACGACGCTCCAGGTGGCGCCGAACGTCGACCTCCATCTTTCCCGTCAGACCTTTCAAGGGAGCTCGCCGGCGCCGTTGCGCTCCGAGTACGTCCTCTACGAGCTCGACCCGAGCTCCGGCATCCCGCCTCACGTCTACAACTCCAACCGGCGGCAGGTGCGCAGCCGGACGGTTTACGAAGACGGCACCTATGCGGGAGTGGTGAATTCGGCTTTCGACGGCGTGGGCCACTACCGCCAGCAGGACACCGAGGGGAGCTTCCCGGGCTCGAACCTGCGCACCCACTTCGCCAGCTTCAACCCCGGTCAAGGGATCTACACCGTCAACACCGCCGCGAACACGGGCTCGGGGTTCAACGTCTGGCCGTCGAGCTCGCCCTGGGTGCTGGAGACGATGACCTACACCTGGGACGCGGAGAACGGCGCCACGGCCTGGACCGACCTCTGCTACGCGCCGGGCACCGCGACGCTGATCCGCAAGCGGGTGCACCGCCTGGACGGCGCCAACCCATGGACGAACGACCTGGTCACGGCCTACGACCTCTCGGCCAACCCGGCCAATGGCAACGTGGTGAGCGAGAAATTCTACGGCGGCGATGCGCCCGGCGGCGCCCCGGGCGGAAACCTCTGCCCGCCGACGGTCCTGGGAAACCCGCAATATCAAATCGATCATACCTACTCGTTCGGTGTGCGGGCGACCTCCCAGTACGCGGGAGCGACCTTCTACAGCCTCAACCAGGCCCTCGATCCCACCGGCCTCGTCTCCTTCAGCCAGGACAGCGCGGGCGCCGGCACGACGTTCGTCTACGACGCTCTGGGCCGCCGGACGTGGACCAAGCCTGCCCAGGGGGGCTGGACGCAGTACGTCTACACGCCGGCCAGCCCCTCCTCGCGGGCCAACGTCACCGTCCGCCAGCGCGACAACGGCAGTGAGACCGCCCAGATCCTGGCGGTCCGCCAGATCGTCTTCGACGACTTCGGCCGGGTCTTCCAGGAGCTGCGCCAGCTCCCCGACGGCAGCACCAGCAAGCGGCAGACCACCTACGACGGCGCGGGCAACCAAGCCACGGTCTCCGAGGCGATGACCGGCAACCCCAGCAGCGTCACGACCTTCAGCAACTACGACCCCTTCGGCCGGCCGGGGATCATCACCCCGCCCGACGGTGCCGCGCACAACGTGATCCTGACCTATCACGGCGTGAGCCAGGTGGACCGCACCGTCCAGGTCGGCACCTCCCTCGGCGGCGAGAGTCCGGCCACGACCACCGAAGTCTACGACCGTCAGGGGCGGCTGCTCTCCGTCACCGAGCCCGCGGGCAGCGGCGGCTCGCCGGTGACCACCACCTACGGCTACGACGTGGGCAACCGCCTGACCTCGGTCGCGACCCTCGGCCAGAGCCGCGGCTTCAGCTACGACCGCGCCGGTCTCCTGCTGTCCGAGACCCACCCGGAGAAAGGACTGAACGGCAACGGTACCGTCAGCTACCCGAGCTACGACTCCCACGGCCACGCGCTGCAGAAGGTCGACGGACCGAACGACCTGACCTTCGTCTACGACTTCGCCGAGCGCCTGGTCCAGGTCAACGAGACCAGCGGCCGGCCGCTCAAGGCCTTCTCCTATGCGCCAGCCAATGGCACCAACGACTTGCGTCTGGGCAAGCTGCGGCAGGCCAGCCGCTACAATTACACGTCCCTCGGGACCGCCCGGATCGACGAGACCTACACCTACGGCGGCCGGGATGGCCGCGTCTCGCGCCGCGACACCGCGTCCTCCACCGGCGAGTCGTTCACCCAGAGCTTCTCCTACAACGCCCTGGGGCTGACCGACACGCTGACCTATCCGGCCTGCACCCACGCCGGCTGCACCCAGACGGCGGCGCCCCTCTTCGCCGACGTGCCGGCAGGCTATTGGGCGCGACGTGAAATCGAGGGGCTCTACAAGGCGGGGTTGACGGGTGGATGCGGCGGCAGTCCGCCGCAGTATTGTCCGGAGACCAACCTCACGCGGGCCCAGGCCTCGGTCTTCCTGGTCCGGGGAATGGCCGGAGCGAGCTCTACGCCGCCGCCGTGCGTCCCCCCGGGCACCTTCGCGGACGTGCCCTGCACCTACTGGGCGGCGGACTGGATCGAAGATCTCGTCCGCCGGGGGATCACGCGCGGCTGTGGCGGTGCTCCGGCACGGTTCTGTCCTGAGGATCCGCTCACCAACGCCCAGATGGCGGTCTTCCTGCTGCGCAGCCGCGAAGGCGCGAGCTACACGCCCCCGGTCTGCTCCACGTCGCCGTTCGCCGACGTGCCGTGCAGCCACTGGGCGGCGGACTGGATCGCCGAGATCAACCGGCGAGGGATCAACACCGGCTGCGGTGGCGGCAACTTCTGTCCGGACGGTCCTCCCGTCACCCGCGCCCAGATCGCGGGCCAACTCGACCGCGCCTTCGATCTGCCCATAGCGGCCGATCCGAACACCGCGCGCACCGTGCAGAACACCTACGCTCAGGGCCTGCTGACGGGAGTGAGCGCCGGAGCCACGACCTACGGCACGATCAGTTACCATCCCAGCCTGATGGTGAGCCAGGTCGTCCACGGCAACGGAGTGGTGGAGACCCAGGGCAACGATCCCTTCTCCATGCGCCGCCCCGCCTCCGAGGGAGCCGCGGGCCCCTACGCCACCTGGAGCTCCGGAGCCTATGGCTACGACGGCGCCGGCAACGTCACCCGCATCGGCCCCTCCTGGTACACCTACGACCTGGTGAGCCGTCTGACCTCGGGCACGCTCTACGACGGCCCCACGGGAGGCGGCAATCAG
>DATARR010000094.1:0-48611 GCA_036264085.1 Thermoanaerobaculia bacterium | reverse complement strand
AGGTCTCCGAGCCGTACTGGCCGAAGACGTGACCCTTCATATGGTTCGAGTGCAGGGAGCGGCAGCGGTAGGTGCCGACCTCGGAGGCCGGAGTCGCCTTGTCGTTGCCCAGCCAGTCGATGCGGTTGCCGTGCTCGTCCTTGGCCAGGAAGTCGCGGTTGTCGAACGGCTCGGACTGGCTGGAGTGGCAGCGGGCGCAATTCTGGGCGAAGACCACCCGTCCGCGGTCGACCGACCCTTGGCCGTACTCCTTGTCGAGCTGCTCGACCAAGTCCCGCGGGTCCTCGAGGCCGCGCGCCTGCCAGAGGTCGGTCGGCTTGCGGGAGAGGAAGAACTGCACGACGTCGTCCAGCCGGTCCTCGACGGCGCGCAGGTTGGGACAGTCGCGCCGGCACTGGCCGATCTCAAATTCCGTCTGCCCGAAGTTGCGCTGCTGCGGGTCGATCTGGCGCGGATCGGTGAGGTGGTTCAGCCAGCACGGCTCGGCACAGGAGCCGATGTTGAAGTAGACGCGCTGGATGGCCTCGCGGACGCCGATCGAGTCCTCGCCCCCCTTCAGGATGTGGTGCACGGTCTCGACCTGGAGCTTGCGCTCCTTGCACTTGCCCGGCTTGCCCGGCTCGCACCAGCAGACGTCGGGATCGGATTTGTCCGGACAGCTCGCCACCGGCCGCCACTTCAAAACCTTTTCATTCGGGAAGGTCGGGCGCTGCGCGATGTTGATGATGGCGTTCATGGTGCCGGGGTTGTGCACCGAGTCGTTGGGCATCGCCGAGGTGTCGACGGTGCCCGGCCGGTCGTGCGAGAAGAGCTGCCACTCGGGGCTGTCCCTGGGCATGCCGGAGGCGAAGACCTCGGAGATCCGCTGGTACTGGTTGCCCACCGCCCCCTTGAGGTTCTCCCAGCGCGGATTGGCCGGGTCCTTAGGGGGGTGGAGCGGGTTGAAGGCGATGTGGCACGTGCCGCAGGCCATGCCGATGAGGTACGGCGGCTCGATCGACGGGTCGGCCAAGTGGCTGACCTTGAAGTCCGGCGACTTGGGGTCGTCGGAGAGCCGCCGGGTGAAGCCCTCCCAGGTGCCCAGACGGCCGCCGTTGACTTTCTTCCACTTTGCCGCGTCGAAGCGCGGGTTGGGGAACTTGCGCAGGCCGAGCGCGCCGGTCGAGGTGCCGAACTGGAGATCGCAGGGGCTCTGCTTGTCCCCCCGGCCGCCGGGGTCCTTGAAGTCGCAGGCGGGGTCGCGGTAGCCCGGCTTGCCGACGTGGCTCAGGAGCTGGTCGTCGCCGCGGCAGTACTCGAAGCCGTAGGTCTCGTCCAGGCTCTTCGCCGGGCAGCCGGGAGCACCGGGGACGCAGCAGTCGGGGTCGTGGATCAGGCCCCAGGCCTTGAACCGCTCGCCCTGTTGATCGGCGCGCAGCACGCGGTACCAGTCGACGAGCACGCCGAGGCGCTGCTGGAAGGTGTAGGTGGTGAAGCGCGCCGAGCCGGCGGTCGCCTTGTACCAGATCTCCGCGCCGGCGATCTCGGTGGGAGACAGGCCGGCTTCGGCGGTGGCGAAACCGTCGTCACGGTATGCGCCGGAATCCCCGGGGCCCGCGGGCGCCGAGGAGACGGTGCCCGTCAAAGCGAGCACCAGGATCAAGCCCAGGAAAGTCGAGGCCCGTTTCATGAACGCCTCCTATGGAAAGGTTGCTTTCGTCTCAGTTTTTCTCTCATAGCGTCTTCAGGTATTCGATCAGGTCGTCCTTCGCCGGCGCGGCGAGTTGGGTGCCGAAGAGATGGCCGCCGTTGCCGTTGCCGCGCTGCCGGGTGTCGTAGAGGTAGAACTTGTGTCCCTGGCTCGCCGCGAGGTTCGAGATGAAGCCGAGGTTCTGCGCGTCGATCACGTCGTAGCCGCGATAGAAGGTCTGCGGCCGCTTCGCGGGGGGCTCCAGCAGGTCGCGCACCGTGGGCACCGAGCCGTTGTGCAGGTAGGGCCCGCGCAGCCAGGTGCCGTCGAGCTGCACGGCGATGTAGCCCTCGGTCTTCACCATCGGCGTGCGGGTGATCCCGAGCGACGCCACCTTGGCGTTGGCGCCGTCCGCCGCCGCCTTGGTCCAGGCGTCGAGGCGCTCGCGGTCGGTGCCGACCTCGGCGACGGGGATCACGGTGCCCATGCGGTTGTCGCGCTGGGACGCGTGGCAGGCCGCGCATTCGGCTTCGAACACGGTCTTGCCGCGGGCCGCTTTCTGCGCGTCGACGGGCAGCGGGTAGGCGGGCGGCGTGAACGTCCGCAGCCAGTCCAGGAGCTGCGGAATGCGCTGGTTGAAGAACGGCGTGTTCTTCGCCCCGAGGCCGAGCGCCGAGTCGATGAGCACCGAGCGGAACGAGGTCGTGGCCCCGTCCAGGTTCATCAGCATGGTATGGGCGGGGATGGGATTGGGCGTCTTGTCGCTCCAGGTGCGCCCCGCCTGCTCGCGGGCCGCGAGATGCCAGATGGCCGGAAAGTCGGTGTTGTCGACCGTATTGTCCAAGGGCATCTGGAGCAGGTTGAACTTGGTCAGGTTCATCGGCGCGTCGCGGCCGGGACCCCAGGGCGGCAGCCGTGCCGTCCAGGCGAAGCCCTTGCCCTGGTCGAGCAGGGCCTTCTTCACCTGCGGCACGGCGAAGCGGTAGATCAGGCGGTCGACGAACGAGAGCTTGGTCACCAGGTCGATCTGGGCCAGCAGGTCGTCGGCGGTGAAGCGCGGGTCGCTGGCGCAGCGGGTGAAGAAGAGGATCAGCCCCTGGACGTCGGCGGTGTGGCCGGGGCCGGCGGCGACGACCTTCGGCACCTCGTCCTCCTTGGTGCGGTAGGAGGTGGAGTGGCAGATGGCGCAGTTCTCGCCCACGCGGACGAAGCCGATGGTCTTCTTCGAGAAGCCGGCCGGCATCTCCCGGCCCTGCTCCCAGGAGATCCCCAGCGAAGCGTAGCCGCCCGGTCCCGGCAGGTACTCCGGGAACATCCGTGGCAGCACCAGCCAGATCCAGTAGGGGATGCCGGCATCCGCCTCGCCGCCGATCGAGCCATAAAGGAAATTGTCGCTCTGGTTCTCGGTGATCCATTTCGGCTGCGGCACGTCGCGGAAGACCTTGTACCAGACCGCGATGCCCACGACGATGCCGAGCACGGCGAGGACGGCGACGGCGATCAGGATCTTTCTCTTTTTGCGGCTGTCCATGACGTCACCTCGCCGGCGCGATCAAAAGGTTTTGAGGTACTCGAGCAGGGCCTGCTTCTGCTCGGCGGGAAGATAGGTGCCGAAGGCTTCGCCCTCGTGGCCGCCGTTGCCGTTGCCGGGGTGGCCGGTGTCGAATGGGAAGAAGCGGCGCCCGTCCCGCTCGGCGACGTTGGCGACGAAGCCGACGTTCTGCGGATCGTAGACGTCGTCGCCGCGGTAGAAGGTCTTGGTCCGCGAGGCCGCGGGCTCGAGCAGCTCACGCAAATTGGGGACCGAGCCGTTGTGCAGGTAGGGGGCGCGCAGCCAGAGGCCGTCGAGCGGCGCGTTGGCGTAACCCCAGGTCTTGTGGTAGCGGGTGAAGCGCCGGGGATAAGGTTTATTGAAGCCCCAGTCCGGCTCGAAGCCCGCGTAGTTGGTGCCCAGGTTGACCGCCAGCTCCCAGGTGAAGGAGTCGACGCGGTGGCGGTCGGTGCCGATGGCGGCGATCGGCACCACCTCGCCCACGTGCTCGTTCGGCTGCCGCGGCTTGTGGACGAAGGGTGGGTCCTTGGTGCCGTGGCAACCGGCGCAGTACTCCTGATAGATCGGCGCGCCGCGGGCCGCGAGCGCCGCGTCGACGGGAAAGAGAGCGGAGAAGGGCACCGGCTTCGCGGTCTCCAGCCATTTGGCGGTGCGCTGCAGGCTGTCGGCGTCGATCGACGGCGGGTAGGCGCCGGTGCCGAAGGCGGCGTTCAGGTTGCGCTCGGTGACGTGGTCGTTGTTGCCGTCCCAGTGCAACGCCATGTGCGCGTCCTGCCGCGGTCCCTGGTTCCAGATCGACGGGAAGTCGGCGAAACCGGTGAGCTCGTTCTGGTCGGCGTGCTCCATGTTGAAATTGAAGAACGCCTTGTTGGGGCCGAAGGTGTCGTCGCGGCCCGGACCCCAGGTCTCCAAATGGAGGAAACTCAGACGTTGCGGCAGACTGAGCGTCTGCTCGCGCATGCGATAGACGGCGACGTAGCGGAAGATCAGCCGGTTGATCAGGTCGGGTTTGTCGATCAGGCGGTGAGAATTGTTCTCCATCACGTGGATCTGATCGAGCAGCCGCAGCGGCGTGAACTTCGCGTCGCGGGCGACGTTGGTGAGGAACTGGCCCCAGGCGCCGATGTCGAAGGTATTGGCGGGCATGCCGAGGACCACGCGCGGGGACGCGCCAGGCGCCGGGCGCACCGTGCCGGTGTGGCAGACGGCGCAGTTCAGGTACACGCTGTCGATGCCCCGCACGTTGCGCCGCGACATGCCGGCCGGCAGGTCGTAGCGCGGGTCCTTCCCCGCCTCGTAGACCATGCCGAACGAGGCGTAGCCGTGGCCGGGCTTCTTGTCCGGCAGGTACTCGGGGAAGACCTCGGGCAGGGCCACCAAGAGCCAGTAGGGGATCCCCGTCAGCCGCTCGCCGCCGGTCGAGCCGTACTTGAAGTGGGCGGCGTCATCGGCATAGTCGACGGGCTCGTCGCGGGTCAGCCGCCAGGCCAGGTAGAGGCCGGCGCCGAGGAGCAGGACGACGCAGACCAGGAGGGCGATCCGCAGCACCCTGGCCCACTTGCGACGGGACGGTCTCGCAGCAGCGTTCATCCGGGAGTCCTTTCCTCGGTACGCCGGAAACTTGGCGGCTCGTTGTCAGGTTGACGGTTCATTTTAATTCTCTCGTAGTACACTTGCAAGCATCGATCTCGAAGGTCTGGGCGATCTAGTCCCATTGGGCGGCCAGCCGGCCGGATTTGTTACTTCGGTAATGAAAGAGGCCTCGGGCGCGCCTGAGAGGAAGAGCGATGCGGCGCCGCGCGGCCTTGAGGGCCTTCTCCGCGGCCGCCAGGAGATGGCGATGCGGAATACCACGAGGTTGAGGTCCATGAAGGGATGGCGGAGCTGCCTGCTGCTCTGGGCCGCCGCGGGGTGCTGCGGGGTCCTGGCCGGCTGCGCGGGCCCGGACCTCGTCCGGCCCCTGACGGGGAGCGCCGTCGCCGCCAGCCTGCAGGCGGTCAACGAGCCGGAGAACCGCCGGCGGATCGAGGAGCTGCTGACCTCCGAGCCGGTCGTGCGGTCGCTGCGGGAGCTGACCCGCGCGGCGGTCGACGCCGCTCTCTCAGACCTCGAGAGCGACGCGCGCCAGGCACGGACGAAGAAGCTGGCGGCCGACTTCGTGCGCGACCTGGGGCCGGCGCTCGGCACGATGCTCGACAAGGACGTCCTGCCGCGGGTGGAGAACGAGCTGGCGGCGAGCGTCCAGAGAGTCCTCGAGCAGACGCTGAGCGAGGCCAACCAGCGGCGGGCCGGCAGCTTCGTCACCGGGGTCGCGCGCCAGGCCATGGACGGGGTGGGGCCGCAGCTCGCGAAGTCCATCTCGGACGGCGTGAGCTCCGGCATCGAGCGGTCGGTGCGGTCGATCCTGACGCGCGACCTCTCGCCGGCCCTTGGCAAGGCCCTGGACGCCAACGGGCCGGCGATCTCCCGGGTCTCGCAGGCCGCGACCGCCGGCGCCCTCCAGGCCATCACCGAGGCGATGAACGGCCCCTTCGGCGAGATGGTCCGCAGGGAGCGCAAGGCGGTGATCCAGGACGCGGCGGACGCCGCGGCGGTGGAGCGCAAGGCCGTGCTCCAGAAACTGGACGAGCAGATCGACGAGACGCGGCGCTGGCTCCGCGGCCTGGCCGTGGCAGTCGCCGTGGGCGGAGTGCTGCTGGCCGGGTTGGGATTCCTGCTCTGGCGGCAGATGAGGGAGAACCGGCGCTTGCGGACGGGTGGGTAGAGCGCCCCGCCGGACGCTCTACCCGATCACCTCAAGGCTTCCCGGAGCAGTTGTTGGCCGGTAGGGCGGTGATGCTCTCGGGGACGACGGAGAGGTACCCCTGGCTGTCCGTCCAGAGGTGGCCGACCACCTCGACGCAGGCACCGTAGGTGTGCGGGTCGGAGCAACTGTAGCTCTGGTAGACGCCGCCGCTGAAGTCGATCGACGCGGAGTGATAGGACGGAGCGCAGCCACCGCTCGCGAGCCACCAGGAGTCGTAGCAGCCCATGGCCGCGGTGCACTCCATGGCGACTTGTAGGGGGGTCGTCACCCCGTCGGGCATCCCGGCCAGCACGGCGACCGCCATCCCGGTCCTGGTGGGCTTGCCGGGGGACGTCGTCTGGTTGACGCTGGTGACGTTGCCCACCAGGGTCAGAGAGTTGCTGTCCATGCCAAAGACAGATGCGGATGCAAACAGGACGACGGAGAGGCTGACCATCGTTTTCACCATGATGTGTTCCCCCGGATGGTTCCGGAATCATCTCCGGAGTGCTGATGGGGGAAGGCATAATTCTTGCCAGCCTGGGGCTCGCCGGCGTAACTAATTGACTGCCAAGAGTTTGGCAACGGAAAGGGCGGCCCCGTGGGGCCGCCCCGGCAGGAGGTATTTGCAAAGCGGAGAGGGGACGTCCGGCTTTTTCAGGCCCGGTCCGGGATCATCCACATCCCGCCCTTGGCGCGCAGCGAGGTGCCCACCTTGGGGACCACGAAGTAGCCGGGAGCGAGGCGCGGATGGTAGCGCTGCGCCACCATGGCCAGGATGAGCTGCAGCTCCATCATGGCGAGGTGACGCCCGACGCACATCCGCTGGCCGGTGCCGAAGGGGACGTAGGCGTGGCGCGGCCGGCCGGCCACCTGGGAGGGCTCGAAACGCTCGGGGTGGAACGCCTCGGGCACCTTCCAGAAGTCCGGGTGGCGGTGGGTGGCGTAGGGGACGATGAGGATCTGGGCGCCGGCCGGAATCCGGTAGCCGCCGATCTCGTCCTCGTTGCGGGCCGTCCGGTTGTAGAACCAGAAGGGCGGGTAGAGGCGCATCGACTCCTGCGCCACCTGCGCGGTGTAGGTGAGGCGGGTGAGCTCCTCGAACGTCGGCGTGCGGCCGCCGAGCACCATCGCGACCTCCTCGCGCAGGGTTTCGTCCACGGCCGGGTGCTCGTCGAGCAGGTGCCAGGTCCAGGTCAGGGCGTCGGCCGTGGCCTCGTAGCCGCCGAACAGGGTGACCATGACCTCGTCGCGGATCTCCAGGTCGGTCATCCCCTCCCCTGTCGTCTCGTCCCGCGCCGCGAGCAGCATGCCGAGCAGGTCGTCCATGTCCTCACCGCTCTCCCGGCGCTCCCGGATGATGCGGTAGACCATCTTCTCCAGCGTGGCGACGGCCTCGCGGGCGGCGCGCTGGTGCGGCAGGGGGAACCACTCCGGCAGGAAGTAGGTGGCCATGCGGGTGGTGATCTGCTCCAGGCCGGTGTTGAAGCACTGGGCCATCACCTGGAGGTCGCGCTCGTCGATGCTCAGGCTGAACATCGTCTTGACGATGATTCCCAGGGTGAGGGCCATCATCTCCCGACCGATCTCGATCGGCTGGCCGGCGGCGCTCGCGGCCTCCCAGCCGGCCAGCCGCTGCTCGACGACGCCGGTCATGATGGGGATGAGACCGGCGATGCGGCGATGGGCGAACGCCGGCTGCATCAGGTGCCGCTGGCGCCGCCAGCTCTCCCCCTCGTTGACCACCAGCCCGTTGCCGAACAGGAACCGGGTGCGCTCGAAGACGTCACCCTTCCAATAGTTGTCACTGTTCGCCACCATGACGTGGTGAATGTGATCGGGAAGAGTGACCAGGTACATCGAGCCGAAGCCCAGGTCGAGCCGCACCAGGTCGTTGTACTGGAGCATCATGCGGGTACAGAAGCGGGCGGGATCGGGCAGCATGCGGGGGAGAGCCCCGACCAGGGGATATCCCTGCGGACAGGGAGGAGCCCCGCCGCCGGCCGGGCGGTCCAGCACCAGTCTCTCGATTCGAGTCGTCATCGGACCCCTCCTTTCGGGCTCTGCACCGCGCCTCCACAGTGTCAGTGAGCTCCTTGACCTGTAACTTCAACTTCCGGTTGGGCTTTTTCGCAATCGGCGTGCCATCGCCTCGGTCGAGGGGAGAGGGCGGCGCGGAGGGGCTCTGGGTGTGTCAAAGCGGACCGATGGCTACAGATTTCGTGTTTCTGACACTCCTCCAAAAAGTGTCAGAACCGGCTGACACAGTGTGTCATTGAAGGCTCTGTTCCGGGGGCGGCCTCCGGAGGTGACGCGGGTGTCCTCTGGATTGAGCGCCGCTCTGAGGAGCCGGAGCGAAACGAGCTCAGGTTGCGGGATTGCGGGTTCGGCGCGGCGCCCCGGCACCGGAAATGTCGCGATATGATGCAGAATGGTGCCTTGAGAATGCCTGAGACCCTCGCCTTGGACGCCTCCATCCCCGCCGAAGTCGCCCGCTCCGTCCTCGACACGGGAGGGCTGACCAAGGACGAGGTCCGCGAGGCGTGGGGGCTCGGCGAGGAGGAGTACCGGGAGCTGCAGCGGCGGCTGGCCGGTCATCCGGAGATCGAGCTGGGGCCGCAGGGGACGGGCGGCTTCCAGGCCCGGCGCCGGCGGGGACGGCTGCCGGAGGACGAGGCGGGCGCTCCCGTCCTGCTGCGGGCGGACTGGGAGGCGCGGGCCGTGGAGCGGCTGGTCGAGCTGCTCCAGCACGCCGAGCTGGAGGAGCTGCTCGGCTACCTCTTGTATACGCTCCGCCAGGTCCGCAAGGAGGCTGAGGGGGTCGATCGCCGGGGGACGAAGCGGGAGCTCGCCACGGCCCTGGTGCTCCAGCACGGAGTCGACCTGTTCGGCGATCCGCGGGTGCGGCAGTCCGTGGCCCGGGCCGCGGGTGTCGCGGACTGGCCGCGGCGCTGGCATCCCGGCAAGCCGTCGGCGAACGACTTCGTGGAGCGCGTGGGCTTCCCGCCGGAGCTGGCCGGCGTGCCCACGCCCGAGACCCCGCCCGACCTCGAATACCTGGAGGGGCGGTTCCGCCTGCGGCCCTTGCAGCCGTTCCAGAAAGAGGTCCAGCGCGGCGTGCTCGAAACTCTCCAGGAGCCCATCGGCCGGCGGTGCATCGTGGCCCTGCCCACGGGCAGCGGCAAGACGCGGGTGGCCGTCGAGAGCATCGCCTACTGGATGTTCGACCGCTACGACCGTGAGCGGGAGCTGGCCGACCGCGGCGCCGCGCTCTGGCTGGCCCACACCGAGGAGCTGTGCGAGCAGGCGTGCGCCTGCTTCCGGCAGGTGTGGGAGTCGCAGGAGGACGTCGTGCCCACGACCCTGGTCCGCTTCTGGGGTCCCCACACCCAGGACCTCCTCGCCCATCACCACACCCTGCGGCAGGCGCTCCAGCGGCCTAGCGTGTTGGTGACCACGCCGCAGCGCCTGCTCAACCTCCTGGACGGCAAGGTCCGGGGGAGCGAGCCCGTGCTGGCGGACCTCGTGGCCGCCCTCGGCCTGATCGTGGTGGACGAGGCGCACCGGGCCGCGGCGCCGTCCTACCGGCGCATCCTGGAGACGCTGGCGCCGGCAGAGCGGCCGGTCTCGGTGGTGGGCCTCACCGCGACACCCTTCCGCATGGAGTACCTGGGGGAGGATTCCGAGGAGGGGACGCGGGAGCTCAAAGAGATCTTCCACCGGCTGGTGGAGCCCGTCCGCACCCTGGGCGAGAGCCCGCGCATCACCCTCCAGGAGATGGGCGTGCTGGCGCGCCCGGTCTTCGAGACCCTGCGCACGCCGACCACGATCCGCCTGCCGGACCCGCCCACTTCATCTCTTCTCTCCGAGCAGGAGTTGGAGCGGCTGGACCGGGTGCTCGCCATCCGCACGGACAACACGCCGCGGCGTCTGGTGGTGTTCCAGCACCTGCTGCCGCTGGCGCGGGACCCTGGCCACCTCATCCTCTACTTCGGCCCCAGCGTGCGCGACGCCGAGTGCATGGCCTTCCTGCTGCGGCAGGCGGGAGTGGCGGCGGCGGTGATCAGCGGCGCCACCCGCGACGTCACCCGCCGCCAGGTGGTGACCGAGTTCAAGCAGGGCGAGCTGCGCGTCCTCTGCAACTGCGAGGTGCTGACGACGGGCTTCGACGCGCCGCGCGTGACTCACGTCGTGATGGCCCGGCCGACCGTGAGCCGCGTCCTCTACGAGCAGATCGTGGGCCGCGGCCTGCGCGGTCCCAAGTTCGGCGGCACCGAGACCTGCGTCGTCGTCGACTGCGAGGACAACTACCGCGGCGAGCGGCCGCCGATGGGGTACGAGGCGTTTCGGCGGGTGTGGTATGGGAAGAGGTCCGGTGCGCGCTGAGCGGCCGGCTTGATCAGCTTCCAGCAGGCTCTCCCTCGTTGGTTTCACGATCCTCCTGGTGTATCCTCCCCCCGCTGAACCAACCCCAGTTGGCGGAGGTGACGATGAGCTCCAGGCGGGCTTTGTGGTCTTTGGTCGTTCCGGTCGCGGCGTCTGCTGTGGCGCTCTTCGCCCTGCGGCCGGCGCCGCCGGTGCGGGCTTCTCAGGAGGCGCGTCCGCCGGTGCCGGCGGCAACTGCGGATTGCGGTCATGCCCTGCCCCTGCCCAGCCAGTTTCCATTCGCCAAGTCGCAGTACGAGGTCATCCTCGGGCGATTCCTCAGGGCGGGGTGCTACGCGGACTGGCACCACGACAAGGAGGTCCGGCCCACCGGCCCCACGGTGGCCGCTCTGGGCGGCAGCGATCCCCACGTGCCGCAATGGATCACCAGCACCCTCGGCACCCACAACACGGTCGTCGTCTACTACTCGCCGGACGTCTACCGCTGGATGTGCGAGCAGGACGCGGTGCACGAAAAAAAGTTCGCCGCCGAGTGCCGCAAGGCCTGCCCGGACTGCCGGCTGGAGGGCAAGAAAGAGGACAAAACGCCCGTGCGCCCCATCGCCGACGGCGCCATGATCCTCAAGCTGATGTACGGCAACACCACGGCGCAGCGCCTCGAGAACCCGGCCGTTCCCAAGGGCGAGCCGAACATGATCGCCCTCATGGTGCGCGATGGCCGGGCCTCGAAGGACGGCTGGTACTGGGGCTCGTGGGACCCGCAGGCGACCGAGGCCTCGCAGCTCGACTGGCCGCCGCCGGTCAACCTCCCCTATCCGTGGATGGGCTTCGGCTACTACTGCGTCAACTGCCACGCCTCGGCCAGGGACGAATTCACCTTCTCCAGTCTCAACAACGTCCTCGGCAATCCCGACACCTTCCTCAAGTTCTACTTCCAGGACCAGCCGCCCATCCTCGGCGAGCCGAAGCAGCCGGCGGTGGAGACGCTGTCCGCCCACGAGCGCTTCGAGCCGCTCCAGGACCTGCTGTCGCGGGTGCGCAGCGCCGGCCCGACGTGGAACAAGGTGCCGTGGCCGAACCCCAAAGTGAACCGCGTCAGCCAGCCGCTCGCCGCGTATTCGGACGACTTCCTGGAGACGTTCGGCGCCAAGGCCGTCGTGCAGCCGGACGCGCGGGAGATCACCAAGCTCTTCATGCCGCCCGAGGTCTACGATCACGTTTTCTCAGGAGCGGACGGGCCGCCCCTCTTTCTCACCTCGGACCAGTGCGTGGGGTGCCACGCCGCCGGCTCGACCGGCCTGCACTACGACATGACGCTGCAGCAGATGGCGCAGCCGGCCTACGCCAATCTCCTGAACCTCGCTCCCTACGGCGAGTGGCGGGGCTCGCCCATGGGCCTCGCGGGACGTGATCCCATCTTCTTCTCGCAGCTCGAGACGGAGCAGACCGCCCATCCGGCGCTCGCCAAGCTCGCTCCGGACCTCTGCCTCCACTGCCACGGCGTCATGGGGCAGCGGCAGTTCTGCCTGGACCAGTTCAAAGGCGATCCGAAGAAGGGCAACGCGGTCTGCAACAACACGGACCTCCTGGGGCTCGATCAGGACTCCCAGCCCATCGTCCCGCGGCAGCTCTTCTCTCGCGAGATGGTGAAGGCCATCCCCTTCCTGGCCACCACGGAACAGCAGAAGAAGGACGCGAAGTACGGCGGCCTGGCCCGGGACGGCGTCTCGTGCACGACCTGTCACCATATAGAGATCGACGACAAGGAGCCCATCGGCAACACCTTCACGGGCGACTTCCGGGTGGGCGCGGCGGACGCGATCCACGGCCCGTTCAACACCCCCCAGCAGGTGCCGATGAATCACTCCCTGGGCGCGAATCCGGTGGAGTATCCGCCGCTGGTCCATTCGTCCAAGGTCTGCGGCGGCTGCCACAGCGTGGTGCTGCCGGTGTTCAACGGCGACAAGCCCTGGGTGCGGCCGGGGACGAAAAAACCGGAGGTCATCATCGAGCAGGCGACCTATCCCGAGTGGGTGTTCAGCGAGTTTCGGGATGGCGGGAGCAACGCCCAGTCCTGCCAGGACTGCCACATGAGCACCTCCTACCCGGGCGCGCCGGAGCGGCCGCTCAACTTCAAGATCGCCTCCATTCAGGAGGCGAGCAACATGCCGCAGACGGAGAACCGGCAGTTGCAGAAGGACATCGACCTCCAGTCCCGCTCGCCCTTCGGCCGGCACACGCTGGTGGGCCTCAACGTCTTCTTCAATCAGTTCGCGCAGCAGTTCCCGGACATTCTGGGCATCCGCATCCAGGACCCGATGCTGGGCGGCAAGGGTGTCGCGCCCCTCGCGACGACTTTCAACTCCATGCTCCAGCAGGCGGACACGGCGACGGCCAAGGTGTCGGTGACCCGGGTCCGGACGACGCGGGACCAGCTCGTGGCGGACGTCCTGGTGGAGAACCTGGCGGGGCACAAGTTCCCGTCGGGCGTGGGTTTCCGCCGCGCCTTCCTCACCTTCGAGGTGCTGGACGCGAGCGGCGACGACCTCTGGGTCTCCGGCCGGGCGACGCCCACGGGCGTGCTGGTGGATGCGAACGGCCAGCCCATCGCCGGGGAGTTCATGTGGCAGAGCGAGTGCCAGCCGAAGACGGCGGCGGAGCAGACCTTCCAGCCCCACTACGAGACCATCACCCGCCAGGACCAGGCACAGATCTATCAGGAGCTGATCCGCGATCCGCGCGGCAGGCTCACGACGAGCTTCCTGTCGCTCGCCGACGTGATCAAGGACAACCGCCTTCTCCCCCGCGGCTGGACGCCGACCGTGGAGCTGGCGCGCAGCGAAGGGCTGGGGAGCGCCAAGCTGAGCGTCGAGGACCTGGTGCGCAGGGTGCTGCCCGACCTGCCGGACGGCCATGGCGGCGAGGTCCACGACCCCTGGTACGAGCCGAAATCGCAGGGCGGCCTGGGCGGCGGCGGGGACGCGCTGACCTACGCCATCCCCTTGGCCGGCCTCAAGGGCGCCCAGCCGGCGAGCGTGCGGGTGACGCTCTATTACCAGGCCATCCCGCCGGCCTATCTCCAGGACCGCTTCTGCTCGACTCCCACCCAGCCGGACACCTCGCGCCTCTTCTTCATCGCCGGCCACACGAACCTCGACCAGACCCGGGCCGAGGGGTGGAAGCTGCAGGTGGTGTCGAGCGGAGTGGTGGCGGTTCGCTAGGCGCCCCAGTCTCTGGGACAGCAAGGACGACAAGGACCCAAGGACGGCAAGGACACGAAGCTCCTCGTCCTTGATGTCCCTGGCGTCCTTGCCGTCCTTGTTTCGATCCTACCTGCCCCGGTGATGATTCTGCTGCCGCTGCAACGCCGCCTGGGCCGCCGCCAGCGAGTCGTAGAGCGCGATCCGCACCCTCTTCACCGAGCCGTCGGCGTTGTGCTTGACCTTGACGATCGCCGGCTGGCCGTCCTGCACGGCCGCGAAGGGAACGCCGGGCGTCTTGGCGTGGTGACGCCGGTCCCGGACCTCGACCTCGCCCAGGGGGACGGCGAGCGTGCTGCCGTCCGAGAGGTGCAGCGTCGCCGTGAGCCCGGCCACCTGGACCTGCGAGAGCAGCACCGCCTCGACCTCCCTGGCGCCGGGCGTCTTCGCGGCAGCCGCACCCACGCCGCCCGTGCCGGCAATCGCCAGGGAGATGGCCACCACCGGGGCCGCGAGCTTTTTCCGGCGGCGCAGCAGCAGCAGCCCCGCCGCGCCCATCAGGCCGGCGAGGAGGACCTTGCCGGCGTCGCCCAGGGTCGGCACCTGGGCGATCGGCGGCGGGACGTCGTTGTCGAGGATGGTCACCGTCTCCGTGGCCGGGGCCCCGAGCACCGCCCCACCCTGGGGCGCCGAGAGGGTGACGGTGAAGGTCTCGTCGCTCTCCGGCACGGCGTCGTCGACGATCGTCACCTGGAAGGTCTTGGGCGCCGTGTCCTGGTCCGCCCAGTTGAGCATGCCGGCGGCGGAGAGGTAGTCGCCCGGCGCCATGGCCGTACCGTCGGCCGTGGCGTAGGAGACCGACACGGGGCCGTCGCCGCCACCGGTGCGGTTGACGGTGATGGTGAGGGTGCCGGCGTTCTCGTTCACCGAGGCGGCGCTCACCGCGAGCTGCACGGTGCCGGGATTGACCTCCACGGCGCCGATGTCGAAGCCGGCGCCCACCGGCCGCGGCTGGTCGCGCTGGTCGACCGGCGGGCTGGCGGCGGAAGCGTTGTCGATCGCCGGGCTGGTGCTGGCGGGCAACATCGTCTGCGTCGGGCCGCCGTGGTTGCCGAGGGCGCTGAGCTGCGGACTCTGGTTGAAGATGTTGCCGCCGTTGTCGGTGAAGTTGGCAGTCCCCTGATCCTGCACCAGGTCGTGGTCGAGGATGAAGTTGCCACCGCCGGAGATGTCGTTGTCCTTGGCAGCCGTGTTGCCGGCGACGATCGTGTTCTCCACGGGGAGGGAGCCTTGGTTCAGATAGATGCCGCCGCCACTGCCGCCGGCCGTGTTGCCGGCGATCGTGGTGCTGCGGACGTCGGAGCCCGTGTACAGGCTGCCGTAGAAGGAGAGGCCGCCGCCGCTGCCGGTCGCCTGGTTGCCCGAGATGGTGCTGTTCTCGAAGACGATGGGATTGTTGGGATGGTAGAAGAAGGCGCCGCCGCCGTCGCTGGCGCTGTTGCCCGAGAGCGTGGACTGGCGCACCGTCACCGTCGCGCCCTGGGTTTGGTAGAGGAAGATGCCGCCGCCTTTGCCGCTGGCCGTGTTGCCGGAGATCGTCGACCGCTCGATCGTCACGTCGTAGCCGGGGTCATAGAGGAAGAGGCCGCCGCCCTTGCTGCCCTTGAGGACGGTGGTCTGGTTGCCGGAGATCACGGTGTCCTGAATGAGGACCGTCCCTGAGTCCTCCAGGTAGATGCCGCCGCCGGCCTGATCGGCCTGGTTGCCCGAGAAGACCGAATTCCTGATCGTCACGCTGTTGGTGCTGCCGTCCACCCACAGGCCGCCGCCCACGCCGCCTTCGCCGGTCGCCGTGTTGTTGCTCACCGTCACGTGGTCGAGGACCAGGTTCTCGCCGTTGTCGACGATGCCGCCGCCACGGGATGCCAGACCACCGGTGAGGGTCAGCCCGGAGATGGTGACGTCGAGGGTCGCTGCGGACGAGTAGACGTAGAAGACGGTCGAGGCGTTGTTGCCGTTCACCGTGATCACGGCCTGCCCGGGTCCCTGGACGTCCACCGAGTCGGAGACATTGAGCGGCCCGGAGGCGAGGGTGATGGTGCCGGTGAGGCCGGCCTGGAAGGTGATGACGTCCGGTCCCGCCGCGCCGTTGGCGTCGAGGACCGCTTGGCGCAGGCTGCCCGGACCCGCGTCGTTGAGATTGGTGACGTTGAAGGTGGCCGCCGCGGCCGTTGACCCGAGCCCGAAGCCCATGCCCAGCGTCAGCGCCGCTCCCGAAGCCAGGATCTTCCCGGCCTGGGTGGCCCCGCTCCCCTGCACCTTCTTGAGCGCATTCCTGTGCGCACGCGCCAGAGCCCGCCGCTGCCGGCGGGAAAGCCGCTGGGAGCCCTCACTCCCGTGGGACGAACCTTCATTCATCTAGCAGATCTCCTCCGCCTTTGCGCGGGTTCACGAAAAGCTGTCTCGAGTCGAGATGGGATTCTAGCTTGGACCCCGTCGGATTACCACCCGCCGTCGAATCCTTCAACCCTGGGTGCGCGATCTGCCCCGCAGACTTATAGACGAGTTAGAATATAGCGCGCCGGGCGGATCATCCCCCGGCGCATCTGATTGAGGAGAATCGACCATGCGTAAAAAGCTTGCTCTGCTGGTGCTCGCCCTCGCGGCCCTGGCCGCGACCACCGCCGTCCCGCCAGCTTCGGCCACAGCCTCGACCTGCCCGAAAGGCTCGCACCTGTTCGTCTGCCCCACCTACAGCTTCTGCTGCCCCAACAACGCCTTCTGCGCCTGCTTGAACCAGTAGACCATCCCTTCGACCCTCGAGGAGAATCGACCATGCGTAAAAAGCTCGCTCTGCTGGTGCTCGCCCTCGCGGCCCTGACGGCGTCCGTCACCGTCCGGCCCGCCGCCGCCTTGACCTGCGACGTGAACCATCACCTGATCGTCTGTCCCACCTACAGCTTCTGCTGCCCCAACAACGCCTTCTGCGTCTGCTTCCCCGGCGACCCGCAACCGGTGGCATAGCAGCGACCCGCCCCGCGGGCCAGGCTGTCGACTCGCGGGGCGTCTCAGGCGCCGCGCTCGCCGGTACCGTTCTTGCTGTTCTATCCTCACGCCGTGTGGTTCCTGCGCCTCTTCACGCTCGCGACCGGTTGCTGGCTGCGCCTGCTGGGCGCCCGCCGCCTTCGTCTGCAGTGCGGAGAGGAGGTGACTCTGGCCTACACCGTCGCCGGCCGGCCGGACGGCGAGCCCTGGCTCCTGCTCCACGGCCTGGGCTCGGTGGGCGCCGGCTGGGCCCCCGTCACCCGGGCGCTGCGCCGCGACTGCCGGCTCGTCATCCCCGAGCTTTCGGCCCTCGGCGGCAGCCGCTCGCCGGGCGGCTGCCTGGGGATGTCGCAGGCGGCGGAGGTCCTGGCGCGGCTGATCGAGACGGAATTCGGCGGCCGGCCGGTCACGGTGGCGGGCCTGAGCCTCGGCGGCTGGATGGCGGTCCGCCTCGCCCTCCGGCACCCCGAGCGGGTGGGGCGGCTGGTGCTCATCGACGCCGGCGGCTACCGCGACCAGGACTGGGAGCGGGTGGAGTCACTGGTGCGGGTGGACGGGCTCGGCGGCATCGACCGGCTCTACTCGGCCCTCTTCGTGCGGGTGCCGTGGATCCTGAGGATCTCCCGCGCCGCCTTCCTCCGGACCTACACCTCCCCGGCCGTCCGCAACGCTCTCGACGGCCTGTGCGAGGCTGACACCTTCACGGACGCGGACCTCGCCCGGCTCGCCGTGCCCACGGGCCTGATCTGGGGGGAGCACGACGGCCTCTTCCGCCTGGAGACCGGCCGCGCCATGGCGGCGGCGATCCCCGGCGCCCGGCTGGAGGTGCTGCCGGGCTGCGGCCACGCCGTCCACCTCGAATGCCCCGGGGCCCTGGTGGCGGCCCTCCAGCGCTGCCGCCGGAGCCTTAGAATGGCAGCGAACCCACCGATCGGAGGCGAGCCATGGCCAGCCCGGAGTACCTCATCTGCCTGGAGTGCGAGTCCCCCTGCTACACCTTCGAGTGGGAGGACGGCAAGGTGACCGACATCCTCTGCCAGGTCTGCGGCAACGACGATCCGGAGCAGTTCGCCCACCCGGACGAGATCGACGCGATGATCGAGATGTGATTCCAACACACTAAGATCTCTCCGCCGCAGAACCTGAGCCCCGCCCCGAGCGGGGCTTTTTTGCGCGCCCTCGCCGGAACCTACTAGATTCCTACTAAGATTTTTGTCAGAAGGCCTTGACAAGATCTTAGCCTCCGTCTATCATCATCCCAGACGAGGCGGAGATGCCCCGTCGTAAATCGGGAGATACAAGGAGGAAATGACCATGTTGAACAACGTGACCCGCTGGAATCCCACCGTGGCCTATCTCAACCGCGAGCCGTTCGCGCGCCTGTTCGATAGCTTCTTCGGCGACCTGCCGAGCGAGGACGTCTCCAGCCGGAGCTGGGTGCCGCCGGTGGACATCCAGGAGACCGAGGACGGCTACCGGCTGCAGGCCGAGCTGCCGGGCCTGACCAGGGACGACGTCCAGATCACGCTGGAGAACAACGTCCTGCGGCTGTCGGGCGAGCGGAAGTTCGAGAAGGACGTGCAGAAGGAGGGCTACCACCGCATCGAGCGCACCTACGGCTCCTTCGCCCGCTCCTTCGCGCTGCCCCAGCAGGTGAACGGCGAGGGCGTGCAGGCCGCCTTCGAGAACGGCCTGCTGACCATCACCGTGCCCAAGGCCGAGCAGGCCAAGCCGCGCAAGATCGCCATCGGTTGACGCCGGTGGAGCTGCCGCGGCCCGAAGCCCCGCCCAGGCGGGGCTTTTCCTTTTTCAGGCTCCCACCGGCGCTTCGACGGCGGTGCGGTGCGGCTCGGAGGGCGTCGTGGCGGGGAGCTCGACGATCACCGTCGTGCCCACGCCCTTGGCGCTGCGGACGCCGACCCGGCCGCCATGGGCGCGGACGATGCGGTCCACGATGGCGAGGCCGAGGCCCGTGCCCCCTTTGCGGTTGGAGTAGAAGAGGTCGAAGATCCTCGCCTGCTCCTCGCTGGTCATGCCGACGCCATTGTCCGTCATCTCCAGGCAGACGGCGGGGCCCTGGCGCCAGGCGGCGAGCTTGAGGACGGGCGCCCGGCCGGCCTCCTCGGCGGCCGAGAAGGCGTTCTGGGCGAGGTTGAAGAGAAGCTGGTTCATCTGCGCGGGGTCGACCCTGACCCGGGCGCCGCCGCTCCTGTCGTCCACCTCCATCTGCGCTCTCCGCTTCTGGATCTCTCCGGCCAGGACCTCCCGCAGCCGCTCCAGCAGGCGCACCGCCGGCATCTCCTCCAGCTCCAGGGGGCGCGGCTTGGCATAGGCCAGGAAGTCGGTCACCAGCCGCTCCAGCCGGCTGATCTCCGAACGGGTGATGGACAGCAGCCGCTTGCCCGTGGGCGCCGAGTGCGCCGATCCTCCTTCGTCGATCTCCTCCTCCAGCATCTGCATGTTGAGGTTCAGGGAGTTGAGCGGATTGCGGATCTCGTGCGCGAGCCCCGACGCCAGGGTGCCGATGTAGGCCAGCCGCTCGGCCTCGGCGGCCTGGAGCTCCAGCCGCTGCGCCCGCCGCAGCAGCAGCCAGACTGCCACGAAGGCCGCCACCAGCAGCGCCACGGAGGAGAGGCCGATGAACGTCGCCTGGCGGACGAGCTCGCGGCGCAGCACCTCGATGCGCTTCTGGAGCTGCCCGGCGCTGATGCCGATCTGCAGCGAGCCGTAGTCGCCGATGGGCACCTGGATGTCGGGCACCTGGAGCTCGGTCGTCCGCGTCGTCTGCTCGACGCGCGGCTCTCCCTGCGGCGCCGCGAGGCGCCGCTGAAGCTCCGACTCCAGCACCGGCGGTGCGACCACGGGCGCGCGCTCCGGCCGCGGGTCGGTGGGGACGTGCGCCTCCCGCCGCCCCTGGAAGACCAGGTTGCCGTTCTTGTCGTGGATCGTCAGGGTGCTGACGATGTCGCGCTGGGAGAGCATCTGGTCGATGAAGGTCTGGGTCTCCTTCTCCACCGCCACCGCCGTGTAGAGGTCCTTGCCCTCGCTGGCCGCCCGGTGGGCGATCTGGCCAGCCAGGGTCTGGGCCTGGGTCCGGGTCTCGAGCAGCACCCGCTCCACCTCGCGCTGGGAGAGGGAGCGGAAGATCAGCCACCCGAACAGGGCGATGTCGAAGAGGACGAAGAGCACGAAGACCAGGGAGGCGACCAGCAGCCGGCGCGAGAACGTCAATCTCCCCAAGCTCTCCATACCGGCTCAGGATAGCACCCGCTCCGAGCCCGGGGCTTCCTTTCCACCATCGCCTCGGGTAGGATGGCCCGGCTTTCATGGACACGAAATCTTTCGCCCCCCGGCTTCGACTGCTGGCCACGGCGCTCGCCGCCGTGGTCCTGCTCGCCGCCGGCTGCCGGCGCGAGCCGCAGCCCGCGGGCCGGACCGCGACCGGCGAGCCTCACCGCGGCGGCACCGTGGTCACCGGCTGGACGGCCGAGCCCGGCGGCGTCAACGACCTGATCCTCCCTGCGAGCCAGCCCACCCACGAGATGCTGTTCCGCATCTTCCTCCATCTCGTGGAGGAGCAGTCGGACTTCGACCAGCACCCGCCGACCTTCACGCCCCAGCTCGCCCGTTCCTGGGACTGGTCGGCCGACCACAAGACGCTCACCTTCCACCTGCGCGACGACGTGGTCTGGAGCGACGGCGTGCCGGTGACGGCGGACGACGTGCGCTGGACCTGGCAGGCGCAGACGAGCAAGGACGTGGTCTGGGAGGGAGCCGACTCCAAGAAGTGGATCACCGACGTCGAGGCCGTGGACCCGCACACCGTGCGCGTCCACTTCTCCCGCGTCTACGCCAAGCAGCTCCTCGACGCCAACGAGGGGCTCGTCTATCCCAAGCACGCCTGGGAGAAGCTCCCCTTCTCGGAGTGGCGCAAGAGCGGCGACTGGTTCAAGCAGCACCTGGTGGTGGACGGGCCGTTCACCATCGGCTCCTGGCAGCCGCAGCAGCAGGTCGTGCTGCAGCGCAACGAGCGCTACTACGAGCAGGGGCTCCCCCGCCTCGACCGGGTGGTGATGCGCCTCACTCCCAGCCAGTCGGCCGGCCTCACCCAGCTCTTGAACGGCGAGCTCGACTTCCTGCCCCAGGTCGCCCCGGGCGACGTGCCGCGGGTCAAGGCCGCCCCCCAGCTCCAGCTCATCGCCTACTGGTTCAACATCTACGTCGCGGTGGGCTGGAACAACGAGAACCCCCTCTTCCAGGACCCCGAGGTGCGGCGCGCCCTCACCCTCGGCATCGACCGGCAGAAGATCGTGGACACCCTGCTCGGCCCCTACGGCCGGGTGGCTGATTCCCCCGTCCTCACCATGGTCTGGGCCCACGACAAGTCGCTCAAGCCGTGGCCCTACGACCCGGCCGAGGCGCGCCGGATCCTCGCCGCCAAAGGGTGGAAGGACACGGATGGCGACGGCGTCCTCGACAAGGGTGGCAGGCCCTTCTCCTTCGAGCTGATCACCAACGCCGGTAACCAGCTCCGCACCGACACGATGGTGATGATCCAGGACCAGCTCAAGCAGGTCGGCGTCCAGGCCGTGCCCCGGCAGGTGGAGTTCAATACCCTGATGAGCCAGACCACCGAGGGGAAGTTCGCCGCGGCGATCCTCGGCTACACCATGGACACCAGCCTCGACCTGACGAGCAACTTCCACAGCCGGTCGATCGCCGAGGGGGCCAACTACGTCCGCTACCGCAACCCGGAGATGGACCGCCTGGTCGAGCAGGCGGCGAGCCAGCCGGAGATGCTGGCGGAGAAGCCGTACCTCGACCAGATCCAGCAGCTCGTCCACCGCGAGCAGCCGGTGACCTTCCTCTGGGAGTCGCAGCGGCTGACGGCGGTCAACAAGAAGGTGAAGGACGTCAGGCCCACCCTGGCCTTCTCCTTCTTCAACCTCAAGGAGTGGTGGGTCGAGCCCAAGCCCTGAGGCCGCGACTTGAGCCGCATCGTGGCCGGCTTCCTCCTGCGGCGCCTCGCCGCCTCGCTCCTGCTCCTGCTGCTGGTCCTCAGCGTCCTCTTCTTCCTCGTCCGCCGCGCGCCGGGCGACCCAACCCTGTTGAGCGAGGGCTCCGGGCTGACGCCGGTGCAGCGCGAGCGCCTGCAGGAGCTCTACGGGCTCAAGCGCCCGGTGCTGGCACAGTATCTCGACTGGGTGTCGTCCGTGGCGCTGCATTTCGACTGGGGGACCTCCCTGTCGCAGCAGCGACCGGTGTCGGCCGCCCTGCTCGACGCCCTGCCGGCCACCACGATCCTCGCCTTCGCCGGCCTGGCGGTCGAGTACCTCCTCGCTCTCCTCCTGGGGATCGCCGCCGCCCGCCGGCCCGGGTCGGGGCTGGACCATGCCATCCGCATCGGCGGCCTGCTCCTCTATTCGCTGCCGATCTTCTGGCTGGGGCTGATGGCCGTTCTCCTCTTCGCCTATCTCTGGCCGGTGCTGCCTTCGAGCCACATGCACTCGGTGGACGTCGACCTCCTGAGCCCCGCCCGCCGTCTCCTGGACCTCGGCCGCCATCTCGTGCTGCCCGCCCTGGTGATGGGAGGCGGCGTCGGCGGCGGCACGGCCCGCTACGTCCGCGCCCGGCTGCTCGACGTGCTGGGCCAGGACTACATCCGCACGGCCCGGGCCAAGGGACTCTCGGAGCGGCGGGTGCTGTGGGTGCACGCCCTGCGCAACGCCGCCGTGCCCATCATCCAGCTCGTGGGCGTAACGCTGCCGCTCACGCTCTCGGGCGCCCTGCTCGTCGAGGTCGTCTTCTCCTGGCCCGGCCTGGGACTGCTCACCTTCAACGCCATCCTGGCGCGGGACTACCCCCTGATCCTCGGCGCCACCTCCTTCAGCGCCACGCTGGTGATCCTGGGCAACCTCGCGGCCGACCTCGCCCACGCCTGGCTGGACCCGACGGTCCGGATCGAGGCACCGTGAGCCGGAGGCGGCCGGCTCCCACCCTGTTGTGGGGCGGCGCCCTGGCCGGCCTGCTGGTGGCGACCGCGCTGGCGGCGCCCCTGCTGGCGCCCTACGACCCCGCCGAGCAGCTCGATCCACCGGCCGCGCTCTACCGCCCGCCGGGGACGGTGCTGGCCGCCGTCCACCTCGCCGGCGGCGGCTGGCGACTGGCCGACCGGGTGCGGCGCACGCCCGCGGGGCTGGAGGTCGAGCGCCTGGGACGGGTGGAGACCCTGCCGGCGGATCAGGTCGCCAACCTCACCGCGCGCGGGGTGGCCGACCGCCGCGTCTTCCTCCTGGGCAGCGACCGGTTCGGCCGCGACCTCGCCTCGCGGGTGCTCTACGGCACCCGGGTCTCCCTGGCCGTGGGCCTGCTCGCCGTGGCGCTGGCCCTCACCCTGGGGGTCGCCGTGGGCTCCGCCGCCGCCGTCGGCGGCCGGCTGGCCGACGCCGTGCTCATGCGCGGGGTCGACGCGCTCATGGCCTTCCCCTGGCTCTTCCTGATGATGGCGCTCTCGGCCTTCCTCCATCCCGGTCCCGGACTGATCGTGGTGATCCTGGGGGCCACGGGCTGGATGGCCATCAGCCGGCTCACCCGGGCGGAGATCCTGAGCCTCCGGAACCGGGAGTTCATCCTCGCCGCCCGCGGCCTGGGGCTGTCCCCCTTCGCCATCCTCTGGCGCCACCTGCTGCCCAACGCCTACACGCCGGCGGCCATCCGCGCCACACTCCAGATCGCCGACATGATCCTGCTGGAGGCGGCCCTCTCCTTCCTCGGCCTCGGGCTCCAGCCGCCCATTGCGAGCTGGGGGAACATGATCTCCGAAGGCCAGGACGTCCTCCTCCAGTCCTGGTGGGTGGCCACCTTCCCGGGGGCCGCCCTGGCGCTCACGGTCATCGCCTTCAACCTGCTGGCCGACGGCCTTCAGGACACCTTCAACCCCAGGACTGCTACACTGCCGCGCTTGTGAACGAACCCCTCAAGCCCGTCGGACGGCGAGCCCGGCTCACCGTCTTCCTGACCATCCTCCTCGACCTCGTCGGCTTCGGGATGATCCTGCCGCTGCTGCCGTTCTACGCCCAGGCGTTCAAGGCCACGCCGGTCCAGATCGGACTGCTCTTCAGCTCCTACAGCCTGACCCAGCTCCTGTTCGCGCCTCTCCTGGGGCGGCTCTCCGACCGCGTCGGGCGGCGGCCGATCCTCCTCGCCTCCATCACCGGCAGCGTCGCCGCCTATCTGCTCTTCGCCGCGGCCCCCAACTACGCCGTGCTCCTCGCCGCCCGCTCGCTCGCGGGAGTCGCGGCGGCGAACTACGGCATCGCCCAGGCCTACATGGCCGACGTCTCCGCGCCCGAGGAGCGGTCGAAGGCGATGGGACTGGTGGGAGCGGCGTTCGGCCTGGGGTTCGTCCTGGGACCGGCCCTGGGGGGCGTCCTGGCCCAGGCAGGCGATCGGGCCGTGCCCCTCGCCGCCGCCGTGCTCTCGGGGGCGAACCTGCTGGTCGCCTTCTTCGGCCTCCCCGAGTCGCTCTCCCCCGAGGTGCGCGGCCGGGCGGGGCGCGGCTCGTGGTTCGACCTGTCGGACCTGCTCCAGGTCCTGCGCGACAGCCCTCTGCGCGGCCTCATGCTCCTCTTCTTCCTGGTGATGTTCTGCTTCTCGATGATGGAGGCGACGCTCGCCCTCTTCTGCCAGCAGCGCTTCGGCTACGGGGTGCGGCAGACGTCGTGGCTCTTCGTCTTCGTCGGCGTCATCCTGGTGGTGGTCCAGGGCGGGCTGCTGGGACGGCTGGTGAAGCGCTACGGCGAGCGGTCGCTGATCCTCTCGGGGATCGTGCTGATGGCCGCCGGCCTCGTCCTCCTGCCGTCGTCCCAGCTCTGGCTGCTGCTGGTGAGCCTCGGCCTCCTTGCCGTGGGCCAGGGGGTGCACAACCCGTCGAGCCTGGGCCTGCTCTCCCGGCTCACCGACGAGAGCTCCCAGGGGAGCACCATCGGCCTCTCCCGCAGCTTCGGGGCCGTGGCCCGCATCCTCGGACCCTCCGCCGGCACTCTCCTCTTCGTCGCCGGCGCGGCCTGGCCCTTCTGGGCTGCCAGCGGTCTGATGGTTGTGGCCCTCTTCATCGCCCTCGGCGTGCTGCGCCAGGTCAGCATCGTCTGAAAACCCCGGCAGTGCTGACGAGCGACTTCGACTACGAGCTGCCGGCGGCGAGCATCGCCCAGGAGGCGGCCCCGCGCGGGGAGAGCCGCCTGCTGGTGCTCGACCGCGAGGGACCCGACCGCCATGCCCGGGTCGGAGACCTCCCCCGCCTGCTGCGCCCGGGAGACCTGCTGGTGCTCAACGACACGCGGGTGATCCCCGCCCGTCTCTTCGGCCGCCGGGCCGGGAGCTCAGGCAAAATCGAGCTGCTCCTGATCGAGCGGCTGGACGAGTTGGAGTGGGACGCGCTGTTGAAGCCGGGGAAAAGGGCGCGGCCCGGGACCGTGATCGAGCTTGACGAATCCCTCCACGCCGAGGTGATCGACAAGCGGGAGGACGGCCGCCACCGCCTGCGCTTCTCGGAGTCGGTCGAGCCCCACCTGGAGCGGCTGGGGCACGTCCCCCTCCCCCCCTACATCCACCGGCCGGACACGCCCGAGGACCGCGAGCGCTATCAGACGGTCTACGCCCGCAGCCCCGGCGCCGTGGCCGCGCCCACCGCCGGCCTCCACTTCACCGAGCGCCTGCTGGCGGAGATCGCCGCCGCCGGGGTCGAGATCGCCCGGGTGACGCTGCACGTGGGGATCGGCACCTTCAAGCCCGTCGCCGTCGAACGGATCGCGGACCACCGCATGGAGCGCGAGCGCTACGCGATCGGCGAGCAGGCCGCGGCGGCGATCCGCCAGGCGTGGGAACGGGGGGGGCGGATCGTGGCGGTGGGGACGACCGTGGTGCGGACCCTGGAGTCGGCGGCGCTCGCGGGCGAGGGCACGGTCCACCCGGGGAGCCACGCGACCGACCTCTTCATCACTCCCGGTTTCCGCTTCCAGGTGGTGGACGCCCTGCTCACCAACTTCCACCTCCCCCGCTCCACACTGCTGATGCTGGTCTCGGCGTTCGCCGGCCGGGAGAGGGTTCTCGCTGCCTATGAGGAGGCGGTGCGGGAGGGGTACCGCTTCTACTCCTACGGCGATGCCATGCTGGTGGAGCGGCGGCCGGCGCGGGCAATGCGGCTGGCCAGCACGGCCGCCCCATAGCCGTTGTCGATGTTCACCACGCCGACCCCGGGAGCGCAGCCGTTGAGCATGGTGAGGAGCGCCGCGAGGCCGCCGAAGCTGGCGCCGTAGCCGACACTGGTGGGCACCGCCACGACCGGCGCCGGCACCAGGCTCGCCACCACTGTGGGCAGGGCCCCGTCCATGCCCGCGACGGCCACCACCACGTCGGCACGGCGGATGGCCTGGAGGTTGCCCAGCAGGCGGTGGAGGCCCGCGACCCCCACGTCGTAGCACCGCTCCACCTCGTGGCCGAACCAGCTCGCGCAGACTGCCGCCTCCTCGGCCACGCCGAGGTCCGAGGTGCCCGCCGCGAGGACGGCGATGGCGCCGGGCAGGGGCGCGGGCGGGCCGCCCACGGCTAGGACCCGCGCCCGCTCGTGGTACACGGCGCCGGGGTGCTCGGCCAGCAGCTCCGCCGCCGCCTCGGAGCGCACCCGGGTGAGGAGGACGCGGCCGTGGGCACGCAGCATCCGCTCCACGATGGCCTTCAGGTCCTCCGTCCGCTTCCCCTCGGCGTAGACGGCTTCGGGCAGACCGTTGCGCAGCTCGCGGTGGAGATCCAGCTTGGCGAACCCCAGGTCCGCGTAGGGCAGCTCGGCGAGGTCCTTCAGGGCCGCCTCGGGGGAGACCTCCCCGGCGGCCACGGCTTCCAGGAGACGTTGGAGCTGCTCGGGATTCAACTCAGATCGGCTCCGCCCCGGCGGTAACCCTGGGGATCGAAGGCCGCGCGCTCGAAGCCGAGGGAGAGGAGGCGCGGCGCGAGCTCGTCCCAGATCGCCGCCAGGCACGCCACCTCGCCGGGCCCCACCTCGACGCGGGCGCCCCCCTGATCGTGACGCACGCGGACGACCCGGAACCCGGCGGCCGCCAGCAGCTCCTCGGCGGCCTCGACGCGGCGCAGCTTGCCGAGGGTGACGAGCTGGCCGTGGGGGATGCGGGACGAGAGGCAGGCGTTGGCCGGCCGGTCCCAGGCCGAGAGACCCAGGAAGCGGGCGATCTCCCGCGTCGCCGCCTTGTCTACCCCATGGGCCAGGAGGGGAGAATAGACGCCGCTCTCCTGGACGGCCCTCAAGCCCGGCCGGTCCGGCCCGGGGTCGGAGGCGTTGGTGCCGTCACACACCACGGCGTACCCCTGCTCCGCGGCCAGGCGGACCATGGTGCTCATGCGCATCCCTTGGCAGACGTAGCAGCGGTGGCTGGGATTGGTCACGAACTCCGGATCGTCGAGCTCGCTGTAGGTGACCACCTCGTGGCGGATGCCGATCTCGGCCGCCAGCCGCCGCGCATGGTCCAGCTCCGCCCCGGCCAGCGTCTCCGCCGCCGCCGTCACCGCCAGGGCCCGCTCGCCCACCGCCCGCCAAGCGAGGGCCGCCACCACCGCGGAATCCACCCCGCCCGAGTAGGCAACCAGCACCGAGCCCCGGGAGGCGAGGTCGGAGAGGAGGGTGTCGACGTGGGGGTGGGTGAGGACGTCAGGCATCGCGGAGCGATGCTAGCATGGGCCGGCGTCTCATCGCGGGCGGCTCGCCGTGACCAACAAATCTGTTGTTGATCCACACTGCTGAGTGGGACTGCCTTAGGCGAATCCCAACTCCTGGAGTGAGCCGGCCGTGACCACCTTCTCCGCCAGTCGCTCCAACTCCTCGACCGAAGTAATTGCCTTGATTCGTGTCTGGATGGTCCTGGGCACAGGGCCGAACCGGCGCTTGATCTGGCGAAGTACGACTCTCTGGGCCCCCTGGACAAGCCCCTCCTCAAGTCCCTTCTTGTGGCTCCTCCGCAGGCCTCTCTGATGCCACTCCCGCAGGTTCTCTTCCAGCATCGTGGTCTCCTCCAGATCCTCGGTCACGGAAATTGTAGCACCCGGAGAGATCCTGTGCAGCACCCGTTTCATCCAGACGGCGAAGGCCCTCCGGAGATCTGCCTCCTCCGGCGAGAGCAGGGCGGCGACGTCCGCAGCCACCTGCGCCAACTCCGCTGGAGTCCTGCACGCCTCGATCCGGAGCAGGGCGGCGACGAGATTCTCGCGCGCGTCCTCCTCTGCGATCCCGGTCCCGTCCACCAAGACGTACTCCAGGCCCAGGTGGTGGCGGCGCAGGTCCTGGTGCACGGGGGCGAACAGATCCGCCATCTGCCGCAGCGCCCGCCACGGCCGGCGACCGATGTACAGGACCACGGGCAGCACCGTGGGCAGGCGCTGGCGAGCCCGCAGCCGCCCGGTGCGGATCAGGGTCTGGAGCAGCAGGGCGGCATAGACCACCAGCCGCAGCGCCATGAAGGACTGAGGTGCGGACTGGAACTCCAGCAACACGTAGAACCAGCCTTCGCGCTCGCCGTCGGCCCAGCGCAGCCGCCAAGTCACGTCGTTGTGGCGCTCGCGCAGGCCGTCGTCGACGGAGCTCCCGGAGACCCGCTCCAACGAGGTGAAGTCGAGCCGGGAGATCCACCCCCCGCGGATGAACCCGCGCAGGAGGTCCCGCACCATGCGGGGGTGAGAGAAGAGCAGCTTGTAACCGCGGTCGTTGTCGGTCAAGGTTCCGCCTCCCAGGGAAAAAGTCTTCTCCCTATAGAAACGGAAAAACCGGCTCCCTTCGCTCAACTTTCTGCGAGGAACGCGAAAATCGTGAGTTGGCCTACCCCGCCCGCCCTGGGAACCTCATCGTGACCGGCACCAGGAACAGGATCGAGAACACTCCGAAGGCCCACAGCGGCACCAGGGGCGCGGCCCGCTGGTCGGCGACCGGCGCCATGGCCCGGAGCAGCACCAGGAGAGCCGGCGGTCCCAGGTAATAGATGAGGAGGAAGCCGCGGCGGACCTGCGGGTCGAAGCCGCGGGTCCGCTGGACGTAGAGGATGCCGAACCCCCAGCCCAGCGCCACCGCCACGGCGTAGTAGGGATAGAGGGCCAGGGGCAGGCTCCCCGCCAGGGAGAGCACGTGCGTGAAGGAGAGGAGGCTCAGCGTCCAGCAGGCCAGGAACAGCCCGAGGAGGATCACCTCCAGGCGGCTCCAATCGCGAGACGGAGGCGTCACCGGGGCGTCACCGGCTTTCTTCAGGCATAGCTCTCCACCGGCGGGCAGGAGCACATCAGGTTGCGGTCGCCCCAGACGTTGTCCACCCGGGCGACGTAGGGCCAGAACTTCCGCTCCCGCACCCAGGGAGCCGGGAACGCCGCCTGCTCGCGGGTGTACGGCCGGCTCCATTCCGCGGCCATGACGTCGTCGGCCGTGTGGGGCGCGTTCTTGAGCACGTTGCCCTGGCGTTCCACCTTGCCTTCCTCGATCGCCCGGATCTCCTCGCGGATGCGGATCATGGCATCGCAGAACCGGTCGAGCTCACGCATAGACTCGCTCTCCGTGGGTTCGATCATCAGCGTCCCGGCCACCGGGAACGACATCGTCGGGGCGTGGAAGCTGTAGTCCATGAGGCGCTTGGCCACGTCCTCGGCCTCGATGCCGGCCGTGGTCTTGAACGGCCGCAGGTCGAGGATGAACTCGTGGGCCACCCGCCCCTGCTTCCCTGAGTACAGCACGGGGTAGTGCTTGGCAAGCCGCGCCGCCATGTAGTTGGCGTTGAGGATCGCCATCTCGGTCGCCGCCGTCAGCCCCCGTCCCCCCATCAGGGCGATGTAGACCCAGGAGATGACGAGGATGCTGGCAGACCCCCAGGGGGCCGCGGACACCGGTCCGATCGCCTCGCTCCCCCCGGTGTGGATCACCGGGTGGCCCGGCAGGAACGGCGCGAGGTGCGGGGCGACGCAGATCGGCCCCATGCCCGGACCGCCGCCGCCGTGCGGGATGCAGAAGGTCTTGTGGAGGTTGAGGTGGCAGACGTCGGCGCCGAAGTCCCCCGGCCGGCAGAGCCCCACCTGGGCGTTCATGTTGGCGCCGTCCATGTAGACCTGGCCGCCGTGATCGTGGACGATGCGGCAGATCTCCCGGATCCCCTCCTCGAACACGCCGTGGGTGGAGGGGTAGGTCACCATCAGGGCCGCCAGGCGGTCGCGGTGCTGCTCCGCCTTGGCCTTCAGGTCCGCGAGGTCGACGTTGCCCCCCTCGTCGCAGGCCACCACCACCACCTTGAGGCCGGCCATCGCCGCCGACGCCGGGTTGGTGCCGTGGGCCGAGACGGGGATCAGGCAGACGTCCCGGTGCTCGTCCCCACGGGCGTGGTGGTAGGCGCGGATGACCATCAATCCCGCGTACTCGCCCTGGGAGCCGGCGTTGGGCTGCAGCGAGCAGGCCGCGAAGCCGGTGATCTCGCACAGCCACGCCTCCAGGGTGCGGAAAAGCTCCTGGTAGCCCGCGGTCTGGTCCGCCGGAGCGAACGGGTGCAGGGCGCCGAATTCCGGCCAGGTCACCGGCACCATCTCGGAGGTGGCGTTGAGCTTCATCGTGCACGAGCCGAGCGAGATCATGGAGGTGGCCATGGAGAGGTCCCGGGCCTCCAGCCGCTTGATGTAGCGCAGCATCTCGTGCTCGGTGTGGAAGCTGTTGAAGACCGGATGCGTGAGGAATTTCGAGGTGCGGGCATGAGGCGCCGGTAGTGAGAAATCGATCTTGTCCGCCAGCTCCGTCGCCTTGAGATCGCTCCCGAAGATCGCCAGCAGCTCGTCGACGTCACCCGCGGTGGCCGTCTCGTCCAGGGCGACGCCCACGGCGTGATCGCCCAGGCGCCGCAGGTTGATCCCCCGTTCGCGGGCGGCGGCCAGCACGTCGTCCGCCGAACGCGCGCCGAGGTCCACCTGGACCGTGTCGAAGAACGGCTCGCGGGGAACGCCGAAGCCGAGCCGGCGCAGCCCCTCTGCCAGGGTCGCCGCCAGGGCGTGCACCCGGCGGGCGATGGCCTTCAGTCCCTCGGGACCGTGATAGACGGCGTACATCCCCGCCATGATGGCCAGCAGCACCTGCGCCGTGCAGATGTTGCTGGTGGCCTTTTCGCGGCGGATGTGCTGCTCGCGGGTCTGCATGGCCATGCGGTAGGCCACCCGGCCGTGGCGGTCCCTGGAGACGCCGATCACCCGGCCGGGGAGCTGGCGCTTGTGCTCCTCCCTGGTGGCGAGGAAGGCCGCGTGCGGCCCGCCGTAGCCCATGGGCACGCCGAAGCGCTGCGCCGAGCCCACCGCCACGTCGGCCCCGAAGTCACCCGGGGGACGCAGCAGGGTGAGGGCCAGCAGGTCGGCGGCCACCACCACCAGGGCGCCGGCGGCGTGGGCCCGCTCGACGAGCGGCGCGTAGTCCACCACCCGGCCGTCGGTCGCCGGGTACTGGAGGAGGACGCCGAACAGGTCGCCGCCCGAGAAGTCGACGGCCGCCGGATCGCCCACCCGCACCTCGACGCCCAGGGCGCCGGCGCGGGTCTGGACCACGGCGATCGTCTGCGGGTGGCAGTCGCGGGCGACGAAGAAGGCGTTCCTCTGGTCGTCGTCCGCGACGGCGTGGCACAGGTGCAGGGCCTCGGCTGCGGCCGTGCCCTCGTCGAGCAGCGAAGCATTGGCGATGGGCAGGCCGGTCAGGTCCTCGACCAGGGTCTGGAAATTGAGCAGCGCTTCCAGACGCCCCTGGGAGATCTCGGACTGATAGGGCGTGTACTGCGTGTACCAGCCGGGATTCTCCAGGATGTTGCGCTGGATGACCCCGGGGGTGAGGGTGCCGGAGTAGCCCATCCCGAGGAAGGACCGGAAGACCCGATTCTTCTCCGCCATCCGATGCAGGGACTCCAGCAGTTCCGCCTCGCCCAAGTCCCTGCCGGGGCGCTCCGGCAGGCCGGCCAGGACGAGGGGGGCGGTGCGCCGGATGGACGCGGGCACCGTCTCCCGCACCAGCTCCTCGAGGGAGCCCAGGCCCAGCGTCTCCAGCATCTGCCGGACCTCGGCCGTGCTCGACCCCAGGTGGCGGCGGACGAAGGTGTCGGTGGGGTCGAGGACGGCGGCGCCGCCAGCCGCCGTCTCCGGCAGGTGTTCGCCGGGGTCGCCGGGCGCCAGGGCGGCCGCTACGTGGGATGAATCCTCAAGCTTCTCCACTCTTCACGTACTCCTCGTACTGCTCGGCGTTCATGAGGTCCTTGAGGTCGGACGCGGAGGAGAACCGGAGCTTGATCAGCCAGCCCTCGCCGTGCGGGTCCTCGTTGAGCAGCTCCGGATCGTCGGTCACCGCCTCGTTGACCTCGACCACCTCGCCCGCCACGGGCGTGTAGACCTCGGCCACGGCCTTGACCGACTCGATGGTCCCCAGCTCGTCGCCGCTGTCGAACACCTGGCCCACCTCGGGCAGCTCGACGAACACCACCTCGCCCAGCTCCGCCTGCGCAAATTCGGTGATGCCGAGCACGCAAATGTCGTCCTCGACGTGGATCCACTCATGCTCTCGCGAATAGAGATTCTCGCTCGGGTACATGCCTCTTTCGACCCTCCCGTTTTGAAGCTGGTTATACCACCAATGTCAGTCCTATCGCGGGCGGCGATAGAAGGGGAGGTCCACGACGACCCCCGGCAGCGCCTTGCCGCGCACGTCGAGCGCCAGCCGCGTGCCCGGCGCCGCGAGCGCCGGCGGTACGTAGGCCATCCCCAGCGCCTTCTCGAACGTCGGGCTCCAAGTGCCGCTGGTGACGGCCCCCACGGGCGCTCCGTCCGCGACAACCCCGTGACCCTGACGCGCAATTCCCCGCCCCTCGACCTCGAAGCCCACGAGCTTGCGGGGCGCCCCCTGCGCCTTCTGGGCGAGCAGGGCGCCGCGCCCCAGGAACTCCCCCTTGTCGAGCTTCACCACCCAGCCGAGGCCGGCCTCGAAGGGGGTGGTGGTCTCGTCGATCTCATGGCCGTAGAGCGCCATGGCCGCCTCCAGGCGCAGGGTGTCCCGCGCTCCCAGACCGGCCGGCACCGCACCCGCCGCCACCAGCCGGCGCCAGACGGCCGGCGCGTCCGCCGGGGACAGATAGAGCTCGAAGCCGTCCTCCCCCGTGTAGCCGGTGCGTGAGATGAGGGCCGGCACCCCGGCCACCTCGCCCTGGCGGAAGCCGTAGTACTTGAGCTCACCGACACCAGGGGTGGCCAGAGGGGTCAGGATCTCCAGCGCCTTCGGACCTTGCAGGGCGAGCAGGGCGTACTGATCGCTCTCGTTGCCCACCTCCGCCTCGCCGTCGGCCTTCCCGGCGATCCACGCGAAGTCGCGCTCGGCGTTGGAGGCGTTGACCACCACCAGGAAGTCGTCCGCGGCCAGCCGGTAGACCAGCACGTCGTCGACGTAGGTCCCCTCGTCGGTGAGCAGGCCGCTGTAGTGGGCTCGGCCGGGGATGAGCTTCGCCACGTCGTTGGGGGTGAGCCGCTGCAGGAACGCCTCGGCGCCCGCGCCCCGCACCCGAACCTCGCCCATGTGGGAGACGTCGAACAGGCCCGCCGCCGTACGCACGGCCCGGTGCTCGTCGATGACCCCATGATACTGGACGGGCATCTGCCAGCCGGCGAAGTCCACCATCTTCGCTCCCGCCTCCAGGTGGCAGTCGTAGAGCGGCGTCCTCTTCAGGGTTCGAGCTTCGGCCATTGGATTCCGGTCCTCCCCGGCGGCTCCCCGCGGTCGGCGGAAAAGCTATCACGGGAGACCGGAAAATGGACGCCGGCGCGCTCCCAGGGTCTGTCACATCCCCGCCATCCCCGCGTCTTGGCATCTCCACCTCTCCCGCGATAACCTATGTTTCGAGAGGTGCCTCGATGAAGCTTCTCCTTCTCCGTCACGCCATCGCCGAAGAGCAAGAGGACTTCGCCCGCACGGGCAAGGACGACCGCCTGCGCCCGCTCACCGACGAGGGGCGCAAAAAGATGAAGCAGGGTGCCCGGGGGCTGAAGCAGATCCTCCCCGAGATCGACCTGCTCGCCACCAGCCCCCTCACCCGCGCCGCCCAGACCGCCGCCATCGTCGACTCCGTCTACGGCGGCCTCGCCGAGGTGGAGATCGAGGAGCTCTCCCCCGAATCGACCCCCACCGACTTCCTACGCTGGCTGCGCAAGCAGAAGGCCGAGACCCTCGTCGCCGTCGGGCACGAGCCGAGCATCAGTCTGATCCTCTCCTGGCTGCTCACCGGCACCGAACGCCGGATCTTCTCCTTCCGCAAGGGGGGCGCCTGTCTCGTCGAGTTCTCCGGCGAGGTGGGCGCCGGCACGGCGACCCTCCTCTGGGCCTTGACGCCGGGCCAGCTCCGGGACCTGGCCGAATAGGCCGCGGGCCGCCGATGACCTCCGGCCTCCTCGCCCGCCCGCCCGCAGAAGGCGCCCGCCTCATCGCCCTCTCCTACCTCGACCAGGCCGCCGCCGCCCGGCCACGCCTGAAGGACGCGGACGACGCCGAGGCCCTCCACGACTTCCGCGTCGCCCTCCGGCGGCTGCGGAGCTGCCTGCGCGCCTACGACGACCTGCTCAAGGACAGCGTCCCCAAGAAGCTCGCCAAGCGCCTCAAGCGCCTGGCCGGCGCCACCGGCCCGGGGCGGGACGCCGAAGTCCAGCTCGAGTGGCTGCGCGGCCGCAGCTCCCACCTCGGCTCCCAGCAGCGCCAGGGGCACGCCTGGCTGGTGGCCCGCCTCCACGGCCGGAGGCGCGACGCCTATGGCGATCTCCTGGAGGAGGTCGACCGCTACTTCCCCGACCTCGACGGCGACCTGCGGCGCAACCTGTCGGTCTACCGGACCAAGGTCTTCCTCGGTGCCGGGGCGCCCCCCTCCACCCTCGGCAAGGTGACGGCCGGGATCCTCCGCGACCAGGTCGCCGAGCTGGAGGCCCACCTCGCCAAGGTCGAGCAGGCGGAGGACCAGGAGGAGGCGCACCGGGCGCGGATCAGCGCCAAGCGCGTACGCTACCTGCTGGAGCCGTTCGCCGAGGAGCTGGAGGCCGGCCATCTGATCAAGCGTTTCAAGACCCTGCAGGATCTCTTGGGCGACCTCCACGACTCCCACGTCCTGGAAGGTGAGCTGGCCGATGCCATCAACGCCGACACCGCCGAGCGGACGCGGCGGATCCTGGAGATCACGCTGGTCCAGAGCCCCGACCCCGCCCGCCTGCGCGCCGAGCGCCGCCGCACCCGCGAGCCCGGCCTCCTCGCCCTCGCCCGCCAGAACCGCGAACGTCGCGACCACCTCTTCGCCACTCTGGAGGCCGAGTGGCTGCATGGCAAGGCGGACGAGCTCCTGAAGGAGGTGGCGGCGCTGGGAGAGACGATGGCGGGCGATCAATACGCCCCGCCCAGCGTCTGACCGCCGTCGATCACCAGCACCGCGCCGGTGGTGAAGCGGGCCGCGTCGCTCGCCAGGTACAGCACCGCTCCCAGCAGGTCCTCCGGCTGGCCGAGCCGTCGCTGGGGGATGGAGCGCAGGGCGCGCTCCCGCGCCTCGGGCGCCGTCCACAAGGCCGCGCTGAAACGGGTCTCGATCAGCCCCGGAGCGATGGCGTTGACGCGCACGTTCTCCCGCGCCAGCTCCATCGCCAGGGTCCGGGTCAGCATGATCACGGCCGCCTTGCTGACGCCGTAGACCCCCAACCCCGAGTGCGGGACCAGGCCCGCCACCGAGGCGACGTTGACCACGGCGCCGCCCCCCCGCTCGCGCATCAGCGGCAGACAGGCGCGGAGGGTGTGGACGTAGCCTTTGACGTTGACCTCGAACGTCTTGTCCCACTGCCCCTCTTCCGCCGCCAGCAGGGGGCCGTAGTGGGGGTTGGTGGCGGCGTTGTTCACCAGCACGTCGACGCCGCCGAAGGCCTCCTTCGCCCGCGCGGCCAGGGCCTCGACGTCGGCCATCCGGCCGGTGTGGCAGGCGACGGCCAGGGCCTCGCCGCCCTGGGAGCGGATCTTTTCGGCCACGGCGGTGAGGCCGCCCTCGGCCTTGCGGCTGGCCAGCACCAGGCGGGCGCCGGCCGCGGCGAAGCCGAGGGCCACGGCCTCGCCGATGCCGCGGGAGGCGCCGGTCACCACCACCACCTTGCCGGCGAGGTCGGGGAAGCTGGGAGGGGGCGTGCTCATGGGGGAACGATATCCTACCGCGCCGGCCGCAGCGCCGCCGTCCGCCCCAGCCAGCGCCCCGCCGCCCGCAGGGCCAGGGGCACCCGCCGGCTCCAGCGCGGCGGCACGAGGGCGGGGATGGTCTCGAACAGCAGCCGCTCCCAGCGCGGGAGGAGCGCCTCGGCCGTGAAGCCGGCGCCCCGAGCCAGGCCGTTCTCCACCATGGCCCGGTACAGATCCGGATTGCCCAGCAGCCGGTCCACCGCCTGCCGCGCCGCGGCGAACGAGGAGACCTCGCAGTAGTCCAGCGCCGAGCGGCGCAGCTCGCGGTAGGCGATCTCCGGCCCGAGCAGCGCCGGCACTCCCGCCAGCCAGGCATTCACCAGCTTCGAGGCCGGCTTGTTCGTCGACCGGCCGTCGGGACGGACGGCGAGCACCAGGTCCGCCTCCCGGAAGTCGGGCCAGTCCAGGGCCTGGGCGTCCGTGTCGCGGCCGGCGAACCGCGCCGCGTCCACCACCCACTCGATCCCCCGGGCGGCCAGCAGCTCCCGCCACTGCGGCCGGCGGAAGTCGGGGTGGAGATTGCCGGCGAACCCTTTGTAGACGAGCCGCCGGATGGCCGTTCCCCGCGCCGGATCGCGGGGGAGGAGCCCCGGCTGCGGCCAGTGGGGGAGGTGGAACCGCCGCCGGCCGTCGGCGAAGCGGCCGTTCTGCACGATCTCGAAGTCGGCGATGAGCGGCTGCCGGTTGTCCGCCCGCGCGGCCACCAGGACGGCGTCCCCCAGGAGGTGACGCTGGCGGCGCAGGGCGCGGGCCTGCTTGGCGTGGAAGACGATCAGCCCCTCCCCCGGCGGCACCGCGGCGAGCTCCACGGGCCGGCCCGCCCGGGCGAGGCGCAGGTAGGTCTGGAGGACCCACACCTGCTCGCCGCGCTGGAAGGACCGCCAGTCGCGGTCCGGATCGAGGCGCCGCAGGCCGTCGAGGTCCTCCTCGCCGTCGAGAAAGAAGGTCACCCGCATCGCTGGCCCCGAGCTTACAACGCCGGGGCCGGCCGGGACTGGTAGACTTGCGGGCGGACCTTCAAGGAGACCTCCCATGGCCGTCGAGATCACCGGCAAGTACATCGGCAACCTCAAGACCGAGCTGACCCACGGCCCCTCGGGGACCGTGATCCGCACCGCCGCCCCTGTAGACAACCAGGGCGACGGCAGCTCCTTCTCCCCCACCGACCTGGCGGCGACCGCCCTCGGCGCCTGCATGCTGACCCTCATCGCCATCGTCGGCGAGCGCGACGGCCTCGACCTCACCGGCCTCGCCTTCCGCCTGGAGAAGCACATGGCCGCCAACCCGCGGCGGATCGGCGCCATCCCGGTGACCATCACCATGCCGGCGGCCCTCACCGCGGAGCAGCGGAAGAAGCTGGAGAACGCCGCCCTGACCTGCCCCGTCCACAAGAGCCTCGCCGAAGGCGTCGAGCGGCCGGTCGAGTTCGTGTACGCGGATGCGCCGGTGGCGGTGGAATCCTGATCCAGAACGCATAAACTCCACGACCCCGCCTCGCCGGGAACGCCGCCCTGCGGGCTCTCGGTGTGGGCCTGCGAGGGATGTACCGTTTCGCGAGGGCTACCCCTTCGCGTCGTACCAGCTCTTGCCCCAGCCGACCTCCACCTCCAGGGGGACGGCGAGGCGGGCCACCCCTTCCATCTCTTTCTTCACCAGTGCGGCCACCGGCTCGACGTCCGGCTCCGGGACCTCGAGGACCAGCTCGTCGTGGACGGTCAGGAGGAGACGGCTGTCCGGGTGCTCGGCGCGCAGGCGGCAGTCGATGGCGATCATGGCGATCTTCAGCAGGTCCGCGGCCGTGCCCTGGATGCGGGCGTTGATGGCCATGCGGCGGGCGTTCTCGCGCAGGTTCCAGTTCTTGCTCTGGATGTCCGGCAGCCAGCGCACCCGGCCGTAGAGGGTCTCCACCTTCCCCTCCTTCTCGGCGCTGCTTTGAGTCTCCTCCACGTAGCGGCGGACCCCGGGGTAGCGGTCCAGGTAGGCCTTGATGAACTTGTCGGCCTCCCTGGACGGGATGCTCAGCGCCTGGGAGAGGCCGAAGGCGCTCATGCCATAGAGGATGCCGAAGTTGATGGTCTTCGCCGCCCGCCGCTGCTCCGCGGTGACCAGCTCCGGCGCGGAGCCGAAGACGATGGCGGCGGTGGCGCGGTGGACGTCCTCGCCGGCCAGGAAGGCGCGGATCAGCTCCGTCTCCTCCGCGATGTGGGCCAGGATGCGCAGCTCGACCTGGCTGTAGTCCGCCACCAGCAGGAGGTGCCCCGGCGGTGCGATGAAGGCTTTGCGGATGCGCTGCCCCAGCTCCGTGCGCACGGGGATGTTCTGCAGGTTGGGGTTGGCCGAGGAGAGCCGGCCGGTGGCCGCCACCGCCTGGTTGAAGCGAGTGTGGAGGCGGCCGTCCGGCCCCACCAGGGCGGGCAGGGCGTCCACGTAGGTGGACTTGAGCTTGGTCAGCTCGCGGTAGCGCAGCAGGCTCTGGGCGATGGGGAAGCCACGCACGGCGAGCTCCTCCAGCGTCTCGGCCCCGGTCGAGTAGCTCTTGGTCTTCTGCGTGCGCTTGAGGACCGGCAGGCCCATGTGCTCGAAGAGGACGACCCCGAGCTGCTGCGGCGAGCCCAGGTTGAACCGCTCGCCGGCCTGCTTGTAGATGTCCTCCTCCAGGGTCGCGATCTCCTGGCCCAGCTCGTCGGACATCCGCTTCAGGTACTCGACGTCGAGCAGGATCCCCGTCTCTTCCATCCCCAGCAGCACCGGGACGAGGGGGACCTCGATCTCGGCGTAGACCTTGGCCAGCGGGCTCGCGTCCAGCTCCCGGCGCATCTCGCCGGCCAGACGGCGGGCGAGGAGCACCCGCTCGCCGGCGTAGGCCGCCAGCCGCGAGTCGCCCACCGCCGGCTCCTGGCCGCGGTCCCAGCCCACGTCCTTGGGCGTCAGGGGCTTGCGCGCCAGCCGCTCCAGCGCCAGCTCGTCCAGGGTGTGGCCGTGGACGGAAGGCTTCAAGAGATAGGAGACGAGCATGGCGTCGAACAGGGCGGCCCGGCAGAGAGGGCCGCGGGAGCAGAGGCGGAGGACCTCCTTGAGGTTGTGGCCCGCCAGGCGCGTCTCCGAATCGGCCAGCCAGCGATCGAGGGTGGCGAGTGCCGCCTCCCGCAGGCCATCGCGGCGGAAGTCGGCAAAGACGACGGGGCTCCCTTCGCCCGCCGTGGCGGCGAGGGCCAGGGGGGGCTCCTCGCCCAGGACGGCGACGTAGACCTCGCCCGTCAGCTTCCCGGCCGCCGCGTTCCACGTCTCGGGAGTCGCGGCCTCCTCGGCGGTGGGGACCTCCTCGCCGCCGGCAGCGCCGGCCACGGCGTCCGCCGGCCCCAACTCCTCGGCCAGGGAGAAGAACTCCAGCTCGGTGAACAGCTTGCGCAGCGCGTCCGTGTCCGGCGGATCGTGGTGCAGGGCCTGCGGATCGAAGGGGATCTCCAGGTTGGTGTGGATGGTGGAGAGCTCCTTGGACAGCCGCGCCTGGTCCTCGTGGGCGAGCAGCCCCTCCCGATAGGCCTTGCGCGTCAGCTCACCTGCCTTGGCCAGCAGCGCGTCGAGCGAGCCGTGCTCCTGGATGAGCGCCTTCGCTCCCTTCTCGCCGATGCCCGGCACGCCGGGGATGTTGTCGATCGAGTCGCCCATCAGGGCGAGGACGTCCACTACCTTCTCCGGCGGCACGCCGAAATCCTCCGTCACCTCCTGCGGGCCGTAGAGCTTGTTGCGGCCGGTGTGGTAGAGGGCGACGCGGGGCTCGACGAGTTGCATGAGGTCCTTGTCCGCCGACACCAGGACCACGTCGTAGCCCGCCTCGGCGGCGCGGCAGGAGAGGCTCCCCAGGACGTCGTCCGCCTCGTAGCCTGCCAGCTCCAGGATGGGGATGCGATAGGCCTCCAGCACCCGGCGGATCCAGGGGAGCTGGCTCGCCAGGTCCTCGGGCATGGGCCGGCGGTTGGCCTTGTAGCCCTCGAACTTCTCGTTGCGGAAGGTCCTGCCCACGTCGAGCGCCACCCCCACCAGCTCGGGCTTCTCCTCGCGCAACAGCTTGCGCAGCATGGTGACGAAGCCGTAGACGGCGTTCGTCGGCTCGCCCCGCGAGGTGGAGAGGTTGCGGATGGCATAGAAAGCGCGGAAGATGTTGGAGTACCCGTCGATCAGGAACAGACGGGGGCGGGCGCTGGGGCGGGAGTTGAGGCTCGTCTCGGCCATGACGGGAACATTCTACGTCGGACGAGAAAGGAGAACGGAATGCAGGCGATGGGGCTTCTTTCGTGGATCGTGTTCGGACTGATCGCCGGGGCCGTGGCCAAGTTCCTCATGCCGGGGCGGGATCCGGGCGGCTGCATCATCACCATCATCATCGGCGTCGTCGGCGCGGTGCTGGGCGGCTGGCTCGCCACCCTGCTCGGCTTCGGCGGCATCTCCGGCTTCGACCTGCGGAGCTTCTTCATCGCCGTCCTGGGCTCGATCATCCTGCTGATCATCTGGCGGATGATCAGCGGCCGAAGGGTGTAGGAGGCTCAGCCGCTGCGCCGCGCCTGGCTCAGCAGGTGGCCCGCCTCGGGCAGGATCAGCGCCTCCATGGCCAGCGTCACCGCCTTCGGCGAACCGGGCAGCAGGAACACCGCCCGGTCGCCGATCAGGCCGGCGGCGGCTCGGCTGAGCATGCCTGCGGCACCCACCTGGTTATAGGAGAGCATCCGGAACAGCTCGCCGAAGCCCTCGATGGGACGGTCGAAGAGGGGGGCCACCGCCTCCAGCGTGAGGTCGCGAGGCGAGAAGCCGGTGCCGCCGGTGGCCACCACGACGTCGACCCCGGGGTGGGCCAGCATCCCCCGCACGGCGGCGCGAATGGCGGCCACGTCGTCGCGGACGAGCGTAGAATTCTCGATGCGATGGCCGGCAGCCATCGCCATCTCGCGAATCGTACGACCGCCCACGTCGTCTTCGGGTCCCCGGCTGTCGCTCACGGTGAGCACGGCGAAACCGAGGACGGCGGGAGCGAATCGGCGATGCTGGTCGGCGCTCATAGGTTCTTTTCAAAGGCTAGCACAGTGTCCGCTTTTGGGACGGACAATTCCCGCGAGCGGACAGAACTGGCCCGTGAAAGAACACTTAAAATTCGGCGCTGCAAGCACTTACGCCGGTTGAAACCTTGGCACGCGCGATGCGTAGTTGGGACGGGAGAGAGAAAACACTATGGGCATGGACGTTCCTCGGACTGGACAAGCACAGAAGCGCCGGCTGCGGCGGACGGCACTCATCGTCTCGGGGCTCGCGGTGGTCCTCCTGGTCACCGTCTTCCTGCGGCGGCTGGAGCCGGCGGCGCCGACGGTGTCGGCGGAGACCCTGTTGATCGACCAGGTCAAACGGGGAGAGATGCTGCGGCAGGTGCGCGGCCCCGGCACCCTGGTGCCGGTGGACGTGCGCTGGATCTCGGCGCCGGTCGACGGCCGCATCGAGCGCATCCCGGCGCTGCCGGGCGTACAGGTGAAAGAGGACACCATCCTCCTGGAGATGACCGATCCGACGGTGGAGCAGAGCGCCGTGGACGCCGAATCCCAGCTCAAGGCGGCGCAGGCCGACTACGACACCCTGAAGGCGAAGCTGGAGAGCGACCTCCTCGCCCAGCAGGCGTCGGTCACCGCGGCGCAGTCGGCGAGCGACCAGGCGAAGCTGCAGGTGGAGGCCGACGAGCGGCTGGCCAAGGACGGTCTGATCCCCGAGCTGAACTTCAAGCTGTCGCGCCTCAAGTCCGACCAGCTCGCCAAGCAGGCGAAGACCGAGGTGGAGCGCTATCAGCAGAGCCGGCGTTCGACGGAAGCCCAACTCGCCGCCCAACGGGCGCGGGTGGACCAGATGCGCGGCACCTACGAGCTGAAACGGCGCCAGGTGGAGTCCCTCAAGGTGCGGGCTGGGATCAATGGCGTGCTCCAGGAGCTGCCCGTGAAGGTCGGCCAGCGGGTGACGCCGGGCACGGTCCTGGCACGGGTCGCCCGGCCGGAGAACCTGAAGGCCGAGCTGCACGTCCCCGAGGTACAGGCCAAGGACGTGCTGGCGGGCCAGACGGCCTCGATCGACACCCGCAACGGCATCGTGCCCGGACGGGTGCTGCGGGTCGCGCCCTCCGCGGTCGACGGCACGGTGATCGTGGACGTGGCCCTGGAGGGGCCGTTGCCCCAGGGCGCCCGGCCGGACATCTCGGTCGACGGCACGATCGAGATCGAGCGGCTGAACAACGTGCTCTACGTCAGCCGCCCCGCCTACGGCCAGGCCAACAGCAAGATCGAGATGTTCAAGGTGAGCGAGGACGGCAAGCGGGCGGAACGGGTGCCGGTGGAGCTGGGGCGCGTCTCCGTCAACACGGTGGAGATCGTCAAGGGCCTGCAGGTCGGCGACAAGGTAATCCTTTCGGATACCTCGGCACAGGACGGCTTCAACAAGATCAGGTTGAACTAAAAACGGGATCTCGCCGTCCGTCTCGAAACCGGCGGCTGGAGCATCAAGGGGGAATCGATGGCCACAAATTCCGAGTCGCTGATCAGCCTCGACGGCGTCACCAAGGTCTTCCTGACCGACGAGGTCGAGACCCACGCGCTCTCCGGCATCCACATGGAGATCCGCAACGGGGAGTACGTCTCGATCGCCGGGCCTTCGGGCTGCGGCAAGACCACCCTGCTTTCCATCCTGGGCCTGCTGGACACGCCGAGCGACGGCAAGTACCAGCTCAACGGCAAGCAGGTGGCCGACCTCTCCTTCTCCGAGCGGGCTCGCATCCGCAACCGGGAGATCGGCTTCATCTTCCAGGCCTTCAACCTGATCGGCGACCTCACGGTGTACGAGAACGTCGAGCTCCCCCTGACCTACCGCGGCATGGCGGCCAAGGAGCGGCGGGAGCGGGTGCAGGTGGCCCTCGAGCGGGTGGGCATGTCGCACCGCATGAAGCACTACCCCTCGCAGCTCTCCGGCGGTCAGCAGCAGCGCGTGGCCGTGGCCCGCGCCGTGGTCGGCAAGCCGTCGATCCTGCTCGCCGACGAGCCCACCGGCAACCTCGATTCGCGCAACAGCGAGTCGGTGATGGAGCTGCTCGAGGAGCTGCACAAGGAAGGGGCGACGATCTGCATGGTCACCCACGACCCCCGCTTCGCCCGCTACGCCCAGCGCACCATCCACCTCTTCGACGGCCGCGTGGTGGAAGAGGAGACGGGGGTGCAGCGCGAGATCGAGAAGCGGGAGCTCAAACAGAGCGGCTTCGAAGTGGTCTAACGGGAAATAGGTACCCCGCGCATCGTGCGCGGGTGATGTTCGCGCGCCTTTGAAGGCTGCCGCCCCGATCGCGGCAGCCCTTTTTTTTGGGGGGACTTCCCCCACCCGGATCCGACGGATCTGTCCGCTCCGACCGATCCGTCGGATCCGGGTGGGAGGGGGCCAGTTCTATACTTCTTCACCATGAACCCCGCCTTCCCCAAGCCTTGCGTGCTGATCGCCGACGACCTGCTGGAGGTCCGCGAAGCCCTGCGGCTGCTGCTCAAGGCCGAGGGGTTCGACACCGCGACCGCCGCCTCGCCGGCGGAGATCCTCCAGGCCGTCACCAGCCGCGAGCTGGACGCGGTGCTGATGGACCTCAACTACACCCGCGACACCACCTCCGGCCGCGAAGGGCTCGAGCTGCTGGCCCGCCTGCGCACCCTCGACGACGCCCTGCCGGTGGTGGTGATGACCGCCTGGGCCAACGTCGGCTTGGCGGTCGAGGCCATGCGCCAGGGCGCCCGCGACTTCGTGGAAAAGCCGTGGGACAACGCCCGCCTGGTCTCCATCCTGCGCAACCAGACCGACCTGCGGCGGGCCCTGCGCCGCGGCGAGCGGCTGGAGGCGGAGAACGAGCTGCTGCGCGGCCCGGCCGATCCCACGCTGATCGCCGAATCGGCCGAGATGCGGCCGGTGATGGAGCTCATCGCCCGCGTCGGCCCGTCGGAGGCCAACGTCCTCATCACCGGCGAGAACGGCACCGGCAAGGGGGTGGTGGCCCGCTCCCTCCATGCCGTCTCCGCCCGGGCCGGTGTCCCCATGGTGACGGTGAACACCGGCGGGCTCTCCGAGGCGGTGTTCGAGAGCGAGCTCTTCGGCCACGTCCGCGGCGCCTTCACCGACGCCAAGACCGACCGAGTCGGCCGCTTTGAGCTGGCCGACGGCGGCACCCTCTTCCTCGACGAGATCGCCAACATCTCGCTCGCGCAGCAGGCCAAGCTTCTGCGGGTGCTGGAGACCGGCGAGTTCGAGCGCCTGGGATCGTCGAAGACCCGCACCGCCAACGTGCGCGTCATCTCCGCCACCAACGCCGACCTGCGGGAGGAGGTGGCCGCCGGCCGCTTCCGCCAGGACCTGCTGTTCCGCCTCAACACGGTGGAGATCCGCCTGCCCCCACTGCGCGAGCGCCAGGCGGACATCCTCCCCCTGGGCAAGCACTTCCTCGGCCAGCACGCCCTGCGCTACCGCAAGTCGTTCCGCGGCTTCGAGGAGGGGGCGCGCGCCGCCCTGCTGGCCCACCCCTGGCCGGGCAACGTGCGCGAGCTCGACCACGCGGTGGAGCGCGGGGTGCTGATGGGCCGCGGCGACTGGGTGCAGGTCCAGGACCTGGGGCTGCAGGCCGCCACTGCGGCCGCCCCGCCGCCCCGCCTCGAGGACCTCCCCCTCGAAGACGTGGAGAAGGTCCTCATCCAGAAGGCGCTCGCCCGCTACGGCAACGTCAGCCAGGCGGCGCAGGCGCTGGGGCTCTCCCGCAGCGCCCTCTACCGCCGGCTGGAGAAACATGGCCTCTGAGCTGGCGAAGCCGGCAGCGCCGCAGGCGGCGGCCGCCCCGGACCGGGCGCGACGCGTCGCCTTCCGCGGCCTGTTCCGGCGCCACCGTCCGGCGGCCCTCGCCTTCGAGGACCGCGTCCTCCTCCTGGCCCTCGGCACCGGCCTGCCCGGCGCCGTCCTCTCCCTGGTCTTCGTCTGGCACGACGCCCACACCCTCAAGCTGCGCTGGACGGTGACCCTGTTCGTCGTCTTCTTCTGGGGGTGGCTCGCCCTCAAGCTGCGCGACCGGGTGGTGCGGCCGCTCCAGACCCTGGCCAACCTCCTCTCGGCGTTGCGCGAGGGGGACTTCTCCCTGCGCGCCCGCCCGCCTCAGGAGACGGACGCCCTGTCGCAGGTGGTGAGCGAGGTCAACGCCATCGGCGAGGTGCTGCGCGAGCAGCGGCTGGGAGCGGTGGAGGCGGCGGCCCTGCTCCACCGTGTGGTCGAGGAGGTGGACGTGGCCGTCTTCGCCTTCGACGACTCCGGGAAGCTGCGACTGGTCAACCGCGCCGGCGAGCGCCTGCTGGGCGAGCGGGGGGAGCGGCTGCGCGGTCATACCGAGGAGGAGCTGGGGCTCGCAGACCTGCTGGAGGGCGAGATCCCGCCCATCCTCTCGCGCACCTTCGCCAGCGGACCGGGACGCTGGGAGGTGCGGCGCAGCACCTTCCGCGAAGGGGGCCTGCCGCATCGCCTGCTGGTGATCTCCGATCTCTCCCGCACCCTGCGCGAGGAGGAGCGCCAGGCCTGGAAGCGCCTCATCCGGGTGCTCGGCCACGAGCTCAACAACTCGCTGGCACCCATCCACTCGATGGCCTCGACCCTCGCCAGCCTGCTGACCCGGGAGCCGCCGCCCGGGGACTGGAAAGAGGACATGGAGCGCGGCCTGGAGGTGATCGGCAACCGCTCGGAGGCACTGATCCGTTTCATGGCGGCCTATGCCCGCCTCGCCCGCCTCCCTCCCCCGCGCCGCGCCCCCTGCGAGCTGTCGCGGCTCATCCAGCGCACCACCACCCTGGAGACGCGCCTCCCCGTATTCGTCGAGCGCGGCCCCGAGGTGACCCTGCAGGCGGACCCGGACCAGATCGAGCAGCTCCTCATCAACCTGATCCGCAACGCCGTGGACGCCGCCCTGCTGACCGGCGGCGGCGTGGGGGTGGGCTGGCGGACGAACGGCGCGCACGTCGAGGTACGGGTGGAGGACGAGGGCCCCGGCCTCTCGAACACCGAGAACCTCTTCGTCCCCTTCTACACCACGAAGCCGGGAGGGACGGGCATCGGCCTCGCCCTCTCCCGGCAGATCGCCGAAGCCCACGGCGGCACCCTCACCCTGGAGAACCGCCCCCCACCCGAGCCCGGATGCGAAGCCCTACTGCGGCTGCCGTTATAGAGCCCTACTTCAAATAGTCCAGGAGCTGCTTCGCCGTCCCTGCGTCCGGATCGTTGGGGGACATCTGCAGGAAGGTCTGGAGCTGCTCGCGCGCCCGGGCCTTCTTCGCCGCGTCCTTCTCGTCCTTGGCGTAGGTGAGGCCCAGGACGTAGTGAGCCTTGGCGAACTTGGGCTCGGTGGGGGCGATCTCGACCACCTTCTCGAACCACACGGCGGCGTCGTCGAACTTGCCCGTCCGGGTCAGCTCGGCGCCCTCGTTGAAGTAACGGACGGCCGTGCCCTCCCCCTTCGGATCGGCCGCCGCCAGGGCCTCCAGGGTGGCCCGCGCCTTCTCGCCGTCGCCCGAGGCCTTGAGGGCGTCATAGCGTGCCCTCAAGCCGCGGGGGTCGTTCGGCTTCAGGGCCAGGTAGCGGTCGGCGGCGGCCAGCGCCTGGGGGTGGCGGCCCAGCTCCAGGTAGAGGTCGGCGAGGGCGCTCTGGGCCTCGGCCAACTGCGGGTTCAGGGCGGCCGCCTCCTCGAACTTCGGCGCCGCGCCGGCGAGGTTGTTGGCCCGCAGCAGGCTCACCCCTTCGTTGTAGGCGAGGATGGCCTTGTCGTTGCCTGACATCTCTTTGGGGGCGGCCTGAGCGGCCGGAGCCTCGGCGGCCTTGGCCAGGGTGAAGGTGAGGCGCAGCGTGTCCTCGACCTTGGGCTTCAACGGCCCCTCGTAGGGCTTGTACCCGGGCTTTTCCAGGCGGAGCTGGTACTCCTGGGTGCCGTCCAGGATGAGGAGCATGAACTGCCCCTTCTTGTCGCTGACCTTCTCCAGCTTGTAGCCGGTGCCAGCCCGGGTGAGGGTCGCCTTGGCGCCCTCGACCGGTGTGTTCGTCTCGTCCACCACCGTGGCGACCACCCTCCCTTCGCCGGCGGCATGGAGCGCACCGGCGAGGAACAGAGCGAAAACGAGCGCAGACAGTGCGGCGCGACGGATGGCTGTCATGATGTCGGTCCCTGCCTTTCTCTGGTGTTCAGGAATCTGGCGCAGATTCCAGGGTGCAGATTCTAGGGGAAATCGCGCTCGGTTTCCTCTCCCGGGAGCGCGGGGACGGACCGGCGGGCGGTCTGATACGATCCAGCCCTCGAAAGGGAGGTGCCATGCTGGCCGAACGGATTCCCGCCATCCAGTCCGCCCTGGCCGAGGCCGGCCTCGACGGGTGGTTCTTCGCCTGCTTCCAGCTCAACGATCCCATCGGGCTCGACCTCCTCGGCCTCGCCGGCGAGGGCAAGCTCGTCACCCGCCGCTGCTACTACCTGATCCCCCGCGCGGGCGAGCCGAAGAAGCTCGTCCACGGCCTCGAGCCCGCCATGCTCGACCACCTGCCGGGCTCGAAGTCGCTCTATACCACCTGGCAGCAGAACCGCGAAGGGGTGACGAAGCTGGTCGCCGGCTGCAAGCGCCTCGCCGCCCAGTACAGCCCCGACAACGAGCTGCCCACCATCTCGCGTCTGGACGCCGGCACCGCCGAGCTGGTGCGCGCCGCCGGGGTGGAGCTGGTCTCCGCCGCCGACCTCGCCCAACGCTTCGCCGCCACTTGGACGCAAGAGCAGCTCGCGGGGCACCGGCGGGCCAACGTCCACCTCCACCGCATCGCGCTCGAAGCCTTCGCGCGGGTGGGCGAGGCCCTGCGGCGGGGGGACCAGACCGACGAGTACGCCGTGCAGCGCTTCATCCTCGACGCCTTCGACCAGGTGGGCCTGTGGGCCGAATCGGATCCCATCGTCGGCGTCAATGCCCACAGCGCTGACCCGCACTACCAGCCGGGTCCGGACAAGTCGTCGGTCATCCGCGCCGGCGATTTCCTGCTCGTCGACCTGTGGGCCAAGGAGAAGGCCCCGGCGAGCGTCTATGCGGATATTACCTGGGTCGGCGTCTGCGCCGCCTCACCCACCGACCGCCAGCAGGAGGTCTTCGCGATCGTGGCCGGGGGCCGGGATGCCGCCTGGGAGCTGGTGCGCAGCCGCTACCCCCATCAGCCGGTGCAGGGCTTCGAGGTGGACGACGCCGCCCGTGGGATGATCCAGAAGGCTGGCTACGGCGACTTCTTCATCCACCGCACGGGCCACTCGATCGGCATCACCGACCACGGCCAGGGCGCCAACATGGACAACCTTGAGACCCACGACACCCGCCAGCTCCTGGCGATGACGGGCTTCTCCATCGAGCCTGGGATCTATCTGCCGGGCGATTTTGGAGTGCGCAGCGAGATCAACGTGGCCTTGACGGCCGATGCCGCGGAGATCACCGGCGCCGAGCCGCAGCGCGAGCTGTTGCGGTTGCTGGCGTAAGTCTTGGGCGCGATGAACCCGCCGGACCGCCCCCCTTCACCCCTCCAGTCGCTGCGCGGCACCGGCCCCCGGCCGGGGGCGCCGCAGGGCGAGCGGCCGGAGGGAAAGG
>DATARR010000065.1:0-69487 GCA_036264085.1 Thermoanaerobaculia bacterium | reverse complement strand
CAGAACTCGCAGTCGAAGGGGCAGCCGCGCGAGAACTGGAGCGCCATCGAGGTGTAGGCGTCGAAGTCGAGCAGGTCGAAGCGCGGAATCGGGGTCGAGGTGATCGCCGGCTTGCCCTCCGGCCGGTAGATCCTTGCGGCGCGCCCCGCCTCCCAGTCGGCGAGGAAGCGCGGGAAGATCTCTTCGACCTCGTCGAGCAGATAGTGGTCGGCGCCGGGGATGTCGGCATGAAAGGTCGTGGGGTGAGGCCCGCCGACCGCCACCGGCTTGCCCTTGCGATTGCACCGCGCGATGACCTCGCGCAGGGAGCCCTGCTGCACCACCATGGTCGAGGTCAGGACCAGGTCGGCCCAGTCGAGGTCCTCGTCGGTGAGCTCGGCGACGTTCATATCCACCACTCGGAGCTGGTAGCGCTCGGGGAACAGGGCCGCCACCGTCACCAGGCCGAGCGGCGGCATGGCAGAGCGTTTGCCCGCGAGCTCGAGGGCGTAGCGGAAACCCCAGTACGAGGGAGGAAATTCGGGATAGACGAGGAGCGCCTTGGGAGCTTCGGTCACAGGATCCTCCGGGCGTCTGCGGTGGCGGTCGCTCAGGATCGAGCGGCCGGTGGGCCGGCACAATCTTCCTACAAGAATCGCGCCAGTCGCGAGGACCTCAATCGGAGGAGGCCGGCGCTCCAATCGCCTGGCGGATCCGCCGGATCTGTGCCAGATGCCGCAGGTCGTGGCCGGCGTACATGGGGATCATCTGACTGCCCAGCGCCTCGTCGCCACGTTCGGAATGGCGCATCACCCGCCGGAGGTCGTCCGGCGTTGCACGCCGGAGAAGACGGAGGTTCAGGGCCCGCAGGGCCGCGAAATCGGCAAGCGCGGTCTCGAGGTCGGAGTCCTGATAGCGCAGGCGCTCCGCCCAGAGGTCCTGATCGTAGCCGGGCAGCTCGGGCGCGTCGTGCGCCAGGACCATGCGAAAACGGAAGCCGCCGACCAGCTCGGAGTCGGCCAGATGCTGCACCACCTGCCGGACAGACCACTTCCCCGGCCGCTCCGGAGTGGCTTCCTGGAGCGGAGTGAGCCCCGCCACGGCTTGGCGGAGCGCCGCCGGAGTTTCCGCCAGCACCTCCAGCGGCTCCCGCGAGCCGAGAGCCGCGAACAGAGAGTTGACGTAGGCCCGGACCTGGTCCGGCTGGGCTGCGGTGGAGGCGCTGTTGGAAAGCTCGGACATGACGACTCCTTTCACGAGGAGGGTTCGGCGTCGATTCTAGCTTCACTGCTTGCCTGGGCTCGCCGGCGCAGCGCACCGAGCAGCGAGGCAAAGGTGGCGAGCGCCATCGGGCCGATGAAGATTCCCAGCAGGCCGAAGGTGGCGAGGCCGCCGAAGACGCCGAGGAACACGACCAGCGTGCTCAGCTCCTCGGCGCCGCGAATGAGCAATGGCCGCAGCACGTTGTCGGCCAGGAACGAAGTCACCACCGCCCCCCAGACGAAGAGGAAGATGGCCGCGCCGTGGTGGCCCGTGGTCCAGGCCCAGAGGCTGCCCGGCAGCCAGATGATCGCCGTGCCGCCGATGGGCAGCAGCGACAGCACCGCCATGGTCGCACCGGCGAGGACCGGCGAACCGAGCCCGGCGAGCCACCAGCCGATGCCGCCGGAGACGCCCTGCACCAGGGCGAGGAACAGCGAGCCGCGAAAAATGGCGCCCACCATCTTGCCCAGCGAATGCCGTACCTCATGGCGCCCTGCCGCGTCGGTGGGCAGCAGATCGAGCGCTGCCGCGCTCAGTTGCTCGCCGTCGTGGAAAAAGAAAAAGAGCAGGAAAAGCGTGGTGGCGAAAGTGAGGAGCGCGTCGAAGAAGCTGAGCACCAGGCGGCCGCTCGCCGCGGCGACGAACGTCGACGCCCGCGTCAGGAAGCCGCTGGCGAGCTCCTGAAAGTCGGCGGGCGCGATGCCGAGACGGGTCTTCATCGCGTCGAGGAAATGGGCTGCCTCGGGCATGGCGACGACGTCGGAGAAGGAGCTGATGTTGCGGCTGCGCAGACCGGCCACGACCTGATCGGCGGCGCTCACCGCCTGGGTCGCCAGGACGCCGACGAAGAGCGCCGCCGGCAGCAGCACGACGAGCGCGATCGCCAGCGTGAGCAGGCCCGCCGCCAGTCCCCGCCGGCGTGGCATGCGGCGGGCGAGCGCCTGCCAGGGAGCCGCGAAGACGACCGCCAGGACCACCGCCCAGGCGAGCGCGGCGAAAAACGGCTTGAGCACCTGAAAGACGAGATAGCCGACGCCCAACAGGACGACGAGAAAAGAAAGAATGCGATAGACCTGCCGCTCCCGGGTCGATGCTTTCGGGTCCATGACGGTCTCCTGCGCCGCGCAGCTCGATTCAGCGGCAGCGACATGAGCGACCTCGGCGGGCCGCAGCCGATCGACGTGGCTTCAACGGTCAGGGTAACTTACCACGAGAGACCGGCAAGCTCGTGACGGCCAGCACCGCCCGCCGGCGGTCCATAATGGAGACATGGACTCCAAGGAAAGGCGGCGGATCAACTCCTGGCTCTCTTTCGTGGCCGCTCTCCTCCTGCTTTTGGCGGGCGGACCGGCGAGCGCGGAGGAGCTCGCCAGCCCACGGCTCGGTGCCCTGCGCAAGGAGATGGAGGCCGGAGGACCGGCGGCGCTGGAGCGGTTCTGGCGGCGGCTCGCAGAGGAAGGCACACCGCTCGTCGAGCCGGTCGCAGGGGAGGCGAACGAGAGGATCGTGACCTTTCTCTGGCGCGGCGGCGACGAGACGCGGAACGTCCTCGTGGTCACCTCGCCGTCCGATCTGGCCAGCGAGGAAGGCATGGCCGAGGCCCGGCTGAGCCGGCTGCCGGGCACGGACGTCTGGCACAAGTCGCGCCGGATGCGGGCCGACGCCCGCTTCGGCTACGCCTTGTCGGTGAACGATTCCCTCGTCTCCGCCGCGAAGTCCACGGAGCCGGAGGAGGAGGCCCGCTGGGCCGCGCTCAAGCCCGACCCGCTCAACCCGCGCCGGGCGCCGGAGCCCCTGGTTTCCCTGGTGGAGCTGCCGGCGGCGCGGAAACAGCCGTGGATCGAGCCCCGTCCGAACGTGCCCGCCGGCCGGGTCGAGGAGCGCCGGTTCCGCAGCGAGCGGCTCGGCAACGAGCGAATCGTCCGGATTTATACGCCCCCCGGCTACGATCCCCAGGGCAAGCCGCTCGGCCTGCTGGTCGTCCTGGACGGCCGGACCTATACCTCCGACGTGCCGACGCCCACCATTCTGGACAATCTCCTCGCGGCCAGACGCATCCCGCCCCTGATGGCGGTCTTCGTCGCGAACCCCAGCCCGGAGACGCGCAGCCTGGAGCTGTCCTGCCATCCGCCGTTCACCGAATTCCTGGCGCGGGAGCTGATCCCCTGGGTCCGCCGCGGCTATCGCGTCACGACCGATCCGGCCCGGACGGTGATCGCCGGCTCCAGCCTCGGCGGGCTGGCGGCGGCCTGCGCGGCCTCGCAGGCTCCGGACGTCTTCGGGAACGTCCTCTCGCTTTCGGGTTCCTTCAATTGGCAACGGCCCGGCGAGACCGAGCCCGAAGGGCTCGCCCGGCAGCTCGCCACCGTGCCGAAGCTGCCGTTGCGCTTCTATCTGGAGGCAGGGCTGATGGAGGACCGGCCACGCCCTGGCGCTGGGGGGCCGAGCCTGCTGACCGCCAACCGCCACCTGCGCACCGTGCTGCAGGCCAAAGGCTACGCCGTCGAGTACCGGGAGTTCAACGGCGGCCACTCCATCCTGAATTGGCGGGGCTCCCTCGCCGACGGCCTCCTTGCCCTCTTCGGGCGGGCCTAGCGTAATGGTACACCGCCCGATGTGGGCGGCGCCGATCCACGGCTCCGGGGTAGCCTGCGGGCGGCATTTCATTTTAACCTGTCTCGCATGAGCAGGAATACCAACCGGTATCAGGCGGAACGGGACGGCATTGAAGGGTGCTGCCAGCAACTGACGGCCGAAGGGGTGGTCGAGCCACTGTCGACCGATGAGGGGGAGACGAGAGACTGGCTGCTGCGGGAGCTCTCGTCCCTGGTCGAGGGCCACTTCCATCTTCAGCTCGACGACGGTCTGACCCCGGAAGAGCGCCTGGCCTATGAGCGGCTCGTCAGCTACGACGGCGGCCCTCTCGGGAGCCCTCACAGCGGGTACAGCCGCCCGTTCTGGCTGCTCGCCGGCGGCCGGCGCGCCGGCACGATCGCCATCGGCACGATGTTCTCGGGGCTCGACCTGATCTCCATTTCGAGCCTGTACGTCGATCCGGCCGAGCGGAAGCGGAGCATCGCCCGCCGTGCCCTCGAAGCGGTCTACCGCGCCACGCTCGCCAACGGCGCCGGGGGGATCCGGCTCGACACGCACTGGACCTGGCAGCCGGCCGTGCGCTTCTATGCCCGCATCGGGATGTGGATCTGGATGTGGAAACACAACCTGGTCTTCACCTGGCAGCCGGACCTGCCGCCGTACCGCGTCGAGATCGCCGGCTCCGAGGCGCGCTTCCTGATCCACCAGGAGGGTGAATGGCGTGCCGTGGTCACCGCCCGCAACCTTGGCGAGCGGCTCGGCTGGGAGCCCGCCGACCTCGCAGGCCTGCCCATCGAGATGTCCCATTCCATTCCCGGCACCTTCGCCCTCCACCTCGCGCTCGCCGGCTGGCCGCTCATACGCTCCGAGGAGACCTGGGAGCGTCGCTACCACTGGTCCGACGCCGGCCAACCCGAGGGTCTCGCCTACAAGATCGAAGTCTTCGAAGCCGTGTTCCGCCAACGCGGCTACGAGATCCGCACCCCGCGCATCCCGGGGCTCCAGTACCGCGAGTTGGACGACATCGAGTGAGCCCGAGATTCGAAAGAGCTGGTGATAACCCGGCACCTTTCCTGCATCTCGTCGACGACGTTAGGCGTGCCGCGCGGGTCGGTGAACGCCGTATTAGACAGGCGGCCTCTTCCCGCCGGCGCTCGTTCTGAAAGGAGTACGACTTGAAAAAGAAGATCTCAAAGAAACTCGTGCTAAGCCGAGAGACGCTGGCTCAGCTCAACCAGGGTGAGCTCTTGAAGGCGAAAGGGGGTTTTACGCCGTTCACGTGCCAGGCCCCGCCCGCCTGCGAGTACAGCGGCCAGAATACGTGTCCCACCTGCAACCTCACCTGTACGACCAACCGGTGCTGACCTCGCCTCGACGGCAGGCACTGGCTTGATAGGTGGCTGGGCACCCCAAGGGGGTGCCCCGCGTGTGGGAGACCGAGCTGTTCTTGACCCACGCTCACTCCCCACGCTCGCGGACCTTTCGGAGCACCTGCTCGACCGTCGCCTCGGAGAGAGGTGGTCCCCCCTCGGCCGGTATCGCGATCCAGAGGGGCCCTCGCTGAACGATCTTGACCTCGCGGGGAAGCGGTTCGATCTCGACTCTTCCTTCCTGGACCGTAATCCGCAACGTCATCCCGGGAAGGATCCAGCCTCGTCACGCACCGCTTTGGGGAGGACAAGCCGGCCGGCAGAGTCGATGGTCGTCTGAATGGTATCTCCCATGGCTCCCAGAGTACCATGAAGCTCCGGAAAGTCCCCCCGGAGGCCGCGGCGGGGCACCCGCAACAGGCTGGCCGGGCTGCACCGTCGTCTGTAGATCCACGCCGTTATCTGCAGACTCCGGACCGTCCCCTTCACCCCGCCTTTCGCATCCCCTTCTCCGCTTCGTCCAGCGCCGCCTTGAGGGCCTCGATCTCCTCGTCCTCCAGGGCCTGGCCGCCGAAGCTCTCTCTCAGATAGAAGTCTATGACCCGCGCCGTGGGTTCGGCGACGGCGGGATAGCGGACGGCGGCCTCCCTCCGCACGGAGAGGGGCGGCGCGGACTCCGGCAGCGCGGCAGCACCCGCCCCACGGCTGAGGCGGCGGCGCAGGCGGCGGTAGGCGGCCGTGGCCGTCAGAGGCGGCCGCAGACGCAGGTAGAGGACCCAGACGGCGGCGGCGAAGAGCGTCAGGCCCAGGGCCAGGGGCACCGGCACGTCGGGGAGACTCCGGTGCGGCGAGGCCGCCACCGAGTTGGGACCCGATGCGTCCAGGCTGGGGGTGGAACGCGACGGCTCCGGTTTCTCTTCATGGTGGAGGCGGGCCCAGAAATCATTCCAGAGCTCCCGCAACCCACTGAAGATCTGGATCTGATCGCCGAGACCGAAGGTCAGGACGTAGCGGTCCCAGCGGAAGAGGACGAAGTCCCAGGCCTGCTGCAGGAGCCGGAAGCGCCCCTCGCTCTCGGCCGCCGGCCGGCCCGCGGGCGGCGTGGGATCGAAGATCCGCCAGCCCTCTCCAGGGAGGTAGGCCTCCACCCAGGCGTGGGCGTTGTTGCCGCGGACGATGTAATAGCCCTCGAACGGGTTGTACTCGCCGCCGAGGAAGCCGGTCACCAGCCGCGCCGGCACCCCCTGGGAGCGCAGCATCAGCACCATGGAGGAGGCGAAGTACTCGCACTGCCCGCTCTTGTAGCGGAAGAGGAAGTCCTCGATGGGGTTCTCCGCCGAGCGCCCCGCGAAATCCAGGGTGTACTGGTAGCTCTCGGTGAGGAAGCTTTCGAGGCGCCGGGCCCGCTCGGGGGCACTGGCCTGGCCCATCACCTGGGCCGCCAGGGCGGCGATGCGGGGAGTCACGCCGGTCAAGTCGAGGGCGGAGTCCGGGCTGCGGTCGGGGGCGACGCCGGTGAGCACCGCCCGGCGCGCCAGTCCCACCCGGTACTCGGAGACCTCCAGCGGGCTGAAGGGGAAGGACACGGCGCCGCCGTCGTCCACCGCCAGGGCCGGCGTGCGGGGCTCGACCACGGCCGTCTCCACCGGCAGCGGCACGCTCGGGCTGTGGAGCGGCTGCAGCCAGATCCGCGCCCAGCGCACGGGCTTCTCCGGGCTCAGGCGGAAGCGGACGCCCTGGCTGCGCGGCAACAGGTTCCGCACCGGCGAACGGCGCCAACTCCCCCGCTGGTAGACGTCGTAGGTGGCGGCCTTGAAGCGCCACTCCTCGTCGGGGCTGGCGCCCGGGCCCTCGTCCTGCACGCGCATGGCCACCTCGCGGCTGCCGCGGATGCGGTCGATGGAGTCGAGCGACACCTGGTCGGAGAAGCCGGCGGCCTCCAGGGTCGCTCCCGTGCCGCCGCCGCGGCCCACCACGAAGGGCGCGCGCACCCGCGGCAGGAGGAGGAAGAGGGGAATGGCCAGCAGCACGGCGGCGCCGCCCACCAGGGCCAGGAAGCCGCGCAGGGGGATGTGGGCCAGCCCCAGGTCCTCGCGGCCGAAACCGGCGAGGACGTGGAGGAAGGCGAAGCGCGTCAGCAGCGCCAGCGTCAGCATCAGGAATGCCACGAGGTAGAGCACGATCGCCGGATGGACGCTGGTGCCCATGGCCGCCAGGAACAGGAAGAAGACGCCGATCGACGCCTGCCACTTGTCGCGCTCGCGGACGATGGCGAAGAGCTTCACCAGCAGGGCGAAGAGGCCGAGGTGGAGCACCGGCTGCACCAGGCCGCGGGGAAAGACCAGCAGGTCCACCAGGAAGATGGGGATGTAGATCAACCCCAGGACGTTCATCCCCCACGCCGGCAGCCAGCGCGGCGGATCGAGGCTCGCCCGCCGCAGCAGGTAGAGGACGCCGGCCATGTAGCAGCCGACCGCCGGCCAGCCCACCACGCCATTGAAGGGCAGCGGCAGGGGCGCCAGCAGGGCCAGCCAGCCCAGCAGCAGGCGCTTCTGGCGGCCGAAGCTCATACCGCCAGCCGCTCCCTGGGCGCGGTGTCCATGTGGACCCGGAGCTGCGGCGCCCGCGGATCGCTCGACAGCAACGGCTCCAGCGTGCGGGAGCGCGGCTGGACGAGGGCCAGGGCCTCGAGCACGGCCAGCCGCTGGCGCGGTCCGCCGGCGAAGGCGAGGCTGCGGTCGCGCGTCACCAGCTCCACCTCGTAGCCACGGGAGAGATGGTCGACGGCGGCGGTGGCGACCTCGCTCACCAGCCGCTCGAAACGGCTCTGCAGGGCGGCGTCGCCCAACTCGCCCACCGCGTTGTCGAACACGATGGAGAGACGGCGGCTGCGCTCGGTGGCCCGCTCGGTGAAGATCAGCTCGCCGGTGCGCGCCGTCTGCTTCCAGTGGATGCCCCGCGGATCGTCGCCGCGGCGGAAGAGGCGCAGGGCGTGGAGGTCGTGCCCCTGGCCGCTGCGCCGGCTGGCGTCGTCGCCCATCAGCTCCGACTCCTCGGGGCGGCTGTCGGCGGCGGCGAAGAGCTCGGGGAAGACCAGCACTTCGAAATCGACGCGGTAGCGCACCCCCTTGCGGAAGAAGCCGAAGGGGAAGAGGCTGGAGACGTGGACGTAGGGGAAGCGGTGGAAGCCGCGGCTGCCCACCATCATCTCGAGCTGGCCGGCGCTCTTGCCCCGCCGCGGCAGGTAGGGGATGAGGAGAGGCTGGGCCGACCGCGACAGGGTGAAGAGCAGGAACCAGCGGGGGAAGACCAGGGCGCGGCTGCGCAGCGTGAACCCCACCGCGAACGGCCGGTTGGCGAACACCTCGCCCGGCATCTCCAGCTCCGCCTCCAGGCCTCGCACGTTCTCGCGCGACACGACCCCGGAGAGGATGAGCACGGAGAACATCAACGCCAGGACCATGTAGAGAGCGTTGTTGCCGGTGTTGGTCGCGGCGATCGCGACCAGGACGGTGAACAGCACGTACCAGAGACCGACCGTGGTGATGCGAATGCCTTCGGGTACCGCGCGGCGGCCGCGGCGGCCGGGGAGCTTCACAGGGGCACGGGCGTCGCTGCCACCACCCGCCCGATGGCCTTGCGTGACTGGTCGAGGTCGGCCGTGCCCCGCTTGAGCACCACGCGGTGGGCGAGGACCGGCGCCACCAGGCGCTGCACGTCGTCCGGAATGGCGTAGCCGCGCCCCTCGCAAAGGGCCAGAGCCTGGGTGGCCCGGAACAGCGCCTGCAGGCCGCGGGTCGAGACGCCGAGGATGAAGTCGCCACCGTGGCGGGTGGCTTCGGCGAGGGAGAGCATGTAGTCGGCCAGCTTGTCGGCCACGCGCACGCGGGTCACGCGCTCCTGGAGGTCGAGCAGTCCCTCCTGGCTGACCACCGGCCGCAGGTGCTCCAGCACGTCCTCGACGCCGCCCGAGAGCAGCAGGTCCCGCTCGTCCGCCCGCGGCGGATAGCCCAGCGAGAGCGACATGAGGAAGCGGTCGAGCTGCGACTCGGGGAGCGGGAAGGTCCCCTGGTACTCCAGCGGATTCTGGGTGGCGAGGACGACGAACGGCTGCGGCAGCGAGTAGCGCTTGCGCTCCACCGACACCTTGCGCTCGCTCATCGCCTCCAGCAGCGCCGACTGGGTCTTCGGCGTGGCGCGGTTGATCTCATCGGCCAGCACCACGTTGGCAAACAGCGGGCCGGGGACGAACTCGAAGGTCTGGTTCTTCTGGTTGAAGATCGACACCCCGATGATGTCCGAGGGCAGCAGGTCGCTGGTGAACTGGATGCGCTGGAACGACAGTCCGAGGGACCGCGCCAGGGCCTGCGCCAGGGTGGTCTTGCCCACGCCGGGGACGTCCTCGACGAGGATGTGACCCCGCGACAGCAGGCAGACGGTGGCGAGGCGGATGACCTCACGCTTGCCGCGGATGACGCGGGCGACGTTCTCCTCGAGCTGGCGGATCGGCTCGGCGGCGTGCAGGGCGTCGCTGGTTTCGACGGCGATGGCTTCCATCGTGGTTGTCTACGCGGCAGTCAGGAATTCTGTCTTGGGAAAGTATAGTCAAGCTCTCTGACTCCGTCACCTGGCGTCTTCCCCGTCATGCGAGATCCTCCTCGACTGTCTCCCAGAACGCGGCGAGGTCGAGGTGGATTTCCGGCAGGGCGCGGGAGCGGTAGACGCCGTTCTCGGGCAGGGCCACCACGAAGCGCCCGCCCTCGTTGACCAGGAATTCGATCTGGCGCTCGGCGCCGTCGGCGATCCAATATTCGGGGAGGCCCATTTCCGCGTACAGGATGAGCTTCTCGCCCCGGTCCCGCCGCGCGGTGCCGGGGGAGAGGACCTCGGCGACGAGGTCGGGAACGCCTTCTACGCGTTCCTGGAGGATCGCCCGGCGGCGCGAGGACACGTAGAGGATGTCCGGCTGGACCACGGAATGGTCCGCCAGGTTGACGTCCAGGGGGGCGATGTACGCCTTGCCACCCGTCGTCCTGGCGATCCCATAGAGGTGCTGGTAGAGCAGACCGGCGACCACCTGGTGCACGATCGAAGGGCTCGGGCTCACGTAGAACCTCCCATGGATGAGCTCGCAACGCGGCTCGCCGGGCAATGCCTCGTAGTCCTCGCGCCGGTACGGCCCGAGGTCGGGGAAGGGGGAGAGGGGAGGTTCCTTGAGCAGGGCCACGGACATGGGGAGAGTATATCCTGGAGGCGCAGACTGCGCCGTGGCGCCCGCGGTCCAGTCCAGGAGCGGCGGCGATGCTGATCCCATTGAGCCCGCGGCTCGCGCGTTGCCTCTCCCCACGTCCGGTCTCTCCTTCCGTCCCCTCTTCACGGAATCTTTGACGGACACTGGAAGACTCCTTATACTCGGATTCCAAGAGGGATGGAAGGGACGTCAGGGACTCGCGGGACGAAGAGAAGACGAGAAGGTCCGTCTCCGGCGGCCTCAGGGAGCTCCCGATTTGACCGCCGCATTTACGTCTTCTAAGATGGGGGCGCAAAGGAGAGAACCAATCTCATGGCAGACGCAAAACAGGACCGTATGAAGGCCGTCGACGGCGCGCTCTCGCAGATCGAGCGGCAGTTCGGGAAGGGGGCGATCATGCGCCTCGGCCAGCGGGAGACGCTGGCGCTGGAGGCGATCTCCACCGGCTCGATCTCCGTGGACCACGCCATCGGCATCGGCGGCTTCCCCCGCGGCCGGGTGGTGGAGGTCTACGGTCCCGAGTCGTCGGGCAAGACCACCCTGGCCCTGTCGGTGATCGCCCAGGCGCAGAAGAAGGGCGGCATCGCGGCGTTCATCGACGCCGAGCACGCCCTCGACGCCGAGTATGCGCGCAAGCTGGGAGTGGACATCGACAACATCCTCGTCTCCCAGCCCGACAACGGCGAGCAGGCGCTGGAGATCGCCGAGATGCTGGTGCGCAGCAACGCCGTGGACGTGGTGGTGATCGACTCGGTGGCGGCCCTGGTGCCCAAGGCCGAGCTCGAAGTGGAGATGGGCGACTCCCACGTCGGCCTCCAGGCGCGGTTGATGTCCCAGGCGCTGCGCAAGCTCACCGCCATCGTCTCGAAGTCCAAGACCACCCTGATCTTCATCAACCAGATCCGCGAGAAGATCGGCGTCATGTTCGGCAACCCGGAGACGACCACCGGCGGCCGGGCCCTCAAGTTCTACGCCTCGGTGCGCATCGACATCCGGCGCATCGCTGCGCTCAAGGACGGCGAGGAGGTGACCGGCTCGCGGGCCAAGGTCAAGGTGGTCAAGAACAAGGTCGCGGCCCCCTTCCGCCAGGCCGAGTTCGACATCGACTACGGCGAGGGGATCTCGAAGACGGGCGAGCTCGTCGACCTCGGCGTCGAGCACAAGTTCGTAGTCAAGAGCGGCGCCTGGTACTCCTACGGCGACCTGCGGCTGGGCCAGGGACGCGACAACGCCAAGAACTTCCTGCGCGACAACCCCGACCTCGCCGACGAGATCGAGACCAAGATCCGCGAGAAGCTGGGCATGACGGGCTTGGCGGTGGTGCCGGTGCGCGAGACGGCGGCGGCGGAGTAGGGCCGGCACCCACCCTCCCGGCGTCTCTACGAAGCCGCCCGGAACATCCGCCGCCACCACCTCTGGAGGGCCGGCTGGCCGCGCTCCTCGGCCCGGGCCTCCAGCCGGTCGACGGGAGCGGGGAGGATGGCCAGCCGTCCCTTCTCGAGTTGCAGGAGCAGCAGGTCCATCTCCCGGCCCCGCTGGCGCAGATCGCTGGAGAAGGCCTCGCCCAGCGGCGTCCGGCCGTCGAGGCGGGCGTAGAAGTCGCGGGCTCGGGCCGGCATCCGCGTCCGCTCCTCCGTCGCCGGCTCCTCCACCCAGACCGGATAGCTACGCTTCAGCAGGTCGAGGGGCACCGCCATGTGACGCCGCGCCACCAGCACCTGCTCCTCGGTGGCCTGCTCCAGCAGCAGGTCGTAGACGCTGATCTCATGCGTGCTGCGCTCGACCGAATCCCGGACCTCGGCGACGTCCAGCGCGCGGTCGATACAGAGCCGGAAGGTGGCCTCCAGGAAGCGGAAGTAGGAGCCCTTGACCCGCTGATAGAGCTCGTCCAGGGTGCGGTCGCCCTCCGCCGCCGCCAGGATGCGGCGCTCCAGGAGCGGGCGCTCCGCCGCTCCACGCTCCGCCAGCTCGCCGCGCCGCAGCACCACGTCGTCGTGGACGAGCACGCGGCGGATGCGGGAGGTCTCGTCCAGCCAGCGCCCCCCCTCCATCACGAGACCCAGGACGTTGATGGGCTCCGGGAGGATCTCCTCTTCGGGCGGCAGCTCCGCCACGAAGTAGAAGACCCCCCGCTTCCAGAGGAAGAGATCGCAGATCTGCTCCTCGATCTGCGCCCGCAAAGTGCGCTGGATCACCTCGGGCGGGAGCATCCCCATCTCGCGCAGGGCGACTCCCAGGCGCACGCCGCGGGTGGTGCAGAAGCTCAGCGCCTGCGACAGCCGGCCCTCGTCGAGATGGCCGTGGAGGAGCAGGAACTGGCCGTAGAACTCCGCGGGATCGTTCGACAGGCACCCCACCACGTCGCCGGAGTGGAAGTAGACCCGCTTCTCGCGCTGGCTGCGGCGGATGACGAGGGCTCCCGTGCAGGCCTCGTTGCGGGCCCACTGCAGGAGATCGGCCATGGGGAAGGCGGTCAGCCTGCCAGAGAATTCCATAGGAGTTGGGATGGATTGTAGCAGGGGTGCGCGGAGAATTTCCGGCGCGCAGGCGGCTGTTATGCTTGCTGCCATGCATCGTGCCCAGCGCTCTCTGCTCGCCAGCCTCCTGCTCTGCCTGCCGCTCCTGCCACTGCCGCTGGGAGCCGCCGAGATCCCTTGCCGGCCGTGCGCCGGTCTCCGTCTCGATCCCGCGACCGCGGCCACCGGTGCCGCAGACATTGCCCGCACCCTCCAGGCCTCCGGACACCTGGAGCCGGGAACCCCGCTCTTCGTGGCCTGGGAGTTCCCGCTCGACGGCAACGGCGCAGGTACCGCGGCAGGCGCGGAGACCGCGACCGCCGTGCATGACAGCGGCGCGACGCCCTGGCTCTCCCTCGTCTTCCGCACGCCGCCGCCCCTCGCCCAGAACGCGGAGCGGCTGCAGACGGAGCTGCGGGCCGCCGCCGACCTCGCCGGCCGGGCCCCCGCCGGCACCTGGTTCCAGGTGGACTGGCGACCCGAGGGCGCCGAGGCCCAGGCGTTCTCCCCCACCGAGTACGCCTTCCTCCTCAAGCGCGCCGCCGTGGCCCTGACCGGCGCGCGGCCGAACGTCCTCGTCGCGTCGCAGCCCCTGCCCGCGGACGCCGCGGCCCTCCGCGCCCTCTACGGCCAGGAGGTCGCGGCCTACCTGGAGGCGGTCGCCTTACAGCCGGCGGAGCCGACGGCGCTGGCCGCGGCAGTGGCCGCAGTGCAGGAGGCCGACCCCGGCCGGCCGGTGGTGGTGGATTCGCTTCCCCTGCCCGCCGTGCCCGCCGAAGCCCTCGCCGGAGCCGCTCGCGAAGCCGCGCAGGGGATCAACCTGACGCTGTTCCAGGCGCCGGCGCTGGACGCCAGGACCATCGTCCCGGCCCTGGCGCCCTTCGCCCTGCTGGCACGGGAATTCAAGGGCGACCTCTCCTACGATCCCTCCTCGTCGCCGGCCGGCGCCGCCGAGGCCTGGACCTTCGTGCGCGGCAAGGACCTGTCGATGCGGGTCATCGCCCTCGCACCCGAAGGAGCGCAGACGCTGACCCTCCGTTTCAACGATCCGCAGCTCCGGCGGCCCGTCCGCTTCCCCATCGGCGGCGAGCAGGTGCCGCCGCCGAGCGGCCGGGTGGCGGGCCAGGAGCTGGAGCTCCAGGTGGATTCCCCTGGCCGGGTGGCCGTCCTCGGCCTGGACCGTCCCACCGCTGCCGAGCGCCACGGCGTCGAGGCGAAGGTGACGGTCTCCGAGCAGCGGGAGATCCCGGTCGAGGAGATCCTGCGCCGCCTCCAGGCCTTCGAGGACGCGCAGGGGCGGCGCCTCGACCATTACAGCGCCGTCGACACGACCTCGCTGCGCTTCCAGCCCACGGCGGGAGCGCAGACCTTCGAGGCAACCCTCCAGGGGCCGCTCTTCTACAGCCCGAAGACCGGTTCCGACTGGGCGTGGGAGACGCTCTACGTCAACGGCGTGAAATGGCGGAGCAAGCAGCTCCCCGAGATCCCCCTGATCCAGCCGGAGAAGGCGGCGGCCCTGCCGCTGGAGATCCACTTCACCAAGGAGTACCGCTACCGCCTGCGCGGCTCGGAGCCGATCGACGGCCGCGACGCCTGGGTGGTGGACTTCACCCCCTCCGGCCCGGGAGCGGCGGGCAAGCTGTACCAGGGCTCGTTCTGGGTCGACAAACAGACCTACGCCCGGCTGCGCACCCGGGCGGTGCAGATCGGCCTCGAGGGCGAGGTGCTGTCGAACGAAGAGACGATGTACTACTCGCCCATCGACGAGAACGGCAGCCCCGCGCCGTGGGCGGCCACGAGCTTCATCCTCCCTTTGCGACTCGTTTCGCAGCAGATCCTGTCGGTGGTCAACGCGACCACCGTGGTCGAGCGGGACACCCGGCTCACCAACGTCCGCGTCAACGGCCCCGGCTTCGAGGAGGCGCGCAAGCAGGTGGAGGGCTCGGACGTCACCATGGTGCGGGACACCGACAAGGGCCTGCGCTACCTGGTGAAGGACGACAAGGGCGAGCGCGTGGTCAAGGAGGGCTTCAACCGCAACAAGCTCTTCCTGGCCGGCGGCGTGTTCTACGACAATGCGCTCGACTACCCGCTGCCGCTCGCCGGCATCAACTACTTCTCCTTCGATTTCAAGGGCACCGGCAAGCAGGTCAACGTCTTCTTCGGCGGCGCCCTGCTCCTCGGCAGCTTCGCGGAGCCGCGCCTCTTCGGCAGCCGTTACGACGTTGGGGCCCACGTCTTCGCCCTCGCCGTGCCGACCACCGACACGCTCTACAAGAACGGCAAGGTGGACAACTCGCAGGACGTCAAGCTGCGCCCGGGGAACCTCGGCTTTCGGCTCGGCCATCCCATCGGCAACTTCGTCAAGGTGGAGGGCGAGTACGAGCTCCTGTACTTCGGCTATCAGAAGACGAGCGACACGCGGCGGGATTTCGTGATTCCGAGCAGCAACCTCACCCAGTCGCTGAGCCTCTCGACCTCGTTCTCCCGTTCCGGCTATGGGCTCTCCGCCGAGGGCAGCTACAACCGGCGATCGAAATGGGACTTCTGGGGACCGCCCGGCAACCCCGACTGGGATCCGAACCGGCAGGACTTCCTGCGCTGGGAGGCGCGGGCGAGCAAAAACTGGTACCTGCCGAAGTTCCAGAAGGCGGGCCTCGAATTCGACTACGCCGGGGGCTCGGACCTCGACCGCTTCAGCAAATATCAGTTCGGCTTCTTCGGTGGCACCCGCGTCCACGGCTACAAAAGCAACAGCGTGAGTGCCACCGAGGTGTGGGCCGGCCACGCCACCTACGGCTTTGCGATCGGCGACACCCTCCACCTCGACGGCGTCGCCGACGCGGCCCTGGCCACGGACAAGGTGACCGGGCTGCAGCACAAGCTGCTGGGGGGCGTGGGAGTCCAGGGAACGTTCGTCGGCCCCTGGCAGACAGTGGTGAACCTGGACGTGGGCACGCCGGTCGCCGGCCCGGATCACGGGGTGGTGCTGTACCTGGTGTTCCTGAAACTGTTCAGGTAGATCGCTTCCCCCTGACCTCTTCTCTCAGCCCCCGGAACCGTTCCAGCCGGTCCTTGAGCTCCGCCTCGAACCCCTCGCCCCTGGGCTCGTAGAACCGGGTCCCCTGGAGCGACTCGGGGAGGCAGTCGAGCCCGCCCACCCCCTCCTCGGTGTGGGGGGCGTAGACGTAGCCGGCGCCGTAGCCCACGCTCTTCATCAGCTTGGTGGGCGCGTTGCGGATCGCGAGCGGGACGGGATCGGCCGGGCGCTCCTCCACGGTCCGCCGGGCGGCCTTGTACCCTTCGTAGACCGCCACGCTCTTGGGCGCCAGGGCGAGATAGAGCGCGGCCTGGGCGAGGGCCAGCTCCCCCTCGGGCGAGCCCAGCCGGTGATAGGCCTCCCAGGCCGTGAACGCCTGGACCAGGGCCTGCGGATCGGCAAGGCCCACGTCCTCGCTGGCGAAGCGGATCATCCGCCGGGCGAGGTAGAGCGGGTCCTCGCCGGCGGCGAGCATGCGGGCGAGCCAATAGATCGCCGCGTCCGGATCGCTCTCCCGCAACGACTTGTGGAGGGCGGAGATGAGGTTGAAATGCTCCTCCCCCGACTTGTCGTAGAGCAGCACCTTGCGCTGAGCCACCCGCCGCACCGCCTCCGCATCCACCCGGCCGCCCTCGGCGTCGGCCACGGCCAGCTCCAGGAGATTGAGCGCTTTCCTGGCATCGCCGGACGCGAGCTGCGCCAGGACCTCCAGGGCGTCGTCGTCCGCTCCGGCGCTGCTCCCTCCCAACCCCCGCTCGGAGTCGGCGAGGACCCGGCGCAGCAGCGCCGTCAGCTCCTCGGGGCTCAGCGGCTCGAGGACGATCACCCGGCAGCGGGAGAGGAGCGCGGCGTTGAGCTCGAAGGACGGGTTCTCCGTCGTGGCCCCCACCAGCACCACGTCGCCGCTCTCGACGTAGGGGAGGAAGGCGTCCTGCTGGGCGCGGTTGAAGCGGTGGATCTCGTCCACGAACAGCAGGGTGCGGCGGCCCTGGGCCTTGCGCAGGCGGACGGCCTCGGCCATCACCTCCTTGACCTCCTTGATCCCGGAGGTGACGGCCGAGAAGGGGACGAAGTGGGACGACGTCTCGGTGGCGATGATGCGCGCCAGCGTCGTCTTCCCCGTCCCCGGCGGCCCCCAGAAGATCAGCGACGGGACGCGGTCCGCGGCGATGGCCCGGCGCAGGAACCCGCCCGGCCCCACCACCTTCTGCTGCCCCACCACCTCGTCGAGAGTGCGAGGGCGGATGCGCTCGGCCAGGGGGGACGCGGCGGCGGGAGGCGCCTGCGCCCGGGGAGCGGGCGACGGCGGCTCCTGATCGTCGAAGAGGGAACGGGGCATTAAACCCGCCCCACCTCCACCCGCGCGTCGTTGAAGCAGGCCCCCTCGCCGAGGTCCGTGTAGGTGTCCGGCGCCAGGGCGTTGGCCGTGTTGCCCGAGAGACTGTTGTGGCTCCACATCCCCTTGGGGAGGAGGACGACGCCCGGCTTCAGGTCCGGATTGAGCCGCGCCGTCACCCGCACCTCGCCGAGCTCGTTCCACACCCGCACCTCGTCGCCGGAGGCGATCCCCCTGGGCGCCGCGTCGCCGGGGTGGATCTCCAGCGGCGTCTGCCGGCGCACGAGCTGGCCGAAGGTCGAGCTGATGGTCCGGTTCGTGGAGGGCGAGATCAGGGCCAGGGGGTAGCGGTCGCTCGCCGGCTCCTCCTGGAAGAAGTAGAGGCCGTGCGGAGCCTCGCGGTCCAGGGCCTCAGGGAAGAGATGCACCCTGGAGTCCGGCGTCAGCGGGAACGAATCCAGGAACTGGATGGGCGACGGGCCGCAGTCGGGGGAGGCGATGCCGTCCCGCTCCAACTCGGTGCGCATCCGCTCGGAGCGCCGGAGGAGGGCTGTGGCCAGCTCGTCCGCCGTCTCCGGATCTCCCGGCCGGGCGAGCCCCAGGCGCCGGCCGATCTCGGCGAAGACCTCGACGTTCGAGCGCGCCTCGCCGGCCGGCGCGGCCACGGCCGGAGACCGCTGGAGCACCAGGGCGCCATAGCCGCGGGACATCTCCTCGTGCTCCAGGAAGTGGGTGGCCGGCAGCACCAGGTCCGCCCAGCGCGCGGTGTCCGTCCACACCTGGTCGAAGGCGATGGTGAACAGGTCCTCGCGGCCGAGGCCGCGCCGCACCTTCTCCTGGTTCGGCATGGTCGCCAGCGGATTGCAGTTGTAGGCGAAGAGGACGGTGACGGGCGGGTCCTGCCGCTCCAGCAGGACCTCCCCCAACCGGTTCATGTTGATCACCCGGGTGGCGGGCTCCGGCTCGCCCACCGCCGCCGCGCGGTCGAAGGCGAAGGCGCCGGAATTGCTGAGCACGTAGCCGCCGCCGCGCACGCCGAACTTCCCCCCTACAGCCGGGAGGGCCAGCACGGCCGCCACGGCCGAGCCGCCGTTGCGGTTGCGCTCCAGGCCCCAGCCGCACCGCACCACGGCCGGCGACGACCCGGCGTAGAGGCGGGCGAAGCGCTCGATGTCCATTGCCGGCACGCCCGAGGCCGCGGCCGCCCGCGCCAGCGTCCAGGGCTCGGCCCGCCGGCGCAGCTCCTCGCCGCCCGTGGCATGAGCGGCGAGGAACTCCAGATCCGCCTTCCCCTCTTCGAACAGCCAGCGGATCACCGCCAGGGCGAGGGGGAGGTCCGTCCCCGGCCGCGGCGCGAGATGGAGGTCCGCCTTCTTCGCCAGGTGCGTGCGCCGCGGATCGACCACCACCAGCCGTGCCCCCTGCCGCTGTGCCTCCTGGAGGATGGAGACGAGATGGATGCCCGAGGCCGAAGGGTTCGCGCCCCAGAGGACGATGAGGCGGGCGAGGGGGAAATCCGTGAACGCGACGCCGGGCATCTTGCCATAGAGCCCCGTGGCCGCGCGGCCGGTGGCCGCGGCGCAGACGGTGCGGGCGAGACGCGAGGCGCCCAGCCGGTAGAACAGCCGCGCGTCCGTCGTTTCCTGGGTCAGCAGTCCGTTCGAGCCGCCGTAGTAGAAGGGGAGGATGGCCTCGCCGCCGTACCGCTCCCGCGCCTCGCGCATCTTCGCCGCCGCGAGGTCCAGGGCCTCGTCCCAGGAGATCGCCGCGAATTCCCCCGAGCCTTTCGGTCCCACTCGCCGGGCGGGATGGAGGATCCGGTCCGGTCCGTAGAGGTGCTCGGGCAGGTGCCGGACCTTGGAGCAGATGTAGCCGTCGGTGACGGGGTTCAGGCGGGTGCCGTCCACCTTCACCACCCGCCCCTCCTCCACCCGCACCTCCAGGCTGCAGGCGTCGGGGCAGTCGAGGGGGCAGGCGGAGGTGAAGACCTCGGGGGTGCGGAGTGATTCGGTCATGACGGCTATTCTACCCGTCTTTGTCTTGGGCAGAGCTCCCCGGGACCTGTGAGCCCGGTCATCCCCCGATGTCTTCGGTGAATCTGGCCAGCAGCTCCGCGGAAGCTTCGCTATCGTTTTTCCCGGCAAGGCAACAATAGATGACCGCATGCTCTGGCGCCTCCGCGAGCCGCCACCGATCTTTGTCTTCGAACGGCATGTACGTATCAATCAGGCACTGCTCTCGGATCGGCGTGAAACCGTTGGCGTCCAACATGTCGCGGCATTCCTGAATGGACATGAAGTTGTAATGGTGATCGATCTGGGGCATCCTGATCGCAAAGGTCAGGTAGGCCAGGCCGTCATCCCTGAGGACGCGCTCGGCGTTCGCGAGGCAGGCGCCCGGATCCTCCAGATGCTCGAGGAGCTCGATCATCGTCACCAGATCGTATGTCCGGGGCTCGTCGAACCGGTAAACCGCAATCGAAAGATCGATCTCTCCGTCGGGATCGAGAAAGCGCCGCCATGCCAGGCTCAGCTCGTTGGTCTCGTAGGCGCGGACTTTGCCATAGAAGCTGGCGAACTGCGCGTCCAAGCAGTTCCCTGCACCGATTTCGAGAATGGAAATCCCGCTTCGGACGCTCGTTGCCAGCGTCTGCCTGTAATCCAGGAACAGCTCATAACGGGATCGATTGAGGGCCGTGCTCAAGGTCAGCGCGTAGAGATACTGGAGCTTGAACCGCCGGTCCTGCGGAATGGCACCCTTCATCAGCGTGCCGCGAAAGAGCCTGCGGTTTTCCGCCACCTGGGATATGTAGGCGCTGTAGAACGCCACGGTGTCCGCCAGAGTCTCTCCGTGAAGGCCGGCGAACTCCTCGAGCTTCCGCAGGATGAGCAACGCATCCTGCCTGTAGCGCTCGCCGTAGCGCTGTTCGAGGTCCATGACGGAGTAGCGGAAAAGGTTGAGGTCGCTCCCCAGGAGCTCCAGGAAATCTTCGAAACGCTGGAGCATAGAGGGATGAAGAATCGAATAGAGGGACTGTGACGGTCAGGCCCATCGGAGGCCCTTGCCCGGATGGATCGGGTCGCTGAGGGCCTAGACCTCCGACTCCAGCGCCCGCACGATCGCGTCCGTGAACTGCGTCGTGCTCGCTTCGCCGCCCAGGTCGCGGGTGCGGATCTTCTGGGTGACCACGACGTGGCGCAGGGCGCGGCGCACACGCTCGGCCGCTTCGTCCTTGCCGAGGTGGAAGAGCATCATGATCCCTGAACGGATCAGCGCCAGGGGGTTCGCCAGGTCCTTGCCCGCGATATCGGGGGCGCTGCCGTGGACCGCCTCGAAGAGGGCCGCCTCGAGGCCGATGTTGGCCCCGGGCACGACGCCCAGGCCGCCCACGAGGCCGGCGCAGAGATCGGAGACGATGTCGCCGTAGAGGTTCTCGAGCAGCAGCACGTCCCACTCCTCGGGGCGCATGACGAGCTGCATGCACATGTTGTCCACGATCTTGTCGTCCGACTGGATCTCGGGGTACTCCTGGGCCACGCGGCGGACGCAGTCGAGGAACAGGCCGTCCGACAGCTTCATGATGTTGGCCTTGTGCACGGCGGTCACCCGCTTGCGGCCGTGGCGGCGGGCGTAGTCGTAGGCGAAGCGGGAGATGCGCAGCGACGCCTTCTCGGTGATGATCTTGAGGCTCTCCACCACCCCCGGGACCACGACGTGCTCCAGCCCGCTGTAGAGGTCCTCGGTGTTCTCCCGCACCACGATGATGTCCACCCCCTCGAAACGGCTGGGGATGCTGGGCAGCGAGCGCGAGGGGCGCAGGTTGGCGTAAAGCTCCAGCTCCTGGCGGAGCTGCACGTTGATCGACTTGAAGCCGCCCCCCACCTGGGTGGTTATGGGACCCTTCAAGGCCACCCGGTTGCGCTTGATCGACTCCAGGACCTCGGGCGGCAGGGGGTTGCCGTACTTCTCCAGGGCCTCGCGGCCGGCGATGTGGCGCTCCCACTCCAGCTCGGCGCCGGCGGCGTCCAGGACCCGCACGGCGGCGGCGCTGACCTCCGGACCGATGCCGTCGCCCGGGAGCAGGGTGATGCACGTCTTGCTCATCTCTTCACGCCCTCTCTTTCACTCTTGCACGGCCAGGGGATAGCGCAGCGTCTTCCGCAGCCACTCGCCGTTCTCCTTCACCTGCCGTGCCAGCTCCGCCACGAGGCGCTCGCGGGCGTCGTAGAGGCGGTAGCCGTCGCGGGAGCGGAGATAGCCGCGGGCCCTGGGCTCCGCGGCGAACAGCGCCTCCTCCCCCACCTCCGCGGCCCGCTTCGCGTAGCGCTCGCGATTGTCGAGCAGCGCCTTGACCAGGAACGGCATGAGCATGGAGTAGTCGGCCTGCACGCTCTCGGTGGTCTGCTGGTAGGTCTCGCGGTCCACCTTGCCCCAGGTCACGGCCTCGGCCGGCGGACAGGATGAGAGCGACCCCTCGGTGATGGGCGCGGTGACGACCTGGACGTCGAAGGCGTAACCGCTGACGTTCTCCAGACCTAAAATCTGCCCCAGGGCCGGCTCCGGCTGCAGGTTGAAATTCTTCGGCACGCCGCCGCCCAGGATGAGGGTGGCGAGCGCGCGCGCCGGGCTCTCGAACAGGCCCCAGTAGTGATAGGCGCAGGACTCGAAGACCTCGGCGTGGAGGTCGAGGGCGAACTCGTAGTGATCGAGCAGGCCGGCCTGCTTCATGGCCCACAACTTCATCGAGTTGAGGAACAGGCTGCCGTCCCCCGGCGCCCCCACGAGAATGGGGATGGCCAGCCGCTGGCAGGTCGTGAGCAGCCCCGGCGCCACGCCGTTCCTCTCCTCCTGGGCGGCGTAGATCCGCCCCAGCAGATGGCGGAGCTCGGTACCCGCCATGGTCTTCTGGAATTCGGGGCGGAGCAGGCAGGCGGTCATGAAGCGGTCCTGCTGGAAGAGCACGTCCTCGTCGAAGGCCATGTCGGTGACGCGGATGGTGTGCTCGTCGCGCAGCGCCCCGTCGTCGCCGAAGATGGGGACCTCGAAGATGGGTCCCTCGCGGTGCTCGTCCAGGCTGCGGTGGCCGTCGTGATAGCAGACGGCGTCCGTGGTGCTGAGATAGGCGATCCACCCCGTCTCCAGCAGGGGGATGAGCCACGCCTGATGCTGCCCCGAGACCGTCACCGGCCCCGCGATGGCGAGCGTCATCGGGCACCCCGCGCCGATGGCGGCGTCGAGGATGGTGTAGAGCCGCCGCAGGTAGGCGCCGCCAAAGGCCGGCAGGCAGTGGAGAAACACCTCGTCGAGCGTCCCGCACTCGTCGACCCGGCGCACCGCGACCCGCCGCCGCGCCTTGAGGTCGATGGCCTGGGGATCCCGAGGATGCGAGTGCTGATGGTGCCCGTCGCTCATGGGGCGTTACGGTATAAGGTCCGGCGGGGGGACGCAACCGGGCTTCTCGCCAGGCTCGCGAGCCTACGAACGATCCGGGACGATCCGAAACCGCCGTTTCCCTTCGATCCGGTAGGTCTCGAAATCATCGTGATCGACGGTGAATATCGTGGTGAGCCCCTCCCGTCGTGCGAGGTGGACCAGAGTGGCATCGGCAAAATCCATCGGTCGGTCCTGATAACGGTCCATCAGAGCCTCGATGTCTGGAAGGTCGTCGTCCGTGATCGGCAGAACGGTCACTGCGCCGGATTTCAGGAAGGTCCAGACCCTGGGCAGGTCCCAGGAGCCAGGGAGGAGGTGAAAGACCTCGGTGAGGACCGCAGCCGATGTAGCCAAGGGAAGCGTGAGGGTCGTGAAAGTCTTGCGGCAGACCTCGTGCCATCGGTCGCGCCGGTTCAGAAACGCCAGGATCGCTCCGGTGTCGATGAGGCCCTGCGGTCTAAAGTCCATGCCGGCGTGCAATCCGTGCCCGCACTTCGGAGCGGGCGTTCTCTGCCAGGTCCGGACTACCCTCGATAGTCCCGGCACATTTCAGAGCTGCTTCACGCACACGCCGCTGCCGCTCCTCCTCAGAATCAGACTGGCCGCGGGCGTGCTGAAGCCAACTCTTTACGATCTCCTCAAGGAGATCCGAAACGCTCTTCTGCTCAGCCCGGGCAGCTTCCTGCAACTGGCTCTTGAGGTGAGGAGAGAGACGCCAGCTATAGACCTCGGTCTTCATGCACCACAGTGTAGCGCAAGCGGAGGGCTCTGTCACCTTCTATACGTCAGGGCGCCTTCTCTTTGTGAATGGGCGCTCGAGGAAGCCTACCTGCGCTCAGGCCCGGAAGTGCGGGGTGGGAGGCCTTCTGACAGGGTGCCAGCCGCTCCTCCAGAACGCCCCGAACGCAAATCGGCTGGCACCCTTGGTGCGGATCGTGTGCTCGTCGCGCAGCGCGCCGTCGTCGCCGAAGATGGGGACCTCGAAGATCGGCCCCGCGAGGTGCTCGTCCAGGCTGCGGTGGCCGTCGTGGTAGCAGACCGCGTCCGTGGTGCCGGTCGGCTGCGCGGTGGAGGTTGCCCGAAGCGCGGTTTTCAGAAAGAATAGATGGGTTAGGACGGACCAAGTAGTTGCCATGCAATCCTACGGAGTTGAACGATGCAAGCGCACGTGCTTAGGGGAACGAAGCAGCAAATCGCCGAGAACCTTGCCCGGATGCCTGGTGAGGTGCGCGAGGCCATCATATTTGTGGAAGAGCCAGCAGCGGCGCAGATACCGGACAGGGATGACATTTTCGCCGAAATGCGCCCCTACATGGTAGACGTTGAGGACCTGGACGACGCGCGCGAAGCGGTCTACACGCGCGGGGAAGGCGAATGATCCTGCTTGACACGAACCTACTCACCCGCATGACGCGGTCGCAAGACCCGCAAGCCGGTGTGGCACGTGCGGCAATTCAGACGTTCTTGGGACGCGGAGAACTGCTGGTGCTGGTGCCCCAGAATTTGTACGAATTCTGGGTGGTGGCGACCCGTCCACCAGGGACGCCTCCCGAGGGGCGCAACGGGTTGGGAATGACTCCTGCCCAGGCCGGACACTGGCTGCGCTTCTTCCAACGGCGTTTCACGCTGCTTCCTGATCGCGAGGAGTTGAGCAAGCTTTGGCAAGCACTGGTGGAGGCCCACGGCGTGACGGGCTTCCGGGCGCACGACGTGCGTCTCGTAGCGGCCATGCAAAGTTACGGGATCGCCCGGCTGCTTACGTTCAACGTCGATCACTTCCGCAGTCTGCCGGTCACGATTCTCGACCCCGCTTCGCCGTGACGGGAAGTCGGAGCGGCGCTGCACCCTGTGCGCGTGCTGCTATAGACGATCGGGTCGCGGGGCGCCCCCTCGCTGAGATCGGGGCTCTCCGTCCGTCCTCTGGTACTATCCCGACTGAGGAGGCAGCAGCCGTGGACAACCTCACCAACACGCCGAAGAAGATTATCTATCTCGATCAACTTGTGATCAGCAACATCACAAAGATTCTTGACCCGGATTTTCCCCGGAGAGAGCACCTCCTCGAGAAGCAACCATTCTGGCTGGAGCTCTACAAGAAGCTCGACAGACTTCTTAAGCTGCAACTGATCATCTGTCCAGACTCCTTCTACCATCGCACCGAGTCTCTTCTGAGCGGCGATCCGGATTTTGACTCGCTACAGGATGTCTATTCCCACCTCTCGAACGACTGCACCTTCCAAGACGACGCAATGATCATGCGGTGGCAGCTCCTACACTATTTCAGGGACTACATGGAGGGCCATCCAGAGCGCGAGCCTGTGATCCCCGTAAGCGATATCGTACACGGAGACCTCCACGAATGGCATGACCCTTTCAGGGTAACCGTGCCTTACCGGTCAGATGCGAACGAGGTAGCATCCCTTCGCAGCAGACGAGAAAAACTATACGGAGCCATAGAGGAAATCTTCAAGAAGTGGCAACAGGACAGCACATCGTTCAAACTATCCGTGCAGGAAGAGGCGCAGGCATTAGGCCGTGCAATTATAGAGGTGTTCTCCTCCTATCTTACGAAGTGGATGGCATACAGTCTCGGAGTAGAAACCCCCAAATCTCCTTTGGAATTCCTTCCCCCACCCGCGGTCATTCTCGTGTTTGATATGTTCAATATACTTGTGGAGTACAAGATATCTGACCCGATGGAGCAGCTCAAGAAGATGGGTGAGTACCTTCGTTCTCCTCACTTTCTTCGCCTTCCCTTCGTTCGCCTCTCTTCGATGCTTTACGCAGCGATCGCCCGCAAGGCTCCTAATATGAAGTCTCCGCCGAACAGAGGGACCACCACAGATGTGACCGTCATAGCATCGGTGCTCCCCTACTGCCAAGCGATGTTTGTGGATAACGGAATGGCAGGCTATCTCAGAGAAAAGCAGCTACGAGACGAGGTTGCGCGCTTCGGTACGCGGATCTTCTCATCCAAGTCAAAAGCGGCCTTCTTGGCATACCTTGATGAAATAGAGTCTACGGCCGACGAACGACACATAAGGTGGGTCAAATTGACCTACCCATCGAAGTGGTTTGACGAACCCTTCATGAATATAGTGGTATATGGGAAGAGGCGCCGAGAACGAGAGAAGCAGGAGTCGGCTATCTAACGAAGAGGATGTTATACCGACGAGCTCTAGACTCTCGTCCAAGTCAGGCATTGAGCAGCACAAAGATCTTTAAAAACATCTCCCTGAACTTGACCCAACCTTCCGAGCCATCGTAGTCAATCCGCTCGGCCACCCACCGAGCACCGAATGGCTTAGTATCGACCCATTCCTTCCACGCCTGAGCCTCAAGTTTTGTATAGGTCGGGAAATGAGCGCGAAGGATCTTCTCAAAATCAGAGAGCACCGCCGCCCTCCTCGCTTCTGAGACGCATACCGCCTCTTCGACCTGCTGTCGCAACGTTTCTCAACCGCGAGCCGCCAGCAGACGGGCGAGATGCTGGGCGTCGATGTTGCCGCCCGACACCACCACCGCGACCGGACGGCCGTCGGGAGTGAGCAGGCCGCAGCGCAATGCGGCGGCGGCAACGGCGCCGGCGCCCTCGGCCACGACCTGGTCTTCGGCGAGCAGTGCCACGATCGTCTCTTCGATGGCGCTCTCGGGCACGTTGACGACCTCGTCGATCAGCGCCCGATGCCGAAAGACGAGGTCGCCGATGCCGCCGGCCACGCCGTCGGCGAGTGTGGGAGCCGCCGGGAACCGGTGCAGTGCCTCGCCGCGCGCCATTGACTCGGACAGGGACGGAGACGCCTCTGGCTGCACGGCGACGATGCGAGCTCCGGGCGCCTTGGCCTTGACCGCCACGGCAATCGCCGCGATCAATCCGCCGCCCCCGACGGGAACGACGATCTGTCCGACGTCCGGGAGCTGCTCGAGGATCTCGAGGCCGATGGTTCCCTGTCCGGCCGCGGTCAGCGGATCGTCGTAGGGGTGGAGGTAGCGTGCCCCTTCCGCCTCGGCGTAGGCCAGGGACGCGTCGTAGGCGTCGTCATAGGTGGCGCCGGTCACGCGCACGGTGATGGGGAAGCTGCGCAGCTTCTCCAGCTTCGCCCGCGGCACGGTTTCGGGGACGAAGAGGACGGCGGGCACGCTGCCGCCCAGAGCCTGGACCGCCCAGGCCACGCCGAGCGCATGGTTGCCCGCGGAAGCTGCCACCACGCCTCGCCGGCGCTCGGTCTCGGCAAGCGAGACGAGGTGATGGAGCGCTCCCCGGACCTTGAAGGAGCCGGTGGGCTGCCAGCATTCGAGCTTCAACCAGACGTCGTGCGGACGCAGGGCGAAGGAGCGCCGCAGCGGCGTCGGCGGAAGCTGCCGCCGGATGCGCTCGCGCGCATTCTCGATCTCGGCCAGCGTCAGGAGGCGTTCGTCGTCCATGGTCGGCTCGGCGGGCTCGGTGCCCGCCGGTGATGGTATCAGCAGGTCAGCCTGTCCGCTTCCCCGGCAGGCTCCCCGAGAGAGGAGCCTTGCACCCCGGCCACCGGCACCTCGGCCACGCCGCACCGGGGTGCAACGGGCGACATTCTGGGGTATAGTTTGCGAAAGTCTAAGAGGCTAGACCCAGGGATAGCCGCAGATGAAAATCCCGCCGCAGTAGAAACCCTCGCAGCCGCAACCTTCGGGAGTCTGGTAGCAGGCGGTGTATCCACAGTTGGGAGGAGGTGGCGCCATCGACTTGGCGGAGCTCAAGGGACTGAGCTTGAGGATATCCGCCGGATCGGCTTTGGCGGACGCGGTGCTCGAAGCGGTTTCCGGCGCGGCGGCTGTCACCAGGCTCAGGGGGATAGGAGGAGCGGCCGAGCAACTCGCGGCTTCGAGGCGACTGCCGGCACCCATACCGAGGACCAGGAAAAGAAAGACGAAACACGCGACGAACCTGTTCATGTCGGACCTCCTTGGTGCATGCGGAGCCGTTCCACACGGCTTCCTGGTTGTCTCCACCCCACCCTGGAGCCCCCAGAGTCTAGCGCAGATCGGGATTCATCGCCCCGGCGACGACGCGACGAAGAATTGGATGCTTATGGAATTGCCCTTGTCATCCACACCCGGGCGTGAGCGTTCATCGCGAGCGAGCAGGTTGCCTATCCTCCTCGTTTTGCCGCTCAGCGGTCGACCATTCGCTGTGCGCTCTCCGAGTACCGAGCCCCTTGCACCGTGATCTGAGACGCGGCGCTTTCGATGTCGCGGAGATCGCTCTCGGTGAGCTCGACGGAGGCCGCCGCGACGTTCTCCTGCAAGCGATGCAGCTTCGTGGTACCCGGGATCGGCACGATCCAGGGCTTCTGGGCGAGGAGCCAGGCAAGCGCGATCTGGGCAGGCGTCGCGTTCTTGCGCTGAGCGATGCGGCCGAGCAGGTCGACCAGCGCCCGGTTCGCCTTCCGGGCCTCCGGGGAGAAGCGGGGGACGGTGTTGCGGAAGTCGTTGCTGTCGAACGCGGTGCTCTCGTCGATCTTGCCCGTGAGGAAGCCCCTGCCCAGCGGGCTGAAGGGAACGAAGTCGATTCCGAGCTCTTCGAGAGTCGGGATGATCTCCACTTCAGGTTCCTTCCTCCAGAGCGAGTACTCGCTCTGGAGGGCCGTGACAGGCTGGACGGCGTGCGCGCGGCGAAGGGTCCGCACGCCTGCCTCGGAGAGGCCGAAGTGCCTGACCTTGCCTTCCTGGATCAGCTCCTTCACCGCCCCCGCCACGTCCTCGATGGGCACGTTGGGATCGACGCGGTGCTGATAATAAAGGTCGATGGCGTCGACGTTGAGCCGCTTGAGCGACGCTTCCGCGACCTCCTTGACGTGCTCGGGCCGGCTGTTCAAGCCAGCCTGCTTGCCGTGGGCGTCGAAGTGGAAGCCAAACTTGGTGGCGATCACCACCCGCTCGCGGATGGGCGAGAGCGCCTTGCCCACCAGTTCCTCGTTGGCGAACGGACCGTAGGCTTCGGCGGTGTCGAAGAAGGTGACGCCGAGGTCGACGGCGGACCGGATCAGGGAGATCATCTCCTGCTCGTCTGCGGCGGGTCCGTAGCCGAAGCTCATGCCCATGCAGCCGAGCCCGATCGCCAAACTTCGAGGCCGCTGTTTCCAAGTGTGCGTTTCTGCATTGGTTTCTCCTCCTGAATCCGGGATACCTCGGCGCGGTGAGGCAGGAACCAACCCACGGCGGACACCCAGATCCAACTCGTTCCAAACCGGGATTGGAGCTGCGAGATCTGGGTAGATCGACCTCAGGAGGTCGGTCCGCTGGACCTGCGCAAAGTTGCTCAGGACCGTCGTGTCTGCGAGGGATGGTATGCGGTGAGCTGGAGCTGTTCAGGCATGCCGGCGTGCGGCGGCGATTTCGGCCTGCGCGTCCTCGATGGAGCGGGCTCCTCGACGGAGCGGAATCCCCAGGCGCCGGAAGCTCTCCTCGAGCTCGAAGCGGGAAAGCTGGAGCAACTCGGTCGCCTTCCCGAGATTGATCTTCTCGGCGAGGTAATCGCGGAGGACCCGAGCTTCCAGCAGATCGCCGTTGGCATCTCCCCCGGTGGCGCAAAGGGCGAGAGCCCGCCGGCGGTGAAGGTGATCGTACCGCTCGTGCTCCTCGGGATCGCCGCCGCGCCGTGGGCCCTGCGGCCGGTGAGCCGCATCCTCGGCACCGCGATGGGCGAGCCAGCGCCGGCGATGACCGGTGCTCACGGGATCTCGAAGGCGGCGGGATGAACCCAGGACGCCGATCCACACGTTTACAGGATCGGCGTGCCTGCTTCGCCCTGTTCATCGGGCCTCGTACTGTTCGTCGCTGACCTTTTCCATCCAGTCCACGGTCTTGCCGTCGAGCCGTTCCTGAATCGCGATGTGCGTCATGGCGGTGGTTGCCGTGGCACCGTGCCAATGCTTCTCCCCCGGCGGGAACCAGATCACGTCACCGGGCCGAATTTCCTCGATCGGCCCTCCACAGCGCTGCGCGCGGCAGCTGCCAGCCGTCACGATCAGCGTCTGGCCCAGCGGGTGGGTGTGCCATGCCGTCCGGGCGCCCGGCTCGAACGTGACACTCGCACCGACAGCGCGTGCCGGATCGGGCCCCTGGAACAGAGGGTCGATGCGTACCGTGCCGGTGAAATACTCTGCGGGCCCCTTGCCCGAGGGTTGTGAGCCACTTCTCTTGACGTCCATTGGATCTCCTTCCTGCGAGGGCCACTGCCGGTTCTTGCGACAACCGCAGTGGGTGCTACCGGCCTGGATCAGGGTAACAGCAGGGCGCGCGCTTGAGAAGCCGGTAAATCGAGAAGGATTTGTGAGTAGAGCCGCTGAGCTTCAATAGGACCCTGGCACTCCTGGCAGCAGGGCTCTTGGGCTCCCGATGCTGCCTCTTCCTACAGCAGCAGGTTCTCGAACGGGTGACGGTTCTTCCATCGAAAGGCACCGAAGTCGCGCCGATCGGCGGAGAGGATGCGGCCGTGACCAAGCCATTCAGCGAGCAGCACGAGCGTGGCGTCCGCCAAGTCCATCGGCAGCGCTTCAGACTTCTTCAGCAGCGGAACGAGGCGATCGGGCGGATGGATCTCCGGGGCAGCGATCTCGAACGCCCCCGCGGCGTGTGAGGCGAGGAATCGGGTTTGCGCCGCGGGACCGAGGCGATCGAGCAACAGGTAGCAGGTCTCGGTCATCACCGGCCAGGTCACGATGAGGCGTTCATCCCCGAGCGCATCGAGGGCCTGGACGGCGTTTTCGTGGTATGCGTCCCGACGGTTGGCGAGTGCGAGCCAGAATCCCGTGTCAGCGATGACCATGCTTGCGCCCAAGGCCCTCGCGCAGCCGCGATTTATAAGTCGCCGAGAGGTCGACCTCCGCCTCACCGCAACCGACGAGACCCGACAGGTAGATCGCTTCGCGCGCCGAGCGGCGCGGTTCACAGATTTCAGTAAAGTAACGCTCGAGCGCAGCGCGAACGACGTTCGACGTGCTCTGCCCAGTCGCCCGCTCCAGGGCTTCGAGCTTCCGGGCTAGCTCCTCGGGCAATCTCGCATTGAGTCGCATCAGGCACCTCCGTGTCATACGCATCGTATGACTACCGCAAGGCGATGTCAAGATTGCTCGGGGCATCGGGGCCTCGCGAATGGAGAGGTCCCTGGCACCTCCGAACGGGCAACGGGCCGGCAACGGGCCGCCCTTGCTGGCGGCACCTCTGCTGGAAACCAAACCAGCGATACCATGATCCCCAGCCATCCGCCCCAAAGGGGCTCAGGCATGTAGCCGGGGCAAAGCGAAGCGGCGCCCCCGGATGGCAACCCCCACCTCGTTCTCCAGCCCCGACAGGGCGGCGGCAGTTCCCTCGACTCAATGTTGCCGAGCCGCACGGTCCCTGGCACCTCGGCGGGTCGGGCACCACCCTATCTAAGAAGAGGGTGGGGATTGGCTGCTCTGAGCTCCGCGGCTCTCTTCGAGGTTCCGGCTTCGGCGTGTTCTGGAAGCCGCGATCGGACATTTTAGACTTGAGAGCCTTACCTGCACGGGCCTCTCACGGGCCTCAGCCTCAAGGAGGTAATTGTAAGAAGGTAGCGGTCCAGTTTTCGCTTGAATGTGCTCCATGAGCCAGGGCGACAGTCTATGACCGCAACCGTATGAAGTGCCGCGCCCACCTCCTCATCTTCATTGCCCAACTTTGAATGGTGTGGCCGACTTGCCAGAACTTCAAGAGGCTGCCAGAAGGGAGGCACGAGAACGACAGGTGTTCTTCTTTCAGGCCCCATGGGTTCAATACCCGCAGATAGGCGCTCGGTGGAACGGACGTCCACGCGACGACCCCGCTATAGCCGAAAACCAAGAACGCGTGGTCGTCGGTCAAATAGCCCAAAGGCCGGCGGGCGTCGATCTCCGTCACCACGCTTCCCCACTCCACGGCGATGAGGGCTGTAAGGATCACTTTGGCCGAGACGTCGCTGACCGCCGGCGGGATCTTCTGCCAGTCTTTCAGGGCGGCGCCACCATATAACCCCAGATCGCTGGCCAGCTTACCCTGGTACATCCCCTCCCCTCCCTTCTTTGGGGGAAGAAAAAATTCGATAATCATCTCCAAGACTGCCGGTACGCACCAGAGGTCGCCTCCCTGCGCGATCTCCGGTACACAGTGGTAGGCACCTCCGGGAACGCTGCCCACCGAACAGAGGTCGAGGCTCCCCTGGCTAGTCGTGAACCGCGTGACTGCAAGACCACCGGCACCATTCGTCGCCGCGACCGCGGCGACGTAGGCCTCGTAGCGTCTCTTGTTGTCAGCGAGCTGTTCCGGCGGCAGCCCCCACTCTTTCCTCACTTCGCGCGGAGGCACCACGTATGGCTGGCCCTTGCGGCCGCGATAGGGATCGAGAAAAACGTTCCCGCATTCAAGTGCCACTTCATCCGCTGTGTAGGACACCCACCGTCTCCACTTGTAGCCCAAGGCAGACGCTTGGGCTTGGAATCCTTCAGGGTCCCAACGAACATTGGGGACCACGGCCACAACCGGGTCGCCGAGCCACTCCTGAAGGGCCAGGTCGACATACCCGCCGGCCTCGCCCAACAACGGAAAGCGCACGAAGACTGGTTCGCCGTCCTCGAGCCCAAAGATCTCTGTGCCGGTATCGGCGGCGGCAACACCCCGTTTCAGGAAGCCAAACAACCTCTTCTCGTGCAGGATATTGAATGTTGTCAACCCGAGCCGGCTGCGCTCGGCAACGGTCTTAGCATCCATGACTCAACCTCCAAAAAGCGCGGGCGGGCAGTGAGGGACGAGCTCAGTTCCCGTGCCGAGAGGCCCGCAGTTCGGTCCGGTTAGGTCCGGCGTTGGGATCCATGCCGGCGACTTTCCGGCGAGGCGATAGAAGTGCGCAAAATGCATCTCTGCCGTGCGCAGACCGATCGGAGCGCCGAGCAACGAGGCGAGGGGTACATTGATGAGGTATGCGACCAAGTCCGCTCCTCCACCTGCAAGCACGATGTCGGAGTTTGGCGTGCTGCTGTGAAAAGTTACTTGCGCAGCGTCGTCGATCGGAATATCTACCCTGACCTTATCGGCGATGGCCCGGTTTGGCGACCCGGGCATGGGAGATCCCCCCATGTCCGCGTAAAACCAGTGAATGATGTACTTCCGTGGGTTGCTCGGCAGCGGGCTCGCGGCCAGCAATGCGGTGGACCAGGTCCCGTTCACTACCGTAAGACGCGCCAAGAGGAGACCCTTGGGAAAGGGCCCCGCCGTCACGGTGTGCAGCACCGTCTCAGCCTTCACGTCGGCCATGTTCGAGATCCAGCCGAAATCGTTCGGCTTCGTCACTGTCGGACACGGTTCTCCCACTGGCCCCCGCAGGCTCGCTGGCACGGGATCGACAGGTATCAAGCTAAGATCCTCTTCATCCAAAGGGTAGGCAAGAAGGTCGATTGGCGCTAGGCCGCTTGACTCGGGAATCACAAAGGACCCTCCGCGCGAACTGGTCGAGACATTCAGCGGCACGCAGAGCAGAGGGATGTGCCGATCCTGGTTTTGACTCCCCGGCAGCGTGTTTCCATAGGGATCGTAGTCGCGGGCGTTCGGCAAGGCGACGAGAACGTCTCCGCCGACTGGAACGATTCCGCATAGACCCGTGATGTGCAGTTTCAGAATGAAACTCATTTTGGGTTCCCCCCTTCGCGAGACGGCACCTGGAACACCTCATATCCCGCCCACGCGGCGGGATCCTGAAGCTTCGGATCGTTTCCATGAAGCAAGGCGAGTTGGGCGGCGCGCAGGGCTTCTGGGGGCTCGTCGCCGCCCCTGAGGTGACGATAGAAGTTCTCGAAAAACACCTCGGCTGCATGGTCGTCGACATCCCACAACGCGGCCACCACTTGCGGTACTCCCGCCCCAAGGAACGCCTCGGCAAGGCCGCGTGAGCCCTCGGGATCCTGGCTGCCGGCGGCGCGGCAGGCCGATAGGACGACGAGGCGCGTGCGCCCAGCGTGCAGGTGCCGGATGTCCGCGGCCCTGAGGGCAATCGGATCGTCCGGCGTCGTCTGGGCGAGGGGGAGCGTGGCCATTTCGGGATGCTCGTCGTTGGCCAGCACATGCGCGGCGACGTGCACCACCATATAGCGACCAAAACCTCGCAGCAACGCAGAGGCCGTGGCCGCCTCGCCAAGCCGCAGGTCCGATTCCGGAGCGTAAAGGCCTGCGATCCAGCGCCCCTCCTCCCGGGCTGCGGGAAGCGCCGGTAAGAAGGCGAACGTTCGTGCGTCGAGACGCGGATCTCCTAGTACGAAGGCGCTCTCCGGTGTCGACCAAGCCCGGGCTCTCGCAGCCACGGCGAGAGCGGCGCTCGGAGCGACGGCCACTGCGTGATCTTCGACCAGCCGGCGGCCAGCCACTCCGATGAGTTCGGCGAAGGGCACTCGGCGCAGGCTCTTGTCAGGAGAGACGAGAACGGTCGGGGCTCCGGCAATCTCGGCCGCGATGGGTTCTATCAGTACCTGCGATAGTCGACGCACCGCATCCGTACGTCTCGCCTTGTCGGCGTCCTCGGTCGACGACCGCACCCAAGCTTCGAGGTCGCCGGCGTCCAGGGATCGCGCGTGGAAACTGAAGTGCCCGTCGCGAAGCACCCAGGTCAGCAGTCTGTGAGGGAGTAGCGCGAACTCGACGAGAGCCTGCGCTGGCCCCAGGCCGCGTGCGATTTCCACACCTACCGCTGGTAGGCCGAGAGCGTCGCGCAAGACGCGGGCGCGGGCCTGATCGGCGATGCCGAAGATGACCGCTGGCGCTTCGTGACTGTCGAGCGCCGCCGCCATCCATTGGTCGTACACCGGGCGCGACTGCACCAGGAAATCGGCGCGGTCTTCTCCCTCAGGCAAGTTGCTGCGCTGACGCTCGACCTCAGCCAGCGCGCGGCCGAGCGACGACCCAGCTTGAGGATTTCCTGTCGCGCTCTGTGCCCGTGAAAGCTCGACCAGGAAACGCACGATCCTTGCCGCATCATGAAGCCCTTGCGCGGCCGTGGCGGCACGCTGGAGCTCTGCCAAGGCGGTAGCCGGCACGGTCTCCCGCAAGAGCTGCCCGCGTTCACTCCAAATATCAGACTGCCACTGCTGGCGCGACCTCTCATCGGACAGTTCCGTGGCGGCATGCTCGGCTGCAGCCAAGTCTTGCAGCGCTGCACTCTTGAGCCCCAGCGCGGACTTCGCGCGCGCTCGCGTAAGAAGAGCATGGGCCATTCCCGCCTGCCCAAGGTCGGACGTCGACAGCTCAACTAGGCGATCGGCAAAACGCAGGGCCGCACGCGCAAAGCCGGATTCCTGCGCCGCCTGGTACAGTTCGGCGAAAGCTACGCTGAGTCGCCGCGCCTCGTCGGCCTCAACCGCTAGGCGGCAACCTTCGAACAGCCAGGGCCAGGCAGCGCGCCGCTGCCCAAGAATCCACAACTTCTCGTAAAGGTTGAGATTCACACCCGCGCGTTCGGGTAGCGCGCCAGCTCGCTCCGCCAGTTCATGGGCAACATGGTAGTCGCGCAGACACTCGGCGTGTCGGCCGGATCGGCCCAAGCTGGCGGCCCGCACCCAAAGAAGACGCATACGCAGTGCGGGATACCGCCCACCCAATTCTCGTTCCAAGGCAGTGAGAATCGAGATCGCGAGATCGAACTGAGCGCTCTGGTAAGCACACAGGCCCCTGCCGTACTCGGCCCACGCTCGCAGCGGCTGGACTTCTCTGGCGAAATCTCGCGCCGAAGCGGCGAGAAGAGGCATTCCTCGGACGCCTTCGTTGGCCTGACACATCCTGAAGCCTTCCGCCGCTTGCCGCACGTGGTGCGCCAGTCGACGCACTACGGCAGGATCTTCTGCCCGGCGAAGATCGGCTGCCGCTTCCACCAGCATCGACTCTTGGCAACAGTCGACCGCTGCTTGGCCGCTGCGCCCGATGAAATCGAGAATCCGCGCCGCCGCTCGATCCTCGCCGCGCCCGACTGTTTCGGCCCAACGCGGCAGCAATCGCTCCTCGGCGAACTTGCGGACCTCGCGCGGAAAGCGGGCGAGGATCTCCTCCTCCGTCGCGCACGGCGAAGAGCACGATTCGAGTCGCGCTAGGGCCGCCGGCCAGGTCAGGAGCCCATTCGCTTCCTCTGGTGATCTGCTGGTTGCGGTCCCCGATCTGTTACCGACCGCCGCACGGCGAACAAGAAAGTTCGCTGCGAGCGCTTGCGTGAAATTGGCTCGCGCTTCGGTCAACTCGGGAGCAAGTTCGAGCGCTTGGTCCACTTCGTCCAGAGCCGCTAAGCGCGCGGGGCCATCGACAGCTCCAGCATCGCTCAGGTACACCGCGCCCAGATCGCTATGAATACGCGCGTCGCCTGGGCTGAGCTCCGCCGCATGTTTCAGGTCCGAGGCAGCTTCGCGGCTGCGTCCCAGGACCGCCCGCACAATGCCCAGATCCGCGAGCGACTCGGCGTTTGCATCGCGTTCGGCGCGCCGCTGGATCGCTCGGATAGCGGCGGCCGCATTAGCGTCAAGAACCGGCGGCGACAATCCGGGAGCCAATTGCGCTACGGTCAGCCCGCCAACGAGCCTGGGCCCCACGGCCAGACGACCGCCGAGCGCCTCGCGAAGCCGTGTCCGTTCCTTCGAGAACCCCGTTTCTGGAAACGAAGCGGTTTGCCGGCAAGCGGCGTCAAAGTTCGCAATGCCGAGGAGCAGTAGCACCCATAGCTTTCGACGAACCAGATAACCCTCCATGACCGAGCAGGCACAAGGCCTCCCCTCGGGAAGCTCTGCAAGGACTCCTCTTGAGTCAATGCATACACGCGATAGATTGCTAGTCGCATTGTACCATAGCCCGTGCCAGGCAACCCTCCCTTCGCCAAGCCACTGGAGCTGGTCATGCATTTTCCGTGGTGTTTCTTCGCCGCTGGTCGTCATGCAGCCAAAGAGACGGACCAAGCGGACAAATTCCGCTCTTGTCCTGAAGGCTCCACCCCCATGGCAGACCCCGCGAGGTTCGGCAGCCTCGGGCTGACCTCCGTCTCGAGCACCTCTCGGCACTAGCCCAAACCTCGTTTCGTTCTCAAGCCCCGACAGTGGCGGCGGCAACTCTCTCGCCTGAATGCTGCCGTCGCCCTTTCAGGGCTTCGAGAACTGTGGGTCCACCCACCCCGGGGTCGCCACGCCTTCGGCGCTCTGACCCCGGGCTACATTCCTGAGCTCCTTCGGGGCACATCAGGCGGTCGCGATTCCCCCGCTCATCCTCGTCAGGCAAGGCGCGGCCTCGCCTCCGGCCCGCCTCCGAGAAAAGTCCGCGGGCCCCGGGGGTGTACCCCACCCGGGGCCTGCAGCAAAGCCACCGGCCAGTGTTGTGCCGGGGAAGTGGTTGGACTCCCAGTCCCCCGGCGGATTCAGTTGTCAAAGAGCTGCGGCCTGATCTTGGAATCGGCGGACCCCGCCAGGCCCACGCTTCGGGCCTGCCGCACTTGCCGCGGCTCCGCGGTCAGGTATGCGTATATCTATGACATGAAGCCGGCTTGGCTGTCAAGAGGGTCTCTTGACTCCTTCCGGCCCTATGCACGATCATGTCCTGGCTCGTGGATACGGAACAACTCGTAAGGTAGATTCTCCGGCCCAAGCAGGATTGCGCATACCGAAACTCACTGAGTACATCTACGCCACGGACGACCTCATTCGAGTTGCAGGTGATCTCATCCGAGTTGCAGGTCTCCTCATTCGAGTTGGAGAGGACCTTATCCGAGTTGCAGGTGACCTCATCCGAGTTGCAGGCCATCTCATTCGCGGATGGAATCACCTCATCCGCGGGGCGAGCGACTCGCCCCGAATTGCAGGTCCTCTCCTTCAAGTTGGAGATGGCCTCGTTCGCGGATGGAGCGACCCCATCCGAGTTGCAGGTGATCTCATCCTCGAAGTGAGCGACCTCATTCGAGTTGGGGATGACCTCGTTCGCGGGCCGCTGACGTGTCGTCGCCGCGGGTTGACATGTCACCGACACGTCAGCCCGCCGACTACGGACCTTCGCTTCCTCCTGGCAAGCTGTTTTCGTGCTTGGCGTTCCACTTGCAGTCCAGCACTTCAGGCCGGCGTGGCCCCCCTCACCTCTTCCGCGAAAGGAGACTCAAGATGGCTGACGAAGCCCCTCCGAAGGACCTCAACATCTCTCTCACAGAGCTGCACTCGGCGGTCACCGCCCTGTCGGAGAAGCTCGACAAGGTCGGTGCGCCGTCCTGTTACGCCAGCGTCCCACCCTGTGTCGCGCCGTGCACACAGCCCTGCGTCGCGCCCTGTGTACAGCCCTGCGTGGCGCCGTGTGTACAACCGTGCGTGGTCACACTCTGCGCGGCCTGCTACCAGAGCGGCCCCCAGCCTCTCTGCCAGCCCTGCTACCACAGCGGCCCCCAGCCGCTCTGCACGCCCTGTTATCACACGGTTCAGCAATGTGTGCTCTGCACGACGAACTGCACGCCGTGCACGACCCAGTGTGCGAAATGCGTTTGTTGCACGCCCTGCGCGCAGTGCCAGTAGACTCGCTCTGATTCGTTCCAGGCCACGCCGGCCGGAGAGTGACGAAAAACCATGACCAAGATCCGACTCAGCCCGTCCGCCAGCATCACGCCGACCGCTTCAGGGGTCGTCCTCCGCTCCGATCTCGGCGTCTTCCAGCTTCAGGGAGAGGACGTCCGGCTGTTCGTCACGCAGATGGTGCCGCTTCTCGACGGCGCGCGCGATCTGGACGCCGTGGCGGCAGCGCTGCCCGCGTACACCCGCCAGAGCATTCAAGGCTTCCTGGAGCTGCTCACTCAGAAGGGGCTCGTCGAGCCCGTCCTCGGCGATCCGGCCGGCGAGCGGTGGCAGGCGCAGGAGCGGTTCTTTCAGAAATGGGGTCTTCCGGCCGGTGAAGGATCGGAGCGCTTGCGGCGGTCCCGCGTCCTCGTCGCCGGGCTCGATCCCTGGGGCGCGGCCGCGGCCTGCGAGCTCGCGGCGGCCGGAGTGGGCGCCCTCCATCTGCTCGACGACCGGACGGTCCGCGACGACGACCTCCTGGGCGTCCGCTCCTGGAGCCCCCAGCACCTGGGCACGCCGCGGCGCGAGGCGCTGCGCAGCGTGCTGGCGACTATGGCGCCTCATTGCGCGGTCACCACCGGACCTCTCGCGCCGGCCGACGGCGGTGAGGTCACGTGCGAAGGCGGCCCCTGGGACCTGCTGATCACCGGGCTGCCCCATGACGACCTGTTCCTGCTGGATCGCCTGGCTCGTTTCGCTTACCGCGCGGGCCTGCGCTCGCTCCATGGCCACGTCGACGGCATCGAAGCCTGGATCGGACCGGCGGTGGTGCCGGGCGAGACCGCCTGCTGGAACTGTTTCCGGCTGCGCCGGCTGGGCAACGCCGACTTCCCCTCGCCGGCGCACGAGATCGATCGCTCCCTGCGCGCCGCTCCCGGCCAGCCGCGCGAGCGGACGTTCCTCGCTCCCATGGCGCCGCTCGCCGGGCACCTCCTGGCCATGGAGGCGCTCCAGCTCCTCGCCGGCTTCACCGCTTCGCGGCTGCCCGGCCGTCTGCGCATCGTCAACCTGATCAACGGCGAGAGCACGCTGCACAGCATCGTCCGCATGCCGTGGTGCGAGCTGTGCGGCGGCGCCGCCAGCGCTCCGGCCGGAGGCGACTCCGGAGAGCCGCGGACCGAGGGCGGCCTCGGCTCGGTGCGCAGCTCCGAAGAGCTGCGCCAGCTCCTCGCGGGCTGGGTCGACCCGCGAGTGGGCGTGATCCGCAGGCTGCAGAGCGCGCGCGGCTCCATCTCCGGCCTGGGCGAGCTCGCGCTGCCCATCGTGGGCACCGCCATACTGGCCGGCTATACCGAGGGGGAGCCGCCCCAGGCGCCGGAGCCGATGGTGGGGTCCGGCAAGGGATTGAGCGAGGTCGATGCCCTCGTGGGCGCCGTGGGCGAGGCGATCGAACGCTATTCCGCTGCCCGCTACCGGCGCAGCGACCTGCTGCTTGCCCCTTATAACGAGATCGAGGACGAGGCTTTCGATCCGCGCCGGCTCTGCCTCTATGCCGAGAGCCAGTACCAGGAGCCCGACTTTCCCTTCGCGCGCTTCGATCCCGAGCAACCGATCCACTGGGTGCGGGGGTTCTGGCTCGACGACCGCAAGCCGGTCTGGGTGCCGGCCCTGCCCTCCTTTTTCAATTTTCAGGTCGGCCCGCTGGAATATTTCTGTCAGGTTTCCTCGAACGGCCTCGCCGCCGGAGCGAGCGTCGAGGACGCGGCCCTGCGCGCGCTTTTCGAGCTGATCGAACGCGATGCCATGATGCTGACCTGGATGTGCCGTCTGCCCGTCCGCAGGATCGCGATCGATGGCAGCCTCGACGCCGGAGCGCGCGAGGTGGTCCGCCTGCTCGGCGAGCACGGGGTCGCGGTGGAGCTGGTGCTGCTCGATGCCGGGACCGGCATTCCCACCGTGGTCTGCCTGGGGTTCGGCGACGGCGCGACGACGCCGGCCGTTTCCACCGCGCTCGCCTGCCATCCGGACCCGCGCGTGGCGGCGCGCAAGGCGATCCTCGAGCAGGCGCACGTCGAGCCCTACCTCTGCCGGATCCTGCGGGAGACCAGGATCCCCGCCTCGCCGGAGGAGGTGCTGACGCTGGACGATCACGCCCTCTACTACGTTCCGGCGGAGCGGCGCGACGCCGTCGATTGCCTGCGCGGCGAGGGCGAGCCGGTGTCGCTCGGCGACTTGCCCGTGGGGGACACTTCGATCGAAGCCTGCGTGCAGCAGCTCGCCGCCGCGGGCCTGCGCGCCGCCGCCGTCGACCTCACCTCGCCGGACGTGGTCCACAGCCCGTTTCGCGTCGCCCGCGCCCTCGGCACCGACATGCAACCGATCCATTTCGGGGAACGCTTCCGGCGCCTCGGCAATCCGCGCCTCGCCGAGCTTCTCGGCGGGCGGGAGCTGAACCCTCACCCGCATCCGGTAGCCTGAGCCATGCCGAAAGCCCTGGAGCCGGACCTCGCCCGTCTTTATCATCTGAATTCGTCGAACACCCGCAGCAAGGTCGCGGACCTCGATCTCGACGAGAGCCGCCGGCCCGCCAAACGGCGCCTCGATCCGGGGGCGGAACGGATCCCGCTTCCCGGCCGCGGCTTCGACCTGTCCGCTCCTCTCGGCGCCACGCTCGCCGCCCGCCGCTCGCGGCGCGACCTCCAGCTTTCTCCGCTCCCATTGGAAACCCTCGGCCGATTGCTCTTCCTGAGCTTCGGGATCGCGGGGCGGCGCGAGCTCGCGGGCTTCCCCATGCTCGACCGCCCATTCCCGTCCGCGGGCGGGCTCTACCCGTTGGAGCTCTACGTCGTCGCGCAGGAGGTCACGGATCTGCCGGACGGAATCTATCACTACGATCCGTGGACCCACGAGCTGGCGCGCCGCCGCGGCGGGCGTTTCCACGAGCAACTCGCCGGCATCGCCTTCGGCCAGGAGGTGATCGGCAGGGCCAACCTGGTGCTCTGCCTGACGGCGATCTTCGCACGGACGACGTGGAAGTATGGGCAGCGCGGCTACCGCTACGTCCTCTTCGAGGCGGGTCACGTCAACCACAACTTTTATCTGGTCGCCACGGCTCTCGGCCTTTCGGGTTTCGCGGTCGGCGGCTTTTTCGATCGCGAGGTCAGCGGCTTGCTGGAGCTCCAGGCGGAGGAGGAAGATCCGCTTTATCTCTTCTGCGCCGGTCAGGAGGGGAATTGATGGATCCGATCCTGCGCGTCCTGGTCTGCGGCACGGGATATGGTGCCACCTATCTCCAGGCGCTGTGGAATCATGACAGCCGCCTGCGCCTAGCGGGCATCCTGGCGCGGGGGAGCGAGCGCTCCCGCGCCCTCGCGCGCCAGTGGGACGTGCCGCTCTGGCACAGCGCCGAAGAGGTTCCGGAGAGCGGAGGAAAAGCGATCGATCTCGCCTGTGTCGCCGTGGGCGGACCGGCCGGCACGGCCCTGACGCTCGCGCTCCTGCGGCGCGGCGTCCACGTCCTCGCCGAGCATCCGGTCGCTCCCGAGGAGATGGCCGCAGCCCTTGCGGCGGCGCGCGAGCACGGCGCGATCTATCACGTCAACGCCCATTATGCGGACCTCGAAACGGTGGCGCCGTTCCTCACCACCGCCGCGGCTTGCCGGCGCCGCTCTCCTCCTCTTTTCATCACGGCGGCGACCAATCCGCGCGCGCTCTATTCGTGCGTCGAGCTCATCGGCCGGCTGCTGGAGACGCTGGAGCCGTGCGCTTTTCAGGCGGCTGGCGAGGAGGTCCGCGGTCCACTGGCGGTGGTGAACGGCACGGCCGGAGGCGTCCCCATCCTCGTGGAGTGCCAGCGGCTGGTGACGGCCGAGGACGACGGCTCGTGCGTCTGGGCCAGCCACCAGGTGAAGGCCGGCTTCGCCGAGGGCACGCTGATGCTCGCGGAGACCGCGGGCCCGGTGCTGTGGGTGCCCGCCTCGCCCTCGACCGCGGAGCTCGCCGCCCCCGGCGCCGCGGACCGGCTGGCCTGTCCTTCCTGGAGCCTGCTTTCGGGACCGCCGCCCGCGACCGGCGACTTCCTGTTCCGCCTCCGCGACCGCGCCAACCGCCTCGCCCTGCGGCGGATCGCCGAGCAGGTCCGCACCGGCCGCGCCTCAAGCGAGCAGAGCGAAACCCACCTCCTCGCCGTCAGCCGCGCCTGGAGCGCGATCCTGAGCTGCGTGGGACCGCTGGAAGTCGTCGGTTCGTGATCGAATGGAAGCCGACACGTCGAACCGCGGGCCGGCATGTCGGCGACACGTCAGCACATATCAAACCCTGGGTCACGCGCCGCCGTCCCCTCCTGGAAACCACTCTCGCGATTGGTCCATGGTTTGCAATTCCGAGCTCCGAACCCAAAGGAGAAAACCATGATCCGACGCCAGAGCGATCGTCGCCGCAAGCTTGCCTTCCTCCTGATCGGCTGTCTCGTGCTGGGCGCTTCGGGGGCGGTCCCGCCACCCGGCGAGGCGCAGGCCCCTTACATCAACATCACTTCGACGCCACCCAGTGACGTCCCGGCCAACGCCTCCCCCGAAGACTTGGCGAAGTTCGCCTGGCAGCAACTCCTGGCGCTGAGCTGGAAAGCCGGCTATCCCGGCACCGGGCAGCGGGGCCTGCCCGATCCGACCTGGAGCTACAGCACACCCGGCGCCTTTCCGACGTTGATGACCTGGCAGACCTACGCGCAGACGACGGAGCTGCGGCCCAACTTCCCCTTGACGACCCCCTGGGCTCAATTGGGAATCCCCAAGTACAGCTACCAAGTCCCTATCGCAAAGGACCCGAAGAATCCCAACGCCAAGAACAACCTGTGGAACAATTTGGACGAGGATAACGAGATCGGCTCCTGCGACACCTACGGCCGGTACAAAGCCCAGCCCAATCCCAAGCAGCTCGTCCTGTACCAGGTCAAGGTGAACAAGGACGAATACGAATATCTCCGAGTCAACTACGGTGCGACCCAGAACAGCAGCAGCGGCAAGCTCGGCCAGGCCCAGACCGCGGTCACGAAGAGCATCACGAGCTCCCCTTACGTGTATTATTCTCCCGGTTTTCCCGGCAATTGCGGACCGTGTGACCCGGCGAAGGCCATCTGCCTGCCCTGCGGCGGCGCGCCGAATCCCGCGGGAGGAACCTATACGGGATCGATCGAAGTCAAGTCCGCGTGGCGCATGCTGCAGCCGGGGGATGACAGGAATCGCTTCTTCACCACCGACGCCCTCTACTACGACCTGGATCAGAACGGTAAGCTCGTCTACAAGAACGGCACCTTCGCGCTGATCGGCATCCACATCATCCACAAGACGAGGAACTATCCCGACTTCATCTTCACGACTTTCGAACAGGTGGACGTGGAAAAGGCGGACATGGAGTACGTCCTGCTTTCGCCTCCGCCGCCGCCGCCGACCCCGCCCAACGGAACGCAAGTTCCCCCCTTCACCGTCATCCAACGGCAAACCGGCCAGACCAATCGGACTCAGTTGCATCCGGTGCCGCGGACGTTGGACACCGTGACGGTCAAAGTCCATCAACAACTGACGAAGCTGAACCCCAGCACGATCTGGCAATACTATCGCCTGACCGGGGTGCAGGGACATCCGGTCAACTGCCAGCCCAACCAGGTGCCTCCCGCCAACAAGAACGCCCCGCAGACTTGCGTCAGCAACCAGAACCCGGTCCAGTGCACCAACCTGGATCCCAACTACTTCATGGCCAATTTCGTGATCGAGTCGGACCCGTTCCTGAACAACTTCAGCGGTCCCGGGTTCGGCGGCAACCCTTTCCAAAACTGCAACAACATCGTGACGTTCTCCACCCAGTCCGGCAGGACTCAGGGGACCCAACTGGACATGGGCGGCTGCAAAGGGTGCCATGGGGTGGCCCAGACGGCCCTGGGCACGGACTTCAGCTTCCTGCTCGATTTCGGCAACAACAAGCCGTCGATCCAGCCGGCGACGGTGATCTATTATCCGCCCTCCAACCCGAAGCCGGCGCTGAAAAAATATCTGAAGGGCCCCGAGCGTTCCTTGCTGCCGCTGCCCAAGAAGTAGCCGGTTCGAGCCGCCAACGTCCGAGCGCGACGTTGGCGGCTTCATTTGCCGGGGTAATGAGAAATGAGACCTTTCAGGAGCAGGACCAGTTGACCTGGGTGCTCTGGCCACACTGGCGCGGGCAGTCTTCGAGGACGCACTTGCAGGGGCAGCTAACCACGAAGATGGTGTGCGAGCAGCAGAGGACGACGTTGCCTTCACTGCAGCAATTTCCAATCGGATTGGCCGAGCACACCATGCTGGAGCCGCAGCCGGCGATGCTGGAGCACTGGAAGGTCGTCGGGCAGGCCTGGACGGTCGAGACGGGGGTCGACGCGGAGATCTGGAGGCCGGCCCGGAGGGCTGCGACCGCGACCTGATCAGGGGACAGTTGCCCCAGGTCCGGCAGGACGCAGCCGCCGCCGGGAGCAGGACCGGCGGCGGTTCCCTCCGCCCAGGCGGCCAGAGAACCGATGAGGAGCAGGACGGCGACGAGGACGAGAACGCGCTTCATGGAAGCCTCCTTTCGCAAGCCGTTTTCCCAACCGTCTGTGAACTTTAGCACGCAGAGGGCATCCCGGCGACCGGCCCTCACCCCTGTCCCCTCTCCCGCCCCCTCGCCACCCCCTCCCCGGGAGAGGGGAACCCGGTTGGAGCCGTCTTGCTGGTCTCCCTCTTCTCCCGGTGAGGGGGATTGGGAAGGGGCGGGAGAAGAGGGTTGGGGTGATGAGGGTCTTGGCCCGGCGCAGATTCGTTGCCTCCTCCCCGCCATCTCCGAGTACAATGATCCTGTTTCCTGGAATCCTGCATGACGCAGCTCGGACGACCGGAGGATCTCGCCCTCGGGCCGACCCGCATCGGCCCCTACCGCCTGGCACGCCGCCTCGGCCAGGGGGGTATGGGAGAGGTGTTCCTCGCCTGGGACGAGCGGCTGGGCCGGCGGGTGGCCGTCAAGCGCATCCGGCGCGAGGAGCCCACCGCCCAGGAACGCGAACGGCTCCGGCGCGAAGCCGCGGCGGCGGCGCGGTTGAGCCACCCCGCCGTGGTGCAGATCTACGATCTCGTGGCGGACGACACCGGCGACGCCCTCGTCTTCGAATACGTCGAGGGGCGCACGCTCCAGGAGCTGCTCGAAGAGGGGCTGCCCTCACCCTCGCCGTGCGGCTGGCGCGCGAGGTCGCCGAAGGGCTCGCGGCGGCCCATGCCACCGGGCTCGTCCACCGCGACCTCAAGACAGAGAACGTCATGGTCACCGCGGACGGCCACGCCAAGATCCTCGACTTCGGCATCGCCAAGGCCACCGTCCGCGAGGGAGAGGGCGAGACGCTCACCGGTCACGGCGTCGTGATCGGCACCCTCCACGCCATGTCGCCCGAGCAGGCCCGCGGCGGCGAGGTCGACTCCCGCTCCGATCTCTTCTCGCTCGGCGTGCTGCTCTACGAGCTGCTGACGGGCCGCTCGCCGTTCCGTGGCCGCGACGTCCTCGAAACCCTGCAGCGGCTGGCCAGCCATCGGCCGCCGCCCGTCCGCCAGATCCGGCCGGAGGTCCCCCGGGCGCTCTCGGACCTAGTGGACCGGCTGCTGGCCAAGCTGCCCGAGGAGCGGCCGGCGAGCGCCGCCGAGGTGGCGCGCGAGCTGGCCGACTTGGCCGGCCGCCTCGACGAGCCGGCGGCGCCGGAGGCCAGAGCGGAGGGCCTCACCTTCGCCTTCCCCTTCCCGCCGGCATCCCGCGGCTCGTCCGAGCCCAGCTCATCCAGGCGAATTGGCGCCAGCGAGTCGTACGCCTCGCCGCGGCTCCGGCGGCTGCCGCTCGCCCTGGTGGTGGTGAGCCTGCTCCTCCTGCTGGGCCTGGCCTTCAGCCTCGGCGTCCATCGTTTCGCCACCCGCGAGACGGCTCCGCCGTTGCGGGTCGCGGTCCTGGCGCCGCAGATCCCGGCAGGCGCCGGGGAGGCCTTCCGCCTCGCCGCCTCGGGAGCGCTCGAAGCGGCGCTCTCGGCACTCGGCTCGCTCGATGGCCTCGCGCCTCTCGATCCCAAGCAGGCCGGCCCGGCCGCCTCTCCCGCGGCAGCGGCCCGGACCGCGGCGGCCGACGAGGCGCTCGCCCTGGCGCTGGAGCCGCAGGGTCCGCAGGGCGCCCGCGTGTCGCTACGGCGCGTTCAGGGGCGGGACGGGCGGGTGCTCTGGGCCGGCAGCTTCCCCGTCCCCGTGAGCGGGGAGGACCGGGACCTGCGGCTGCTGGCCGACGCGGTGGCCGTCCAGCTTCGGCGCGCCTATCCCGAGCGGAGTCTCCGCCCTGGCACGCCGGCACTGGAGGTGGACGATCGCGACTATGCCGAGCTGCTGCGGATCAAAGCTCGGATCGATCGCGGCAACGTCCCCCTCGGGCCGGAGCTCGACCGGCTCGGTCAGATCGTGCGGAGCTCGCCCCGTTTCCTCGAAGGCCACCTGCTGGTGTCCAGCGTGGCCGGCAGCCTGTTCACCTCGACCCACGATCCCCACCAATTGGAACGCGCCCTCGCAGCCGCCCGCGCCGCCCGCGAGCTCGCCCCCGGGGATCCCCGCCCCCTGGGGGCCCTTTTCAGCGCCGCTCTCCTGGGGCACCGGCCGGACGAGGCGCAGAGAGCCCTCGCCGAGCTGACCAGGATCACCCCGGGCGATCCTCAGCTCCACTTGCTCGCCGGCAAGCTCGCCGAGAGCCAGGGGGACCTGAAGCAGGCCATCGCGGAGCTCGACGCCGCCGTCGCGCGCGCTCCCTCCTGGTCCAACCTCTTCCGGCTGGCCGACCTGGAGGTGAAGGCAGGGCGGATCGCCGAGGCGCGCCGCCACCTGGAACAGCTTCTGGGGCAGAGCGCGGACAACGTCTGGGGCCTGGACAAGCTGGGCAACCTGGAGCTGCTGGAAGGAGATCCCGCGCGGGCCGAGCAGATCTACCTCGACCTGATCCGCCGCCAGCCGCAGCGGACGTACTACACCAACGTCGGGCTCGCCCGCTCCCTGCTCGGCCACCCCGACGCGGCGGTCGAGGCCTATCGCAAGGCGCTGGAGCTCGCCCCGGGGCATGTCGCCGTGCTCCTCAACCTCGCGGACGCCGAGCTGGCGCTCGGTCACGGCGAGGAGGCCCGGAGCCACTACGCCCAGGTCTTGGACCGCCTCGCCGCGGTCGAGCGCGCCGCCGGCCTCTCGACCGCCGAGCGCATGGTCCGCGCGCAGTGCCTGGTCCACCTCGGCCGGACGCGGGAGGCGGTCGAGCTCACCCAGAGCACCCTGCGGGTGAGCGGCGACGATCCGGAGGTGCTGTACGACGCCTCTCTGGTCTATGCCCTGGCCGGCGACCGCGCCTCCGCCTTGGTCAACGCCAAGCTGGCCCTGGAGAAGGGTGTCCAGCCGCGCTGGTTCACCCTCCCCCTCTTCGGTCCCCTACGCGAAGACCCGGAGCTGCGGGCCTTGCTGCGGCGCTAGGTTCCGCCCGTCGGCGGCTGCCCGAGGTTGTCGATGATTGGATCCTGGTGTGACACGACCACTCCGAAGGTGTCTCTAACGTCGATGTGATAAGTAATCGGGTTTAACGCGTCTGCGGGCGGGTTGAAGCCCACTCCGATGACCTCCACCGCTCCCGAGCTCTCCCCACCCACCCCCCGAGTGAATAGGAAGGACTTGAAAGGCCCGACTGTCGAATCCTCACCCGAATCTGTATCTGCCGGAAACCGGAAGCTCACGAAATAACCGAAGGGAAGACCGGTTACGTACCAGATCGCCATATCGCCCACGAAGAGACTGAGGTTACCGCTACCTTGGAGACTTGACGTCACGTCTAGTCCTCCCGGGGTTTCGGGATTGGGCGTGGTCTGGCATTGCATCACAACTGAGGGCGACGTGTCCAGGACAGATGCCAAGTTGTGCACTGTACCCTTATCCTTATCCGGGGACGTCGCCCTGACTCCGTTCAAATCCAGAAGCTGAGCTCTGTAGGAATAGTCCCCGCCTGTTCCGAGGTTCCCTAGGCCCAGCACCACGCTTTTACCCAGGACGTCCAGGGCCTGGAAGGGCCCAAACGCAGAATCGAACAGGATGCCCGGGACGCAATCCGAAGGTACACCCTGGAAGTCCCATTCCAGCACGTCCCCCGAATTCAGATCCACCTTGAGTGGACTTAAAGTCAACGTTGGGTTGTTGGGATCGCCTGTCACCGTCACCGTCACCGTCGGCGTTGCCATGATTCCCTCCTGTTCGTAAAAATCCATCGATAGACCGGCTCCTGAGGCGGGGACCGCCCCCGCATCTCACAACCGGCCTGGCCGGCGCTACGAATTTTTTCGGCTGCACTCCTCTCTAGCAGATTTGATGCCAGGGGATTCGGGTACACTGTGCCCGCCGATCTTCTGAAGGACGACGATGCAACCAACGCTTACCGTGCTGAGCGGTCCGCTGTCAGGCCGCCTCTTTCCCCTCGGTCCGGAGGGGCTCAGCGTCGGCCGCCTGGTCGACAACGACCTCCAGGTGAACGATCCCGCGGTCTCCCGGCGCCACTGCCTCCTCGCGCCGGAGGAGGGGGGATTTCTCCTCCGCGACCTGGGGAGCCGCCGGGGCACCTTCGTCAACGGGCAGCCGGTCCAGGAGCGCCGCCTCGAGAACGGCGACCTCATCGCCATCGGCGACACCCTGCTCCTCTTCCAGCTCCGCCCGGGGGGCGCCCCGCGGGCCGAGCCTCGGGTCCTCCTCGACGACGGCGACCTCATCGCCGGCACGACCATCCAGCTCACGCCGCAGGACTCCCTCTGGACCCGGCCCGGCAAAGACCTCGCGGCCCGCGCCGGCGCCGATGCGAGCGGCCGCATCGCCCGCGATTTCCAGACCCTGTTGCGCATCGCCACCACCTTGCAGTCGGCTCGCTCGACCGCCGGGCTCGCCCGGGCCCTCCTCGAGCTGATCCTCAACGCCATTCCCGGTGATCGCGCCGCCCTGCTCCTCACCGACCGCGGCGCTCCCGAGCTCGCGGACGCCTTCGTCCTCGACCGCCGGGGCGGGACCGACTCCTTTCCGGTCTCGCGCACCGTGGTCCGCCAAGTCCTCGACGGCACCGCCCTGCTCGCCGGCGACGTGCTGTCCGGCGACCTCGCGAGCGCCGAGAGCCTCCAGGCATCCCGCGTCCGCGCCCTGCTCGCCGCGCCGGTCGCCCACCTCGGCCGCGGCCTCGGCCTGCTCTACGTCGACGCCTTGACGCAGGAGCCGCCGGGCGCGCCGCTCGACCAGGAACACCTGGAGGTCCTGACCGCCCTCGGCGGCATCGCCGCCGGCGCGCTCGCCGGCGTGCGGCAGATGGAGTGGCTGGACGAAGAGAACCGCCGCCTCGCCGAGGGGCTCGCCGCCAGCGCCGGCGGGATGGTGGGCGAGAGCCCTCGCATGCGCGAGATCCAGCGCCTGCTCCGGCGGGCCGCGGCGAGCGACTCCACCGTGCTGCTGCGCGGCGAGAGCGGCACCGGCAAGGAGGTGGCGGCCCGCACCGTGCACCAGGAGAGCCCGCGCCGCGGCCGGCCGTTCGTGGCGATCAACTGCGCCACCCTCTCCGAGAGCCTGCTCGAAAGCGAGCTCTTTGGGCACGAGAAAGGGGCTTTCACGGGCGCCGTGGCCCGCAAGATCGGCAAGGCCGAAGCGGCCGACGGCGGCACCCTGTTCCTCGACGAGGTCGGGGAGCTGCCCCTGCCGCTCCAGGCCAAGCTCCTGCGCTTCCTCCAGGAACGGGAATTCGAGCGGGTGGGCGGCACCCGGCCCATCCGCGTGGACGTGCGGGTCGTGGCCGCCACCAACCGGGACCTGGAGAAGGCGATCCGCGAGGGGACCTTCCGTGAAGACCTCTTCTACCGTCTGAGCGTCATCCCCCTCTACCTGCCACCCCTGCGCGAGCGGCGGGAGGACGTCCCGCTGCTGGCGAGCCATTTCGCGGCTCTGATCAGCCAGCGCCTCGGCCGTCCCGTGGCCGGCTTCACCCCCGAGGCCCGCGCCTGCCTGCAAGGCTACGACTGGCCGGGCAACGTCCGCGAGCTCGCCAACGCGGTCGAGCGCGCGATCGTGATGGGCGAAGGGGACCTCGTCCGCCCCGAAGACCTCCCCGAGACCGTGCTCGAAGCCGGCGCCCTCCCCGGGATCGGCCTCGGGCGCTACCACGAGGCCCTGCACGAGACCAAGAAGCGGCTGATCCGCGCCGCCGTGGCCGAGGCCGGGGGCAATATGACCCGTGCCGCCGACCTCCTCGGCCTCCAGCCCACCTACCTCCACCGCCTGATCAACAAGCTCGACCTCCGCCAAGACCTCCGCGACGACGGTTGACGGCGGGAACTGTATCCCATCGTCCACACCGGCTGTGGACGGAGGGATACGTGAAGGAACCGTTTTTCCTCCGGCTGCCAACCGCCCGCCCTGGGCGGGGTGGCCTTGGCATCGAAACTGCTTTGACACCCCGGCGCAAGTCGCGAATTCGGTCGATCGGAATGAAACCCTTCTCCTGCTTCCGCAGGACACGAAAGGAGATGACAATGGCTCAAGGAACGTTCGACTTATGGCAGCAGACTTTCACTTTGGCAATGATGGCCAACGCGGAGCGAGGCCAGACAGGTAGCGCAACGCAACTGGCGGACAACCTGTCATCGGCGATCCAGGACCGATTGGGCAACTCGGGCCTCCAAAGTCTGATCGGATCCTCTTGGGAAATCGCGTGGGGGCCGTGCGTGTCTCAGGCACCGGATTCGACCTACGCGGACAACGCCATGTACGTCGCCCACGACACGGTCAACAACATCTACGTGGTCGCCATCGCCGCGACGAATTACGCTTCAACCTACGATATCGATATCGAGGACCTCGACGTCACTCCGATCCCCTGGCCTTATGGTAGCTCCGCGCCCAACGGGACCAAAATCGCGACAGGAACGAACGACGGGGTGACCGCTCTCCTCGCCATGCAGAGTCAAGGGCAGACGCTCTTATCTTATCTGCAAGGCAGAACCGACGCATCCACCTCCACATTGATTTTCACCGGACACAGCCTCGGAGGCGCACTCGCTCCCACTCTGGCCCTAGCCCTGACGACGCTGAGCCTCACTCCCAGTGATTGGAAAGCCATGTACGTCTACCCCCTTGCGGGACCCACTTCCGGCAATGCAGCTTTCGCGACATACTTCTCCCAGACTTTTCACCAGTCGGCCACAGGCTCGCAACCCTGGCAGGTCTGGAACGCGGATCTGGCGAACCGCCTGGATACCGTACCCTGCGCGTGGAACGAGCAGACGCTTTCCAGTATCCCCAATCTATACACTCCCAACATCACGGCGAGCCCAGAGGTCAGGGCTAAGGTGGCCGGATTGGAGGTGCTCGCCCTGGGCTCCGGCTACACCCGGATCGGAACCGCGAACGACCTCACGGGCTCGTCCGTCCAGGGCTCCGGCAATACGGAGGCGGTTTTTGAGCAGGAAGCTCTTTACCAACACATCTATGCATACTTCCTGTTGTTGGGTGTTCAGACTCTGCTGACGCTTTCCGACGGCTCGGGGCATCCACTCTTCAATCCTCCCAACCCCTATGCATCAACAAGTGCTCAACCCGTATTGGTCGATGCATGAGCCGGCTGATTCCAGAAGCTCCGACGATCGGTACGACGGACTGAAACAACAGGCGTTCCTCCGGGAATTCCTCTCGGGGGAGCGCCGCCCCTTGAATCGAAAGAGGAGAGCGAAAATGGCTACCCGTCGCAGCACCCCCCTCTCGTTCCTCCTCCTGGCGGTTTGCGGATCGCTCGCCGTCTGGGCTCAGAAGCCGGCGTGCAGCACCGCAACCATTCAGACGTCGAGCGGCCCGGTCTGCGGTATGACGTCGAGCGCCCCCATCACGGGATCGGAAACCGTTACTGCTTCCGCTTACCTCGGCATTCCCTACGCCGTGCCGCCCGTCGGCTCCCGGCGCTGGCAATACTCAAAGCCCTTCATGGGCTCCGCCCCTCTGCAGGCGACCGCGTATGGAAACGAATGCCCCCAATCCACCGTCGTACCCAAAGCGCCCAGCGCGTCCAGCAACCGGTGCACGGATGGCCAGACGCTGGGACCCGGCGAGAGCGAAGACTGTCTGTTCCTCAACGTCTGGGTGCCCAGCGGCGCACAGACGCGCTCGCGGCTGCCCGTGATGGTGTTCATCCCTGGCGGAGCCTTCTACCAAGGCTCGGGAGGAGCCCCCTCGACCGGCAACCTGTACGACAACGAGACCGCCAACTGCTCGACTCTCTGGGACGGCATCGGCTACGAGACACCGCAAATCCTGGCTGGCCTCACCAGTGCCATCAAAACACCGAAGAAGAAAACTTCAGGCAAAAACCTAACATAACGTAACGTAACGAAAGGGAGGAGAACCATGAAAACCTGCAACAAAATCCTGCTGAGTGTACTCGTTGCCATGATTCCGGCGGTGGCTCATGCTGGCCCTGGCGCCGTAATTTACGGCTGTGTCTACGTGCCAACGGCACAGAGCAGCGCTTTGACGGTGAACTTCACGACCTTAGGCAATCATTGTATGAATAGCATCGGCTCCAACGCGTCGATGTCCGTGTCGGCCGCGGGCGTCACCTGCGTGTCCGTCGGTTACGTCGAGGCACAAGCGAGCACCACCTGGGGAAACACCTGCGGGAGCGACGACTCGCTGTGGACCTTGAGCTACAACGTCCCGAATACGGGGTTCTCGGGCTCTGCCTTGACTGATTGGCCGAAGAATTTCCTAGGCATCGGTCACAACAGCCTCAGCCTGCAGAATCAAAGTCCTAATACAATGATTTGTGGTAGCCAGAGTCTCTGCACCTCGACATCTATCACTTGGGATGCCGGCTCATCGGGCCCCCTCTACATCATCTTCCAACCACAGTCCTAGCAGGCAGGATCTGAAATCGGAGCGAGCGGTGGGGCGCCAAAGGCAATAGAGCCGCAAGCGCGCGAGCGCCGCCTCTCGCACGCTTGCGGCTTTCACACCGCGGCGCTCTCACCGCTCCTGGCCCAGCTCCTTTTCCATCACCTGCACGTACTCCTGCAAGCCCTTCAGGCGGACCAGGGCGCGCTCCCTGTCCGCCGGCGCCATCAGCCACGAAGGCTGATCACCTGGAGGGCTGCTTTGCCCGCCTCTTGAAAGGACGACGGAAGTGCGCGGCGGTATTAGACCTGCTGGGGGTGCCGTCCGGTTGCAAACGCCGTTAGCCTCCCACCCAAAACGGCGCCCCTCTTCGTCGACGACAGACCAGGTGCTCGAAAGGTCAACGAACTCTTCCAAGTGCCGAGTCGCCGCCTCGCCCTCCGCAGAACTTCACGCGGCCTCCATAGCGCTCCCGAGGGTGGAGGCGAGTTCCGGACCTACGCAACTCGTGGGCTCCGGCCCTGCGAGCCCCCGAGAGAACTGCGACAAGTACGAAAGCCTACGAACAGATGAACCCTTGACAGACAAACCCTTGACAGGTAAATCCTTGACAAAGGCCTCCCGGGCAATCCGAATTGAAGCTACAGTCAAAGCCGTCCTTTATTCCTCCGCTGCATATACGTCCGCAATCCGAGTTGGTATTGCAGTCAAAGCCGTTCTTTCTTCCTCCACTGCATATATGCCCGCAATCCGAGTTGGTATTGCAGTCGAAACCGTCCTTTCTTCCTCCAATGCACAAGTGCCCGCAATCCGAATTGGTATTGCAGGTGAAGCCGTTTAAACGCCCACCATGACAGGTCTTGAGGGATGCCGATGTCCTAGCGACGGTTAGGACGCCCAAGAGGATGAGGAGAGTGAGCAAGCGTTTCATGTGTCCTCCTTCCCAGTTATTGTAGGAGCATACCATAGCATACGATGATTCGCGAAATTCAAGTCAAGGCGGAGGTGGCGGAGCTTTCCTCAGTCCGGAGGGAGGTTTCCGGGTCGTACGCGGAAGGGTCCGCGGCGGTGGCGAAGATTTCCGGGGCGGGGAAGAAAGGAGGAGGAGAAGAGGCCGGCGGGACGCCGGCGCTCCCAGGCGACCTACCGCGGCCCCAGCTCCTCGATCCGCGCCACCACGTCGCGGTAATTCGTGTCCATGCCGTAGAGATCGACGAAGACCTTGTAGGCGGTCTCCTTGTCGCCCACGGCGAGGTGGGCGCAGCCGAGGTCGTAGAGCAGCCCGAGGGTGTCCTCTTCGTTGACGCCGGGGGCGTCCAGGCCGCGGCGGTACCAGCGGATGGCCAGCTCGGGCAGTCCCTTGTCGAGGAAGCAGAGACCCAGCATGGAGCAGCAGAGCACCAGGTGCGTGGGCTCTTTGGCGGCGATCTGGAACTCGCCGATGGCCTCATCCAGCAGGCCCATCTCCCGGTAGGCGATGCCGAGGTTGAAGTGGGTCTCGTAGTCGGTGGGCGAGAGGTGCTCGGCCACCCCCTTCTTGAACCCCTCCACGATCTCCTCCAGCGACTGCTCGTTCTGCTGCCCGAGCAGGCCGTCGCCGCCCTGGAAGACGTCCTCCTGGGAGAGCTCCTGCTCCAGCTCGCCGGCCAGGTCGAAGAAGTCCTCCTCTTCGTCGAACAGGCGCTCGGCGCGGCTCCCCTTGGGGGCGCGTCCCTGGTCCGCCTCGTCGAGCCAGCTCATGCCGCCCGTGTCGTCCAGGCCGGGGTAGAGGCCGTCTCTGGCCGAGGCTCCCGGCGTTGCCGGAGCCGAGGATGGCGTCTGGAGAGGGACCTGGAACGGCGAGGGCCCGGCCGGCTCCGGCTCGCCCCAGTCCATCTCCTCCCGCTCGATCATCTCGCCGATCTCCAGCGGGTTGAACAGCCCAGGCCGCGGCGGCGCGGGCAGCGGGGCCTGAGGGACCGGCAGGGGAGCGGGAGGCGGCGGTGCGCTCGCCACGGTTGGCGGTGCGGGAGCGGCCACCACCGGAGGCGGCGCCGGCGCCGGAGCCGCCGGCTTCGCGGGAGCCGGCTTCACGGGAGCCGGGGGAACAACGGCCGGACGGGCGCGCGGCGGCTGGCCCAGCAGGCCCTGGAGCATCTGGTCGATGTCGCTCCCGGGCTTCTTGCGGGCCGCCGGCGGAAGCGCCGGAGCCGGTGCGCTCGGCACGGGAGCGGGCGGCGGCGCAGGCGCAGGGGCGGGCGGCTCGGGAACGGGCGCGGCGGCGGCTTTCGGCGGCGCCGGCCTGGGAGCCGGGGGCGGCTCCTCCACTCTTTCCACCATGCCGTGCGGCCCGCTCAGGACGCGGTCGCCGTCGAGGCGGTAGCCAGCGTCGACGAGATGCCGCCGCGACTTCGGCCAGAGATAGCCGTCGCCCGTCTCGGCGGCGATCCGGGACATGGTGTTGGCCAGCTCCACGACCCGCTCGTGGTGCCCCTTCTCCAGGTGGATCTGGACCATCAGGGCGTGGGCGCCGAGGTTCTGGGGCCGGATCCGCAGGGCGTCGCGCAGACGCTCCAGGGCCTTCTCCTCCAGGCCGTACTTGGCCAGCACCTCGGCCTCGCTGACCAGGTCCTCGTCGCGCTCGACCGGCCGTTGCAGCTCGGCCGCGGTCCGCTCCAGGAGGTCGTGGTCGATGCGGAGCGTCTCCGGCTCCTCGTGCCGCGGCTCCGGCTCGACGGTCCAGGTCGGGCCCTCCAGAGGAGGCAGCTCCTCTTCCAGCTCGAAGAGGAGCTGGCCGCTGCCTTCGAGACTGGGAAGCTCCACCGAGTCGAAGGAGCTCAAGGGCTCGGCCGGCGAAGGCGTGGGAGGAGCCGTCTCCGGCGCCTCCGGTGTCTTCGGTGGGGGCTCCAGCTCGAGCTCGATTTCCACGTCTGGGAAGGCTGGGAAAGCCGGCACGGCCGACAAGGCTTCCAGCTCTTCCTCGACGGCCGGCGGCTCCTCCTGCACGGGCGCGGCGGCGACCTCCTCGGCCCAGGCGGAGCCGAGGCGCAGGCCGGTGCCAGCGGCCATGTCCGGCGGCGGCTTGACGAGGCTCGTCGGCTCGTCGTCGCTCTCCATGTCGAGGACGAAGACCTCGTCGAGATCGAGCTCGATCTCGTCGCCATGCGTCGCAGCGGCGGCAGCGTCGTCCTCGGCCGGCCCGGGTACGATGGCGGCCGCGGCGGCCTGCATCGTGGCCGTGAGGTCGTCCTCCTCGACCTCGATCTCCGGGAAGGCGGGGGTGTAGATCTGCGGCTCCTCCCCCAGCGGCTCCATGACCGAGGGCGGGGGCGGAGGCGGCGGAACGAACCGCGGCTCGGGAGCCCGCACCACGGGCCGCGGCGGCGGTTGAGGCGGAAGTGGAGGCGGCGGCTCGGGCTTCGGCGGCACCCGCCGCGGCGGCTCGGGCTCGGCCCGCGCCTCGACTGCCTCCATCGACCCGCTCGACCCGGCGGCAGGCTCGTCCACCCGGGCGAGACGGGCCAGGCGCCCGGCCTGGGGATTGCGCTCGACGGCGAGGGAGAGGAAGTGGGCGGCGGCGGCCGTGTTGCCCGACCGCTGCAGCCGCTTCAGGGCGTCCTCGATGAACCCCACGTTGCTGCTGTCGATGTCCAGGGCCCGCTCGTAGACCTGGGCCGCATCCTGGGAGCGATCGTGGGCGAGCATCATCTCGGCGATGACCCGGTACTCGGACATCGCCTTCTCGGTGAGCTGCTGGCGCTGATAGATCTCCGCCAGCTTGACGTGGTAGCTGGGGTTGTTCGGCTCCAGGTCCGCCATCTTCTGGTAGATGGCGATGGCCGAGGCGGCGTTGTCGTGCTTCTGGTAGTAGTCCGCCAGCACCTGGTACTGGGTGCGCGCCTCGTTGACCAGCCCCTGCTTGTGGTAGAGCTCGGCCAGCTTCTCGTAGACCTCCAGCCGCGTCGGGTCGAGCTTGATGATCTTCTTGTAGATGGCGATCGCCTTGACGAAGAAGCCCTCCGTCGAATACTGCTCGGCGATCTGGGTGAAGAAGTCGACGGCCTCGTCGATGCGCTGGATGCGGGCGTAGAGGTCGCCGATCCGGTTCAGGGTGTTGATGTCGTTCGGGTTGTCCGCCAGCAGCTTGCGGTATTCGCGGATGGCGGGCTCGATCTTCCCCCGGGAGACGTACTTCTCCGCCGTCTGCACGACCTGCTCGCGCTGGATGGCCATCAGCAGCGGGCCTCGCGGGGAAGCACGCGCTGGAAGGTGAGGCGGTGGACCGGCGAGGGGCCGTACTCCGCCAGGGCCTCCAGGTGCTCGGGCACCGAGTAGCCCTTGTGAGCGGCGAAGCCGTACTGGGGGTAGGACCGGTCGAGATCGACCATCATCCGGTCGCGGGCCACCTTGGCGACGATCGAGGCGCAGGCCACGGCGTAGCTGAAGCAGTCGCCGCGCACCACGGGGAGGCAGGGGAAGCGGAAGCCGGAGAGGGAGACGGCGTCCACCACGGCGCAGTCCGGCGCCGGCCGCAGGCGCGAGAGGGCGTCGCGCATGGCCTGGCGGGTGGCCTCCAGGATGTTGATACGGTCGATGACCTCGGGCGAGACCTCGGCGACGGCCACGGCCACCGCGGACGAGCGGATGGCCGCGGCGGCGCGCTCCCGCTCGGCGGCGTTGAGGCACTTGCTGTCGTCCACGCCGGGGACCAGGCAGCGGGTGTCCACGATGACGGCGGCGGCCACCACCGGACCGGCGAGGCAGCCACGGCCCACCTCGTCCACCCCGGCGATGAGACCGTAGCCACAGTGGCTTAAAGCCTCCTCCAGCCCACGCAGCAGGCGCAGGCGGTAGGCCTCGAGGAACAGCTCGATCATCGCCCGGGCCGGCTGGGCCCCAGGTTTCGCCGCCCTGCTCACCGCGACTCCTTTCTCAGCCACCTTCCGATCGAGGTGCCGGCAGCGCAGGCGGCCGGAGCTAGGACCGGCCCTGATCTTCCCGGCGCTCGTCGATGCGAGCCGCCTTGCCGCGCAGGTTGCGCAGGTAGTACAGCTTCGCCCGCCGCACCCGGCCCCGGCGCACGACCTCGATCTTGTCGACGTTGGGCGAGTGGAAGGGGAAGATCCGCTCGACGCCGATGCCACCGGAGATCTTGCGCACCGTGAAGTTCTCCCGCGTCCCGCCACCGCGGCGGGAGATCACGACGCCCTGGAAGACCTGGATCCGCTGCTTGTCGCCCTCGACCACGCGCACGTGGACGCGCACCGAGTCCCCCGGCTTGAAGTCGGGATGGCCCTGCCGGAAGTAGACACTCTCGACCTGATCCAACTGGTTCATGACTCACCTCGCAAACCCGACGGATCGCCCAGGGACGTTTCCGTCATTATTCTCATTTCAGAATGGCCGCGCAAGCAGCCCTTCACTTCTCGTCTCTTCGCATCTCGTCCCGCACGTCTTCCAGAGCGCGCCGCTGCTCCGGGGTCAGCCGGGCCAGCGCCTCCGGCCGGGCGAGCAGATCCGGCCGTTTGGCCAGGGTCGCCCGCAGGGCTTCGCGCTCCCGCCAGCGGCGGATCGCCGCGTGGTCCCCCGAGGTCAGCACCGCCGGTACCGCCAGCTCCTCGACCACCGGCGGCCGGGTGTAGTGCGGGTGGTCCAGCAGGCCGGCCCGGAAGCTGTCGTTCTCCACCGAGTCCGTCAGCTTGACCACCCCCGGCACCTGCCGCGACAGCGCCTCGATCAGCACCATCGCCGGCAGCTCGCCGCCCGACAGCACGTAGTCGCCGATCGAGACCTCTTCGTCGACCACGGTCTGCCGCACCCGCTCGTCGATCCCCTCGTACCGCCCGCAGAGGAGGATCAGGTCGTGCCTCTCCCCCAGCTCCCGCACCTTGGCCTCGTCCAGCCGCGCTCCCTGTGGCGACAGGAGCACCCGCCAGGGCCTCTCCTCTCCCTCCTCCGACGGCCCCGACAGGGCGCGCACGGCGCGGATCCACGGCGGCGCCGTCATCACCATGCCGCCACCGCCGCCGTAGGGCTCGTCGTCGACGCTGCGGTGCCGGTCCTCCGTATAGTCCCGCAGGTCGTGCACCCGCACTTCCAGGAGCCCCTTCTCGATCGCCCTGCCCACCAGGCTGGTCGCGAGGAACGGCGCGAACAGCTCCGGGAAGATGGTCAGGACCTGGACGCGCATGTCTCGACCAGCCCCGGCGGCAGCTCCAGCTCGATCCGCGCCCCGGCCACGTCCACTTCGCGCAGGAACTCGCGCACGAACGGCACCGGAATCCGCCGTCCCTCCCCCTCGCTCTCACCCTCAATAATCAGCAGCAGGCCGCCGCCGTCCTCCACCACCTCGGCGACCCGCCCCAGCTCCTCGCCGCTCACGCGGCAGAGGCAGCCGAGCAGCTCGTACTGGTAGTAGGTGCCGGCTTCCGCCGCGGGCACCTGAGAGCGGGGGACCTCCAGCCAGAGGCCGCGCAGCTCTTCGGCCCGGTCGCGGTCCTCGCACCCCGCGAAGCGCACCACCGCGCCGTTCTTGTGGGCGCGGCTCGCGGCCACCTCCAGCGGCAGCGGGGGAGTCCCCTCACGGACACCCAGGAGCCGGCTCCCCTTCGAAAAGCGCTCCGCCACGTCCGAGAGCACCTCGACCACCACCTCGCCGCGCACACCGTGGGGGCGCAACACGCGGCCCACGGTGACGGTCTCCGGCAGGTCACCCCGTCCTGCCGAGGAGGATCCGCCGGCGTCAGTCTTCGAGGATTTCGAGCTCATGGCGCACTCCCCGCCGGTCCTCGCGGGTCTCCAGCAGCGTGCGCATCGCCCGTGCCGTCCGCCCCTGGCGGCCGATCACCTTGCCCAGGTCGTCGGGGGCGACCTTCAGCTCCAGGATGCCGCCCCCCCGCCGGTTCGGGACCTCCTCCACCTCCACGGCATCGGGCTGGTCCACCAGCAGCCGGGCCAGCTCCTTGAGGTCGTCGGCGAGCTCGGGCACGTTCAGGCGCTCTTCCTGGTCTGGGCCAGCAGCTTCTTGACCGTGGGCGACATCTGGGCGCCCTTGCCGATCCAGTGGTCGGCGCGGGCGGCGTCGATCGTCACCTGCGCGGGGTTCTTCGTGGGGTCGTAATGACCGATCTCCTCCACCGCGGCGGCCGTCGGGGTATTCCGTGAGTCCGACACCACCACGCGGAAGAAGGGGTTGTTCCGGGCGCCCATGCGGCGCAGCCGAATCGTCAGCATCTCGATGCCTCCAGGTTTCTCTGTGTTTCGATCGCGCGAGACCCATGCGCGACCGATGCCGCGCGGAGCACTCCCGGGCCCCCCGCCAAGGGAGGGCGCGCAAAGACGGGTGAGTTTAGCAGACGGCGGGGAGTTCGCAAAGGCGGCAGACCCCTCCCCTTCAATACCGACTCCTAAGAAGGGTCGTCTTTGGCTGCCACCAGAGAAGGCTTCGAAGTGCTCAGCACGTGTCCATCCAAGGTGAGCTTCAGCACCGCCATCTCGGCCTTCAGGTCCGCGAGGATCTCGTTGCGGACGTTCTCCCGGAGGAACACGACCTGAGCTTCCAATCGCGAGAGGCGCTCGATCAGGCCGTCGATCTTATCCTCGACCCGCTCCACCCCGCGGACGACGTCATCGGTCCTCGCCTCCAGAGCTGCCAGCTTGCGGAAGGTATCCCACAGCTCCTGGCTGACGCTCACCGCGTAAAGTCCCCGAGCTTGACCTCCACCCGCTGAAGGGTGGCGGCACTGCAATCCAGGTTGGATCCGATCGCCTGGATAGCCTTGCCGATGGCGCGCAGGGCTCGCTCTGCCTCCCGCCGTTCGGAGCGAGGCAGGTTGCAGTCGTCTTCGACAGTGGACTGGATCTTCAAAGTGGTGGCTCTCATATGGGGAACCTACCACTCTTCAGTCTCTGAGTCCAGCGCCCAATCTCCAATTCCGGGTACAAACCCGCATCGAGCGGCCTACGCCCGCGCTCCGCCGCTCATCCCCATCGCCCGCTTCAGCCACTTGCCCTGGACGCCCTTCATCATCTTCTGCATCGTCCGGTACTGCTTGAGCAGGCGGTTGATCTCGGCGACCGAGGTGCCGGAGCCCATGGCGATGCGCTTCTTGCGGCCGCCATTGAGGACGTCCGGCCGGCGGCGCTCCAGCGGCGTCATGGAGTTGATGATGGCCTCCACCTTCTTGAGGCCGCTCTCGTCCACGTTCGCCGAGTCGAGCCCGCGCAGGGGACCGACCTTGGGCAGCATCTCCAGCACCGAGGCCAGCGGACCCAGCTTCTTGAGCTGGCGGAGCTGGTCGCGCAGGTCCTCCAGGGTGAACTGCTGGTTGACGATGCGCTTGGCCAGACGCTCGGTCTCGGCGGAGTCGAGCCCGCGCTCGGCGGCCTCGATGAGCGACATGACGTCGCCCATGCCGATCATCCGCGAGGCCATGCGCTCGGGATGGAAGAGCTCGAAGTCGTCCGCCTTCTCGCCCACGCCCACGTAGCGGATGGGCACCCGGGCCACGGTGCGGATGGAGAGGGCGGCGCCGCCCCGCGAGTCGCCGTCGAGCTTGGTGAGGATGGCGCCCGTCAGCGGCAGCACCTGGGCGAACTGCTCGGCGCTCTTCACCGCGTCCTGGCCGGTCATCGAGTCGGCCACGAAGAGGATCTCGTGGGGCTTGATCTCGTCGGCGAGGCGCTTGATCTCGTCCATCAGTGCCGTGTCCACGTGCAGGCGGCCGGCGGTGTCCATGATCACCACGTCGTGGCCGCGCTGGCGGGCGACGGAGAGGGCCCGGGCGCCGAGGGCGATCACCTTCTCCCCCGGCTCGGGCTCGAGGACCGGCACCTCGACCCCCTTGCCCACCTGCTTCAACTGCTCGACGGCGGCGGCGCGCTGCAGGTCGCCCGCCACCAGCAGCGGATGGCGGCCGTTCTTCTTCAGGCGCTTGGCGAGCTTGCCGGCGGTGGTCGTCTTGCCCGAGCCCTGGAGGCCGCAGAGCATGACGACGGCGGGCCGGCCGTCGAGGCGCAGCTCGGTCCCTTCCTCGCCGAGCAGCGAGGCGAGCTCGTCGCGGACGATCTTCACCACCTGCTGCGCCGGCGTCAGGCTCTCCAGGACCTCCTGGCCCGAGGCGCGCTCCCGTATCCGCTCGATGAAGGGCTTGACGACCCGGAAGTGGACATCGGCCTCGAGCAGGGCCAGCCGGATCTGGCGCAGCGCCGCGTCGAGCGCCTCGGGGGTGACCCGGCCCTCGCCCTTGAGCTGCCGGAAGACGTCCTGGAGCTTGTTCTGAAGACCGTCGAACATGGAAACCTCGCTGCGTGATGGGCAGAGCCGAGAGCGCCCGCCGTACCGTTTCAGGGAGGTGAATGGTAGCATGGCGCCTCGCCACGCTTGGCTGTCGAGTGCTACGATGAGGACCGATGAGCGAGACCGGCCAAGCAGATCCCTCACCTCTGCAGGACGATGGCGCCGCCACACCTCCCGAGCCCTGGTCTCCCGGACCCGGTGAGGACGACGACCCCTTGATCCTCTGGATGCTCAGCCTGACTCCGGCTCAGAGGCTGGGAGTAGCCCAAGATTTCGTGGACAGCATCCTGGCGCTTCGTCGTGGACGCCGCGCTTAAATTCTTCGGCATCATCAGAGTCCTGACCCAGCACGGGGTGGATTTCATCCTCGTCGGGGGAGTCGCCGCGATTCTCGAAGGCGCACCGGTTTCCACTTTTGACGTCGACGTCGTGGTTCCTCGAGAGGACGATCGCAAGCGCCTCCTCTCGGCTCTCCAGGAGCTCAACGCCCACTATCTTGATCCCGCCGGCCGGCACATCGTACCTGACCTCGTGAAGCTCGACTCGATGCGCATGAATCGACTGAGGACCGATCTGGGAGACTTGGACGTCCTCACGAGCATCGGGAACGGCTTGAGCTACTCGGATCTCGTAGGGGAGACCGAAACCTACGAGGTGGACGGCTCACCGATTCGTACCCTGAAGCTGGCCATGATCATTCGCTCCAAGGAGGAGGCCAATCGCGAAAAGGACCGTGCAGTCCTGCCGATCCTGAAACGGACCCTCCTGCTGAAGCAGGGTCGTCGAGAGGGGTAGTGACGCAAAGTGGAGCGCCGGGCGAAGATCATGGCGACGCTGGGGCCGGCCTCGCGCGACGAGGGGGTGCTGCGGGAGCTGGTGCGGGCGGGCGTCGACCTCGTTCGCCTGAACCTGTCGCACGGCACCCAGGACCAGCACCGGGAGACCCTCCTGCGGGTGCGGCAGGTGGCGGCCGAAGAGAGGTGTCACCTCCCCGTGGTCCTCGACCTCATGGGCCCCCGCTACCGGCTGGGCCAGATCCCCGACGAGCCCCGCCTGCTCGCGCCCGGCCAGGAGGTCGTCCTCGGACCCGAGTCCTCCGGCGCCGAGCTGCCGGTCGACTCCGGCATCGTCGAGCACCTCGCCGCGGGCGAGCGGGTGCTCATCGACGGCGGCCTGATCGAGCTGAGGATCGAGTCGAAGGCGGGGGACCGGGCGCGCGCCCGGGTGGTCAACGGCGGCCCAGTGAGAACCCGCAAGGGGATCAACCTCCCCGACAGCGCCCTCCCTTTCGAGATCTCCGGCAAGGACCGCTCCGACGTCGCCTTCGCCGTGGCCGAGAACGCCGACTACCTGGCCGCCAGCTACGTCGGCGAGGCCGCACACGTCGAGGCCGTGCGCGCCGTGGTCACCGCGGCCGGCGGGCGCATCCCGCTCATCGCCAAGATCGAGCGCGCCACGGCCATCGAGCACCTGGCCGAGATCGTCGAGGCCGCCGACGGCCTGATGGTGGCCCGCGGCGACCTCGGAGTCGAGGTCCCTCTCTACCAGGTGCCGGTCTTGCAGAAGAAGATCGTCGCCGCCGGCCGCCTGTCCGGCAAGCCGGTGATCGTGGCCACCCAGATGCTGGAGTCGATGATCGAGCAACCGCGGCCCACCCGCGCCGAGGCCACGGACGTGGCCAACGCCGTCTTCGACGGCGCCGACGCCCTCATGCTCTCCGGCGAGACCGCGGCCGGCAAGTATCCGGTGGAGGTCGTCCAGACCATGGTGCAGATCATCCAGGAGGCGGAGGACTACGCCGGGCAGAGCGCCGAGCGCCACACCCTCCAACCCCTGGGCCACGTCCACGCCCGGCGCACCCTCGAGATGGACCCCGAGGACCACACCACGGACGACGAGCTCGCCCTGGAGGTGCCGGACATGGTGTCGGCCGCGGCCGTCTACGCCGCCGAGCAGCTCCGCGTCAGCCGCATCGTGGCCTTCAGCCAGCGCGGCTTCACCGCCCGGCTGGTGGCCCGCTACCGCCCGCGGTCGCCGATCATGGCCTTCACCCCCGACGAGCGGGTGGCCCGCCAGATCCAGCTCGTCTGGGGGGTGCGCCCCTTCGTCGCCGAGCTCCAGGTGGGGAGCCTGGACGACATCGTCCAGGTGGTGGAGCGCGAGCTCCTCGCGGCGCGGCTCGTCAAGCCCGGCGACCGCATCCTCATCCTCATGGGCCACCCCGTGCGCGAGCGGCCCCTGACCAACCTGATGCGGGTGCACCGCATCCGCGGCGTCTAGCGAGGGGAGCGGCCCATGATCCCTCTGCGCGACGTCGGCATGCAGCGGGCCACGACGCCGGTCGTCAACGTCCTGCTCATCGCCGCCAACGTCCTGATGTTCCTCTTCGAGCTGTCGCTGGGCGGCCGGCTCGATGCCTTCGTGATGTCCGCGGCCTTCGTGCCGGCGCGCTACACGGGCGGCGGCTCTCTCCTGGGCGAGCTGGCCCCAGGCCTCTCCGCCGCCCTGGTCTCCATGTTCCTCCACGGCGGCTGGGGACACCTGCTGGGCAACATGCTCTTCCTCTGGATCTTCGGCGACAACGTCGAAGACCGGCTGGGGCACTTCCGCTACCTCGTCTTCTACCTCCTCTCCGGCTTCGCCGCCACCTTCGCCCACCTGTGGGCCAGCCCGGGCTCGACGGTGCCGGCGGTGGGAGCCTCGGGCGCCATTTCGGGCGTGCTCGGAGCCTACCTTTTCCTTCACCCCCAGGCGCGCATCCAGACGCTGCTCATCCTCGGCTTCTTCATCCGCCTGATCTACGTGCCGGCCTGGGTCTTCCTGCCGCTCTGGTTCCTCATGCAGCTCCTCTCGGGCGCGGCCTCGCTCGGCGCCCGCACCACGGCGGAGACCGGCGGCGTCGCCTGGTTCGCTCACATCGGCGGCTTCATCGCCGGCCCCCTGCTGCTGTTCCTGCTGGGAGGAGGCCGGCGGCCTCCCCGCCAGCCGGAGCCTCTGTATTGAGGAGGACATTGAGGAAACGTCTGCTTCTGGCGGCGGCCCTGATCGCGCTCCTGGGTCTCGCCGACGCGTTCTGGATCGAGCCCCGCCTCCTCCTGTTCCACGACGTGGTGAGGATCGAGCTGGCGGCGCCGCGGCTGCGGATCGCCCACCTCTCGGACCTTCACATCCGGGGGGACATGCCACTCCTCCACCGCCTCCTGGACGAGGTCGCCGCCGCCCGGCCGGACCTGATCGTCATCAGCGGCGACCTGATCCACGACGTCCCCGATCCCGAGGGCGCCCGCAACGCCGCCGCCGTGGCCGCCTTCGTCTCCGCCCTGCGCCGCACCGCCCCCATCTACGCCGTCCAGGGGCACAGCGAGCACCAGGGGGAGCTGGTCGACCGGCTGGACCGGGCGGGCCTCCAGTGGCTCTCCAACGAGGGGAGGCGGATCGGACCGGACGGCAGCATCCTCCTCCTGGGCCTCAACACCCAGGTGGGCAACGACTGGCTCGGCTGGTCGTGGAAGCCGCCGTTCGAGCCCTTGAGGATGCGGGGGGCCCGCCTCTACGGCGCCCGGCGGGGCCAGCCCTACCGGAACTTCTTCAGCCATTTTGATCCCTCCCAGGATCCCTCCCCGGCTGGCCTCGCCGACGCGGGCGGACCGCTCTCCTGGAGCGGCTACGAGGTGACCTGCGACGCGTGGATCGACGACGAGGACGCCGGCGTGGGCTTGACCGTCCACAGCCGCTACGTGCTGGGCGACGACCGCATGATCCAGTTCCATCGCGACGGCTCGCGCTGGGACCAGACGGGCGCCTTCTCCCTGGTCGCCGGCGGCTCGGGCTTCGACGGGCCGCACGACCGGACGAGCTCGGGCGTCCGCCCCCAGCCGGGGCGCTGGTACCGCCTGAAGGTGCGCACCGAGGTGCTGGCGGATCGCCTGCGGGTGCTGGCCAAGGCCTGGCCCGCCGACGGCCCCGAGCCCCGGGACTGGCAGGCCCACGGCGAGAACCACTCCCCGCGGCGGCCCCTCGCGGGGACGGTGGGTCTCTGGGCCTCGGGTGGCGGCACCGTGGTCTACCGCAATCTGAAGGTCGTGAGCAACGACGGCCGGGAGCTCTTGAACGAGCCCCTCGTCCTGCCTCCGGGCGTCGACAAGCCCCCGGGCTTTCGAGTGGGGACGCGGGGAACGCGCATCGCCATGGCCCTGGCGCGCAGTCTCCGGGTGCCGCCGGGGACGCCGGTCGTCGTCCTCTCCCACGTCCCGGACGTCGCGCGGGAGGCCGCCTGGCGGGGGATCGACGCCGTGATCGCCGGCCACACCCACGGCGGCCAGGTGAGGATCCCCTTCGTCGGGCCGCTGACCACCCGCTCCGCCCTCGGCGCCTACTACGACCGCGGCCGTTTCGACTTCCCGGCGCCCAACGCCCGGGGCCTGACGACCCTCTACATCAACCCAGGGGTGGGGATGTCCGTGCTGCCGGTGAGGTTCTGGTGCCCGCCGCGGTGGGCGGTGTTGGAGGTGGGGTCTGATACTAGCTTCAAGCGGCCATGATGTGTATGATTGTGTGTATGGAGGCACCTCATGAGAACCAACATCGTCCTGGATGATGATCTCCTGTCCGAGGCGATCCGGGTGACCGGGATCAAGACCAAGAAGGATGTGGTTCATGAAGCTTTGCGGCTGCTCGTCGCCACCAAGAAGAGAAAAAGTCTGCTGGACCTTAAGGGCAAGATCGAGTTCGCCCCGGGTTACGACTACAAGTCTCTCAGGACTGACAAGCGTTGATCGTCGTCGACTCCTCTGTCCTGATCGATTGGTTCAAGGGAAGGGCGACCCCGACGACGGATCGTCTTCAGGATCTCGAAAATGCGGGGATTCCCTTCTCGATCCCAGGCGTCTGCCTTCAAGAGGTCCTGCAGGGGGCCCGGGACGAGCGGGAGTGGAAGCTCTTGTCGGAGTACTTGGAATCTCAGGATCTACTGCTCTCCGCCGATTCCGTCTCGACGCACAGAGACGCAGCGCGGATCTTCTACGATTGCCGGCGAAAAGGGATTACGATCCGTAGCTCGGTGGATTGTTTCATCGCCCAGCTTGCCTTGGAGCACGACGGCGTCCTCCTCCACGACGACGACGACTTTGAATGGATCCGGCAGGTTCGTCCTCTGAAGACGATGCGGGCTTGAGCGGCCCTGGTGTCTCTTCGACGGATGTCTTTAAGAGATCGGGAATCAGTCGCCGAAGACCTCGTCCAGAGACTGGCCGTCAGGATGCGCTCACCCCATTCGAGGAGGCGGTCCGAGCTCGCCGCGTCGATCCCCATGGCCACCCTCCCTCCGCCTTCGCTCCCCGGCTTCCTGGCGCCCCTCCTCCCCTTCCGGCGCGCCGTCCACGTCCTCCAGTCGGGGCCGGACGCCGGGCGGCGGATCCACCTCGTCGACCAGGGCGACCCGGCGGCACGGCCGGTCGTGATGCTGCACGGCAATCCCACGTGGAGCTTCCTCTGGCGGCAGGTGATCGCCCTGCTGCCGGGGTTCCGGTGCGTGGCCCCGGACCTCCTGGGGCTCGGCCTCTCGGACCGGCTGCCGCGGCTCGCGGACCACACGGTGGACCGGCACGGGGCGGCGATGGCGGAGGTGGTCGAGGCTCTGGACCTGCGCGGGGTGATCCTCGTCGGTCAGGACTGGGGCGGCCCCATCGCCGCCCAGATCGGGGCGCGGCTGCCGGAGCGGATCGCCGGGCTCGTGCTCGCCAACACGGCGGTGACCGTGCCGGCCCATCCCAAGGGGACGCTCTTCCACCGCTTCGCCCGCATTCCGGGGGTGAGCGACCTCGTCTTCCGCGGCTTCGGGTTCCCCCAGAGCATGCTCTCGGCGATCCAGGGGGACAAGCGCTCGATCCGCGGCAAGGTGGCCCGGGCCTACCAGTGGCCGCTGCGGACGTGGCGCGACCGGGTCGCACCACTCGCCCTGGCCCGCATGGTGCCGAGCGGTCCGGACCACCCGAGTATGCCGGCCCTGCGCCGCGGCGCGGAGTGGGTGCTGTCCTTCGGCGGCCCCACGGCCCTGGTGTGGGGGATGCGCGATCCCATCCTCGGCAAGGCCCTCCGGCATCTCGAGCGGGCCCTTCCAGGCGCGCCGGTGACGCGGACGGCCGCCGGACACTTCCTTCAGGAGGAGGTGCCCGCAGAGCTGGCGGCAGCGGTGGAGGGCGTGGCGAAACGGATCTGACCCGGCCCGGGAAGGTTTCCACGCGCCCGCGAAGGTTTTCCCGGCGCCCGCTAAGTTCTCCTGGCGCCGGGAAGACTTTCCCGGCCGCCGAGAAGGTTTCTCAGGCCCGCGGAAAACTTTCCGTGCGGCCACGAAGGTTTTCACGGCGCTGCAAAGCTTTTCTGGCGCTGGAAAAACTTTCCCCGCCGCCGAAAAAGTTTCTCAGGCCCGCGGAAAGCTTTTCGTGCGGCCACGAAGGTTTCCACGGTGCCGCAAAGCTTTTCCGGCGCTGGGAGAACCTTTCCGGCCCGCGGGAAAACTTTCCGGCCCGGCTCGAAAGCTTTCAGGAGGCGCGGGAAAGCTCTTCGAGCTGCTGACGACGCTGGCGCAGGTCCCGCCGCCAGCTCAGGAAGCTCGGGAGAAGCGTGATGGCGACGAGGGAGGTGCAGAGCGCGCCGAGGATCGCCACCTTGCCGGTGGAGATCAGGCCCGGGTAGTGCGAGAAGGTGATCGAGCCGAAGCCGACGATGGTGCAGGTGGCCGCCGCCAGCACCGCCTTGCAGGTCTCGAGGATGCCACGCTCGAACTCTTCGTCCGGCAGGTCGCGCACCTCCAGGTACCGGTGCAGCACGTAGATCCCGTAGTCCACTCCGATGCCGATGATCATGGTGGTGACGAAGATGTTGATGAAATTCATCTGGATACCGAGGGCCGACATGCTCCCCACCATCCAGAGGATGCCCAGGGTGAGCGGGGCGAGGG